>NZ_JBSGHN010000001.1:0-660026 GCF_053604425.1 Microbispora sp. NPDC004025 | reverse complement strand
CCCGTGCCCCCCCCCGGGGGGGGCCCCGGGGGGGGGGGGGGGGGCGCCCCCCCCCGCCCCGCCCCGCGCGCCGGTCAGCGCCCCGTCTCGTCGGTGCGCAGGAACTCGGGCCGGGAGCGGTCCCAGCCCGGCACGTCCAGCGCGTTGAGCGCCGCGACGATCCGCTTCTCCTCGTAGACGAAGTGCGTCTCCATCAGCGCGGCCAGGCTGTCCAGCTCGCGGCGGACCTCCACGGGGTCGGCCGCCTGGTCCAGACGCCCGGCGAGGTCCTGCAGCCGCCGCAGGCAGTCCTCCACCAGGCGGTGGTCGCGGCGCAGTTCCTCCAGCACCGGCCGCAACTCCGGGTACCGCCGGGCGAGCTCGGGGAACGCACCGTCGTCCTCACCGGTGTGGTGGCGGTTCAGCGCGGAGCAGAAGGCGAGGCAGTGGGCCCGCAGCTCGCGGGGGCGGGCGCCTCCGGCGAGGTGGGCGTCGATGTCCTCGCGCAGCTCCGCGAGCTCCTCGCGGAGCCAGATGTGTACGTCGATCAGCTGGTTGCCGAACGCCTTCAGGCGTCCATGCGATGTCGTCAAGGTCGTCCCTTGTACCGGCGCCTCCATGCCCTCGGCGGTCTCCTTGCCGGGTGCACCGCGACGCTGGCAGAGGGTCTATCACCCGGCCGTCCGACGCGTCAACGGTGCGGGGACCGGCGGTAGCGGACCTCGGTCAGCGGGAATCCGTCCGACTCGTCCCGCTGCACGGCTCCGTCGGGGCGCCAGCCGCCGCGCTCGTAGAACCGCCGGGCTCGGGCGTTCCCCTCGACGACCCAGAGGGTGGCCTGCTCGTACCCGGCGGCGGCGAGGCCGTCCAGCACGGCGGACATGAGCCGCCCGCCGACCCCGGCGCCCCACGCCTCGGGCACCAGGTAGATCGCCGAGACCTCCGCCACCGAGGCGGGGTCGACGTCGTCGTCCCGGCCGGGGCCGAACGCGGCGAATCCGGCGACGGAGCCGTCCACCTCCGCCACGAGGATCTCCGTACGCCGCGGGGACTCCTCCAGCAGCCGCTCCCACACCGGCAGGCGCATGGCCGGGGTGAGGCCGTCGAGATGGGCCTGGGGCATCAGTCCCGGGTAGGCGGCCTGCCACGACCGCACGTGGACGGCGGCGATCGCCCCGGCGTCCGCCGGTTCGGCGTGTCTGATGATGATGCACTCTCCTAACCACTCGGCACCGGCACCGGTAATGCGCCTCGCGGCACGGCCGGGCGAACGGGGGCTCCATATTGCTCCGCGCCGCACACAAAGGCGAATCGTTATTGCTAAAAGACTTTGCGCGTACTTTGTTCTGGTTTAACCTCGTCGTCCGTGAAACTCGCCATGATCGCGCTCGCCGGTTCGGTGACGCTGGGGCTCGTCCCGGCCGTCTCCTCCCCGGCCGCCGCCCACCCCGTCAAGAACAGGACCCTCACCGCCAACCGCCTGTACAGCGCGGGTCCTTTGCCGACCACCTCCTGCCGGGAAAGACCGGTGAAGAAGAACGACGTGGCGTCGGCCAAGAGCTATCTGGCCGGTGTGCTCAGGTGCGTCGACCGTTCCTGGACCGCCCAGTTGCGCAAGGCGGGGCTGAAGCAGTCCCGGATGAAGCTCACCGTGACCGACGAAGCGCCGGCGAAGTTCTGCGGGCTGAAGTGGCGCAAGGACGATTTCGACGCCTTCTACTGTGAAGGGTCTCGCACGCTTCTGATCGTGCTTTCCAAGGACCTCCTGGAGGAGCCGGAGGATCTCTATCTGTTCAACCTGGTGGCGACGTTCTACGGAGAGCACGTGCAGAACGCCGCCGGCATCTACCGAGCCTGGGTGAACCTCGACTCCCGGAACAAGGCCGAGCTCGCCGAGCAGAACCGGCGCTACAACCTGCAGGGCCACTGCTTCGGCGGAGCCTTCATCCGCAGCGTCTGGAAGTCCCTCCACCGCGGCTCGGAGGACTGGGACGACCTGCTCTTCTACCTGCGCGGCTGGGCGGGCAAGGACGGCGGAAGCAGGAAGTCGATCACCTACTGGGCCGACGCCGGGTTCAAGTCCGGCGACCCCGGCTCCTGCAACACATGGACCGCCCCGTCCTCCAAGGTGGCGTGACCCGGTCTGATGCACCGGCTGACCGGGACGACAGCGGGCCCGGTCAGCCGGTCCGGCTCGATCGTCGGCCCGTAGTCACCTGACATTTCGCGGTGCTGTCCGGTCGTACCGGTGAGAAGCCGGACTTGCACACCGAATCGAAGGGACGGGTGGCGATGCCCACGCGACGCGAGGAAGACGAAGCCACGATCAGGCGGCAGATCGGCAGGGTCGTCGAAGGGATCCGCGCCGGGGATCTCGAAGGCCTGAGGCGGCTCTACGCGCCGGACGTCGTGTCCTTCGACGTCGAGCCGCCACTGCAGCACGTGGGGACAGACGCGAAGTTGAAGAACTGGGCGAAGGTGTTCGCGCTCTTCCAGGAGGTGGACTACGAGGTTCGCGACCTGACCCTCACCGTGGGCGATGACGTGGCGTTCGGCCACTGCTTCGGCCGGCTCAGCGGCACGCTGAGGAACGGGACGGCGACGAGCGGCATGTGGGTCCGGGGCACGTTCTGCTTCCGGAAGACCGACGGCGACTGGTTGATCGCGCACGACCAGGTCTCCGTGCCTCTCGACATGGCGAGCGGCCGGGGAGTGACCGACCTCGAGCCCTGACGCGGACGGCGCCGCCGGTGACCGTCAGGAGGGGGTCGAGCCGGAGGTCCTGGCGCGAAGGCCGCTCACGCGGCGCAGGATGTCCCACCAGAACGGCGCGCCGAACAGCAGGGCCACCAGGGTGACGAGGAAGCCCGGCCAGTGGCCCGGCGACGTGAGACGCCCCCACCAGTCCCCGCCGCGCCAGGCCCAGGCCGGGCCGCCGGAGGCGTCCATCGTGACGCTCACCGGGGCGTGCGTGAAGATCTTCACGAACGCCGGAGTGCTCAGCACGTCGGTGACGCACACGTAGGGGTCCTGGCCCGGCTCGCACTGCTCGCGCAGGGGTTCCAGCGCCTGCGGGCCGGACTGGCCGAACGCGGTCACCGCGCTGCGGTAGGCGTTGTCGCGCAGCAGGCTCTTGCCGTACTCCAGGGAGTCCATGCTGAACACCAGCGTCACGACGAGGCCGAGCGCGACGAGGACCCAGCGGACGTAGCGGCGGTAGAGCACGCTGAGCCGCTCCATCTCGCCGTCGAACCAGTCCTCCACGCCCCGCCGGAACGCCTCCAGGTCGTGGCTCGCCCTGTCCCACACGGCCTTGAGCGGCCGGGAGAAGGGGCTCTTGAGCGCGTCGAGATCCCGCATGAGAGTCTCCACGCCGCCGTGTTCGGTGGCGATCTCCAGGACGGCGACGGCGAAGCGCGCGGGCGGGATGTCGGCGATGCTCGTCCGTCCGCGCTTGGCGTGGTCGATTTCCTGCAGGCGCTCGTGGAGCAGCTCGGCCATCGACTTGCCCTGGCCTGGCGGCAGCACGGCCGGTGCGTCCGCGGCGAGGACGGCGGTCTCCACGGGGTCGGCCTGCTCCGCCGGATGCGCGGGGTCCACCCGCTCGTCCACCCGCTCGTCGATCGGGGCCGGGTCCGCCGCCATCTGCTCGGCGGCCACCGAACCGGCGGCGGCGGCCAGCGGCGGGCTCTCCACGGGCGGCGGCTGGCGGCTGAAGGCGGGCCGCGGGTCCCGGCCGAACGGCAGCCGCGCGAACACCCCCATGACGCTGGCGGGCAGGCGCGAGCGGCCCTCCTCCGGCGAGGCCGCCTGTGTCAGCGGCTGCCTCGCCCTGCGCCCGAACCTCTTCAGCACGTCGAGGACGCGGTCGAGCCGGGAGGCCCCGTCCGCCGTCTCCGCGCCGTCGAGGGTGTCGCGCAGGTACGCCCACAGGAACTTGCTGCGGATTCCGAGCAGCCTGACGATGCCCTCGTTGATGCCGCTGACGAGAAGCGACAGCAGCAGGAAGGCCAGGACCAGCCCGATGGCCAGATCGGCGTAATACGAGATCAAAGAGATCACCCGCACCGTTGATACAACGTGCCCGCTGCAGGGGCAATGCCTTCCGCGACCCTCGATCTTGATCAAACGGCCCGGGCGCGATTGGGCAAATGAGTAAGATCAGATAAAACCACGTCCCTTTGGAGTACGGCAATGGCCGACGAGACGTCCCCTCCCCCGAAGCTCAACACCTCGGTGCCGCATCCCGCCCGGGTGTACGACTACTGGCTAGGCGGCAAGGACAACTTCGCGGCCGACCGCGAGGTCGCGGAAGCGGTCAAATCCGCTTCCCCCGGGGTCGTCCAGGGTGTCCGGGACAACCGCGCCTTCCTCTACCGGGCCGTGCGATTCCTCGCGGAGCAGGGCGTCACCCAGTTTCTGGACATCGGCACCGGCATCCCGACCCAGGGCAACACCCACGAGGTCGCCCAAGCCGTGAATCCGGCGGCCAGGGTCGTCTACGTCGACAACGATCCCATCGTGATGGTCCACGCCCGCGCGCTGCTGCGCAGCGCGCCGGAGGGCAGGACCGCCTACGTCGAGGCTGACCTCCGTGACCCGGACGCCGTACTCAAGCACCCGGACACGCTGGCGACGCTCGACTTCAACCGGCCGATCGGCCTGGTGATCGTGGGCACGCTGATGTACATCAAGGACGAGGACGACCCGTTCGGCGTCGTCAAGCGCTACACCGACGCGCTCGTGCCCGGCAGCTACCTCGCCGTCTCCCACGTCACCGGCGACTTCGCCCCCGAGAGCCTGAGGGCCTTCGCCGAGGCGTACAACGCCGGGTCCGTACCGCTCATCCTGCGGACCGGCGCCGAGATCAGCCGGTTCTTCGAGGGCTTCGAGCTCGTGGAACCCGACCTGGCCGCGCTCGGCGAGTGGCGTCCGGCCCCGGACGACGTCCCTCTCCCGGCCGACCACGTGCACGGCGCGTACGGCGGCGTGGGCCGGAAGCTCTGACCGGCCCACGCCTCGCGCTCAGTCCTCGTAGAAGACGCGCTCGACCACGGTCCTGGCCCGCCGGGTGGCGCGCCGGTAGTCCTCGATGAAGTCCTCGGTGCCCTCCGGGGGATAGCCGAGGGCCCGCGCGAGCAGCACCCGTTCCTTGACCGGGGTGGGGATGCTGTCGGCCGCCCGCCCGCGCACCAGCATGAGGGCGTCGCGGATCCGCGAGGCGAACAGCCATGCCTCCGCCAGCACCGCCTCGTCGGCCGGGTCGAGCAGGCCCTCCCCCGCCGCCGCGCGCAGCGCGTCCAGGGTGCGCGTGGTGCGCAGCGCCGGTACGGCTCCCGCGTGCCGCAGCTGGATCAGCTGGGCCACCCACTCCACGTCGCTCAGCCCGCCCCTGCCGAGCTTGGTGTGCAGGGCAGGGTCGGCTCCGCGCGGCAGCCGCTCGGCCTCCATCCGCGCCTTGAGCTTGCGGATCTCGCGTACGGCGTCGGCGGAGATGCCCTCGGCCGGGTAGCGCAGCGGCTCGACGAGCGCGACGAACTCGTGGCCGAGCTCGGCGTCGCCCGCGCAGAACCGGGCCCGCAGCAGCGCCTGGGCCTCCCAGTGCGAGGCCCAGCGGTCGTAGTAGGCCCGGTAGGAGGCGATCGTCCGGACGAGCGGCCCCTGCCGTCCCTCCGGCCGCAGGCTCGCGTCGATCTGCAGCGGCGGGTCGGGGGCGGGCAGCGCGAGCAGTCTGCGCGTCTCCTCGGCGACCGCGTGCGCGGCGTCGGTCGCGTCCCGCTCGGCCACCCCGGGCAGCGGCGCGTGCACGAACATGACGTCGGCGTCGCTGGCGTAGGAACTCTCCAGGCCGCCCAGGCGGCCCATGGCGATCACCGCGATCCGGGTCGGGAACGTGGCCCGCCGCTCCAGCGTGACCTTGTTGATCGCCGTGTCCAGCGCCGCCTGGATCGTGACGTCGTTGAGGGACGAGAGCGCCTGGCCGACCTCCTCGATGTCGATCAGCCCGGACAGGTCGGCGCAGGCCGTACGGAGCAGTTCCCTGCGGCGCAGGGCCCGGACGGCGGCGACGGCGTTCTCGGCGCTCTCCGCGTGGCGGCCCACCGCGGCGGCGGCCTCCGCGGCGAGCGTCGCGGCGGGCCGTACGGCCAGCTCGGCGGGCGAGCCCAGCATCGCGACGGCCTCGGGCGCGTGCAGCAGCAGCCCGGTGACGTAGCGGCTGGTGCCGAGCAGGTGGGCGAGCCGCTCGGCCACGGCGGTCTCGTCGCGCAGCAGCCGCAGGTACCAGGGCGTGGTGCCGAGCTTGTCGCTCACCTGGCGGAAGCCGAGCAGGCCGGCGTCGGGGTCGGGAGCGTCGGCGAACCAGCCGAGCATGACCGGCAGCAGCGTCCGCTGGATGGCCGCCCGGCGGGAGACGCCGCTGGTGAGCGCGGCGATGTGGCGCAGCGCGCCCCCGGGGTCGGCGTATCCGAGCGCCTCCAGCCTTGCGGTGGCCGCGGCCGTGGACAGGCGGGCCTCGGTCTCCGGCAGCCGGGCGACGGCCTGCAGCAGCGGCCGGTAGAACAGCTTCTCGTGGAGCCGCCGCACCTCCAGCGCGTGCCGCCGCCAGGTGGTGGTGAACTCCCCCACCGGGTCGGTCGTCATGCCCAGCCCCCGGCCGAGCCGCCGCAGGTCGGCGGTGTCCGACGGCACCACGTGGGTGCGGCGCAGCCGGTGGAGCTGGAGCATGTGCTCGACCTGGCGCAGGAAGGTGTAGGCCTCGGCGAGCGACTTGGCGTCGTCGCGGCCGACGTAGCCGCCTCTGGAGAGCGCCGCGAGGGCCGACAGCGTGGCCCGGCGGCGCAGCAGCGGGTCGGACCGGCCGTGCACGAGCTGGAGGAGCTGCACGGCGAACTCGATGTCCCGCAGCCCGCCCGGCCCGAGCTTGATCTGCCGGTCGGCCTCGCCCGCGGGCACGTGCGCCTCCACGCGGCGGCGCATGGACTGCACGTCCTCGACGAACTTGGGCCGGGCCGCGGCCTGCCACACCAGCTCGTTGACCGCGGCGACGTACTGCTGGCCGAGCTCTAGGTCGCCGGCGACCGGGCGTGCCTTGAGCAGCGCCTGGAACTCCCACGTCTTGGCCCACCGCCGGTAGTAGGCGAGGTGGCTCTCCATGCTGCGCACGAGCGGGCCCATCTTGCCCTCGGGGCGCAGGTTGGCGTCCACCTCCCACAGCGCGCCCTCAGGGGTGCTCGCCGAGCAGGCCCGCATCATGCCCTGCGCCAGGCGCGTGGCGGTCTGCAGCGCCTTGGTCTCGTCCACGCCCTCCTTGGGCTCGGCCACGAAGACGACGTCGACGTCGGAGATGTAGTTCAGCTCGCGGGCGCCGCACTTGCCCATGCCGATCACGGCCAGCCGTACGTCGCCCGCGTCGGCCACCTCGGCCCTGGCGACGGCGAGCGCGGCCTCCAGCGCGGCCGAGGCCAGGTCGGCCAGCGCGGCGGCGACCTCGGCGAGCGTGCACTCGCCGGTCACGTCCCGCGTGGCCAGGTGCAGCAGGCGGCCGCGGTAGGCGACGCGCAGCGCGTCCATCGCCGGGCCCGGCTCGGCGGCCGCGCCTCCCCCGGTCACGCCCGTGGCCACCGGCTCGGCGTCGTCCGGGTCCGCGCCGACCGCGAGCAGCATCTCCTCACGCAGCTCGCCGGTCGCGGGCCACCGGGTCCACCGCGTCGAGGCCAGGCACTCCGGGTGCCGTACGACGTGCTCGCCGAGCGCCGCGCTGAGCCCGAACACGCCGAGCAGTCTGCGGCGCAGGTCCGGGTCCGCGCGGAACGCCCCGAGCACGCTCGGGTCCCGCTCGACCACGCGGCTCAGCGTGGTGAGCGCCAGATCCGGGTCGGCGGCCCGCACGAGATCGTCGAGCAGCGCGAAGTCGCCGACCGCCTCGGGACCGAGCTCGTCGAGCAGCCTCTCGGCCCGCGCGCCGTCGGCGAATCCGAGCGCCGCCAGGCGCCCTGCCGTCGTCTGTATCCGAGGCGCGGCGTTCACCGTTCCTTCCTCCACCCCGACGTCGATCACGTCGGCCCCCCGAGACAAACCTTCCCAGTAACGGTACACATGGGATGGAAGCCTCCTCGCAGAGATCGGTCCCTCCGGGGAGCCGATCTTGGCCGTCCGGCCCGGCGCGTGCCGGGCTCAGCGCACACGGTAACCCTCAGGGTTGTGCGCGTCCTTAGCGGTTTCTCTGCGTAATCATCCCATCACGCGTTTTGGCCGCGCACCCGCGCACCCGCACGTCGGCGGGAAAGGGAGGTCAGGACCGCGTGAGCAGGGCCGCGAACGCCTCGGCGAGCGGCCTCCAGGTGCGTCTCAGCTCGCCCTCGGCCGCCTCGACCTGCGCGTTCAGCTCCGCGGCCCGCTCCGGCGGCAGCTCGCCGCCGACGGTCCAGGAGGCGAAGATCCCGGGCGTGGCCTCGGGATGGAACTGCACGGCCCAGGCGCGGTCGCCGAGCCGGTACGCCTGGTTGGGGTACATCGTGCCGGTGGCCAGCCGTACGGCGCCCTCGGGCAGAGCGGTCATGGCGTCGTAGTGATACTGGACGGCCCTGACCCGGCCACCGGACAGCGCGGACAGCAGCGGGTCGGCGGCGGCTTCGGGCAGCGGCTCGATCTCCCCCAGCCCGATCTCCAGGCCCGCGGCGCCGCGCTCGACCGTGCCGCCGCAGGCCATCGTCATGAGCTGGGCGCCGAGGCAGACGCCGAGCGTCGGCACGCCCTCGTCGACGGCGCGCGCGAGCAGGTCCCTGGTCGCCGGGAGCCAGCCGTACCCCTCGTCGTCCCAGGCCGCCGCGGCGCCGCCGAGGACCAGCAGCCCGGCGGGGGCACGGCGGGGCACCGGCTCTCCCTTGTACGGCCGGACGACCTCGACCTCGGCACCCGCGGCCTCCAGCCAGCCGGCGAAGAAGCCCAGACCGGCGTCGGCCTCGTGCTCGATGACGATCAGACGTTCACCCATGGGGCAGAGCTTAAAGACACATATCGGGACAGGCGATACCTGAGAGGGTCGTACCGTACAGTCCCCACCATGAGCATCGACGAGGTCGCCGTCCCCGGCGGACGGCTGCGGATCGCCCGGTTCGGCGGCGGTCCCCGCCTGATCATCGCGGCGCACGGCATCACCGCCTCCCTCATGGCGTGGCGGGGCGTGGCCGAGACGCTGCCGCCCGGCTGGTCGCTGGTCGCCGTGGACCTGCGCGGGCGCGGCCACAGCGCCGGCCTGCCCGGCCCGTACGGCCTGGACCGGCACGCCGAGGACCTGGAACGCGTGGCGGAGCACGTCGGCGCGGACGGCACGAGCGTGCTCACCGGCCACTCGATGGGCGCCTACGTCGCGGCCCTGCACGGCGCGCGGCGGCGCTACGCCCGGGTGGTGCTCGTGGACGGCGGCCTGCCCCTGCCGCTGCCGGACGGCGCCGACCCCGACGAGGTGCTGGAGGCGACACTCGGCCCGGCCATCGCCCGGCTCTCCCAGACCTACCCGAGCGTGGAGGCCTACCTCGACTTCTTCCGCGCCCATCCCGCGCTCGCCCGGGACTGGTCCCCGCTCGTCGAGGAGTACGTCCGCTACGACGCCACCGGGCCGGACGGAGCCGTCCGCTCACGCGCCCGCGAGGACGCCGTACGGCAGGACGGCCGCTGGCTGCTCACCGAGCACGAGGCGATCATGACGGCCCTGAAGGCCGTCGAGCCGGCGCCGCTCCTGCTCCGCGCGCCGAGAGGCCTGCTCAACCAGGACGTCGGGATGCTTCCGGACGACCTCACCGCGCGGTGGGCGGCGGAACTGCCCGGCCTGCGCGACGAGGTCGTGCCGGACTGCAACCACTACACGATCCTGTTCGACCCCCGCTGCGCCGCGGTGGTGGCCGCCCGCCTCACCGGATGAGAACAGCAGGACGGCCGCGGGTCACCCGCGGCCGCTCCGGGCGAGATCATCGAGTGGGATCACTGCGCGGGATCACCGAGTGGGATCACTGCGCGAGATCACCGCGTGGGATCACCGCGTGGGATCACTGCGCGGGATCACTGGCGGGGCAGGATCCAGGTGGCCCTGGCGGCGGCGACGAGCGTGCCGTCCACCTCGTAGACCGCGCTCGTGCCGAACAGCTTGCGGCCGTCGCGGCCCTCGGCCCGGGCCACGACCGAATACCTGCCCATCGGGTAGACCCGGCGGAAGACCTGTCCGGTCAGCCGCCCGAGCAGCGGAGGCTGGATCGGCTGCCGGTCCGGGAAGCTGCGGTAGTGGGCCCATCCGGTGGCGCAGTCCAGCGCCGCCCAGACGATCGAGTCGGGCACCACGCCCTGCTCGTCGGTCACGTTGAACGGCACTCGCCAGCCGGCGGCCACGAGCTCGGCGCCCTCCCCCGTGGCGTCCACCGCGCCCTCAGCCGGGTCCTCCACGGGGCCGGGGAAGATCCGCAGCCCGTCGCCCGGCTCGCGCAGCCCGCAGGCGAAGCAGCCCGCGATGGCGTGGCCGTTCCTGCCCGGGAAGCCCGCCTCCGCGCGGGCCGCGTCGGTGAACCGCACGAACGGCGGCGGCGTCAGCGTCTCGGCGACGGGGATCGCCTCGACGAGATGGCTGTCGCCCTCGCTGAGAACCACGGTGTTGCCGACGTGTTCGACCGGCAGGGCGGTCTCGAGCGGGACCGGTCTGCGGAGGGTGACCTCCACCGGACAGTCGTGACCGCCCCCGGTCAGCGTGCCGGCGATGGTGCCCGCGATCCATCCGCCGTTGGCGGTGCCCTCGGGTCCCCGGAAACGCTTCGGTACGGTCAGAACGGTCTGCAGCCCCGCAGCCGCCGTCATATGGCCACGCCCTCCCTGAGTCACGCCTCGATACGGCTCACCGTAACAGTCGTAACAAGTGAGCCGGTTTTACTGTTCCGATGTAGGGACCAGCTAAACAAGGGCGAGTGTCAGGAAGATTTGCAGTCTGTAACGCCGCGGTGACGGATGACCTCCGTCACAGCACGGGCAGGTAGCGGCCGAGCTCGTACTCGGTCACCTGGCGGCGGTAGTCCTGCCACTCCGCGCGCTTGTTGCGCAGGAAGTAGTCGAAGACGTGCTCACCCAGCGTCTCGGCGACCAGCTCGCTGCGTTCCATGGCCGTGATCGCCTCGTCCAGCGACTGGGGCAGCGGCTGTATGCCGAGCGCCCGCCGCTCCGCGCTGGTCAGCGCCCACACGTCGTCCTCGGCGCCCGGCGGCATCTCGTACCCCTCCTCGATGCCCTTGAGCCCGGCGGCCAGGATGACGGCGAAGGCGAGGTACGGGTTGCAGGAGGAGTCGACCGACCGGAACTCGATGCGGGTGGAGCCGCCCTTGTGCGGCTTGTACATGGGCACGCGCACGAGCGCGGAGCGGTTGTTGTGCCCCCAGCAGATGTACGCGGGGGCCTCGCCGCCGGCGCCGGCGATGGCCTCCGCGCCGCCCCACAGCCGCTTGTAGGAGTTGACCCACTGGTTGCAGACCGCGGTGATCTCCGCGGCGTGCCTGAGCAGGCCGCCGATGAACGACCGGCCGATCTTGGAGAGCTGGTAGTCGGCGCCGGGCTCGTAGAAGGCGTTGCGGTCGCCCTCGAACAGCGACATGTGCGTGTGCATGCCGGACCCGGGGAAATCGGTGAACGGCTTGGGCATGAACGAGGCCCACACGCCCTGCTCCAGCGCCACCTCCTTCATCACCAGCCGGAACGTCATGATGTTGTCGGCCGTGGTCAGCGCGTCGGCGTAGCGCAGGTCGATCTCCTGCTGGCCCGGCGCGCCCTCGTGGTGGCTGTACTCCACCGAGATGCCCATCGACTCCAGCATCATGATCGCGTTGCGGCGGAAGTCGTGGCCCGCGCTGTGCGGCGTGTGGTCGAAGTAGCCGCCCTCGTCGATGGGCTCGGGCCGCTCGCCCTTCTCCGGCCGGTTGCGCAGCAGGAAGAACTCCACCTCGGGGTGGGTGTAGAACGTGAAGCCCATGTCGGCCGCCTTGGCGAGCGTCCGCTTGAGCACGAAGCGCGGGTCGGCGTGCGACGGCGAGCCGTCCGGCATCAGAATGTCGCAGAACATGCGGGCGGCGCCCGGCGACTCACTGCGCCACGGCAGTATCTGGAACGTCGACGGGTCGGGCTTGGCCAGCATGTCCGACTCGTAGACCCGTGAGAAGCCCTCGATCGCCGAGCCGTCGAAGCCGATGCCCTCGGCGAAGGCGCCCTCCAGTTCGGCCGGCGCTATGGCCACCGACTTCAGGAAGCCGAGCACGTCGGTGAACCACAGCCGGATGAACCGGATGTCTCGCTCTTCGAGCGTGCGGAGGACGAATTCCTGCTGGCGGTCCAAGGCGTACCTCACGGAGTTACAGGTCTGGTCGCCTACCAGTCTGCCTTGTGAGTGTTTCACAGGGGTTACGAGGAGGTGTGAGCCGGCCGTCCTGCGGATCACCACGGCGGGGACCGTGCCGCACTGCCGCGACGCCGGGGACGGGCACGAGAGAGACGTGATGAACATCACACCGAACCAAACCCGTTGCCCGGGCGTCGTTGCTGTTGATCCGGCGTTGATCGGGCATCGACCCGCGCGCCTTACCGTCCCGGCATGCCGGTGCAGAACCCGAAGGAGCCCCCGTCCGTGGCACCACCGCTGCTCGACACCGCGGAACCCCGGGGCGGCCCCTCGGAGGAGGCGGCGCCCGGGTCGCCCGGCGCCGTGACCCTTCCCCGGGGCGGCGCCGCGCCCGGCCGAGGGCCGGAGACCGGCCCAAAGACCCGCGCAGAGGGCGGCTCAGAGACCGGCGCAGAGGGCGGCGCCGCGCACCCGCGCGCCGTCGACCGGCTGCGGCGGCTGCGCGCGCTCGACTGGCCGGGCCGGGTGCGGACGCTCGGGCCCACCGTCGCGGTGGCGATCGCCGGCGTGGCGATCTGCCTGGAACTGGCCGACATCTGGGTGACCGCCCAGCTGCCGGACTCCCCCCTCACCCCGCTGCCGTTCGCGCCCGAGGACATCGCGGGCACCACGTTCCCCATCTTCGGGGCGCTGCTGGTGATCTCGCGGCCCCGGCTGCTGCTCGGCTGGCTGCTGTGCCTGGGCGGTCTGGGCTCGGCCGCCAACATCCTCGCCGCCAACCTGGCCGCCCTGCTCGTCCAGGACGGCGGTCATCCGCTGGTCCACCCGCTCTGGGTCTTCGCCGACGGCGTGTGGAACCTCACGACGTACGCACTCGGGGTGCTGCTGCCGCTGCTGTATCCCACCGGGCGGATCCTGTCCAAGCGGTGGTGCGTGCCGGGGGGCGTGACCGCCACCGCCCTCGCCCTCGACTGGCTGTGCTCGCTGATCGCCCCGTCGAGCGTGCGCACCGGGCACAACGCGCTGGAGGTCGCGGTCTTCGCGCCGTACTACCAGGGCACCCGGCAGGTGCTGCACACGGTCGTCGCGGTGGGCATGGCGCTGGCGTTCTCCTCGCTCGTCGTCCGCTTCAACCGGGCGGACGGGATCGAGCGCCGCCAGATTTTGTGGCCGCTCGTGGCCATCGCCGGGGTGGTGGTCCCCTGGGTGATCGGCCCTCCGGTCTGGTGGACGGCCTCGCTCACCCTCCCCCTGGTGCCGGCCGCGATCGCGGTCGCCGTGCTGCGCTACCGGCTTTACGGGATCGACACGCTGATCAGCAGGACCCTGGTCGGCGCGGGCCTGGTCGGCGTCGTGGCCGCCGTCTACGTGCTCGTCGGGGCGGGCTCCAGCCTGATCCTGTCCGGTGTCGACAGGTTCGCCGGCCTGGCCGCGGCCCTGTTCGCCGGGGCGTTCTTCCACCCCATCCGCAACGTGCTGCAGCGCCTCGTCGACCGCGCGCTGTACGGCACGGGCGGCGACCCGCTCGCGCTCGCCGCCGGGCTGCGGCGGCGGCTGCAGCACGCCGACCCCGCGCACGCCCTGCTGGCCGCCCTGGAGGTGCTGCGCGAGGGCCTGTCGGTCACGGGCATCACGGTGGAGATCGACGGGAACGTCACGACGAGCGGCCGGCCCGGGCCGGTGGCACGGGAGATACCCCTGGTCTGGCACGGCGAGCCGGTCGGCCGCCTGCTGATCGGCCCGCCGGGCGGGCGCCGCTTCCCCGCCGCCCACGACGAGCGCGTGATCGCGGTGCTCGCGCCGTACGTCGCCGACGCCGCCCACACGGTGTCGCTCACCACCGCGCTGCAGCGCTCTCGCGAGCGCATCCTTACGGCGCGGGAGGAGGAGCGGCGGCGGCTGCGCCGCGACCTGCACGACGGGCTCGGGCAGACGCTGGCCTCGATGGCGATGGCGATCAACATGGCGCGCCACACCCTGGAACGGGCCCCGGACACGGCCGACGCCCTGCTCCGGGACCTGCGGGAAGGCATGAACGACGTCACCGCCGACGTCCGCCAGCTCGTGTACGGCCTGCGTCCCCCCGCCCTCGACGACCTCGGCCTGGCGGGAGCCGTACGGGCCCTGGCGGAGGAGGCGCGTCCCGGGCTGGCGGCCGGTGAGGAGTCGGTGGCCGAGGTCGAGGTGACCGGGGACATGTCGGGACTGCCCGCCGCCGTGGAGGTGGCGGCCTACCGCATCGTCCAGGAGGCGCTGACGAACGTGCGCAAGCACGCGCGGGCCCGGCGCGTGCGGGTGGTCCTGCACCGGAACGGCGAGCTGCGGGTGACCGTGGCCGACGACGGCGTGGGGCTCCCGCCCGGCCGCAGGTCGGGCGTGGGGACGAGCTCGATGGCCGAGCGGGCGGCCGAGCTGGGCGGCACCTGCGCCGTCACCTCGGAACACGGCCGCGGGACGACGGTCACGGCCCGGCTGCCCGCCGTACCCGCCCTGCCGGACCCGAAGTGATCAGCAGACCGCGGCGAGCGACTCGCCGACCGGGGTCCGCCGGTAGAGCACCTCGCGGCCGAGCCGCCGCCGCATCACCAGGCCCGCGTCGGACAGCACGGCGAGGTGCTGGCTGACCGCGCCCGGCGTGAGGCCGAGCCGCCGGGCGAGCCCGGTGGTCGAGCCGGGCTCGGCCAGCGCGGTGAGCACCTGCGCCCGGGTGCGGCCGATGAGCGCGGACAGCGCCTCGGGGGTGCAGGGCGTGCCGTCCGACCACAGCGTCCCGACGCCCCGCGCCGGGTAGCACAGCATCGGCCGGTACGGCTCGTACATCACCGAGACGTCCGGCCAGGCGAAGGCGCTCGGCACGAGGACGAGGCCGTGCCCGCCGAGGTCGCCGTCGTAGGCGCAGCTCTTGGCCGTGACGAGCCGGTCTCCGTGCCAGGCGACGGCCGGGTGCAGGTCGGCGAACAGCTCCCGCACTCCCCCGGCCGCCAGCGTGCGGGCCCGCCACATGACGTCGGCCTCGAGCAGCGCGCGGATCCTGGGCCAGAACTCCTCGAACACGACCGTCCAGTACTCCGTCAGCCGGTCGGCCACCCGCCGCACGCCCTGCGCCGGGTCGTCGGTGAACCGCCGCAGCGTCGCGGGGTCTGACGTCTGCACCCAGGCCGCCTCCTCGTACGCCGTGCCGGGCGGTGTGCCGCGCACCCGCTCCAGTTCGGCGGCGAAGTCCGGGAACGGCGTGTCGGGCGGCGGGGTGAGGAAATCGGGCATGTAGCCGCTCACCGGGACCAGCGCGAACAGGTCGGTCAGATCCACCTCGCGCAGGCGCGGCCGTACGGCCCGCAGCCACGGTAGGTGCAGCGAGTGGCGGCCCGGGGCGCGCAGCACCCGGAGGCTGGCGACCAGCTCCCACATCGGGGAGAACGCGAAGCGCAGCCGCGCCACGTCGTCCGGCGTGAACCGCCACTCCACCGCCACGATCGACCCCCCATGTTTCAGCCAGGGCTAAAAGATTGGCATGGCGCGACCCCGGTGTCCAAGAGTGGACGCCCGTGACCACTGTGATCAGCAGGACCGGCTTCATCCAGTCGAAGGTCGGCGGCCTGCCCCGGCCGTTCTGGGTGCTGTTCGGCGGAACGTTCGTCAATCGGCTCGGCACGATGGTGGAGCCGTTCATCGGCATCTACCTCACCCAGGCGCGCGGCGTCTCCCTCGCCACCACCGGGCTGGTCATGATGATGTTCGGTGTGGGGTCCCTGCTGTCACAGCCGGTCGCCGGATGGCTGGCCGACCGCCTCGGGCGACGGATCACGCTGACGGGCGGCATGGTCGCCACGGCCGTCACCATGGTCGCGCTCGGCTACACCACCAGCGTGCCGGGGCTTGTCGCGGGCATGTTCGTGCTGGGCGTCGTGGTGGACGCCTACCGCCCGGCCTCGCAGGCGATCGTCGCCGACCTGGTGCCGCCGGAGGACCGGCCGCGGGCGTTCGGGCTGCTGTTCTGGGCCATCAACCTCGGCTTCTCCGTCGCCATGGTGGCGGGCGGCTGGCTCGCCCACTCGGGCTTCACCGTGCTGTTCTGGGTGGACGCCGTCACCTGCCTGATCTTCGGCCTTCTCGTGTGGCGGGCGATCCCGGAGACCCGCCCGGCCCGCGAGGACGCGCTGCCCGGCCGGTTCGCCGACGTGCTGCGCGATCGGCTCATGCTGGTCTTCGTGCTGGGCAACCTGGCGTACTCGCTGGTCTACCTGCAGGGCTACACCACGCTGCCGCTCGCCATGACCGGGCAGGGGCTGCCCGCGAGCGCGTACGGCATGGCGATGGCGGTCAACGGCCTGCTGATCGTGGTGGTCCAGCCGCTCACCAACGCGTGGCTGGCCAGGTTCGACCCGTCGAGGGTGCTCGCGGCGGGGTTCGCGCTCGTCGGGCTCGGGTTCGCGCTGACCTCTCTGGTGTCGTCGGCGGCCGGGCACGCGGCGACCGTGGCCGTCTGGACGCTCGGCGAGGTGCTCACGGCCGGGATCCCGGGGGCGATCGTCGCGGCGCTCGCCCCGCCCCACCTGCGGGGTCGCTACTCGGGCCTGTACGGCCTGTCCTGGTCGGCCGGAGCCCTGCTCGCGCCCCTGGTGGGCACCCGGCTGCTGGACGCCGCTCCCGGGCTGGTGTGGCCCCTGTTCGGCGGCCTCGGCCTGCTCGCGGCCGCGGGCCAGCTCGTCATCGGCCGCGCGGTCCGCCGCCGCTCCGCACCGGCGACGTAGGTCCGCTTCCCTGGTCAGGAAAGAACGGGACGGGACATAATCCATCTCAGGATGGACGAGAACCCCCCAGCCTTTCCCGCGCGGGCGGTGGCCTGGGCGATGGCGGCCGCGGCACTGCTCCTGACCCTCCTGGGAGTGCTGGTCCAGGTCGGGCTCCCCGGGGAGTGGCAGCCGAAGCCCCCGCTCACGCCGGACTTCGGCGTCGCGCTCACGTTCCCCGTCACGGGGGCTTTCCTGGTGTCCCAGCGGCCCCGGCTCAGCCTCGCGTGGCTGATCTGCGTGGGCGGACTGCTCGGCTCGGGGAACGTCGCCTTCACCGCGCTCTCCTTCCACTGGGCCTGGCAGGGCGAGATGGGGGCGGCCAACGCGGGCCGCGTGACCGCCGTCGTGTGCTGGGCGGCGGCGGGGCTCATGCTGGCGATCCTCCTCCCGCTCTGCTCGCCCACCGGCCGGCTCCCCTCGCGCCGCTGGCTCTGGGTGGCCGTGCTGGGCGCCGCCGCCACGACCACCGAGGTCGTCCTGGCCCTGCTGCGGCCCGACCCCGCCCGCGCGGCGTACGCCTGGCCGGAGGTGATCCACAACCCGCTGGAGGTCAAGGTCCTCGTCCCCTACTACACGGCGGCGTGGACGGTTCTCGACTACACGGTCCGGGTCTGCGTGGTCGCCGCGTTCGCCTCGCTCGTGCTGCGGCTGCGGCGCGCCGACCCCGTGACGCGGCGGCAGATCGCCTGGCCCCTCACCGCCTTCGCCGGGTACGTCGCGATGTACCTCATGGGCGAATCGTGGTGGGTGCCCGCCACGCTGTGGACGGCGCTCATCCCGTTCGCGATCCTGTTCGCGGCGCTGCGCTACCGGCTGTACGGCATCGACACGGTGATCAGCCGGACCTTCGTCACCGCCGGGCTCCTCGGCGTGATCAGCGCCGTCTACTTCGGCGCGGGGGCGGTCTCCAGCCTGGTCGTCTCCGGATACCACCAGGTCGCCGGGCTCGCGGCGGCGCTGTTCGCGGGCGGGTTCTTCCAGCCGCTGCGCCGCGCCCTGCTGCGCGTGGCCGACCGCGCGCTGTACGGCAGGGTGGGCGATCCCGCGCTGCTCGCCGAGCGGCTGACGCAGGAGGTGCGGCGGGCCGACCCCGCCGACGCGCTGGCGTCGGTGGTGACGGTCGTGCGCGAGGGCCTGGCCGTGGAGGGGGTCGCCGTCGAGATCGCCGACGGCAGGCCCCGCTACGTGGAGAGCGGCCATGTGGGGCCGTCGCCGCGCGAGGTGCCGCTGGTCTGGCACGGCGAGCCGGTGGGCCGGCTGCTCCTCGGCCCGCCGGGGGCCCGGCGGTTCGCCGCCGCCCACGACGAGCGGGTGCTCGGCACGCTGCTGCCCTACGTGGCCGACGTCGCCCACGCCGTACGGATGGCCGCCGACCTCCAGCGCTCGCGCGAGCGCATCCTCGCCGCCCGCGAGGAGGAGCGGCGGCGGCTGCGCCGCGACCTGCACGACGGGCTCGGCCAGACGCTCGGGGCGATGGCGATGACGATCAACATGGCCAGGGTCAGCCTGGCCAAGTCCCCGGCCAGGGCCGACGATCTGCTGCGCGACCTGCGGAGCGGCATGGACGCGGTGGCCGGCGACATCCGCGAGCTCGTGTACGGCCTGCGCCCCCCGGCCCTCGACGACCTGGGGCTGGCGGGAGCCGTACGTTCGCTGGCAGAGGAGACCCTGCCCGCGGGGACGGACGGCGTCGAGGACGTCTCGGTGCGGGTGGAGGGCGATGTCACCGGGCTGCCGGCCGCCGTGGAGGTCGCGGTGTACCGCATCGTGCAGGAGGCGCTGAACAACGTGCGCCGCCACGCCCGGGCCTCCCGGGTCAGAGTGGACGTCACCCGCTCCCCGGCCGGAGACGGCGGCGGCGAGCTGCGGGTGCGGGTCGCCGACGACGGCATCGGCCCGCCCGCCCGGCTGCGCGCGGGGGTCGGCATGTCCTCGATGCGCGAGCGCGCGGCCGAGCTGGGCGGAAGCTGCGTGGTCACCGCGCCGGAGACCGGCGGCACCGTCGTCGAAGCCCGGTTCCCCCTCGTCGCCTGACGCGGCGAACCGTCCTCGGCGAGGCCGCGGACGGGTCACGCCACGGCCCCGGGCGCGTCCCGACACGGCCCGCGGGCGCCGTGAGCCGCGACCGGCGCCGGCTCCGCGACGGGCGGTCATGACCCGGCCGCCCCGCCTCGTGACCCAACCGAGAGGCGGCCGGCACGCCCGGGGCTCTCGGTGCCCTTACGCTTACCGTGCGATGGTGACTTTTCGTGCTCTTGGGCCGTTCGAGGCGATTGCCGGTGGCGAGACGCTCGACCTCGGCGGGCAGCGGCAGCAGGCCGTGCTCGCCCGGTTGCTCGTGGCCGGAGGGCGCGCCGTACCGGTGAGCGTGCTGATCGACGAGCTGTGGCCGGGCGGCCCGCCCGCGCAGGCGCTGTCCACGATCCAGGGATACGTCTCCCGTCTGCGGCGGGCCCTCGAACCCCACCGCGCGCCGCGCGAGGAGGCCGGCGTCCTGGTGTCCGCCCCGCCCGGTTACGCGCTGCGGGCGAAGGTCGAGGACGTGGACTCCTGGCGCTTCGAGCACCTGGTCAAGAGCGACCACGACGGCCCGGCCGCGACGCTGGAGCGGATGGAGACGGCCCTCTCCCTGTGGCGCGGGCCGGCGCTGGCCGGGTTCCAGGAGCTCACGTGGGCGCAGACCGAGGCCACGCGGCTGGACGAGCTTCGCCTGCTCGCCGTGGAGCGCCGCGCGGACGCCGCGCTGCGGCTGGGCCGCACCGGCCCGATGATCCCCGACCTGGAGGCGCACGCCTCGGCGTACCCGTTGCGGGAGGAGGCCTGGCGGCTTCTCGCGCTCGCGCTCTACCGCGCGGGACGGCAGGGCGACGCGCTCGGCGCGCTGCGGCGGGCCAGGGAGGCGCTGCGCGACGAGCTCGGGCTCGACCTCGGCCCCACCCTGCAGCGGCTGGAGCAGGACATCCTCGTCCAGGCCGGACATCTGGACGCCCCGGCCGCCGGCGGGCAGGTCGTGGAGGTCTCCGCGCCCGCGCCGTCCGGCCCGGCCGCGTCCGAGGGGGCGTCCGCCGGCCCGGCGGCCCTGCGCGTGGTCATCGCCGACGACCAGGCGCTGGTGCGCACGGGTCTCAAGGTCATCCTCGACAGCGAGCCGGGGCTCGACCTCGTCGGGGAGGCGGAGAACGGCGAGCAGGCGATCTCGCTCGTCCAGGCCGCACGGCCCGACGTGGTGCTCATGGACATCCAGATGCCGCGGCTGGACGGACTGGCGGCGGCCCGGCGGATCCTCACGGCGGAGGAGCCGCCGAAGGTGATCATGATGACCACGTTCGGCACCGACGAGAACCTCTACGCGGCCCTGCGGGCCGGCGTGAGCGGCTTCGTGCTGAAGACCTCCGCCCCCGAGCAGCTCATCGCGGCGGTCCGGGCCGCCGTCGCGGGCGACGCGCTGCTCGACCCGGCGGTCACCACGCACCTCATCGCGGCCTTCGCCGGGCGGCGCGACCCGGCGGCCCCGGAGGGCCTGTCCGACTCCGACATCGACCTGATCAAGCTCGTCGCCCGGGGCTTCACCAACCGGCAGATCGCGATGACGCTGGCCGTGCCGGAACAGGAGGTCGCCGACGAGGTCACGGCGCTGCTGCGCGGCCTAGGCCTGGTCGACCGCGCCCAGCTCGTGGTCCTGGCGTACGAAAGAGGGCTGGTCAGCCCAGGGTCGCCGGGCGCCTGAGCCTTATCGTCGCTTTGACGACAAATAATCGGACACCTTAGGGTGGGACCGTGGCTCAACTGCGCATCGCTCTCGCCCAGACCAATCCGGTCGTCGGTGACATCGCCGGCAACGCCGACATGCTCGTCGAGTGGACCCGCAGGGCCGCCGCCCGTGGCGCGCACCTCGTGGTCTTCCCCGAGATGTTCCTGACCGGCTACCCCGCCGAGGACCTGGTGCTACGGTCCTCGTTCGTGGAGGCGTCGATCACGGCGCTGTCGAAGGCGGCCGCGCGCCTGGCCGGCGAGGGCCTCGGGGACATCCCCGTCGTGGTGGGCTATCTCGACCGCGCCGACCTCGCCCCGCGCGTCGGCCAGCCCAAGGGCGCACCGCTCGACGCGGTCGCCCTGCTTCACGAGGGCCGGGTGGTGACGAAGTCGGCCAAGCACCACCTGCCGAACTACGGAGTGTTCGACGAGTACCGCTACTTCGTGCGCGGCGACCGCCTGCCGATCTTCCGCCTGCACGGCGTGGACGTCGCCGTGGCCGTGTGCGAGGACCTGTGGCAGGACGGCGGTCCCGTCTCCGTGGTCGCCGAGGCCGGCGCCGGGCTGCTCGTCGTCCCCAACGGCTCGCCGTACGAGACGAACAAGGACGACGTGCGGCTGGAGCTGTGCGCGCGGCGGGCCCGCGAGGCGGGCTGCGCGCTCGCGTACGTGAACATGGTCGGCGGCCAGGACGAGCTGGTCTTCGACGGCGACTCTCTCGTCGTGGACGCCTCCGGGGAACTGGTCGCCCGCGCGCCGCAGTTCGAGGAGGACCTGTTCGTCACCGATCTGGAGCTCCCGGAGGGCACGGGCGAGCTCGGCGAGTCCCGCCACGACGCGCACGACGGCACGGTCATCACGGTCGAGCGGGTGCTGCTGTCGGCCGCGCCCGTCGAGCCGTACGAGCCGGAGGCGCCGGTCGTCGCCGAGCGGCTGGACGACCTGGCGGAGATCTACCAGGCGCTCGTGCTCGGCGTGCGCGACTACGTGCGCAAGAACGGCTTCCGGTCGGTCATCCTCGGCCTGTCCGGCGGCATCGACTCCGCCCTCGTCGCCACGATCGCCGCCGACGCCGTCGGGCCCGAGCGGGTCCATGTGGTGCTCATGCCCTCGCGCTACTCCTCGGACCACTCCATCACCGACGCGGAGGAGCTGGTGCGCCGCCAGGGGGTCGACGCGCAGGTAGTCCCGATCGCCGACATCGTCTCGGCGTTCGAGAAGGAGATCGAGCTGCACGGCCTGGCGGCCGAGAACCTGCAGGCCCGCGTGCGCGGCATGCTGCTGATGAGCCTGTCGAACGAGCACGGCCACCTGGTGCTGACCACCGGCAACAAGAGCGAGCTGGCGACCGGCTACTCCACGTTGTACGGCGACTCGGCGGGCGGGTTCGCCCCCATCAAGGACGTCCTGAAGAGCGTGGTCTGGAAGCTCGCGGAGTGGCGCAACGCCCAGCCCGGGCAGCCCCCGATCCCGGAGAACTCCATCACCAAGGAGCCGAGCGCGGAGCTGCGGCCCGACCAGCGCGACACCGACTCCCTCCCGCAGTACGACGTGCTCGACCGGCTGCTGCGCGACTACGTCGAGCGGGACATGGGCCGGGACGAGCTGGTCGCCGCCGGCCACGACCCCGAGCTGGTCACGAAGATCATCCGGCTGGTGGACCTCGCCGAGTACAAGCGCCGCCAGTACCCGCCGGGCCCCAAGATCACCCCGAAGAACTTCGGCCGCGACCGCCGCCTGCCCATCACGACCCGCTGGCGCGAGCGGCTCTAGGGAGTGCCCGCGACGCCGGGCCCGGGCCGCGAACGCCGTGACCGGTGCCGGGCAGGCGTCCGGCACCGGTCACGGTGTCACGTCAGGGCGTCGTCGGCGGATGCCCGCCGACGGGTGAGGCGCCCGGTCAGGGCTCGGGGGTGGAGGGGCGGGGGCGGAAGCCCTTGAGCGCCTCGTCGACGATCCGCTCGGGCAGGTCCGCCTGGGGGTCGCCGGAGTGGGACCACTTCGTGGACCAGATCATGGCCCCGCTGAGCAGCGCCAGCGCCATGTCGACGTCGAGGTCCGCGCGCAGTTCACCGGTCTCCATGCCACGGCGCAGGACGGCCGCCACGACCGCCCGGCGCGGCTCCACGGCCAGCTCGCGGAACCGCTCCGCCAGCCGGGGATGCCGCTCGGAGTCGCTCATGGCGATGTTCATGATGCAGCGGGTGCGATGGTGGCGGGACTCCTCCTGGATCACCCGGAGGTAGGTCACCAGGTCGTCTCGCACGGTTCCGCCCTGCGGCAGCGGGATCGGCGGCTTGAGCGTCGCCAGGGCGTCCACCACCAGGTCCTCCTTGTTGGACCACCGGCGGTAGATCGTGGTCTTCCCGACACCGGCGCGGCCGGCGATCGACTCGATGGACAGCTCCGAAACCCCAATGCCCTCACCGAGCAGTTCGAGAGTGGCCTCGATGATCGACCGATCCGCCTTCTCGCTGCGCGGGCGGCCCGCCGGGCGGGCCACCCCTTCAGCCGTCTGCTGCGTCTTCATGGCGAGTTCACACTACCGCCGTCTCCTTTTCGGTCTCAGCTGTGGGGACCACGGCGTCGACCGAAGCCTTGCCCGGCATCCAGCGGGCCACCACGAGGGTGCCGATGAGGGCGACGAAGGCCGATCCGAGGGCCGCCCAGTGGACGCCGGTGACGAACGCGGCGTTCGCGGCGTCGAGCAGGCTCGCACCCCGCGCGCCCAGGTTGCCCGCGACGCCGGCCGCTCCGGAGATGGACTCGGTCACGACGTGGCGGAGCTGCTCCGGCAGGGCGGTGACCTTGTCCTCCATGTCGCTGCGGTAGCTGGCGGACAGGACCGCGCCGAGGATGGCGATGCCCAGCGTGCCGCCGACCTGCCGGACGACGTTGCTCATCGAGGAGCCCACACCGGCCTTCTCCCGCGGCAGCGCGTTCATGATGGCCGTGGTCGCCGGGGGCATGATGTTGGCCATCGCCGCACCCTGGACGAAGCCGAGGACCAGCAGGATCCAGATCGGCGTGTCCACCTCCACCAGGGCGTACGCCGCGAGGGCCAGCGTGATGACGAGCATCGCGACCGTGCCGACGGCCCGCGCGCCGTACTTCTGCACCATTCGCGCGCTCTGCGGCGCGAAGATCAGCTGCGCGGCCGCGAACGGCAGCACGAGCGCCCCCGACTGCAGCGGCGAGTAGCCCCGGACGATCTGCCAGTAGAAGGCCAGGAAGAACATCACGCCCATGGCCGCGAAGAACACGAGGCCGACGGCGGCGATCGCGGTGGAGAAGCCGGCGTTGCGGAAGTTGCGCACGTCGAAGGCGGGGTGGTCGATCCTGCTCTCGTACCAGACGAACGCGGCGAGGATCGCCAGGCCCAGCAGCGTCGGCACGATGACCGAGACGTCGGCGACGGTGCCGAGGTCGCTGATGCGGACGATGCCGTAGACGAGGCTGATCAGGCCGAGGATGGACAGCAGCACGCCGACCGGGTCGAGGCCTGCCTTGTTCGGGTCCTTGGAGTCGGGCACGATCGTGGCGATCAGCGCGAGGCCGACGAGCACGATGGGCACGTTTACGAGGAAGACCGAACCCCACCAGAAGTGCTCGAGCAGCACACCCCCCGTGATCGGGCCGATCGCCACGGCGATGCCGACGCCGCCGGCCCAGATGCCGATCGCCTTGCCCCGCTCGTGGATCGGGAAGACGTTCGAGATGATCGCCAGCGTCGCCGGCATGATGGCGGCGCCGCCGAGGCCCATCAGCGCCCTCGCCGCGATGAGCTGCATCGGGTCCTGGGCGTAGGCGCTGGCGAGGGAGGCCAGCCCGAACAGGACCATGCCGGTCATGAGCATCCGCTTACGCCCGTAGCGGTCACCCAGCACCCCGAAGGTGAACAGCAGGCCGGCGAACACCAGCGTGTAGGAGTTCATCGCCCATTCGAGCTCGCTCTGCGTCGCGCCCAGGCCGTGAACGGGATCGGCGATCGTCTTGATCGCCACGTTGAGGATGGTGTTGTCGAGGACGACTGCCAGCAGGCTGAACACCATCACGCCGAGGACCTGCCATCGGCGTGGGTGACCGTTGTGTGCTTCCACAAATCCCCCATGATTTCGATACGATCGAGTTTCGCAACGCAAGCGTAGCGCTAGCCATTCCGATACGCAACGGGTTCGTTTCATAATCCTGGTGGTGCCGCCGTGCCCGCTGGTCCATCGGGGAGCAGACGGCTCCGGCCGGACTCGCGCGCTCGGGCCACAGACAACCGCACAAGGTCACGCACCCGGTCAACGGCACCGCGGGGACACCGCGGCGCGGCGCGCACCCCCTGTACATCCGTGCGGGGACCGGTTCTATTCCCGGTTCGAGGCGCGCCCCATCTCGCCGCCTGCGGCGCCCATGGGTGACCCCGGCGGGTGAGGACCCGTTCTACTCCCCGGCAGGAGCGGGGGCAGGCCGCGCGGGCGCGGCGGGCACGGGCGTCGCGGGCACGGGCGTCGCGGGCACGGGCGTCGCGGGCACGGGCGTCGCGGGCACGGGCGTCGCGGGCACGGGTGCGGGGGCGGCCGCTTCCGGCTCGGCGGTGGCCGGAGCCTGCCGCCATACGAGCCCGGCGAGCAGGGCCAAGGCGAGGCCGACCGCCCCGGCCACGGCGAAGGCCCAGGCGGGGCCGTGGGCGTCGAGGAGCCCGCCGGCGAGGGGCCCGGCCAGGGCTCCCCCGATCGTCAGCGACGTGCCGTGCAGGCCCATCGCCTCGCCCCGCGCCGCCGCCGGGACGCGCCGGTTGACGGCGTCCACGGTGGACGACAGCGCCGGGGCGCACAGCAGCCCGGCCGGCACCAGCGCCAGGCAGAGCCAGCCCCAGCCCCCGCCGACCAGGCCCACGGGCGCGGTCAGCACGCACAGACCGCCCGCGAGCACCACGGGCGACAGCCCCCGGGACAGCCCGCCGTACACGAATCCGCCGACGAGCGAGAACGCGCACCACAGCGCGATGACCAGGCCCGTCCAGGCGGTCGCGCCGCCGGCCTTGAGCATCGCCACGACGCTCAGCTCGGTCGTGGTGAGCACGAAGGTCAGCCCGGACACCAGGCAGAGCAAGGCGAGCAGGCCGGGCCGCAGCCACTGCCGCCGGGGGACGGCGATCGTGTGGCCCGCGTCCTCCTCGGCCGACCGCGTGGGCGGGTTGAGCAGGTACAGCGCCACTCCCGAGCCCACCAGACCGGCGGCCACGCCGTACATCGTCGCGGTGCTGCCGAACGCGGTCACGCTCGCGACGGCGAGGGCGGGCCCGACCATGTACGACAACTCCACGCCCATCGAGTCGAGGGCGAAGCCGGTCTGGTGGTTCTCCACGGGCACCATCGCGGCCACGCACTGCCGGATGGCCCCGAACACGGGCTGACTGAACAGCCCTCCGATCAGCGCGCCCGGCAGCAGCACGGCGTACGGCATCGCGGGCGCGGCGCACCACACGCACAGCTGCACGACGGTCGTCACGGCCATCACCGGGCGCAGCCCACGGCGGTCGACGAAGCGGCCGACGAGCGGTGAGCCGACCGCGGCGCCCGCCATGGAGGCGGTGCCGACCAGGCCCGCCTGGAGGAAACCCAGATGCTGGCTGTTCACCACGTGCAGGGTCAGCGTCATTCCGGTGCCGGTCAGGGGGATTCTCGCGATCATGCCGACCAGCAGCAACGCCCGCACGCCCGGCAGGGCGAGCACCCGCCGGTAACGATCAAAAGCCATTGTGGTTCCTTACCTCCGCACGGCATTGTGCCGGGTGCCTCCGACATCTCCGTCGCCGGGTCGCCCCATTTGCCCCATTTGCCGCAGGAGTCGCATGCGCGGATTACCCCGCCCACTCGGGGTGTTCCAAGCCATGTCGACATGCAATGATCTGACTGTCCGGGGACGCCACAGGGGCGCCACGAGGCCTGGAGGTAGCCATGTCCTCTGTTTCCGTTGTGTCCGCACCCGCCCTCTACGGCGGCGCCGCGGGGCGCAGGGTCACCGTCCGCGACATCGCGGCCGCCAAGGAGCGCCACGAGAAGTGGCCGATGGTGACGGCGTACGACGCCATGACCGCCAAGGTGTTCGACGAGGCGGGCATCCCCGTGATGCTCGTGGGCGACTCGGCCGCCATGGTCGTCTACGGCTACGACTCGACGCTGCCCGTCACGGTCGACGACCTCATCCCGCTCACCGCCGCGGTCGTACGCGGCTCGTCGCGGGCGATGGTCGTGGCCGACCTGCCGTTCGGCTCCTACCAGGCCTCACCCCAGCAGGCGCTGGAGACCGCGGCCCGCTTCATGAAGGAGGCCGGCGCGCATGCCATCAAGCTGGAGGGCGGCCACCGGGTCCTCCCGCAGGTGGAGCTGCTCGTCTCGGCCGGAATCCCGGTCATGGCCCACCTCGGCCTGACCCCGCAGTCGGTCAACGCCTTCGGCGGCTACCGGGTGCAGGGCCGCGGCCAGGCGGGTGACGAGCTCATGGCCGACGCCAAGGCGCTGGAGCACGCGGGCGCCTTCGCCGTCGTGCTGGAGTGCGTCCCCGCCGACCTCGCCCAGCGGGTCACCACGTCGCTGAGCATTCCCACGATCGGGATCGGGGCCGGGCCCGACACCGACGCGCAGGTCCTCGTCTGGCAGGACCTGATGGGCCTGACCCCGCAGCCCGCGAAGTTCGTGAAGAAGTACTTCGACCTGGCCGGGGAGATGGACCGGGCGATCCGCGCGTACGCCGACGAGGTCGTCTCCGGCGCCTTCCCCAGGCCCGAGCACAGCTACCGCTGACGCCCCGCCGGGCGGCCGCGGCACCCGCCGTGGCCGCCCTTCGCGCGAGGGCGCCTCAGATCGCGTCGAGCGCCTGGGCGAAGTCGGCCCACAGGTCCTCGGCGTGCTCGATGCCCACCGCCACCCGGACCGTCCCCTCGCCGATGCCCGCGGCGGCCAGGCCCGCGGCGCTCACCGTACGGTGCGACGTCGTGGCCGGGTGGAGGATCAGCGTCTCCACACCGCCGAGAGAGGGCGCGAGCAGCGCGAGCCGGACGTTGCGCATGAACGCCTCGCCCGCCGTGCGCCCTCCCGCCAGATCGAAGGAGAACACGCCGCCGAAGTCGGGCAGGAGTTTGGCGGCCAGCTCGTGCGACGGGTGGGAGGCCAGGCCCGGCCAGTGGACGGCGGCCACGGCCGGGTGCCCGGCGAGCCGCGTCGCGAGCACGCGGGCGTTGGCGCAGTGGCGCTCCATCCGCAGCGGCAGGGTCTGCATCCCCCGCAGGGTCAGCCAGGCGGCGAACGGGTCGGCCGTCGCGCCGAGCTCCACCGCGTACGACCACACCGTGCGGTGCAGGTCCTCCGAGGCGAACACGGCGATCCCGCCGACGACGTCGGTGTGCCCGGACAGATACTTGGTCACCGAATGCACCACGATGTCCGCGCCGTGCTCGATCGGGCGGCACAGGACCGGCGAGGCGAAGGTGTTGTCGACCATGGTGAGGATCCCGGCCTCGCGCGCCGCCGCGCACATCCCCGGCAGGTCGGCCACCTGCGTCATCGGATTGGCGATGGTCTCCAGATACAGCAGCTTCGTCGTGGGCCGCACGGCTGCCCGTACGGCGGCCGGGTCGTCCTGCGGCACGTGGGTGACCTCGACGCCGAAGCGCTCCGCGAGGCTGTTCAGCGCCTGCGCGGTGGCGCCGTACAGCGCCGACTGGGCGATCACGTGGTCGCCCGACTTCAGCAGGCCGAGGAGCACGGCGTTGATCGCGCCCATGCCCGAGCCGGTGGCCACGGCGGCCACGCCGCCCTCCAGCCCGGCGACCGCCTCCTCCATGGCGCGGACGGTGGGATTGGAGAGCCGGCCGTACACGTACGCCCCGTCGGGCCGCCCCATGCCGTCGGCGAAGACGGCCGGGTCGTCGAAGACGAACCCCGAGGTCTGGTAGATCGGCATGGCGATCGGCCTGCTGCCCTCCGGCGTGGGCCGGGGCAGGTGGACGACGCGCGTTTCCGGATGCAGGGAGTCCATGCCGTCCAGAATGACCCAGAAAAGCCGCTCTTGTCAGATTGGCCGGCCAGCCATCGGTTACGCGTCGAGCGGAGGAGGGTTCCGTCTCCGCCGCGCCCGGTGAGGATGAGGAGGTGGATGTCAGCTTCCTCCTCGTGCACAGTCCCTCCGTCGGCCCCTCGACCTGGACCCCGGTCGCCGAGGCCCTCCGGGCGCGCGGGCACACCGCCGTGGTGCCCCCGCTGACCGACGTGACGGCGGGCCCGCCGCCGTACTGGCCGAGGGTGGTGAGCGAGGTGGCGGCGAGCGCGCCGCACGGGCCGCTCGCCGTCGTCGCGCACAGCAACGCGGGGCTGTTCGTGCCGCTGATCGCGCAGGCCCTCGCCGGACAGGTCGCCGCGTGCCTGTTCGTCGACGCCGCCCTGCCGCCGCGCAGGGGCGTCTGCCGCGCCGCGGAGCCGGAGCACCTCGCCTTCCTGCGCGGCCTCGCCGACGACGCGGGCGTCCTGCCCCGCTGGACCGACTGGTGGCCCGAGGACGACGTCGCCGCGCTCCTGCCCGACCCGGTGGTCCGGCAGGTGGTCGTGGCCGAGCAGGCCCGGCTGCCCCTCGCGTACTACTCGGAGGAGATCCCGGTGCCGGCCCGATGGGACCACCTCAGGAGCGGCTACCTGTGGTTCGCGGACGCGTACGCCGCCCTCGCCCACGAGGCCGGGGAGCGTGGCTGGCCGGTCGCCCGCATCCCCGGCGAGCACCTGCACCAGCTCGTCGCCCCCGAGGCGGTGGCCGACTGGCTCGTCGCCACCGCCGTGTGAGGCTCAGACGTCGGTGACCCGGATGCCCGCGTGGGCCTTGTAGCGGCGGTTGATCGAGATCAGGTTCGCCGTGAACGCCTCGACCTGTTGGGCGTTGCGCAGGCGGCCCGCGTAGACGCCGCGGGCGCCGGGGATGCGGCCGGCGAGCGCGCGTACGACGTCGGTGGCCTCGCGGTCGTCGCCGAGCACGAGCACGTCGAGGTCGATCTCCGCCACCGAGGGGTTGAGCAGCAGCACCGCCGACACGTGGTGGAAGGCCGCGACGACCCGGCTGCCGGTCAGCACCGCCGCCGCCTGCTGGGCCGCGCTCCCCTCCTCCACCGGCAGCGCGTACGCCCCCCGCTTGTCGAAGCCGAGCGGGTTGACGCAGTCCACCACGATCTTGCCGGTGAGCGGCTCGCGCAGGGACTCCAGCAGGGCCTTGTGCCCCTCCCAGGGCACCGCGACGATCACGATGTCCGCCTCGGCCGCCACGTCGGCGTTGGTGGCCCCGCGTACGCCGATCTCACGCGCCGCCTCCTCGGCGCGCTCGGCGCTGCGCGAGCCGATCAGCACGGTGTGCCCGGCCAGCGAGAACCGGCGGGCCAGTCCCTTGCCCTGGTCGCCGGTCCCGCCGAGGATGCCGATGGTCAGCGCGGAGACGTCGGGGAGATCTACGGTGGTGTGCTCAGCCATGGCTCAGATCATGCCAGCAGACCGCGCCCGGGAGCGGCCCGGGACCCGATCCGCGGCGACACGATCCGCGGGACCTGAGAGGCCACGGGCGGCCCCGCCGGGCGGCTCGGTGCCTCACACGTCCCGGCGGCGATACACGGACACCGCGACGGCGGTCAGGACGGCGGTCCAGGCCGTGAGGAGCACCGCGCCGTGCACCGGTGTCACCGCGCCCCCGTCGCCGGCCGGTGGGAGCCACATGGCGAATCCGGCGCTGTCCGGAAGGTATCTCCCCGCGAAGACGTGGTCGCGCAGGATCGGTCCGGCGATGAAGAGATACCCCAGCAGGACGACGGCCGCCGCGAGCGTCCGGCGCACGAGGGCGCCGACGGCCGCGCTGATCAGCGTCGTCAGCGCGAGGTACACGGCCGCCCCGCTCAGCGCCCCCGCGGCACGGCCCGCGGTCACGGGCGCGGCCGTGTCGCCGAGCACGACGGCCGCGAGGACCACCCCGGACGCGGCCGTGATCACCCCGGCGGGCAGCACGACGATCGCCAACGCGATGTGCTTGGCGGTGAGCTGGAGGGCCCGGCGGGGCATCGCGGTCAGCGTGGTGCGAATCTGCCCGCCGGTGTACTCGGAACAGGCGGCGAGGACGCCGAGGACGACGAAGCCGGCCTGCGTGTAGCCGATCGGAGCCAGTCCGAGGTCGGGGACGCTCGGGGTGCCGGCCGAGCCCCGGAGGCCGGCGACCGTGTACGCGATCGCGAGGACCGGGTTCGCCGCGAGAGCGCCGCCGAGCGTGAGCCAGGTCGCCGGAAGCGACACGAGCTTCGACACCTCCGCCGCGAGCGCCTGGACCGCTTCCCGGCCGCGGGTGCGCGTCGCCGTCCCGGGAACGGTCACGCGTCCCTCCGCGCGAACGAGATCGCGGCGATCACGAGCAGCGCCGTCACCCAGGCGGTCATCACCAGGCCTCCGGTCAGCGGACCGATCTCTGCGGTGCTGCCGGCGAGGTCCCGGATGAACATGCGGATCCCGGCCATGTCGGGCAGGTAGTTCGCCAGCGGCGTGATCTTCGTCAGCAGGTAGGTGACGGAGACGACCGAGGTGTTCGCGACGAGCACCGTGAGCGGAACGACCCCGTGGCGGGTGAGCACGGTGATCCCGGCGGCGAGGAGCGCGGTGTACGTCCAGTAGCAGACCACGCCGGCCAGCCGCGGAACGTCGTCCGCTCCCCATGCCGGAGCGTGCTCGCCGAGCACCACGCGGACGACGCCCATGGTGCTCCCCGCCGCGATGATCGCGAGCATGGCGGCGCCGATCGCGATCGCGGACATTTTCGCGACGAGGAATCGGAGGCGGGAGGGGACGGCGGTCAGGCTGGTGGTGATCTGACGCCCGTCTCCGGACTCCGCGCTCTCGGTGACGTACTCGCTGCCGACCCCGGCGACGCCGAGAACGATCACCCCGACCACCCCGAAGGCCAGCTCCTGGTAGCCGGTGTCGATCGCGGCGACCACCGCGACGCCCCGGTCGATCGCGCCGCGGGCCGAGGAGGCGGTGATCGCGGCGACCACGCCCGGCACGAGCACCCCGGCCGCCGTCGCGATCCACACCGCCGGCAGGGAGGCGAGCTTCGAGGCCTCCGCCGCGAGCGCCTTCACGGCGCACCACCGGTGGTGATGGCGAAGAACGCGTCCTCGAGGGTGCGGTGGGAGCCGGTGACCTCGCCGAGGGTGCCGTCCGCCACGACCCTGCCCTCGTTGATGATCACGACGTCGTCCACCGTCTCCGCGAGCTCCCCCATCAGGTGGCTGGACAGCAGCACGGTCCGGCCGGACGCGGCGCGTTCACGCAGGAAGGTCCTGATCCACCGGATGCCGTCCGGATCCAGCCCGTTCACCGGCTCGTCCAGGACCAGGATCTCCGGATCGCCGAGCAGCGCCGTCGCCAGCCCGAGCCGGCGCCCCATGCCCAGGGAGTAGCCGCCGACCCGCTTCGACGCGGCGTTCGTCAGGCCCACGACCTCGAGCACCTCGTCGACACGGGCACGCGGCAGTCCCGCCGAGCGGGCCACCCAGCGCAGGTGCGCCCGGCCCGTCCGCGCCCGGTGCGCCCCGGAGCCGTCCAGCACGGCCCCGACCACGGACAGCGGGTCACGAAGCTTCGCGAACGGAACGGAATCGATGAGCGCCGTGCCGGATGTCGCCCGGTCCAGGCCTAGCAGAATGCGCAATGTGGAGCTCTTGCCCGCGCCGTTCGGGCCGAGGAACCCCGTCACCCTTCCGGGGCGGGCCCGGAAGCTGATGCCGCTGAGGATCTGCCGGGAACCGCGCCGCTTGACGAGGCGGTCGATCGTAATCATGTCCACAGGTGTACGCGGAGCGTCATCTCCGGTCATCGGGCCGGAGACCGGACTCGTTCTCGCGGCTCGGCCCTGGACCTCTCGGACCCTGGTCCGATGTGCCGGTCGAGGAGAGTCCTTAGATTTGGACCATGGGGGCCGACCAAGCACTTCCGAGACGCGGACGGCGAGTCTGGCCACTGGCCGTCGCCGTTCACTTCGTGCTGTTGCTCGCTCTTCTCACTGTCAGCCGCGGAGGTCTCGCCGCGGTCGTCCTCCCCGTCGTCATCGCCGCGCTGGCGCTGGCGGTCACCGTGCGGGCGGTGTCGAGCGCGCGCCGGCAGCGGATCGCGTACGAAGCGCGGCTCACCGCGTGGGCCGGCGAATGCGCGGCGCAGGCGGAACGACTCCGGATCGCGCGCGAGCTGCACGACATCGTCTCCCACGGTCTCGGCCTGATTACCGTCAGGGCGAGCGCGGCGTGTTATCCCGGCGTGGCCGACGACCCCTCCGCGGCCCTGTCGGACATCGAGCGCATCGGGCGGCAGACCACGACGGAGCTACGCCGCATGCTCAACGTGCTCCGTGACTCGACCGCTGTGGCCGCACCCCTGCGGCCCGCGGACTCCCTCCAGGACCTGCCGGCCATCATCGAGGATGCCCGGAGGGCGGGCCCGGCCGTCACTCTCAGGCTCGGCGGGATCGACGACATCAGCCCCGGGGCGCAACTCGCGGTCTGTTCCGTCGTGCGCGAAGCCCTCACGAACACCGCCCGGCACGCCGGGCCGACCAGCGCGACCGTGTCCGTCCGTCGCGACGGCGACTGGATCGTCACGAGCGTCCTGGACGAAGGCCCGGTGGACGGATGGACCCCGCACGCGGGAGCCGGGCACGGAATCGAGGGGCTGCGGGAACGCGTCACCGCGATCGGCGGGACCTTCGAAGCCCGGCACGCCGGGAACGGCTTCCGCGTCACCGCCCGCATTCCCGAGGCCCGGCTGTCATGAATGACCGCGGAACTCCGATTCGCGTCGTCATCGCCGACGACCAGCCCCTGCTGCGCCACAGCCTCGCCGCCGTCATCGACGCCAACCACGACATGGCGGTGGTCGGCGAGGCGGGCACCGGCGAGGAGGTCGTCAGGCTGAGTGCCGAACTGCGTCCCGACGTGGTGCTCATGGACATCCGGATGCCGGGTACCGATGGGATCGCGGCAACCCGCCGCGTCATGGCCGGCGCGGGTTCCGGATCCGTGAAGGTCATCGTGCTCACGATGTTCGAGCTCGACGAGTATGTCCGCGCCGCTCTCGACGCCGGCGCCGGCGGCTTCCTCCTCAAGGACGCCCACCCCGACACGCTCCTCGACGCGATCCGCCGGACTCACCGGGGTGAATCGCTGTTCGCCCCGCAGGTCCTCGCACGCATGATCGAGGCCTACGTCGCCCAGCCACCACGCGCGCGGCACGCGCGCCTGGACGCTCTCACCGAACGGGAGACCGAGGTTCTCACCCTGGTCGCTCGCGGGCTCTCCAACGGCGAGATCGCCGCGCGACTCACGATCTCGATCAAGACCGTCAAGACCCACATCGGCAACCTGCTGAGCAAACTCCAGGCACGGGATCGCGCGCACCTCGTCATCGCGGCCTACGAGGGCGACCTCGTCCGCTCGACCCGCTGAAGCGCGCGTACGACCGGCTGCCGGCCGGCGGTCCCGCGTCCGCGGGGACCGCCGGCGGCGGCTCTGCCAGACGCTCAGCAGCTGGGGATGGCGGGGAGACCGGCGACGCGGGTGGCGAGCCAGGCGACCGCCAGCGGGCCGCCCTCGACCGCGCCGAGCACGTGGCTGCCGGCCGGCAGCCCGGTCCACAGGACGTTCACGCCCCGCGCGCAGTACTCCTTGCGCAGGGTCCGGCCCACCTCGTACGGGATGATCTCGTCACCCTTGGCGTGGTAGAGGAACAGCGGCACCCGCGGCGCGGACGCGCCGAGGCGGTTCTCGGCGAGGCGGGCCCGCCAGTCCGGCAGGTTCATGACGTCGGCGGTGGTGAAGTCCGCCAGGCGCCGCCCGTCGAACCTGGCGCGCAGGTCGCTCACGCAGTCGTCGCGTGCGTCCCCGAACAGGGCCGCGCCCTCGGGGGTCAGGTAGCTCTCGAGGTTCAGCTCCGGATAGGCGGCGTCCAGCCCGATGCCGGCCGCCGCGGCGAGCCCGAAGTCGCCCGTGCCGTCCAGGTGGTCGGCCACCGCCCGCAGGTCGGCGGGGACTCCGCCCGCCGCGACGCCCTTGAGCCGCAGTTCGGGTGCGTACGACGGCTGCAGCTGGGCGGCCCAGGCCGCCGACGCCCCGCCCTGCGAGTAGCCCATGACCACGACGGGGGCGGTGGCGGACAGGTTCGCGTCCGGCACCCGCGCCGCCGCCCTGATGGAGTCGAGCACGGCGTGTCCCTGGGACAGCCCCGCCATGTACGTGTGGTCGCCCGGCGTGCCGAGACCCTCGTAGTCGGTCATCGCGACGGCCCAGCCCTTGAGCAGCATCAGGCTCACGATGGCGAGTTCGGCCTCGGTGCCGTTCGCCATGGCGGCCGACGGCGCGCACCGGTCGCCCATGCCGTGCGTCCCCACGGCGTATCCGGCGATGGGCCGCTTGCCGAGCGGATACGGGGCGTCGGGGACGAGCAGGGTGCCCGAGACGACGTTCGGCTCCCCGGTGGCGGACGTGGAGCGGTAGCGGAGATGCCATGCCTTGACCGGCACCTCCAGCAGTTTGCCGGGCAGGAGATAGACGGTCGTGCGGCCGGCTTCGACGACGTCCCCGGCGGAGGTCGCGCGTGCGGTGCCGGTGAGTGCGGGCAGCAGGAGGAGAGCCCCGATCATGGACAGGGTGGCACGAACGCGAAGGTTCATAGAGCCGCCTTCCGGCTGTTGGATCAGATTCCAAAATCGGCGCCGTGGGCTGATCGTTACCTGGCGGTAACGGTGTGTCAAGGACCCAATTGGCGGGACTTCACGCGCTTGTGTCAGGCACCATGGCGGTCATGGACGCCGCATCGGTGAACCTGCTGCGCGAAGTGCTCGCCTCCACCGGATGGGTCGAACGCACCCGGGAGCTCGGCCTGGCCCTGCGGGCCACCCGGTCGGCCGGGGGGCTCCTCGTCGTCGGCACCCCCGAGGACGAGCCGTGGCACGTCACCGCCCATCTCGCCGACGAGGCCCGGCTGTCGGGGCTCGCCCAGCTCTCCCCCACGCTCGTCCGCTGGGCGCCGCCGCCCGGCGCGCCCGCCCACCTGCGGGTCGGGATGGAGCGGCTGCGCGGCACCGGCAGGGGCGAGACGCTCTTCGTGGTCGCCGAGCAGACGGCGCCCGTGCCCCTGCTGGAGCGGGTGGACGACGCCCGCCGCAGCGGCGCCACGATCCTCGCCGTCGACGGCGGCGACCCCGAGCTGGAGTCGCTGGCCCACGACGCGATCGCCGTACCGGCCGGGGAGTCCGTCCTGAGCTTCGACGCGGCGCAGCACCTGGTGAGCAGCGCCGCCGGGGAGGTGCGGCGGCTCGGCCTGCGGGAGCGCCTCGCCCGCCTGGCCGACCGGATCACCGGCCCCCAGGTGAGCGACTGAGGTGAGCGACTGAGGTGAGCGACTGACGCGCACGGCGTCCGGCGGCGTGTCAGGACGTGGGCGGATCGAGCGGGACACGGCTGAGCTCGCTCACCCGCCGGTCCACCGCCTCGGCCGCCTCGCGCAGCACCTCGATCACCACGGCCTGCATGGGGTCGGGCTCCCCCGACGCCGTACGGCTCACCCTGGTCAGCGCCTCGATCCTGCGGCTGCCCACGCCGCGGATGCCGGTGACGACCACCTCGCCCGGCGGCACGTCGAGCAGCGCCAGCGACGGCACGATCGCCACGCCGTGCCCCGCGGAGACCAGCCCGAGCACGGGCGGGAACTCCGCGATCAGGTGCACGCGGCGCGGGACGAACCCGTGGAGCTGGGCGAGCCGTTCGAGCGCCTGCCCGCACGCCTGGTCGGGCACGCCGGCGACCCACGGCAGGTCGACGAGGTCGGCGACGGTGGCGGGCACCCGGTCCCACGACGGCGGGGCGACGATGCGGTACTCGTCGTCGTGGAGGCGGTGCCGGGACATCGACTGCAGGGAGGCGGCGGGCCGGCTCATGTCCCGTTCCGTCACCACCAGGTCCACGCCGCCGAGGCGCAGCTCCTGCACCGCGCCCGGCCCGAACAGCTCGTGGATCACGGGGGTGATCCGCGGGTGCCGTACGGCCAGCTCACGCAGGGCGGGGACGAGCAGATGCCGGATCACGGTCGGGAACGCCGCGATCGTGACCGGCCCGGACAGCCGCTCGGCGAAACGGTTGAGCTCCTGCCTCGCCTCGGTGAGCTGCTCCTCGATGCGCTCGGCGTACGCCGCCAGCACCCGGCCGGCGGGAGTCAGCGTGACCCTGCGCTGCGACCGGTCGAACAGCGCGAGACCGACCTCCCGTTCCAGCTGGGCGAGCTGCTGGGAGACGGCGGAGGGCGTGAGGTGCAGCGCCTGGGCGGCCTTCATGACGCCGCCCCTGCGGGAGACCTCGTGCAGGATCCGCAGCCGCCGCGGGTCGATATCCATACAGCGGATCTTATGTGTGGATTAAGAATCCTTCACTTGCTCTTCACTCTGCAGGGGCGGGATCATCGCACCATGACCGCTTCCGTGGACGGCGAGCCGTCCTGATGTCCACGTTCATCACGATCATCGGCACCGCGGGCGCCGTCGTCCTCCTGCTCGCGTACGCGATGGTGTCGTCCGGCAGGATGTCCGGGGACGGCCTGCCCTACCAGCTGCTCAACTTCGGCGGGGCGGTCACCTTGATGGTCAACAGCGCGTACCACTCCGCCTGGCCCTCGGCGATCCTCAACCTGGTGTGGAGCGGCATCGGCGTGTGGACGCTGGGCCGCTTCGTCGCCCGCCGCGCGGCGGCACGCCGATCCACGGGCACGGCCGCGATCGGCTGAACGCCGGTCACGCCTCGCGGGCGGCGCGCGTCCCCGGCCCGGTCCGGGGAGACAGGACGGATCGGAGCCGGGGAGAAGACGGCGGGAGCGCCGGTCCGAGGAGGGGTCAGGGGATCAGTCGTCCCAGTCCTTGTCCTGCTCGCTCCAGCGCCGGTTGCGCTCGGCCGCCGTCTGCAGGGCCTGGGCGGCGGCGTCGCGGGAGTCGTAGGGGCCGAGCCGGTCCTTGTTCGGGCAGCCCTTCTCGGGCTCGACGGTCATGTGCTTCAGGCAGAACCACCATTGATCGCTCACGACCTTAATCGTGCCCCCTTGACGCGCAACTAGACTTGGCCGCATGACCACGCTGCTCCGCCCCGGGCGGATCTCGCCCACCCGTAAGGTTCCCGCCCACATCCCCCGCCCCGAGTACGTGGGGAAGGCCGAGCCCAAGAAGGGCGACAGCGACGTCAAAACCCCCGAGACCATCGAGAAGATGCGGATCGCGGGCCGGATCGCCGCGCAGGCGCTGGAGGAGGTCGGCAAGCACGTCGCCCCCGGCGTGACGACCGACGAGCTCGACCGGATCGGCCACGAGTTCCTCTGCGACCACGACGCCTACCCCTCGACGCTCGGCTACCGCGGCTACCCGAAGTCGCTGTGCACGTCGATCAACGAGGTGATCTGCCACGGGATCCCGGACGACACCGTGCTGCGCGACGGTGACATCGTCAACGTGGACATCACCGCCTTCATCGGCGGCGTGCACGGCGACACCGACGCCACCTTCCTGGTCGGGGAGGTCGACGAGGAGTCCCGCCTGCTGGTCGAGCGGACCCGCGAGGCGATGATGCGGGCGATCAAAGCGGTCGCGCCGGGCCGCCAGCTCAACATCGTCGGCCGGGTCATCGAGGCGTACGCCAAGCGCTTCGGCTACGGCGTCGTCCGCGACTTCACCGGCCACGGCATCGGGGCCTCGTTCCACTCCGGGCTCATCGTCCCCCACTACGACGATCCCTCGCTGTCGGTCACCCTGGTGCCGGGGATGACGTTCACCATCGAGCCCATGCTCACGCTCGGCACGATCGACTACGACATCTGGCCGGACAAGTGGACCGCGGTGACCAAGGACCGCAAGCGGACCGCGCAGTTCGAGCACACCATCGTGGTGACCGAGACGGGGCACGAGATCCTGACCCTGCCGTAGCCGGGCCGAAGACGGCGCGGCGGCGTCTCGCCGGTTCCGGCGTGGCGCCATGCGCTCATCCGGCACCGATCCCGCCGGCAGAGCCGGCCGCGCCTACTCCGCGGCCGTGTCCCGCTTGTTCAGCTTCGCCAGATAGTCGTTGTAGGCGTCCAGCTCCGCGTCCCCGGTGCCGCCGGACTTGGCCGCGGCGGCGTCGGCGCGGCGGTCGGTCCGGCGCGCGACGCGCTCGTCGTCGCGCCACCACTGGAAGCCGAGCGCGAGCAGCACGATCAGCGTGGGGATCTCCCCGAACGCCCAGGCGATCGCGCCGCCGGACTGCTGGTCGGCCAGCGAGGAGGCGCCCCAGGTGCGCCCGAGCTGTTCGTAGTAGGACGACGCGAGCACCGTGCCCATGCTCATCAGGGCGATCCCGAAGAACGCGTGGAACGGCATGGTCACCATGAGCAGCAGCAGCCGCCCGTAGTGGGGCAGCTTGTGCGGCGCGGGGTCCACCCCGATGATCACCCAGAAGAACAGGGAGCCGCTGAGCAGGAAGTGCACGGTCATCGCGATGTGACCGAGGTGTTCCTCCATAGCGGCGGCGAACAGCGGGGTGAAGTACAGGGCGAACGTCGACACCACGAAGATCGCCGTCGCGATCGCGGGATGGCTGACGAACTTCACGACCCTGCTGTGCAGGATCACCGTGATCCACTCGCGTGGTCCCCGGTCGCCCCGGCGGACGGCGGGCTTGAGCGCTCGCAGCGCCAGCGTCACCGGCGCGCCGAGCACCAGGAAGATCGGGACCAGCATGGACAGGACCATGTGCTCGGTCATGTGCACGCTGAACAGCACCGGCGCGTAGCGCGCCACACCGGTCTGCGTGCTGAGCACGAGGATGACCACGCCGAGATACCAGCTGACCGTGCGGCCCACGGGCCACCGGTCGCCCCGGCGGGTCAGCCGGACGAGCCCCGCGCCGTACAGACCGGCCATGACGGCGGCGAGTACGGCGAAGAACAGGTCGAACCACCACAGCGTCACCAGGTTGCCGAGCGAGATCGGCGGCGGGACGAGGTAGCCGAGCAGCTCGAACGCACGGTCGACCGGGGTGTCGACGGGCGGCGGGGCGGTCCGGGACAGCGCCACGGCGAGGCCGATCGTCGCCCCCATCAGCACGACCTCGCCGAGGGCGAGGCGGAGGAAGGCGTGCGGCTCCCCCGCCGACAGCCGCGGCAGCGTACGGCCGCGGTGGCGCCAGCCGAAGAACCCGAGCACGGCGAACGCGACGATCTTGGCCAGCAGGAGCAGGCCGTAGTTCGAGGTGAACAGCTCGCCGACCGAGGTGAGGCGCGAGGCGGCGGCGGCGAGGCCGGAGACGCCGACCCCGGCGAAGCACCACAGAGCCATGCGGGAGAAGCGCGCGGCGGCGACGTCCAGGAGGGGCTGCCCGCGCAGCGCGTGGATGCAGATCACCCCGAGGCCGCCCACCCACAGCGCCAGGAAGAGCAGGTGCATGGCCACCGAAGTGGTGGCCAGCCCGTGGTTGGGCGAGGAGGAGGAGTGCCCGGTGAGCGCGGGCGGCAGGAGCGTCGCGAGCGCGAAGACCAGCAGCCCGGCGGCGGTGCCGGCGGTGATCGCACCACGGGCGAACAACGCGATGGCGACGGCGAACAGCACGACCAGGGTCAGCGCGATGCCCTGCGGCACCTGGCTGGCGTAGCTGGTGAGCTCGTTGCCGGCGAGGACCTCCCCCACCGGCATGCCGAGCGTCTCCGACAGGCTGAAGACCAGCGCCACCGCGGCGGCGACGGCCCAGGCCAGCGCGGACCACGACGCGCCCTTGACGTAGCTCTGCGCGGTCTTGCCGAGCAGGCCCTTGTCGCCGGGCAGGAACGCCGCGGCCGCGGCCAGCAGCCCGACGGTCAGGACGCCGGAGACGTCCATCGCGAGCTTCGACAGCGGCAGCATCCAGCGGGTGAGGGTGCCCTCGTCGGGCAGGCCGGGAATGATCCGCGGCGTCGCGGCGCCGCCGAGCACCATGGCGATCACGAGTGCGCCGACGGCCGCGCAGAGCGCGGCGGCGGTCAGGCGCACCGCCCTGCTCACGGCTTCTTCCGCAGGCTCAGGAACATCCCTATGCCGACTCCGGCGATCCCGAAGATCACCGCCCAGATCCAGCCGGGCACACCCGTCCGCCCGGCGCTCCCGGCCTCGGTGGCCTGCGCCGTCGCGGCCGAGGAGGGCGCCGCCGCGGAGGCGGTCTCCCCGGGAGCGGCGGCCGAGGTCGCCGTGCCGAGCGACTGGTCGCCGATCACGGTGAACGGGATCTCGCCCTCCAGCGGGTGGCCGTCGGGCGAGACCACCCGCCAGGCGATCGTGTAGCGGCCGGGGGGCACGGGCTCGGTCACCGCCTGGGTGACCTTGGGCCCCTCCACGGCCGGCGAGCCGTTCTCGTAGCGCTTGCCGTCCTCGCCGCGGACGACCACGACCGGGAACTGAACGGAGTCCGCGAATTCGAGCGTGACCTTCTGCAAGGTCTTGACCTGGGCGTTCTTCTGCGGGTCGCTACTCTTGAGCGAGGTGTGCGCCTGGGCCGGCAGGACCGGCGCGGCACACAGCAGGAGAGCCGTCAGGAACGCGGCGAAGGCGGCGAGGAAGGGTCTCTTCATGACACCCCCAGGCTACCGACGCGGGGCTTCGGTCCGTACCCCAGACCACCGGTACAGCACGATCACGGACTGAGGGGAACCCCGGCGGCCGTGGGGCTCGGGAGAACAGGGTCATCCCCGAGCCCGCGGGGAGGCGGCCCGGCGGCGCCTCCCCCGGCTCCGGTACGAGCGGGCGCGATCGCGCCTACAGCCCGGCGCAGGCGAGGGCGCGCTGATAGGCCGCCACGCTCTGCGCGTCGTCGCCGATGCGCCGCCGCATCTCCGCCACGTTCATCCATTCCTCGGCGGCCTTCAGAGTCCGCGGCGCGTCCTCCAGCCAGCCGGTGACCAGATCGAGCGCCGCGGCGGCGTCTCCGTCCTGGTGGAGCAGGAAGTATGCCTGGCCGAGCAGGAGGTTGGCGCCGGCCAGCAGGCCGCTCTTGGTGTGCTGAACGTGCGACAGCGCGTCCCTGAGGTGGTCGACGGCCGTGTCCGGGCGGTCGAGGACGATCTCCGCCCAGGCGAGGACGCAGGCGGTCCGCGCCCGGTCGAAGGCGCTGGTGGCGGAGGCCTCGTGCTCGCGCTGTGCCCGCAGGAGCAGCTCCCGTGCCCGCTCCGCCTCCTCGGGACGCACCCGCAGCATCATGGAGGCGTAGGCCTGACGCAGCCGCGCGAGGTTGCGGGGTTCGCCGTTCTCGGACTGGAAGGCGAGCGCTCGTTCGAGGAGCGTCATGCCCTCCTCGCCCCTGCCGGTCTTCTCCAGCACCTGCGCCGCGTTCCAGGACGACGCCACCGTCGCCCGGGACGTGCCGAGGGTCTCGGCGGCCGCCAGCAGTTCGTTCGCGAAGTGGCCCGCCCGCAGCATGTCCCCGCGCACCATGTACGCCAGCAGGAGGGTGGCGCCGAGCTCGACCAGTTCGTCGGTCCAGCCGCTGCGCGCGAAGGCGGCGAGCGTCTGCTCACCCACGTGCACGGCGGCGGAGAAGTCACCCCGCTCACGGTGGCACCTGCACAGCGCCAGCGCCACGGCGATCTTGCGCTCCTGCGGCATCGCCTCCGCCTCGGAGCCGTTGAGCTCGTTGAGGACCGAGATCGCCTCGCCGAGCTCGCCGCACGCCTCCAGGGCCAGGGCGAACCCGTAGCGGGCCTCCACCCGGAGCGCGGTGAGACCCAGCAGGTTGTTGTCCGCGAGCAGTTCGGCGTACCTGCGGCGGGCCTCGGCGACCTCGCCGTTCTCGAGCGCCATCCGCGCGAAGCTGAGACCGACCTCCAGGTCTTCCATCTGCTCGGCCGTCACGCCGTTGACGAGGTAGGTGAGCGAGCAGTCGAGCTTCTGCGCGAGCAGTTCGAGAACGGCCGGCGTCGGCGTCCTCTTGCCGCTCTCGATGAGTGATACGTAACTGTCGGAAAGTTCAGGATGCGCCAACTGCGCTTGCGAGAGCCCGCGCTGCCGCCGTATCGCCTTGATGCGCTGTCCGACCAGATCTTGCGCGGCCATTGGCAACTCCTGAAATATTGTAGGCCTGGCAGTCCGAGTTGATGGGAGATCCACCGTGCGCCGCCCAACCTCGTATCTACTTACCGCCCTGATTTTGGCCCTTGTGACCGTTGGTGGCAATGCTACGGCCAACAGTGCCGCCCCGTCTCCTCTGCAGCGATACGCGTTCGACAACGGCTGCTGCTGAACCACGTAGCTGCTGCTTAAGCGGGACGGGCCGTCCCCGGCGGACGACCCTGCCGCCGGGGAACCACTGTCCACCCGGCCGCCCGGCGGCGGACGATTGATCAGCGGGGAACCGGGCCGGCGTTCTTGACAGGCTCCGCTCACAGTCCGGGTCAGAATTTCCGACAAGGGCGGCCCCCGAAGTCGAATCCCGTGACGACATCGGCACCTTTCCCGTTTCGGAGGAAATTCGCTCGACGGCTGCGATTTCAAACGTTCGATTCAGGCGGACGCCGGTCAGCAGGAATACGTTGACTTTTATCGGCCACCGTGATTCCCCTGTGCGGCTGCCTTGTGAAAGCCGCGCGAACGAGCGCGGATGGCCGCCAGGACGCGCCCGGATCGCGCAGAGGACGTGATGCCGGGCGCGTGCCCGGCCTCTCCCGCGCCTGCCTTCACGAGAACAGTGGATGCGGCCGCCGGCCCAATCTTCGACGGCCCCCGGCAGGCGGTCCGCGATCCCCGGGAAAGCATCACCGCACGCCGGCCCTCACAGGGCGCCCGCGCGGAGCCCTCCGCCCGCGCTCGTGTCCGCACGACCGGCGGCGTCCGTCCCGCGACCGGCGGGTAGGGGCCAACGACCGGCCGGTCCGGAACAAGGCAGGTCAGCGCCCGGATCCGGGCACGCGGGCGGCACGCGGCTCGGCGACTGCGATCTCCGGCGGTCTCCGGCGGGACGGCGTTCGCCGGCGCCGCCTCCACCATGACATCGGGCCTCCCCGCACCGCCATCCGTAACCCTCAGGACATCCGGGCAGGTCAAAGGATGCGACAGGCGGGCTTACCGACGAGTAGGGAATTCTGGCCCAACTGGAACCGGCGGATTATCCGAAGCGTCTAGACAATATCTAGACGGGGGATGGCATATTTGATGCTCTGCCGGAACGGGCCCGACGGCGTGCCCGATGACCGGCGAACACGGGGATGACATCGCGAAGCCGCAGTTTTGGGGGAACCGCGAGGGTGTAGTGCCGACGAGTGCGGCGGCGACTCATGGCGTGTACCGGGCGCGACAGTGGCATTTCACCCGATCGCGGTGATCCACAGATTGCATCTACGCCGTTACCAGGTGGAGTTCAGACGTATGGATAGCGCGAATGAGCGTAAAACGTCCGTGTACTCACCCTGCCGCCTGCGGATGCTCGGGCCCCTGGCCGCGTGGCGCGACGGACGGGGCGTCGACCTCGGGCCTCCGCTGCAGCGCGCGGCCCTGTGCGTGCTCGCCGCGCAGATCGGACAGGTCGTGACCAAGGAGGCCCTCATCGGAGGGCTCTGGGGGGAGCGCCCGCCGAACACCGCCGAACAGGGCGTTTACACCTATGTCGCCGGGCTGCGGCGGGCCCTGGAGCCGAAGGGGGGCCATCGGGGTTCCCACTCGGTCCTGCTGTCCCGGTCGGGCGGCTACGTCCTGGCCCGCGGACCGGTCGAGGTGGACGTCGAGGAGTTCGAACGCTGTCTGGCCGAGGCCCGCCGGCTGGACGGCGACGGCGACCCGCGTGACCGCCTCCGCGCGCTGGACGCCGCCGTAAGGTCCTGGTCGGGCCCCGCCCTGTGCGGCGTCCCGGGTCCGTTCGCCGAGGCGGAGCGGGCCCGCCTCGAGGGGTTGCGCCTGTCGGCGCGGGAGGATCGGGCCGACGCGCTGCTGCGCCTGAACCTGCACCAGGAGGCGGCGGCCGCCCTGACCGAGCTGGTCGGCGAGGCTCCCCTGCGGGAGCGCGCCCGTGATCTGCTCATGCTCGCGCTCTACCGGTGCGGCAGGCAGGCGGACGCCCTGCACACGTACATGGACGTCAAGCGGCTCCTGGCGGAGCGGCTCGGGGTCGATCCCGGCGAGACGCTGCGGGAACGGTACGAGCTGATCCTGCGGGCCGACCCCTCGCTCAGGCAGGCGGGTCCCTCGCCCGCACCGGCCGGAGAGAGGACGGCCGGTCCCGATGCCCGGTCCCCCCGCCCTCCGCGCCAGTTGCCCCGCGCGGTGAACTGCTTCGTCGGCCGGGCCGAGGAGATGGTCCGCCTGCGATCGCTGCTCGCCCCCTGGGACGGCGCGCATCCGCAGGCGGTGGTCGCCATCACCGGCGCCCCGGGGGCGGGAAAGTCCGCCCTGGCGGTCCATGCCGCCCACGCCGCCGTCGACGCGTTCCCGGACGGCCAGCTCTATGTGAATCTCCTGGGGGCGACTCCGGGCGTGGAGCGGCTCAAGCCGATCGACGTGCTCGGCAGGCTCCTGCGCGCCCTGGGACTGCCCGGCGAGGCCGTACCCGCCGATGTGGACGAGGCCGCCGCCGTGCTGCGCGACCGGTTGGAGGGCCGCAGGACCCTCATCCTGCTCGACGACGCGGCGGGGCCCGAGCAGGTACGCGCTCTCCTGGGGCTGCCGGTCGGCACCAGCGTGCTGATCACGAGCCGGGAGTCGTTCGCGGTGACCGACGACTGCGTCCAGCTCGTCCTCGGCGGCATGCTGCGGTCGGAGGCCGTCACCGTACTCGCGAGGCTCGTGGGGGCCGAGCGGATCGCGGCCGACCCGGCGGCGGGCCGGCTGGCCGACCTGTGCTGCGGGCTGCCGCTGGCTCTCCGCCTGGCCGCCGCACGGCTCGTGGACCGGCCGCAGTGGACGCCCACGGAGCTGGTCGACCGGCTCGAGGACCGGCGGCGGACACTGCACGAACTGGAGGCGGGCCAGACCGCCGTGCGTTCCAGCCTCGAACTCAGCTACGAGAGCCTCGTCCGGGGCGATGCCGTCCTCGACCGGCCGGCGGCCCGGGTCCTGTGCCACCTCGGCCTTCTCCCCGTGGCGAACGTGACGGCCGACGTCGTGGCCGCGCTGGTGGACGAACCCGCCGACGCCGCGGAGCGCGCGCTCGACCGCCTCGTGCGCGCGCATCTGCTGGAGGCCGCCGGCACCGGCCGGTTCCGCATGCACGACCTCGTACGTCTCTACACGATCGAGCTGGCGGACGCCCGCCTCGCGCCCGAGGCCCGCAAGGACGCCCTCATGCGAGCGCTCGGGTTCTACGGCACGACGGCACGGCGGGCCAGCTCCGTGCTGGACCCGCACCGTGTGCAGCTCCCCTGGCCCGACGTGCCGCAGCGCCCTCTCGCGCTCACCTCTCCCGCCGAGGCCAGGAACTGGCTGGAGGACGAGCTGGCGAACGTGGTGGCGGCCGCGTCGCAGGCGCTGGTGAGCGAGGACGAAGAGATCGCGCGCATGGGAGTCCACGTCGGGTTCGCCCTGTACTGGCAGCTGTCGAGGGGCGCGCACCGCCGCGAGCATCTCCACCTGAGCAGGCAGGCGCTGGCCGTGGCCGAGCGGACCGGCGACCAGGAGATGATGTCCCTGGCGCACGGTCAGCTCTCCTTCGCCCTGGTGCAGCACGACCGGCCCACCGAGGCCATGCCGCACCAGCGGGCCGAGCTGGAGCTGAGACGCGTGCTGGGGGACCGGTTCGGCGAGATGCGCGCGCTGGGCAACCTGGCCGTCACTCACGCGCAGCTCAAGCAGTTCGCCGAGGCGCGCGAGTGCACCGACAGGCAGCGGGCGATCGCCAGGGAGATCGGTTCCGACGTCGGCGAACGTCATTCGCTCCTGACCGGCGGAGAGGCCTGCTACTACCTGGGCGACGTGACCGAGGCGCTGAGACTGCTCGAAGAGGCTCTCGCCCTCGCCCATGCCGCACGAGACCGTTACCACGAGGCCGCGGCTCTGATGGTGCTCTCCAGGCTGTATCTGGACTGCGGTGACCCGCTCAGCGCGAAGACCGGTTTGGAGCGCGGCGTGCGATGCGCGCTCGAGATCGGCCACCGGTTCTACGAGTGCCGGTTCCTCACCCTGCTCGCCAGAGCCCACCGCCTCCTCGGCGAGCCGGAGCAGGCCCTGGCCTGCGCCCGCAGGGCCCTGCCGGTCGCGCAGGCGTCCGGCAACGAGGGTCTCCGTCGCGAGGCGGAGGCCGAACTGCGGGCGATCCGCGCGGCCTTCCCCGGCTCGGGCTCCACCCGGCCCCTTCCGGTCGACCTCACGTTGATCCGCTGACGCCACCCCGCGAAAGGAGGGACGCCCATGGCGATCGAAGGGTTCGGTGCGCGGCAGGCCGGTCTCCGCCTCCGGATCCTCGGACCGGTGACCGCGTCGCTGGAGGACCGGCAGGTGAGCCTGGGACCGCCGCTGCAGCGGGCCGCCCTGTGCGCGCTCGCCGCCAGGGCCGGGCGGATCGTCCCGAAGGAGCAGCTCATCGACGACCTGTGGGGTGGCGCCGCTCCGAAGACGGCCCAGCAGAGCGTCTACACCTACGTGGCCGGGCTGAGACGGCTACTCGAACCGGATGAAGGCAGGCGTGGGCCGTTCAGGCTGCTCACGCAGTCCGCGAGCGGCTACAGCCTGGCACGGGACGCGTGCCGGACCGACGCCGAGGAGTTCGAGCAGCGCCTCGCGGAGGCTCGCCGCTACCAGGCCAAGGAGGACCTCGGCGCCTGGCTGCGCGAACTGGAGGCCGCGCTGGGACTGTGGGCGGGCACCGCTCTCGGCGGCCTTCCCGGCCCCTTCTGCGAGGCAGAGCGGGCCCGGCTGGAGGGCATGCGCCTGACGGCGCGGGAGGACCAGGCCGACGCGCTGCTGCGGCTGGGCCGGTGCCAGGAGTCGCTCGACGCGCTCGTCGGGCTGACCGCGCAGGCCCCGCTGCGGGAGCGGGCCCGGGAGCTGCAGATGCTCGCGCTCTACCGCTGCGGACGGCAGGCAGAGGCGCTGGAGGTCTTCCACGACGCCAGGCGTCTGCTCGCCGAACGCCTCGGCGTCGATCCGGGCGAGTCCCTGCGGCGGGCGTACGAGCTCATGCTGCGCGCGGACCCCTCTCTCGGGGCGTCGCCGTGCCCTGCGCCTGCCGCCGCTCCCCCGGAGGTCGTCCGGCCGCGTCAGCTCCCGCGCGAGCCGCAGGTCTTCGTGGGGCGGACGGACACGGTGGTGCGCCTGCGCGCGCTTCTCGCGCCCTGGGACGGGAGCGATCCGCAGGCGGTGGTGGCCGTCACCGGCACCGCGGGAGCGGGCAAGTCGACCCTCGCCGTACGCGCCGCCCACACGGTGAGCGACCACTATCCGGACGGCCAGCTGTACCTGAACCTGCTCGGGGCGACGCCGGGAGTCGGGCGGCTCAATCCCCTCGACCTGCTCGGGAGGCTGCTGCGGAGTCTCGGCGTGCACCCGGAGGCGGTCCCGTCCGATGCGGACGAGGCCGCGACCATGCTCAGGGACCGCCTGGTGGGCCGGCACACGCTGATCGTGCTGGACGACGCGTCCGGCCCGGAACAGGTCCGCCCTCTGCTGGGCCTGCCGGCCGGGAACGCCCTGCTCGTCACGAGCCGGGAGTCGTTCGCCGTGGCCGACGACTGTGCGCAGCTCGTCCTCGGCAGGATGCAGAGGTCGGAGTCGGTCGCCATGCTGGCGAAACTGATCGGCGCCGAGCGGGTCGCCGCCGACCCGGCCGCCGCCGCCGAGCTCGTGGACCTGTGCGGCGGGCTGCCCCTCGCCCTCCGCCTCGCGGCGGCGCGCCTGTCGGAGAGCCGCTACACGCCTGTGTCCGACCTCATCTCGCGCCTGCGGGACGAACGGCGGACGCTGCACGAGCTGGAGTCGGGCGACCTCGCCGTGCGCGCCAGCCTCCAGCTCAGTCACGATGTGCTGGCGCAGAGCGGGCACGAGCTCGACCGGCTGGCGGCCGCGGCCCTGTGCCATCTGGGCGTCCTGCGCACGCCGGACGCCACGCCCGAGGTCGTGGCGGCCCTTCTCGACATGCCGCGGGACGCGGCGGAGCGAGCCGTGGCCCGCCTGGTGCGGGCGAATCTGGCCGAACCCGGTGAGCAGGGCCGGTTCCGCCTCCATGACCTGGTGCGGCTCTTCGCGATGGAACTGGCCGAGCGGCACCTGAGCGAGCGTGACCGCGACGACGCGCTCGACCGCGTGCTCGGCCTGTACGGCACGACCGCGCGCCTGACGATGAAACTGATCGACCCGCATCGGGTGCATCCCCCGCACGAGTTCGCCGAGCGTGAGCCGTTCGCTCTGACCGACGGCGCGGACGCGTCCGCGTGGCTGGAGCGTGAACGCCCCAACGTCCTCGCCTTGGCGGCCCAGGCGACGGTGTCGCGCAATCCCTCCCTCGCGCGCTCCGGCGCCCATCTCGGCTTCTCCTGTCAATGGCCCTTCACCTTCATCGGACACCGCAACGACATCCTGCCCCTCGGCCGTCAGGCACTCGAAGTGGGTGAGCGCCTCGCGGACCCGGAGATCTCGGCCCTCGCGCACGGATACATCGCCATGGGGCTGGGCCCGGCGGGACGCAACGAGGAAGCGCTCGTCCACCAGCGTGCCGAGGTGGAACTCCGCCGCACCGCCGGGGATTCCTTCGCGCGCATGAGGGCCCTGGGCAACCTCTGCGTGGTGCTCAACGCACTGCACCGGTACGAAGAGGCCCTGGCGTCGGCACGGGAGCAGCTTCGCATCGCCAGGAAGATCGGGGCCGCGGTGGGCGAACGGCATGCTCTCACGGGCATCGGCGCGGCGCAGCTCGGTCTCGGCCATGTGGCGGAGGCCAGGGCGACGTGGCGCGAGCTCGGTGGGCTCGCGAAACAGGCGGGGGACCACATGCACACGGGAGAGGCGCTGCTCGGCCTGGCCGAGGTGCACGAGAAGCAGAACGACCCCTGGTCCGCGGCGATCGTCTATCGGAAGGCTCTCACGCTGAGCAGGCAGAAACATTACCGCGTCATGGAGCTGCGGTGCCTGGCCCCCTTGGGGCGCGCCGAGCGGCTCAAAGGCGCCTTCGACAAGGCCCGCGAGTACCTGATGGAGGCCCTCGCCGTGGCGGAGAAGTACGGCGCCGCCTACACGATGGGCTTCGCGCGCGAGGAGCTGGCCCTGCTCGACGGCGACCACGCCGCAGCGGACAGCTGACCGCTGCGGACGGCGTGCCGGGGCGGGAGTGGCTAGCCGGCGCGGAGGGCGAGGAACAGGTCCACGCGGTCGGCCATGGACGACAGGTCCTTGCCGGTCAGCTCCTCGACCCGCCTGATCCGGTAGCGCACCGTGTTGACGTGCACGTGCAGCTGTTCGGCGCAGGCGTTCCACGACCCGGTGCAGTCGAGGAAGGCGCCGAGCGTGCGCACCAGCTCGGCGCCGTGCCGCCGGTCGTAGTCGAACAGCGGTCCCAGCAGCCGCCGGGCGAACGAGGAGCGCACGTCGCCCGGCACGGTCGCCAGCAGCAGCGCGTGCGTGTAGATCTCGTCGCCGGTGACCACTCCCCCGCCGCGCGCCTCGGCCATCCGCCGGGCGTGGCCCGCCTCCTCCACCCCGCCCCGGATGGCCTGCGGCCCGGTCAGCGCGCCGCTCACCCCGGCCGCCACCCGGATTCCCGGCAGCCCGCCGGCGAGCACCGCCGTACGGGCGCGCAGCAGCGCCGCGAGCGCGTCGCGGTCGCCCCAGGGGGTGTCCTCGCGCAGCGGGACCAGCGCCACCGACGCGTCGGCGCCCGCGGCGGCCACCACCCGGCGGTCCAGCAGCTCCTCCGTCACCTGCCCGCCCAGCAGGGCGGGGTCCGGTCCGTCCGTCGCCCCGCGCCTGCTCGCCGTGACGGTCACCACGGCGTACGGCTCGGCCGGGTCGATGCCGCAGGTCCGCAGCCGGGCCGACAGCTCGGCGAGGTCGCCGCCCGCGCAGGCCAGCGCGATGAGCTGCTCGGCCAGCCGGCGCTCCACCCGGCGGCCCTCCTCCGCCCGGGTCCGCTCCATGGCGACGCACGCCGCCAGCTCGTAGCCGATCTCCACGTCGATCTCGCCCCGGCAGACCAGGGCCCAGCCGGCGGCCCGGTGCGAGCGGCCCACGGCGAACACCGTGAACGGCCCGCCGCGGTCCACGACGACGGGCAGGCGGACGGCGGCGAGGTAGTCGCGCGCCAGCCGTACGGCCCGCTCCTCGGGCACAGCGCCCGCGACGACCGTGCCGCAGGCGGAGACGACGGCGGCCGTGACGCCGAGCTCGGCCTCGACCAGGGCGAACAGCTCGCCGAGCCCGGCCCCTTCGGCCACGGCCGCGACGATCCTGCGGTGCCGCCCGAGCGCGCCCCGCAGGTCGCCCGCCTGGGCGGCGGCGACGCGCCTGCCGACGAGCTCGGTGACCGCCCCGAACGACACCTCGACGGGCACCTCGAACAGCGGCAGCCCGTGCGCGCGGCATGCGTCCACCAGGTCGTCCGGCACCATGCCGAGCCGCGCGTCACCGGCGCCGAGCGCGGCCACGCCGGCCTCGGCCAGGGCGGCCACGAACCGGGCGGAGTCCGCGGGCGACTGGCGCCACATCAGGCCGGTCAGCACCAGTTCGCCGCCCGACAGGTACCGCCGGGGATCGGGCAGGTCGGTGATGAGCACGCGCTTGATCTCGCGGTCCAGCCGCTCGTCGCCCGTGAGCAGGACGAGCCGCAGTTCCGGGGCGGCGAGCAGATCTTGCAAGAGCACGACAGAAGCGTATTTGGAGATATGTACAAGCATCGACCCCGGCCGTCGCCGGGTTTCATGGCCGCGCCGATAGGCCACGCCCGTGCCCGGTTGCTGTACTACGACGGTGGAGCGGCGCACGACGACTGAGACGGCGGCGGGGAGCGGGCGACTTTTGGGCCTCGGCGAGAGCGTGCCGCGCCCCGACGGGACGCTGAAGGTGACCGGGGAGTTCGCCTACTCCTCGGACCTGTGGCTGGAGGGCATGCTCTGGGGCGCCACGCTGCGCAGCCCGCACCCGTCCGCGTGGATCCGCTCGATCGACGCCGGCCCCGCCCTCGCGATGCCCGGCGTCTTCGCCGTGCTGACCCACGAGGACGTGCCCGGCGAGAAGTTCTACGGGCTGGACGTCCGCGACCAGCCGGTGCTCGCCGTCGACCAGGTCCGCTACCAGGGCGAGCCCGTGGCGATCGTGGCCGCCGACCATCCGGAGACCGCCCGCCGCGCCGCCGCCGCGATCGTCGTGGACTACGAGGAGCGCGAAGCGGTGACCGATCCGCGCCGGGCCGCCTTCGACCCCTCCTGCCCCGCCGTCCATCCGGGGGGAAACCTCGTACGGCACCAGCCGGTCAGGGTGGGGAGCGCCTTCGAGGCCGAGGTGGTCGTCACCGGCGAGTACGAGGTCGGCATGCAGGACCAGGCGTTCCTCGGGCCCGAGTCGGGCCTCGCCGTGCCCGCCGAGGACGGCGGAGTGGACCTGTTCGTCGCCACCCAGTGGCTGCACGTCGACCAGGACCAGGTGGCGCCGTGCCTGGGCCTGCCGAAGGACAGGGTGCGGCTGACCCTCGCCGGGGTCGGCGGCGCGTTCGGCGCCAGGGAGGACCTGTCGATGCAGGTCCACGCCTCGATGCTGGCGCTGCGGACGGGCCGTCCGGTCAAGATGGTGTACGGCCGCGAGGAGTCGTTCTTCGGCCACGTCCACCGGCATCCCGCCCGGATGCGCTACGAGCACGGCGCGACGGCCGACGGCCGGCTCGTCTACGTGAAGGCCGAGATCCTGCTCGACGGCGGCGCCTACTGCTCGTCCACCCCCGCCGTGGTCGGCAACGCCGCCTCGCTCGGCGTCGGGCCGTACGAGGTGGGCAACGTGTGGATCGACGCCTACGGCGTCTACACGAACAACCCGCCCTGCGGGGCGATGCGCGGGTTCGGGGCGGTCCAGGCCTGCTTCGCCTACGAGTCCCAGATGGACCGCCTGGCCGCGGCCTGCGGGCTGTCTCCGGTCGAGATCCGCGTCCGCAACGCGGTGTCGCAGGGGTCGCGCCTGGCCACCGGGCAGGTGATCGACACCCCCGCGCCGCTGGCGGACATGCTCGCGAAACTGGCGGCGATGCCGCTGCCCGCGGACCCGCACGGCGAGCCCGACCTGCGCCACCTGCCGGGCGGCGTGGCGCAGACGACGCACGGCGAGGGCGTGCGGCGCGGCGTGGGCTACGGCGTCGGCATCAAGAACATCTGCTTCTCCGAGGGCTTCGACGACTACTCGACGGCACGGGTGCGCGTCGAGCTCGCCGGGGACGAGCCGCACGTGCTCGTCCACACCGCCGCCGCCGAGGTGGGCCAGGGGCTCGTCACCGTCCAGGCCCAGATCGCGCATATGGAGCTCGGGATCGGCAGGGTCACGGTCGCCCCGGCCGACACCGCGGTCGGCTCCGCCGGGTCCTCCTCGGCGTCCCGCCAGTCGTACGTCACCGGCGGGGCGGTCAAGACGGCGTGCGAGGCGGTGCGGGCGCGGCTCGACGCGCTGCGGGCGGCCCATCCGGACCTGTCCCTGGAGGAGGTGCTCGAGCGGTTCGGGCCGGTCGAGGAGACACGGGAGTACCGCCACCGGCCCACGTTCCCGATGGACCCCGTCACGGGCCAGGGCGACTCCCACACGCAGCTCGCGTTGTGCGTGCACCGGGCGGTGGTCGACGTCGACGCCGATTTGGGCCTGGTGAAGGTCGTCGAGCTGGCCGCCGTGCAGGACGTCGGGAAGATCCTCAACCCCCTGGCCCTGGAGGGGCAGATCCACGGCGGCTCCGCGCAGGGCCTGGGCCTGGCGTTGATGGAGGAGGTCCAGGTCAGGGACGGCCGGGTGCTCAACCCCTCGTTCACCGACTATCTGATCCCCACCATCCTCGACATGCCGCCGATGCGGCTGTCGGTCCTGGAGAACCCCGACCCCCACGCGCCGTACGGCCTGCGCGGCGCGGGCGAGCCGCCCACGCTCTCGTCGACCCCCGCGGTGGCCGCGGCGGTCAGGGCCGCGACCGGGCTGGATCTCCCCCGGGTCCCGATCCGGCCCGAGGACATCGCGCTCGCGCCCGCTGCCGCGGCCGGCGCTCAGTCGGCGACGTAGCCGATGGAGGTCACCTCGTAGCCGCGGCTCTTCGAGCCGCGTACGTGCATGAACATGGCGCCGCCCTCGTAGGAGTAGGCGCAGCTGTAGCCCTTGGGCTCCGAGTTGCAGCCCTGGAAGAAGTACTTGACGCCCTTCGGGTCGTGCCTGGTCCGGAAGAGCGTCCTGACGGCCGTGGTCGAGGCGATCTCCAGGCCCCGGTTGCGGTCGTGCTTGCGCCAGGCGTCGAACAGATGCCCGGCGGCGGCGGACGGCTTCGCGAGGTGACGCGACGCGTACACCTTCGTGACCTTCGCGCCGGACACGACCATCAGGAGCCCGTCGAGCCCGCCCGGTACGCGCACGCTGGTGTGGACGAACCGGCAGGAGTCGCCCGAGCAGCCCGCGAACTCGTCCGGGGCACGGTAGGGGTAGGAGAAGAGCGTCGAGACCGCGCCCGCGGCGGCGACCCGGGAGGCCGCGTGGCGGTCCCCGCGCAGCCAGGCGCGGAACAACGTCTTGGCGACCGTCGCCGGTGCGGGCTTGGCCTGCGCGGGGGCCTGTGCGGGGGCCTGAGCGGCGCGCGCGAGCGCCGGGGCCGCGGCGAGCAGGGAGGCGGGGAGCAGGAACGCGGCGGTCACGGCCGTGGCGGCCGCGCCTCGCAACCAGGGTGCTGACACACGCCGTACGTTAGAGGAATCTCCTTGCACCCGGATTGCCCCCTGCTTGCACGCGGGCTTCACTCCGGCCGATCCCCCCACGGGGGGACAAAGGGTTTGCTGCCGGCAAGTCCGGTTTGCGAATATCCAGCCATGGACCTGCAGATCACCACGCTGGCGGAGCGTCCCGACCTCGAGCCGCAGATGTGGAGCATGCCCGACAGCTGGCCGGTCTTCATGAAGCAGGACCCGGCCTCCGACCTGTTCTATCCGATCGTAGGCGCCCGGTATGCGGAGTTCGCGCTGGTCGCAACGGACCGAGCCGATCCTGGCGTCGTCGTGGCGCGCGCCTTCTCTGCGCCCTTCGTCCTCGAGAGCGACGAGCTGCCCGACGACGGCTGGGACGGCGTGCTCTGGCGCGCCGCCGCGGCACGGCGACGCGGCAGCTCCCCCGACGCGGTCTCGGCACTGGAGATCACGATCAGGCCCGACCTGCAGGGCAAGGGCCTTTCCGCCGTCATGCTCGACGCCCTGCGCGCCCAAGCCGCCCGGCTCGGCTTCAGCGAACTACTCGCCCCCGTGCGTCCCAACGGGAAGCACCTCCAGCCCCGCACCCCGATGGCCGGCTACGCCGCGCTTCGCCGCAAGGACGGCCTGCCGATCGACCCCTGGTTGCGCGTGCACGTACGCGCCGGCGGGGTCATCGACAAGATCGCCACGCGATCCATGGTGGTGGCGGGCACCCTCGAGGAGTGGCGAGGCTGGACCGGCCTTCCGTTCCGCCAGACCGGCGACGTAGAGGTTCCGGGGGCGCTGGTGCCCGTCCACTGCGACGCCGACCACGGCTTCGCGGTGTACGTCGAACCCAACGTCTGGGTGCGCCACTCGCTCCGTTAGCCCCGCCGGGACCCGTTGCTCGCGGTTCCCGCGGGAAGCACGTGCGGTGTCGCCCCCAGCCTGGCGCGCCTTCGAGCCACGAGCTCCTGCGAGTGAACTCACTGGAACTGCTCGATGCTGGGCTGACCGCCGCCCTGCTGGGTCCCGCCCTGCTGCGTGCCGCCCTGCTGCGTGCCGCCCTGCTGCGTGCCGCCCGGTTGGGTTCCGCCGCCGGGCTGGGTCCCGCCCTGCTGGGTGCCGTCCGGCTGGGTTCCGCCGCCGGGCTGCGTGCCGCCCTGCTGCGTGCCATCCGGCTGCGTGCCACCCGGCTGCCCGGCGTCGGCGGCGGAGGGCGAGGCGGCCGGGTTCGGCTGCTGTCCCGCGGGGGCGGAGCCGGTCAGCAGCGCCATGATCGCGTCCGCCTGCGCCTTGTCGAAGCCCGCGATGCCGAGACTGTCCTGAGTGATCTCCTGGGCGACCCGCGGGGCGGCCACCACCTTCTCCCCCACCACGACGGCGAGTTGCTGCTTGACCGTCTCGCGGGTGAGCGCGGCGATCTGCTCCTGACTGGAGGGGGACAGCACGAGCCGGATCGAATAGGTGCCGTCGTTGTCCGGCACCTCCTCGATCTTCTGCACCGTCGTGACCGTGACCCCCGGGTCGAGCTGGTAGCAGGAAGTGCCCTTGTCGTCCGGGATCGCGTCCGTCGCGGTGCACGGCGCCGCTCCCACCCCGGTGACCGGAGCGAAGTGCACCGGCGTCAGCAGGGTGCGTACGGATGCCTGCTTGAGCGGCGGGGCGTCCGGGTTACGGGTCATAATCACGGCGACGGCGCCGAGGACGCCGGACATGACGACCACCAGCACGAGGGCGACGACGAGGGCGATCGTCGTTCCCCTGGCCGCCCTCGGCTCCGCGGGGCCGGCGGCCGCGGGCGGCCCGTCACCCGGCCCGTCCGTTCCGCCTGCGGCCGGGTCCCCGGGCACTGCGGGCATGTCGGGCGGGGCGGGCTCCACCGGCTCACCGGCCAGAGCGGGAGCGGTCGGGGCGCCGGCAAGGTCACCGGGTACGGGCACGCCCAGCGGGTCGTCGAGCGGGGCAGGCTCCACCGGCTCACCCGGCACACCTCCGGACCCGGGCAGCGGGTCACTGAGGGGGTCACGAAGCGGGTCACCGGGCACACCGACGGGCTCGACGGGCACACCGCGCACGCCGAAGGGATCGACAGGCTCACGGGACACCGGAGGCACACCCAGTGGGTCGTCGAACCGGCCGGCGCCACCGGGCTCGCCCGGCACACCCCCGGACCCGGGCAGCGGGTCACTGAGAGGGTCACGGAACGGGTCGCCGGCCACACGGACAGGCCCGGTCGGCGCGTCGTCCCGTCCCCCACCACCGGCGGCGGGCAGGACGGACGTATCTCCCTCGGCCCCGGGGCCGCCGAACCAGTCGTACTCGCCGGGCGCGCCGCCGCGGCCCTCAGGGCCGACGGGCTTCGGCATGGGCGCCGTCTCGGCTCCCGATGTCAGGCCGCCGGGCCATGGGCCCGGCTCCTCGTTCCCCGGCACGGGCGCGTTGTGCATTCCCACCTCGATCCCTTACACCGCTCGCAGAGCCTACCGAGGTCTGCCAACCGCGGGTAACCGGCCGACCATGGAACGCTCAACCCGCTCTGTTGCTGACAATTTGTCATGAATACCCGCCAAATGGTTGCCCGTTGCCCGATGCCATGCGGAAGGCCGAGAGCAGACAGTGAAGACATGAAGGTGGGAGTTCCCCGAGAGATCAAGACGCACGAATACCGGGTCGCGCTCACACCCGCGGGGGTCAACGAGTTCGTCCGCAAGGGTCACCGGGTCCTCGTCGAGAAGGGCGCGGGCCAGGGGTCGGCGATCCCCGACGAGGACTTCGCCGCCGCCGGGGCCGTCGTCCTCGGCACGGCGGACGAGGTGTGGGGCGAGGGCGACCTGATCCTGAAGGTCAAGGAACCGGTGCCGGACGAGTATCACCGGATGCGCAAGGGCCAGGTGCTGTTCACCTATCTCCACCTGGCCGCCTCGGAGCCGTGCACCCGCGCCATGCTGGAGTCGGGCGTGACCGGCATCGCGTACGAGACCGTGCAGAAACCCGACCGCACGCTGCCGTTGCTCGCGCCCATGTCGGAGGTGGCCGGACGGCTGGCGCCGCAGGTGGGCGCCTACCATCTCATGCGCCAGGGCGGCGGTCGCGGAGTGCTGATGAGCGGCGTCCCCGGCACCTACCCGGCCAAGGTGGCGGTGATCGGCGCGGGCGTGTCGGGCATGAACGCCGCCGCGGTCGCCATGGGCATGCGGGCCCAGGTGCTGCTGCTGGACCGCGACGTCGACCGGCTGCGCCACGCCGACCTCGTCTACCGGGGAGGCTGCCAGACCGTGGCGTCCAACGCGTACGAGGTCGAGCGGGCGGTGGTGGACGCGGACATGGTGATCGGCGCGGTGCTCGTGCCGGGCGCCAAGGCGCCGACCCTGGTGAGCAACGACCTCGTCTCCCGGATGAAGCCGGGATCGGTGCTCGTGGACATCTCCATCGACCAGGGCGGCTGTTTCGAGGACTCACGCCCGACCACGCACGCCGACCCGGTCTACCGCGTGCACGGGTCGGTGTTCTACTGCGTGGCCAACATGCCGGGGGCGGTGCCGCACACCTCGACGTACGCGCTGACCAACGTCACCCTGCCGTACGCGCTGGCGATCGCGGACATGGGCTGGCGCGAGGCGCTGACCGCCGACCCCGCGCTCGCCCTCGGTCTCAGCACCCACCAGGGGGACCTCACGAGCCGCCCGGTGGCCGAGGCCCACGGGCTGGAAGCCGTGCCCGTGGACCGCGTGCTGGTCCCCTGACGTCGTCGGGGAACCTCAGTTGGACGGCGCCGTGCTCGGCATCGGCTCCTGCGGGTTGCCCGACGCCGACGGCTCCGGCGGGAGCGGCTGCTCGGCGGTGGTGCCGATGCCGCCCGTGCAGGACGCGCCGTACTCGGGGGTGCTGGTCGGGTTCTGCTTGTACTTCTTCACGAACTGCGTCAGCCGGGGGTCGTCCGCGGAGTCCAGCGTGACCTGGTGGTTCCAGGAGCTGGCCGCGATCTTGGAAGGCAGGCCCGGGTAGGGGCTCAGCAGCATGTAGTCCGCGGAGGCGATGCTCTTCAGCTTGTCCACCTCGGCCTTGGGCAGGTCGGGGCTGTAGGTGATCCACACCGCGCCGTGCTCCAAGGAGTGGACACCATGCTCGTTGTGGATCGGCTTGTCATAGATGCCGCAGTTCTGCCAGTAGTAGTTGTGCGGGCCGCCGACGGGCGGGTTCTCCTTGTAGGAGACCTTGGTCCAAGAGTGATCGGAACCCTTGTACGTGTAGGTCTTCACCGCGTCGAGCGACTTGGCCGAGCGGTCCTTGACCACGTACACGGCGACGAGGGCGACAAGGACGACGATCACGAGGCCGCCTATACCCCACATGAGAAACGCGGCGCGCCGCTCCTTGCGCTTCTGCTCGGCGCGCATGCGAGCGAGGTGCTCACGCCTCGCCTGCGTCTTCTCCTTGGTCATCGCTCCTCCATCCGCAGATCCCTTACACCCCCGCTGAGTATGGAGAATAGTGGCTAAACGTATCGCTTCGGGCAGGGCAAGGGCGGCGGCGAGTAGCCTGTGAGCGATGAGCACTGACATCGACGCTCCGGTGGAGACCGCTCCCCCGGCCCGGCGCTCCCTTTCCGCCCTCGGGCTGGTCGCCGTCCTCCTCGCGGTGGCGGCGCTCGTGGTGTTCTTCACCAGGTCCGGGACGCCGGGCGACGCCTCCCCTGAGGCCGGTTTCGCCAGGGACATGGGAGTCCACCACGCCCAGGCGGTGGAGATGTCCTTCGTCCTCAGGGACAAGACCTCCGACGAGCCGCTGCGCAGCCTGGCGTACGACATCATCACGACGCAGAGCACGCAGCGTGGAATTTTCATGGGCTGGCTCCAGCAGTGGGGCCTGGACCAGAGCTCCGGCCGTCCCGCGATGGCCTGGATGTCCGGGCACGGGCACGGCGGGACGTCCTCCGCCACCACGCCGGCCGGGACGATGCCCGGCATGGCGACGGAGGAGGAGATGAACCGGCTCCGCCAGGCCACGGGCAGGGACGCCGAGGTCCTCTTCCTCCAGCTCATGATCCGCCACCACCAGGGCGGCGTGGAGATGGCCGAGGGCCTGCTCAAGTTGTCCGACCGCGACGAGGTGCGCGCGCTCGCCCAGCACATCGTGGACGGCCAGAACGCCGAGATCCGCACGATGAAGGACCTGCTGGCCAAGCGGGGAGCCCAGCCGCTCCCCGCACCGTAGCGACTCTCGCCCGCTCGTCCGGGCGGGCACGGGCCGGGAGGTCCGGGCGGAGCCGTCCGCGTCACGGTCCGCGCGATCGCGGTGTCTACGTCGCCGGTCGCCGGTCCTGCGTACGCTCCTGATTGCGGGTGCGCTCGCGCAGCGCCGTGACCGGGCCCGTCCGGACGGCGTGGTCGAGCACGCCGTGGTCGTAGGCGGTCTCCGCGTGCAGTGCCAGATCGACACCGGACATCTCGTCCTCCTCGCTCACCCGGAAACCCATCAGCCGGTGGATCAGCCTGCCGATCCCATAGGTGACCGCGAAGGCGTACACCGCGACCACCACGATCGCCACGGCCTGCTTGCCCAGCTGGGCGAGCCCGCCTCCGTACAGCAGGCCCCGGGGACCGTCGGCGCCGGTGAGCGACCGGGTGGCCAGCAGCCCGATCAGCAGGGTGCCGACGATGCCGCCGACCAGATGGACCCCGACCACGTCCAGAGAGTCGTCGTAGCCGTGCCGGAACTTCCAGCCGACCGCCTGCGAACAGATCATCCCGGCGGCCAGGCCGATCACCAGGGCGCCCAGCACGTCGACGGAGCCGCACGACGGCGTGATCGCCACCAGTCCGGCCACGATGCCCGAGGCGACCCCGAACGTGGTGGGACGGCCGTCGCGGCGCCGCTCCACCAGCAGCCAGCCCAGCAGTCCGGTGCAGCCCGCGGCCAGGGTGTTGAGGAAGACGGCGGCGGCGGTGCCGTCGGCCGCGAGCGCCGAACCCGCGTTGAAGCCGAACCACCCGAACCACAGCAGCCCCGCGCCGAGCAACACCAGGGGCAGGTTGTGCGGTCGCATGGCCTCGGCCTTGAACCCGATGCGGGGCCCGAGCACCAGCGCCATGGCCAGCCCGGAGGCGCCCGAAGCGATCTCCACGACCAGGCCGCCCGCGTAGTCGAGGGTGCCCATGCCGTGGATCCAGCCTCCGGGACCCCACACCCAGTGCGCGATGGGGGCGTAGACCACGAGCGCCCATACGGGGACAAAGACCATCCAGGCGGAGAAGTTCGCGCGGTCGGCGATGGCACCGCTGATCAGCGCGGCGGTGATGACGGCGAAGGTGAGCTGGAAGGTGGCGAACAGCAGCGTCGGCACCTGCCCGGTGACCGATTGCGTGGTGATGCCGCGCAGCCCGAGATGGTCGAGGCCGCCGATCAGTCCCAGGCCGCCGAGGTCGTCGCCGAACACCAGGCTGTAGCCGGCGGCGAGCCAGGCGATGGTGACCAGGGCGATCGAGACGAAGCTCATCATGATCATGTTGAGCACGCTCTTCGTCCGGACCATGCCGCCGTAGAAGAAGGCCAGGCCCGGCGTCATCAGCAGGACGAGTGCGGTACAGGCCAAGAGCCAGGCGGTCGCACCGCTGTCCGTATTCACCGGCATGTCATCGCCTCGCACTTCTCCACACCTGTGGTGATCGCACCCGGGAGCATCACGAGACTCGCCAATGGCCGTTTCGCGGCGTATTCGCGCGAGTTACCACTGTGTTTCGTATTGCTCACCTCTCGGCGAGCCGTTCAGCCCGCTGGCCGGCGCCCCTGGCGAGAGGGGCGCCCGGCGGCGGCGCATGACGGGGATGCGAACGTGAAGGCGAGAGCCCTCGTGAGTGTGGGAGCGGTCAGGCGCGCAGCTCCTCGGCCAGCGCCGCGGCGAACGCGTCCACGTCGGCCTCGGTGGTGTCGAAGGCGCACATCCACCGCACCTCGACCATGCCCCCGCCGACCTGCTCGTTCCAGTTGTAGAACCGGAACCGCTTGCGCAGCCGGTCGGCCACGTCCGCGGGCAGGACCGCGAAGACCGCGTTGGCCTCGACCGGGCGCGGCACGCTCACCCCGGGCAGGTCCCGTACGGCGTCCGCGAGCCGCCGGGCCATGGCGTTGGCCTGGCGGGCGTTGCGCAGCCACAGGTCGCCCCCGAGCAGCGCCTCGAACTGCACCGAGACGAAACGCATCTTCGAGGCGAGCTGCATGCTCGTCTTGCGCAGGTACGGCAGGCCCCGCGACGCCTCCGGGTTCAGCACGACGACGGCCTCGCCCAGCAGCAGGCCGATCTTGGTGCCGCCGAACGACAGCACGTCGACCCCCGCGTCCGTGGTCAGAGCGCGCAGCGGCACGTCGAGCGCGGCTGCGGCGTTGGTGATCCGCGACCCGTCGAGGTGGACGAACATCCCCAGCTCGTGGGCGTGGTCGCAGATCGCCCTGATCTCGGCCGGCGTGTACAGCGTGCCGAGCTCGGTCGCGTTGGAGATCGACACCACCCGCGGCTGCGCGCGGTGCACGTCGCCGAAGCCCCAGGCCTGCCGGTCGATCAGGTCCGGCGTGAGCTTGCCGTCCGGGGTGGCGACCGGCAGCAGCTTCAGGCCGCCGGTCACCTCGGGGGCGCCGCCCTCGTCGGTGTTGATGTGCGCGGTCTCGGGGCAGATCACGGCCTCCCAGCGCGCGCACATCGAGCGCAGCGACACGACGTTGGCCGCCGTGCCGTTGAACACGGGGAAGATCTCGGCCTGCTCGCCGAAGTGCCCGCGGAAGACGCCGCGGACCGCCTCGGTGTAGACGTCGTCGCCGTAGGAGATCTGGTGTCCCCCGTTGGCGAGGGCGATCGCCTCCAGGATCTCGGGGTGCACCCCCGCGTAGTTGTCGCTGGCGAACGTCCGGCTCGCCGGGTCATGCCGCCGTACGGCATCGGTTGTCACGAGATGTCTCCCCAGTCGCGGTTCGGACCCGCGGCCGGCTCTCCAGAGCCGGCCGCGGGTCCGGATCAGCAGCGTAGATCAGGGTGTGAGGTCGATCCTGCGGCCGTTGACCGCCGCCGGCTCCTCATCCCACAGGCCCGCGACCGCCGCCGCCAGGTCCTTCACGTCGGTGAAGGTCCGGTACGGCTTGTCCGGGTTCGCGGCCCTCATCTCATCGTGCACCAGCGCGTTGACCACCAGGACCACCGCGGCGGAGGAGGTGTCCTTCAGCGCGTCGGCCAGCGACAGCGTCCACGCCTCGGCGGCGGCCTTGGCGGCGGCGTACGCCGCGCCGCCCTGGGTCGGCTTCTGGGCCGCCCGCGCCGAGACGATCACGAAGCGCCCGTTCCCGCTCTCCCGCAGCAGCGGCTCGAACTCCAGCGACACGTTCTGCAGGGTCCTGATCAGCAGGTCGTGCAGCAGGTCCCAGTCGTCGAGCGAGGTGTCGGCGAAGGTCTTCGACCCGCGCCAGCCGCCGACCAGATGGACGACGCCGTCCACCCGGCCGTGCTCGGCCCGCACCCGCTCGGCCAGGCCGCGCACCGCGTCCCGGTCGAGCAGGTCGACGGCCAGACACCCGTCGGCGCCGGACTTGTCCACGCCGATGACCGTGTCGCCGAGCTCGCCGAACTTCCTGGCGACGGCCCCGCCGGTCGGGCCGCCCGCCCCCGTGACCACGATCACCCTGCTCATCGCATGCCCCTCCAGATCTCGCCCACGCGGTCCGCGCTCACGCCCGGATGCCCCGGGTCGACTCCACCACGTCGGTGAGCTTACGGCGCAGGGCCTCGTAGAACATGCTCAGGGGGAACTCGTCGGGCAGGACGGCGTCGACCATGGCCTTCTGCTCGGTGGGCAGCGCCTGGACGCCCTGTTTCCAGGCCGAGGCCGGGTCGGGCTCGACGTACGTCGCGACCAGCTCGTGCGCGGCGAGCCAGTGCGCGCGCTTGGAGCGGTCGATGCCGTCGCGGTAGAGCTTCTCCACCTCGCCGCGCAGGTCGGCGACGCCGTCGGCGACCCGCGACCAGTCGATCGTGAGCCGGTTGTCGGTCCACCGCACGATGCCCTGCCGGTGCAGGTAGGCGAACAGCAGCTGGCCGCCGAGCCCGTCGTAGTTGCGCACCCGGTCACCGGTGATCGGGAAGCGGAACAGCCGGTCGAACAGGATGGCGTACTGCACGTACCGCGCGTGCGGCACGCCCGCCGCCTCCAGCTTCACGGCCTCGCCGTACGCCGTGAGGTCGCAGCGCAGCTCCTCCAGGCTGTAGAGCCAGTACGGCATGCGCTGCTTGATCATGAACGGGTCGAACGGCAGGTCGCCGTGGCTGTGCGTGCGGTCGTGGACGAGGTCCCACAGCACGAACGTGTCCTGGGCGAGGTCCTGGGACGCCAGCAGCCGGGCGGCGTCCGGCGGAAGCTCCAGCTTCAGCGTGGCCGCGGCGGCCTCGCTGACCCGGCGGAACCGGGCCGCCTCGCGGTCGCAGAAGATGCCGCCCCAGGTGAAGCGCGGCGGGGCCTGGCGCACGACCACGGTCTCGGGGAACAGCACGGCCGAGTTGGTGTCGTAGCCGGAGGTGAAGTCGACGAACGTGATCGGCACGAACATCGGGTTGTCGTAGCCGCCCGCCTCCAGCTCGGCGAGCCACTGGGGCCACACGACCCGGATCCAGACCGCCTCGACGTTGCGGTTGGGGTTCCCGTTCTGCGTGTACATCGGGAAGACGACCAGGTGCTCCAGGCCGTCGACCCGCTGGGCGTCGGGGTGGAAGACGTTCAGCGAGTCGAGGAAGTCCGGCTTGCCGAGCCCGGCCGCGACCCACGCGCGGAAGTCCTTCATGACCGCGTCGAGATACTCGGCGTCGTGCGGGAAGTGCGGCGCGAGCCGGGCGATGCCGTCGACGATCTCACTGATGCAGGCGACGGCCTCGTCGTGGTCGCCGGTGACGGAGCCGTCCTTGGCCTGGAGCGGGCGCAGCCGCTCGACGGCGGCCTTGAGCCGGGCGAACTCCTCCGCCACCTCGGGGCGGGACGCCCGGGCGGCGGCGGACGTCTCGGGCACGCGGGCGGCCCAGGTGACCAGGTTGCCCCACAGCTTCTCGTGGTCGTAGTCGTGGATCGAGTCGTCGCCGAACAGATCGGAGTCGGCCAGGACGACCACGCGCCCCCTGCCGTGCCGTACGGCGGCCACCAGCGGGGCGGACGCGGGGTCGGCGGACTCGGAGGTCTCGAACAGCACGCTCGACCCGGCCGGCACGCCGAGCGTGCCCGCGCGGTAGAAGCACGCCCGGCGCACCTCCGCCAGCAGGTCCTGGGCCACGCCGCCCTGCCCCGGCACGGCCTGCGCCGAGGGGACGCCGAGGACCCAGGTGGCCACCGTGTTGTGGCAGTGCCCGGGGTCCTGCACGGTGGTGTGCTCCACCGTGACCCCGAACCGGGCGAGCAGGCCGGCCAGGTTGCTGCCGTACTTCTCCTGCTCGTGCTCGGCCAGCACGATCAGCCCGCCGCCGTCGGCGACGTACGCCTCGATGGCGTCGATCTCCTCGGCGGTGAAGACGGGGCTGCCGACCCCGGTGGTGCGCTCCCAGCGCTCGGCGGAGGGGTGCGCGACCACGAAGACGTCACACCCGGCCAGCGCGTCCGGGGTGACCGGGCCCTCGGTGTGCGCGCGCACCGTGTGACCGAGCCGCCGCAGCGCACCGGCGGCCTCCGCGTAGCTGTTGTCGTCGGGATGGGCGGGATTCATGGCCTCGGCGACCTCTCGCCGGATCGTCCACGCCTCGCTGTGCGCCTCGTCGAACAGGACCGCCGGGAACGCCTTCATGAAAAATCTCCCGTAGTGTGAGCCATCTTCCGGAAAATATACACATACCTCGCTCTGTGGCGATAAGTCGCCCTAGCGGATGAGGAGACATCACCCGAGCGGAGGACGAGCCCCCGCGGGTCGCCCACCTACCGTCACCGGCCGTAGGGAGACAGACCCGAGCAAGGGGAAAGATCGATGTTCAAACTGTCCGACTCGGTGGCCTTCCGGCGAAGCGTCACCGGAGTCCTGCTGTTCGTCGCGCCGCTGCTGCAGTTCGTCGCGCTCCTCGTCGACCCCGGCACGTGGGGGGACGACCGCGAGATGGTCAGCTACGGCGACAACCCGGCCCTGGCCCAGCTGGAGTCCGCGCTCTACCACTGGAGCTGGCTGCTCGTCCCGATCGCGGCCTTCGGCCTGCTCCACCTGGTGCGCAAGAAGGCCGTCATCCTCGGGCACATCGCGGGCGGCATGACGATCGTCGGCTACATCAGCGTCTCGGCGCTGCTCCTGATGGACCCCGTGGAGTGGTGGTTCGGGCAGCACTACCCCGTGGAGCAGGGCCAGAAGATGTTCAACCAGGTGTTCGAACTGCCCGGCGTGATCTTCGGCTTCACGCTGCCGTGGATCTACTTCGGCATGGTCGGACTGCCGCTGCTCCTGCTGGCCGTGTCCCGCACCGGCTTCGTCCACTGGTGGGTTCCGGCCGTCGTCGCCGCCGGCTACCTCGGCGCGGTCGCCGTGCCCTACAGCCCGGCCACGATCCCGTTCTGGGGCGCCCCCGTCATCGCCATGGGCTACCTCGGCCTCAAGGTGCTCAAGATGACCAACGCCCAGTGGGCGTCGTACTACCCGAGCGCCGACCCCGGCGTCACCACGCCCGACTCGTACGCGAACACGACCGCCTGAGCGCGGTCGCGCAGGTTCAGCTTCATGAGCACACGGGCGACGTGGGTCTTGACCGTGGCCTCGCCGACGAAGAGCTCCTTGGCGATCTCGGCGTTGGTGAGGCCCCGGGCGAGCATCCGCAGCACCTCGAGCTCGCGCGGGGTGAGCTCGGCGAGCTGCGGCGGCCGCACCGGCTCGTGCCGGCCGGCGAAGGAGGCGATCACCCGCGTGGTGACGGCGGGGTCGAGCAGGCCGTCACCCGCGGCGACGACCCTGATCGCCTCCACGAGCTGCTCGGGCGGCGACACCTTCAGCAGGAAGCCGCTGGTCCCCGCGCGCAGCGCGGCGTACAGGTTCTCGTCGGTGTCGAACGTCGTCAGCATGACGACCTTGGGCGGATGCGGCGCGTCGAGGAGCTGCCGGGCCGCGGTGAGACCGTCCATCCGCGGCATCGAGATGTCCATCAGCACGACGTCGGGCTGGACCCGGCGGGCCAGGGCGACCGCCTCCACGCCGTCGGCGGCCTCGCCCACGATCTCCATGCCGGGCTCGCTCTCGACCACCATGCGCAGACCGGCCCGGATCATCGCCTGGTCGTCCGCGAGGACGATGCGGATCGTCAATTCGTGGCCTCGCTCATCGGCACTCCCTGGGAGATCGGCAGCGTCGCGCGGACACGGAAGCCGCCCTCCGGCAGCGGTCCCGCGTCGAGGGAGCCGCCGAACAGCTCGGCCCGTTCCCGCATGCCGATGAGCCCGTTGCCGGTGGACAGCGCCGGTCCTGCGCCCCCGCCATTATCGGCGACCTCCAGCTCCAGGCGGTCCCGGCGGTAGGCGAGCCGGATCCGCACATCGGCGTCCCCGGCGTACTTGACCGCGTTGGTCAGGGCCTCCTGCACGATCCGGTAGGCCGACAGGTCGAGACCCGGCGCGAGGTGAACGGGCTCGCCCTCCGTCTCCAGCGTGACGCGGAGCCCCGAGGACCCGACGGTGGAGATGAGGTTGGGCACCATGTCGAGCCCCGGCTGGGGCAGCGCCTCGTCCTGCGGCATCCGCAGCGCGCCGAGCATGATCCGCAGCTCCTCGACCGCCTCCCGGCCCGCCTGCTCGATGCCGGACAGGATCGCGGTCTCCGAGGAGTGCTCGCCCTCCTGCGACGCGCCCATCCGGCGGCGCAGCGCGCCGGCCTGCATGACCATCATGCTCACGCTGTGGGCCACCACGTCGTGCAGTTCCCTGGCGATCCGGCTCCGCTCCGCGGCGACGGCCTCGGCGGCCCGGCGTTCCCGCTCGATCTCCAGCCGCGCCGCCCGCTCGGCCATCCGGTGCGCCCGCAGCAGGTAGCCGCGCAGGGCCAGGCCCGTGGCGTACGCCGAGCCGAACATCACCGTCAGGTAGATGACCTCCCCGAACGGCAGGAACCGGTGGTCGACGGCCCCCGAGTCGAAGATCAGGATGCCCGCGAGCGCCCAGGCGCCGCCGTGCTTCACGGGCAGATGTGCGCCGATCGTGTGGAAGACGATGAGCAGCGCGGCCAGCTGCCAGACCGGGCACTGCTCGTGGCCCTGCCGGTGCCAGGCGTACTGTGCGAGGATCATCAGGATGAACACCGCCACCGGCGCCTTGCGGCGGTACCAGACCAGGACTCCGGTGGCCAGCGCCTGCCCGACCCACCACAGCTGGGGGTTCTGGGCCGCGCCGTACTCGGTGGCGACCGTGAACGCCTCAAGGGTGCCCAGCGCCATGATGGCCAGGCCGATCAGGAGGTCGACGCGGGGAACCGAGCGGAGGGGGGACAAGCGCATGACGCGCAGAGTAACCCCTATCCGGCATAGCGCGCAGCAGGGAACAGACGTCCCGCAATTGGCCTGCAAGTCAGCGTCAAGTGACCGCGCGATCATCACCCTGTATCAAGTGGGTGTCGGTCACGATACTCATCTTGTCGAGCACTGTCCGCGCTGAGACGCTTGAAGCGATCCGAACACGCCTAGGAGACGCAGATGCCCCGCCTGCACTCCCTCATCGCGGGGCTGGGCGCGTTCGCCGCGTTCGCGGCCCCCATGCTCCACCCGCACCCCAGCGGCTCCACCGACCGCGTCACCCCGGGCGGCGTACGCGTGGAGTCCTCCTCGCACGTCCGCATCACGCTGCTGGACGACCGCGGTGTGATCAAACAGATGGTCCGCGACTACGACGTCGACCTGGCCAAGGGCAGCGGCTTCACGGTCACGCCCGACGGCGTGGTCGTCACCGCGACCCAGGTCGTGCAGGCCGCCGACGACCCCCGGGTGTACGCCGCCAACCGGGTCTTCGCCGAGTACTTCAAGGTCAAGATCCCGGCCGACTTCAAGCGGCACTCGCTGGACGACCCCGACCTCGACCGGCGGCTCAAGGCGTGCTACCCGCCGCAGCAGACCGACTCGACCTGCCTCGCGGACGTCACGACGAACGTGACCGTGCGCCCCTACCTCGACCCGCCGCCGCCCGGGGGCCTGCCCGCGCAGATCCTGACCACCGGCGCGTCCCCGGCGGCCCCGGCGGTGCTCAAGGTCACCAAGGGCGGCGAGAAGCAGACGCTGCCCACGGTCCCGCTGGGCACGGCGATCGGCGGAGCGGTCGAGTCGCTCGACGTGATGACGATGACCGGCAGCCCCTCGGCGAAGCTGGCGCCCAAGCTCGACACCGCGCACCTCGACCCTCCGGGCAGCCGGACCTTCAAGGAGCGCGACAAGGTCCGCAAGCTGCTCGACGACGGCGCGTCCGGCGCCGCCCTCATCGACGACGGCAAGAGCGAGGTGATCGGGTTCGTCTCCGGCGGCGGCGACCAGCCCATGACCATCACCCCCGCCGACGAGATCCGCAGCGCGCTGGTCGCCGCCGGCGTCACCCCGCGCCGCGGCCCGGTCGACGTCGTGTACGAGAACGCGCTCGCCTCCTACCACAACAAGCTCTACACCGGCGCGGTACCCGCGCTGCAGCAGGTGCTCAACCTGCGGCCCGACCACGCGGTCGCGGCCGACCACCTGCGCGACGCCCGGGCCAAGGCCGGCACGGCCGTGGACGCCGGCAGCCGGCCGGTGGCCCGCCCCGCGCGCGCGGAGCAGCCCAAGTCCTCGATGCCGCCGTACGTGTGGGTGGCCGGCGGCGTCGTGATCCTCGCCCTGCTGGCCGGCGGCGTCGTGCTGCTGCGCCGCAGGAGCGCGGCGGCCTCTCAGGACGACGACGGCCCGGCCGGTGACGCCTACCTCGGCGGCGTCCAGACGGATCCGGGCGCGGCCGAGGCCGGGGCGGCCCACTCCGGGGAGACCTCCTGGCCGCCGTACGCCGTCACGCGGGTCTTCGGGGCGGAGGCCGCCCGGTCTCCGGAGGTCATGCGGCCGGCTCCGGTGCCGCCGGGGCCCGGGCCGGCGGACCCGTCGCCGCCGGGCGGGCAGTCGTACCCCGCGGACCTGTCTCCGCCGCACGGGCACGCGCATCCGGGCGATCCCGCACCGCCGCGCGGGCCTTCGTACCCGCCGAACCCGTCGTCGCCTCCGCGGGGACAGGCACAGCTGAAGTTCTGCACGCAGTGCGGCATGCGGCTGGGCCAGGGACACCGTTTCTGCGGCTTCTGCGGGAATCCAGTCGATTCGTGAGCGATGTGCTCATAACCAATACGGCATTCAAGGGGGAGGCCGCATGACAGAGGGGCCGGTGATGCCGCCGCTCGTCGGGCGGCGGCTCGGCGACTACACCATCGAGGCGGTCGTCGGACGGGGCGGCATGGCGACGGTCTACCGGGCGCGCGACCAGCGGCTCGGCCGGGCCGTGGCGCTGAAGGTGCTCGCGCCGCAGCTCGCGCACGACGACCGCTTCCGCGACCGGTTCGTACGCGAGTCGCGGATGGTGGCGAGCATCGACCACCCCAACATCATCCCGGTGTACGAGGCCGGCGAGCGCGACGAGCTGTTGTTCATCGCCATGCGCTACGTCGAGGGCAGCGACATGCGCAAGCTCGTGCAGTCGGAGGGCCCGCTGCCCGTCGGGCGGGCCAACCCGCTGTTCGCGCAGATCGCCTCCGCCCTGGACTCCGCGCACGCCCACGGCCTGGTGCACCGCGACGTGAAGCCGGCCAACATCCTGGTCACCCAGTCCGAACACGTCTACCTGACCGACTTCGGGCTGACCAAGAGCTCCGCGGCCGAGGCCGGGCTGACGAGCCACGGCCACTTCATGGGCACCCCGCGCTACGTCGCCCCCGAGCAGATCCGGGGCCTGCCGGTCGACGGCCGCAGCGACCTGTACGCCTTCGCCTGCGTCGTGTACGAGGCGCTCGCCGGGCAGCCGCCGTTCCAGCGGGACACCGAACTGGCGCTGCTCTACGCCCACGTCTCCCACGACCCGCCACCGCTCACGCCCTACCGGCCGGACCTGCCGCACGCGGTGAACGCGGTCCTGCTGCGGGCGCTGGCCAAGGCGCCGGACGACCGGTTCCCGACCGGCCAGGCGTTCGTGTCGGCCCTGCGCGACGCGATCAGCGGCGGCGCGGGCGACCCGGCGGGGCCGGTCTCCCCGTCCTATCCCCCGGGCCCTCCCAGCCCCTCGGTGCCCCCCGGGCCCCCGGTGTCCGCCGGGTCCTACCCGCAGGGGTCGTACCCGCTGACCGTGCCCTCCTCGTTCCCGCCCGGCACGCGCCCGCCCGTCTCCCATGCCCCGGGCTCGGTGCCGCCGCAGTCGGTGCCCTCGGCGTCCCGCCCGCCCGTGAGCCACCCGCCGGGCGCCGGGACCTCCGGCCACGGGCAAGCTCAGGGGCAGGGCTCGTACCCCCCCGAGTCGCCGCGCACGCAGCCGACGGTCGCGTCGGCGGCCTCGCGGGGCCGCCGGCGGGGACTGCCGCTCGGGCCGCTGATCGGCGGGCTGGCGGTCCTGGTGTCCATCGCCGTCGCCGCCGCGCTGCTGCTCACCCGCGGCGGCGACACCGCCGCCACGTGGAACACCTACCCCGGCAGCACCGCGGCGCCGTTCACCATGGCCTACCCCGCGACCTGGGGTGAGGCCAGGACCAACGCCGACCAGTGGATGATCGCCTCACCGGCCGTGGACGAGTTCGACGCGTTGTTCGCGGTGCCGGGCAACACCGACTGGTCGAAGGTGAACCCCATCATCACGGGCCACCCGGACCGGGCGACGGGGGTGTTCGCCCAGGTCAGCAACACTCTGAGCACCTCGGATTCGCCGCTGGAGCTCCAGGAGAGCCTGGGCCCCGCACTCCCCGGTGTGACCACCTACTACGGCGTGCCTGCTCCCACCACCGTCGGGGCCAAGCCCGCCTTCCGGATCGAGGGCGTGCTCAGCGACCCCCAGCAGACCGGGCGCCTGGACTTCTCCGCCTACGTCGTCCGTCAGGGCGACGCCGGCACGACCGTCCTGATCGCGTTCTTCTGCCCGGCCGGCCGGTGCGACCGCGCGCTCATCGACCACATGGTGAACACGATCACGTTCAAGTAGCCCGCCGGGCCTTCCGCTGCCCGGCGCGGGACGCGGAAGGCCTCAGCGAAGGGCCTGTGTGCCGATGACGGACAGCAGGTGCAGCTTGTCGTGGCTCTCGCTGCCGGGAACGGCGATGTAGACGAGCAGCGAGTGGGCCTGGTCGGGGTCGACCAGTCTCTGGCACGTCAGCTCCAGGGCTCCGACTTCGGGATGGACGAAGTGCTTGACCTTGTGGGGGCGTATCCCGATCTCGTGGGCGTCCCACGCTCGCCGGAACTCGTCACTGCGGGCGAGGAGCAGGTCGGCGAGGTGTGCGGCTCGGGATCCGGGGCCGCGGAGGGTGACGATCTCGCGCAGCCCCGAGGCGTACATCCGGGTGAGGAACGGATGCTCTTCGGGCGCGTAGAGCCGCCGGGCGGCCGGATCGGTGAACCACCGGTACCCGCTGCTGCGGGCGGGCCCGGTGTACCGGGTCGTGTCGCCGGTGAGCGCGACGCCCATGGGGGTCTGCCGCAGGGTCTCCCCGAGCTCGGTGACGATCTCCGCGGGGGTGTCGTTCAGGCGGTCGAGAATGCGCAGGAGGCCGGGGCTGATGTGCTCGCCGGCTCCGCCGCGGGCGGGCGGGTTGTGCCCCGCGAGGCGGAACAGATGGTCGCGCTCGTCGAGCGAGAGGTGCAGGCCCTGGGCGATCGAGGCGAGCATCTGGCTCGACGGCCGCGGTCCGCGTTCTCGCTCCAGGCGGGAGTAGTAGTCGGTCGACATGTGGCACAGCGCCGCGACTTCCTCGCGCCGTAGCCCGGTCGTCCTGCGACGGGGACCGCGCGGGAGGCCGACGTCCTCGGGTTGCAGCACCTTCCGTCGGCTCCGGAGGAACTCCGCCAGCCCAGCGCGATCGATCACGGCATTCCCTCCACTCGCGGTGCTGCTTCTTTCTATCGCCCCCGCGGGACGGCGACCACGGATCGTCGATCCCCCTCTCCGCCCCGGGAGCAGATGAGTCCGCATCCGTGGATCGGCGGTCCCTGGAACGCCCACGCGGCGTCCGGGACCGTGGATCCGGGACGACGAACACAAGGAGCAGCAATGCCACGTCAGGCGATCGACATCACCATCCCGGACCTGTCCGGGAAACGCGTGCTCATCACCGGCGCCAGCGACGGCGTGGGGCTGGGAATGGCCGCGCGACTGGCCGCGGCCGGCGCGGACGTCCTCATGCCCGTCCGCGACCGCCGCAAGGGCGAGAACGCGATCGCCGGGATCCGCCAGAGCCTCCCGGACGCGAAGGTCTCGCTGCGCGATCTCGACCTGTCGTCACTCGAGTCGATCGAGGCCCTCGGAAACACTCTCCGCGAGGAGGGCCGGCCCATCCACATCCTGATCAACAACGCGGGCGTGATGACCCCGCCGAGCCGGCAGACCACGGCGGACGGCTTCGAACTTCAATTCGGCACCAACCACCTCGGCCACTTCGCCCTGGTGAGCCACATCCTCCCGCTGCTGCGCGCCGGCCGCGCCCGCGTCACGTCGCAGATCAGCATCGCCGCGAACCGCGGCGCCATCAACTGGGACGACCTGAACTGGGAACGCGGCTACAACGCCACGCGCGCCTACCAGCAGTCCAAGATCGCATTGGGGCTCTTCGGTCTCGAGCTGGACCGCCGCAGCAAGGCCCACGGGTGGGGCATCACCAGCAACCTGTCCCACCCCGGAGTAGCCCCCACCAGCCTCCTCGCCGCCCGGCCCGAGCTCGGCCGCACCGCGGACACCGTCGGCGTCCGCCTGATCCGCGCGCTCTCGGCCCGCGGCATTCTCGTCGGCACCGTCGAGACCGCGATACTGCCCGCGCTCATGGCCGCGACGAGCCCCAGCGCCGAACCCGGCGCCCTCTACGGACCCAGCGGCCTCGGCAACCTCAGCGGCCCACCCGCCGAACAACGGATGTACTCCCGGCTGCGGAGTGCGGACGACGCCGAGCGCGTCTGGCTGATCTCGGAGCGGCTCACCAAGATCACCGTTGCGGCCGCTTGACCGGGGGGCGGCTCCGGGTCCGGCCGCCGGCGCGCCCCCGCCGTCGGCTAACCGGCCCGCCAGTCCCGCCAGTCCCGCGCGCCGTCGAGGACGGCCCGGTGGACCGCACGGGCGATCCGCGCACCCCAGACCGAGCGCGGGCCGCCGAACGCCTCCGCCGGGCCCTCCTCCCGTACGGCGACGCAGACGGCGTCCGACGCGGTCCCCGTGCAGGGGAAACCCGCCTCCAGCAGCGCCTGCGTCTTCGCCTCGGTCACCGTCATCACGGCGTTGACCAGCGCCGGGTCGGAGAACGCGACGGGCACGGCCACCAGGATGTTGATCGTCCCCGGGCGCGGCACGCTCGGCCCCGCGTCGCCCGCGCCGACGGCCCCCCGCGCCACCTCCGAGGCGCCCCCGCCGGCCGCCTCCCGCGCGGGTTCGGGGACGTACGGCACACCGGGGTCGGGCACGCCCTCGGGCGAGGCCGCCCAGGTCGGCACGCCGAGTCCCACCGTGGCGACGGCCTCCGCTCCCCCGTCCGCCGCGGCGGCGTAGCGCTCCACCAGCGCCGCCGTCATCATGCCGACCCCGGGACCGCCGGGGCCGAGCGCGTCCATGTGTTCCACCGGGTCCATGCGTGAGTAACCGGCCGCCACCTGCGCGTTCAGCACCCACTCGCGGCGGCCGACACCGCCGCCCAGCATGGCGGAGGAGATCATCCGCCAGCCGGGCCCGAACCGCCACAGCAGCGCGCCGAGCCGCAGGCCGTCCTCCACGCGGTGCGTCAGGGACGGCCGCGGCAGGCCGCTCACGCTCCCTCCGCGGGAGTCATCCGGGAGGTCAGCGGCCGGACCAGGTGGACGAGCGGGCGCCCGTCGGGGCCGGGCTCCACCCGCACGCTGGCGCCGAAGTGCTCGGTCAGCAGCGGCTCGGCCAGCACCCGCTCGGGCGGCCCGGCCGCGACCGCGCGCCCGGCGGCGAGCAGCACGAGCGCGTCGGCGTACTGCCCGGCGAGGCTGAGGTCGTGCAGCGTCGTCACGACGGTGAGGCCGTCGGCCAGGCGCAGCCGGTCGACGAGTTCGAGCACCTGCTGCTGATGGCCGAGGTCGAGCGCCGTCGTCGGCTCGTCCAGCAGGAGCACCGGCGCCTGCTGCGCCAGCGCCCGGGCGAGCACGACCCGCTGCCGCTCGCCGCCGGACAGGTGCCCGAGCGGCCGGGACGCGAAGCCGTCCAGGTCGAGCCGTTCCAGCACCGACCGCGTCACCTCGCGGTCCCGGGGGCTCTCGCTGCCGAGATAGGGGATGTACGGCGTGCGGCCCAGCAGCGCGTAGTCGTACACCTTCATGTCGGGGGGCAGCGCGGGGTTCTGCGGGGCGTAGGCGATCAGCCGGGCCCGCCGGCGCGGGCGCAGGTCGTCCACGGCCGTCCCGTCGACGAGCACCTCGCCCTCCCTCGGGACCAGCCCGGCGACGGCCCGCAGCAGCGTGGACTTGCCCGCGCCGTTCGGCCCGATCACCGCCAGCCACCGGCCACGCGCGGCCGACAGCGTGACGTCCGTGAGCACCCGCCGCCCGCCGAGGGTGACGCACACGCCGCGCGCCTCGATCGCCGGGTGCCCGTCGCCGCTCACGTCTCCACCCGCCGGGTCACGCGCAGGACGGTGACGAAGAAGGGCGCGCCGACGAACGCCGTCACCACCCCGATCGGCAGCTCGGCCGGCGCGAGCACCGTACGCGCGATCGTGTCGGCCAGCACGAGGAACGCCGCGCCGCCGAGGAACGACAGCGGCAGCACGATCCGGTACGACCAGCCGGCGAGCCGCCTGACCACGTGCGGCACGACGATCCCGACGAACGCGATCAGCCCGCTGACCGCGACCGCCGCCGCGGTGGCGAGCGAGGCGGCCAGCACCACGGCGAATCGCACGCGCGCCGCGTGCAGGCCGAGGCTGACCGCCTCCTCGTCGCCGACCGACAGCACGTCGAGCAGCCGCCCGTGCAGCAGCATGACGACGGTCGACACCACGGCGTACGGCGCGATCATGCGGACCTGGTCCCAGCCGCCGCCGACGTCGCCGAGGATCCAGGCGTAGATCCGCGGCAGTTCCTGCACCTTGAGCTGCTGCACGAAGGTCTGGATCGCGGTGAGGAACGAGGTGACCGCGACCCCGGCGAGCACGAGCGTCGCGGTGCCGCCGCCCCGGCCCGCCGTGTGGCCCAGCGCGTACGCCAGGAACACTCCGCCGACGGCCCCGGCGAAGGCGGCGACCGGCACCGCGGTCACCCCGGTGTCGCCGCCCAGGAAGACCACGACGAGCGTGACCGTGAGACCGGCCCCGGCCGCCGCGCCGAGCAGGTACGGGTCGGCCAGCGGGTTGCGGAACACGCCCTGGTAGCCCGCCCCGGCCGTGGCGAGCAGCCCGCCCACGACGGCGGCGAGCAGCACCCGCGGCACCCGGAGCTGGAACAGCAGGTTCTCTTCGACCTGCGCGAGCCCCGAGTGCAGGGACACCAGCGGCAGCCGGTCGAGCAGCGCCAGTCCGATGGCGCGCGGCGAGATGCCCGCCGCGCCCACCGCCAGGCCGGCGGCGAGGCTGGCCGCCAGCACGGCGGACGCGACGAGCAGCGCCCGCCAGCGCCGGGCCGGGGTCACGGCGTCACCACGCATTCACCGGCCACGCGTTCACACCGCCACGGGCTCAGCTCGCCGCCTTCTGGACGGCGTCGCCGACGGCCTGGGCGAGATCGGCGACCCGGGGCCCCCAGCGGGAGGCGATGTCGTCGTCCAGCTCCACCACGCGGCCCTTCTTCACCGCGGACAGGCCGGACCAGCCGGGCCGCTTGGCCAGCGTGGCGGCGTTCTGGCCACAGCACTTGGTGTCGCCCAGGAAGATCAGGTCGGGGTCGGCCTTGGCGATGAACTCCGCCGACAGCTTGGGGTACCCGCCCGCCGCGTCGGGCGCCTCGTCGGCGATGTTCTTCAGCCCGAACAGGTTGTAGACCTGCCCGATGAAGGTGCTCGACGTCGCCGCGTAGGGCGTGCTGTCCAGCTCGTGGTAATAGGTCAGGCTCTTGCCCTTCGGCGCCGCCGCCGCGAGGGCGTCGATCTTCTGCTTGACGCCGTCGGCCACCTCCTCGGCCTTGGCCGTGTTGCCGGTGGCCGCGCCGAGGTCCCTGATCTGGTCGTAGGTCTCGTCCAGCTTGGTCGCGGCGGGTTCGAGCAGCACCGGCACGCCGACCTTCCCCAGACCGGCCACGACGCCTTCCAGGTCGTTGGCGAGCACGACGAGGTCGGGCTTGGCGGCCACGATCGCCTCGACGTTGGGCTTGAACCCCGACAGCGAGGTCTTCGGCGCCTCCGGCGGGTAGTTCGACTGGTCGTCCACCGCCGACACCTGCGCGCCCGCGCCGATCGCGAACAGGATCTCGGTGGCCGTGGGCGAGAGCGACACGATGTGCTCGGGACGCTTGGAGATGGTCACCGCGCCGTTTCCGGCCTGCACGGTGACGGGGAAGGCGCCCTCCCCCGTGCTGCCCGAGGCGGCGGTGTCCGAGACTGCGGGGGTGGGAGCAGCGGACGTGGCGGCGCCGTCGGTCTGACCGCAGCCGGCCAGTCCGAGCACGCCCAGCACCACACCCGCGACGGCCGTGCGTACGGGCCTCACGAGGGTCCTCCATCAGGGGGAATGGCCGGGAATCGAGGGACCCGCTGGAAGCGACGGATCACCCTTTTCCACGAGGGTCGATGGCGTCGGCGCGCAGCGCAGGCGACCTGGCTCGTCCCCGGGGGGCGGGGAACCACAGTTGCGGGACAGCGCCGGATTCTCACCGGACTTCGCTACGCGGCGCGCGTCGGACGCAACGGTACCAATCCCCCGTCCGGCGTCCACCCCCGGCCCGTCCGCGCATGAACGGCCGGGGCGCCTGCCTGGGCGTACGCGGGGATGGTAGGGCAGGCCCCACCATGGCGGTAGGGGCCACCCAAGATCGAAAGTAGGGACCGCGTCGCTGTGCCGGCCGGGGCCGCGGCGGGACGCTTGAACCGCTCGCGGGGCCCAGGCCCCCGAGCTCCGAACCACCGCGACCACCGAGGCTTCGAGCCCCCACCGCCCGCAGGCGCACCAGTCCGCCGGCCGACACAGCGAAGGCGTCCCCATGTCCCTGACCATGCTTCCCCCCGCTCCGGAAAGGGCCCCGGCCGCGCCCGCGCCACGGGACCGCTTCATCGACGTCCTGCGCGTCTTCGGGATGGTCCTCGTGGTCGTCCAGCACTGGACGATGCCGGTCCTGTCGTACGCCCAGGGACGGCTGACCACGGGCAACGCCCTGGCGGCGGTGCCGTACGTCACCTGGATCTCGCAGGTCATGCCGCTGGTCTTCTTCGCCGGGGGCGCGGCCAACGCGATCAGCTTCGGGTCCGCCGCCCGCCGGGGCGGGACGGCCCGGGAGTGGACGGCGCGGCGGGTGCGCCGCCTGGCCTGGCCGGTGGTGCCGCTCACGGTCGTGTGGCTGCCGCTCCCCCACCTCCTGGAGGCCCTCGGCGTGCCCGCGCAGCCGGTGGAGGTGGCCGCGCGGACGGTCGGCCAGCTGCTCTGGTTCCTCGCGGTCTACCTGCTGGCCGTGGTGGCCACGCCGCACCTGCTGCGGGTGCGGGCCGGAGTGGCCCTGCCGGTGCTGGCGGGCGGCGCGGTGCTGATGGACGTGGTCCGGTTCTCCGGTCTGGAGGCCGCCGGCTACCTCAACGTGGCGTTCGTCTGGCTGGCGGTCCACCAGGTCGGGATCCGGTACGCCGAGGGCGGCCTGGAGTGGCTGACGGGACGTCGGGCCGCCGGGCTCGCGGTGGCCGGGTTCGCGATGGTGGCGGCCCTCGTGGCGACCGGGCCCTACCCCGCCAGCATGATCGGGATGCCGGGGATGATCTCGAACATGGCCCCGCCCAGCGCCTGCATGCTCGCGTTGTTCGCCGGTCAGCTCGGCCTGGCGATGCTGCTGCGCCCCGCCCTGAACGCGCTGGCCGCCCGGCCGAGGGCCGAGGCGGTGCTCACCGCGCTCGCGCCGCGCATGATGACCGTCTACCTGTGGCACATGACCGCGCTCGTCACCGTCGCCGGTGTGGCGACCATCGGATTCGGGCTGGCGACCCCGCACGCCGGCTCGGCGGCCTGGTGGAGCGCCGTCCCCCTGTGGCTGGCCGCCCTGGCACTGATCCTGGTCGCGCTGACCATGCTGCTCGGCCGCTTCGAGGAGCCCGCGGGGGCCGCCGCCCACCGGTACGTGCCGGTGGCCGTCCCGCTCGTCGGCGGCGCGCTGCTCACCCTCACGATCACGGGGTTCGCGCCGGGCCCGGCGCCGGTGATCGCGTCGGCCGCCCTGGCCGCGGGGCTGGCCCTGGTCAGCCGGCCCGCAGCTGCCGCTCCACGTCGTCGATGAGCTCCTGCAGGCGCAGGCCGTGGCGGGCGTCTAGAGGATGCCCGCCACCGTCGCGCACCGTCCGCGCGAACTGCCGGACCACCTCGGGGAAGACGTCGCCGAGTTCGGAGCCGAGCAGCGAGGCGCTGCCGCGCCGGCCGTACACGTCGATCCGGCTGGGCGGGGTCTCGCCCTCGGCGGCCATGCACAGCGACGCCTCGCTGACCGCTCCGCCCTCGTGCTCCAGCAGCAGGCCGACCCAGCCGAGCGGATCGCCGTGCGCCCTGACCGCGACCACCCGGCCGAGCGCGGCGTCGAGCAGGTCGATCGTGTGCGGGCCCACGTCGAGCACCGCCCCGCGCTCCAGCCGCCAGGGAGTGGCGAAGGGGCCGCCGCGCAGGCTGCCGGAGATGTTGGCGGCGTGCCCGCCGAAGGGCTCGATGAGCCGCGCGCGGTCCAGGAACTCGGCGGTCGCCGCCGAGTAGCGGAACGTGAAGAGCATCTGGGAGGCCACTCCCGCCTCCTCGATCGCCCCGGCCAGGCGCCGGGCGCCGTCGAGGTCGGCCGCGAGCGGCTTCTCCAGCAGCAGCGCCCTGCCCGCCCGGGCCGCGAGCACGCCCAGCTCGGCCTGCACGGCGGGCGGCACGCAGAAGGCGACCGCCTCGGACGCGGCGAACAGGTCCTCCAGCCGCTCGAAGGAGGGCGCGCCGTGGGCGTCCGCGAGCGCGCGCGCCGCCTCGGGCCTGCGCGCCCAGACCCCGGACAGCATCGTGTGCGGCCCGGCCGCGAGGGCGGGCGCGTGGACCATCTCCGCCCACGGTCCCGCACCGACGAGTCCCACCCGCACCGGCTCCATAGGGCCCCCTCTCCGCGGGGACCCTACTTCAGGCCGCGGGCGGACGGTCAAGGGGCCGTGCGCGTGAAACCGCCCGTACGGGCAAGATGGACCGTCTATGAACGTCATCCTGCTGAGGCACGGCGAGACCGAATGGAGCAGGGCCGGGCGGCACACGGGCCGCACCGACCTGCCGCTGACCCCGCACGGTGAGGAGGAGGCGCGCGCCCTGTCCCGTCTGGTGACCGACCGGACCTTCGCGCTGGTCCTCGTCAGCCCCGCACAGCGGGCCCGTCGTACGGCCGAACTGGCCGGCGCCGGGCCGTACGAGGTGGACCCGGACCTGTGGGAGTGGGACTACGGCGGCTACGAGGGCGTCTCCACCGCCGACATCCGCGGGTCGCGTCCCGGCTGGTACGTCTGGCGGGACGGGGTCGTCCCCGGAGACGAGGCGCATCCGGGTGAGACCGTCGAGCACGTGGGACAGCGGGCGGACAAGGTCCTCGCCCGGATCCGCTCGGCGGACGGCGACGTGCTGGTGGTGGCGCACGCGCACATGCTGCGCGTGCTGGCGGCCCGCTGGCTCGGGCTGCCCGCCGACCACGGCAGGTACTTCCGCCTCGACACAGGGACGTATTCGGTCCTCGGGCACGAGCACGGCGACGAGCCCGTCCTGTTGCGCTGGAACGCGCCCGCCTGAACGGTCAGGCTCTGGCGATCACGCTCTGACGTCACACCTGGGCGACCGGCTGGGGTTGCGGGCCTCGGCCGGTCAGCCACTCCAGGACCTTGCGGTGGCCGCGCCGGGCGTCCTCGAAATGCCCCCACCGCCAGTACCTGGGCTGCTCCCGCACTCCGGTGACCCACGTCCGGTACGCCACCGGCCTGGGCCGCCCGTCCGCCGGGTCCACCGGCGAGGCGACGCCGTAGGTGCGGATCACCACACGGCCTCCGGGTGCGAACAGCACGTCGTCGGCCACCGGGTAAAGAGTCATCTGGTCCAGCACGGGGTCCCCCTTGTGAGCTTTCCTGGGACTCACTGTGCCGCATCCGTGTTACGCCCCCCGCGTCGCGTTGTTACGCCCGTGAGAAGCGGATGAACACGGTTGCACCGGAAGGCCGGTCAGACCGTCGGCTCACGCTGTCCAGTCACGCTGTCCGGTCACGCTCTCCGGTCACACGAGGAGGCCGTCGAACTCGCCGTCCTTGACCCCGAGCACCAGGGCCCGTATCTCGTCACGGGTGTAGATGAGCGCCGGCCCATCGGGATAGCGGGAGTTCCGGACGGCCACGCTGCCGTCGGGAAGCTCGGCCAGCTCCACGCAGTTGCCGGTCGAGTTGCTGTGGGCACTCTTCCGCCAGGTCACCCCGGCGATGTCGGTTGCGGGCATCCCGTTATATGTCTGCATTCATGTCTCTCTGAGAAGTTCGCCGAGGATCTCGGCAGTGCCGCCGGGCGTGGTGCTCTCCACGCACAGCTGCTCCATGGCCGTGAGGTAGGGATCGATGTCCTCACGTTTGTCCAGGTAGAGCGCACCCCAGAGCTGCTCGACGTAGACCACGTCCGAAAGGTCGGACTCCGGGAAGCGGAGGATGGTGAACGCGCCTCCCTCGGCCGCGTGCATCCCGTAGCGAAGGGGCATCACCTGAAGGGTGATGTTGGGCAGCGTGGACACCTCCAGCAGATGCTGGAGCTGTTCGCGCATCGTCGCACTCCCTCCGATGGGCCGCTTGAGCGCGGCCTCGTCGATGACGGCCCACAACCGGGGACCGTCCTTGCGCGTGAGCCGTTCCTGCCGCTGCATCCGCAGATGGACGCGCTGTTCGAGCTCGTCCTCCGGAGCGTCCGGATGACCGAGCCGGATCACCGACCGGGCGTACTCCGCCGTCTGCAGCAGGCCGGGCACGAACTGCACCTCGTAGGTGCGGATCACGCTGGCGGCCTCCTCCAGGCCGATGTAGGTGACGAACCAGTTCGGCAGCACCTCGCCGAACTTGTGCCACCACCCGGGCGTGTTCGCCTCGCGGACCATCTCCAGCAGGCCACGCCGCTCGTCGTCGTCGTGGACGCCGTACAGCGTGAGGAGGTCTTCGACGTCACGTGTCTTGAACCCGACCCGGCCGAGCTCCATCCGGCTGATCTTCGACTCCGAGGCACGGATGTGGAATCCGGCGACCTCACGGGTCAGCCCCCGCTGCTCGCGCAGCCGGCGAAGGCTCGCACCGAGCATGATGCGTCGAACGGTGGAACCGGATCCGGGCGGATCTATGGACACGTGCTATTCCTCCGCTTTGTGGACTGGTTCACAGTCTGTCAAAGATCGCCCCCTTCGTCCCAGTGGTGTTCGGGGGTAACCGTAGCGCTTGCACAACGCGCTTGCACGTGCATTCGCTCTTGCACATGCACAGGAGTGTCCCTCATCATGATCCCGTGCAGTCCACGAACCTGACTCGTGGCCAGAACCAGTGGTCGGCGCTCGACTGGTGGCCGCCTATCGGCTGGTGGCCGGAGCCCGCACGCGATCTCCTCGACCCCGGGTCGGCCACCGCCAGCGCCACCTTCGTCCTGCCGCCCCGCCCGGAGTCGGTCCACTCGGCGCGCAGTTTCGCCGCCGGGACGCTCGCGGGCTGGCAGTTGGCGGACCTGCTCGACGGGATGGAACTGGTCGTATCCGAACTGGTCACCAACGCTCTGCGGCACGGCATGATGCTCGCCGACAGCCGCGTGCGGGAGGCCATGCGGTTGTCGCTGATCCGGCGGGGCGGCCACGTGACCTGTGCGATCACCGATCCCGGATCGGCGGCGCCGGTGCTGCGGGACCCCAGCCCTTTCGAGCCGGGCGGCCTCGGGCTGCACATCGTGGAGTCGCTGAGCGTGCGCTGGGGATGGTGCCCGCTCGTGCCGCAGGGCAAGGCGGTGTGGGCCGTACTGGCGGCCTGACCACCGGCCGGCGGCCGGACGGCGGGGCCACGCGCTTCGCCGGGGCCCTCCGCCGCCCAAGTAAGGGGATGACCGCTCTCCCGTCAGGGGTGCCGGAAAACCTAACCCGACCGCCAGATCTGCCTGTCCCCGATCGCGGTCCGTCGGCCGAAGAGCGCTCCCGTGCAGCCCGGAATGCATGGGAGCGCCCTCCGGCCGGCGGCCCGGATTCCCCGGAACACACCCCGAATCCGGGCGGGACAGGCGATGATGTGCTCAGATCGGGCCGTGACGGCCCGGCGGCGCGCTCGTTCCCCATCAGATGGCGGAGAAATATCGTGATCTCGGGATTCGTGACCTTGCACTCTCCGGCCGCCCACGGACCCCGCCGAGACCCCGATCTGCACTACGGTGGCTTCCTTGGACTCCCGAGAGACCTACGATGGACGATCACCTAATCGGCTGGCTCACCGGTCTTGACGAAGACAGGCTGGCCCGCGTGCTGGCCAACCGGCCGGACGCGATCGCCGCGCCGTGGCCCCGGCGCCTGGACGCCCTCGCGCAGCGGCTGACCGACACCTTCGCCGTCATGGAGGTCATGCGCGGCCTCCCCCTCCCCCCGCTCGAGCTCCTTCAGGCGTGCCTGGTCATCGGCGGCCGTCCGTCGGAGGACGAACTGGCCCGCTTCCTCGGAGTGAGCACCTCCGCGGTGATCCCCTGGCTCGACCACCTCTACGAGCACGCCGTCGCCTGGCCCGGCCGCGACGGCAGGATCACGGTGGCCGAGGCCGTCGCCCGCTGGTGGACGGCGCCCTGCGGCCTGGGCGAGCCGCTCGGCGCGTACCTCGACTCCTGGAAGCTCAGCACCGACGCGCTGCGCCGGATGTGCCACGTGCTCGACCTGCCCTCCCAAGGCGGCAGGCGGCAGGTGATCGCCCGGATCACCGCGCTGCTCAGCGACTGCGAGCGCCTGGGAACGCTTCTCGACGACGCCCCGGACGGCACGCTCGGCATGCTCGACGACTTCGCGTGGGACGGCCCGGTCCGCAGCGTGAACGGCAACCGGTTCATCACGCCGGGGACGCCGGAGAAGTGGGCTCTCGACCGCGGCCTGCTCTTCCGCACCCAGTGGGACCTGGCCGAGATGCCCCGTGAGGTCGCGCTGGCGCTGCGCGGCCCCGACTACCGCGGGCCGTTCACGCCCCACCCGCCGGACCTGGCCACGACGGCGGGCGACCCCGGCGCCGCCGAGCACGCGATGTGCCTGGCCGCGCCGCACGTGCTCGACCGCGCCACGGCGCTGCTGGAGAACGTCGACAAGACGCCGCTGCCGCTGCTCAAGAACGGCGGGGTCGGGGTGCGGGAGATCAAGCGGCTGGCCAGGGAGACCGGCTGCACAGAGGACGAGACCCGGCTGCTGCTGGAGATCTGCGCGGTGGCCCGGCTGATCGCGATCGACGAGGAGGCGGGCGGGCTGACCCCCGCCCGCCGGTACGACGCCTGGCGGCTGGAGGAGGCGCCCATGCGGCTGCGCGTCCTGCTGGCCGCCTGGTGGCGCATGGAGCGCTCGTCGCTGCGCCGGGTGGATGGCCGCCACCCCGCCGCGCTCGGCGACGACCCGGCCGGCGAGACGATCGCCAGGATCCGGTGGGCGCTGTTCGCGGCGCTCGCCGAGATCCCGGAGGACAGAGGCTTCGCGACGCTGCGCGAGCTGCTGCAGCGGGTGCACTGGCTCGCCCCACTGCTCGACCGGGAGCTGCTGGACGGCTGCGCGGCGGCCGTGCTGGAGGAGGCGCGCCTGCTCGGGCTCGTGGCCTGCGACGCGCTCACCGGCCTCGGCCGGGCGCTCGCGCCGCTGGCCGGCGTGGCCGGGGACGAGAGCCGCGAGTGCGTGCCCGAGGTCGAGCACGACCCCGCGCTGGCGAAGGCCGCCACGCACGCCATGGCGAGCGCGCGGCGCACGGCCCTGTTCGGCGCCGACCTCACCGCCGTGGTGACCGGCCCGCCGTCGGTCGAGCTCGCCGCGCTGCTCGACCGCGCCGCCGACCGCGAGTCGCAGGGCGCGGCCTCGGTGTGGCGGTTCAGCCCCGCGAGCGTACGGCGGGCCCTGGACGGCGGGGACACGGCCGACACGCTCATCGCCGACCTGTCGGAGACCGGCACGCTCCCCCAGCCGCTGACCTACCTGATCAGAGACGTGGCCCGGCGGCACGGCGAGGTCACCGTGTCGTCGGTGGGCTGCATCGTGCAGGGCTCGGACCCCGCGCTGCTCGCCGAGATCGCCGCGCACCGGAAACTGGCCAAGCTGGGCCTGCGGCTGCTGGCGCCGACCGTGCTCGCCGGCGCGGCGCCCGCCGAGACGACGCTGGCCGCCCTCAGGGAGGCGGGCTACGCCCCGGTGCCGGTGGACGACACCGGAGAGATAACCATCCGGCGCGAGCCGCAGGGCGGGCGGCTGATCCTCCTGCCCGGCGGGCGGGTCGCCGAGCTCGAACCCCCCGGCCCCCTGCTGGAGCCCCCGCCGGACCCGCACGAGCACGCCCGGCGGCTGCTGGTCAGCGGCGGGCCGGTGGCCGCCGCGGCGCAGCCCCGCCAGACGTGGGCCGTCATCGGGCGCATGGCGACCAGGCTTCCCGCGGCGCAGCAGTCGCTGCTGGGCTTCGTCGTGGACCGCGACGTCCGCGCGATGATCACGCTGGCCGACGGGGTCACCGCCACGGTGAGCCACGGCGAGCTGCGCAGCGGCGTGCTCGACGCGTGGTGCGAGGAGGCCGGCGACTACCTGGAGTTCCCGCTCAACGAGATCGCCTCGGTCACCGCCGACTGCTGACCACCTCTAACGGACGCCGCAACGACGCAGGACGAGCAGGGCCAGGGCGCGGGTGACGTCGCGGACCTCCCGCAGGTCGACCTGCTCCCGCGGGGCGTGCGCGAAGCGGACGTCGCCCGGCCCGTAGTGCAGGGTCGGCACGCCCGCCGCCGCGTACAGGCGCAGGTCGCTCCCGTACGGCGCCGCGGTGCGGCCCGGCGGCGTCCCGGTCACGTCGGCCGCCGCCCGCGCCGCCTCCTCCGCCAGCGGATGCCCCTCGGGCAGGCGGCCGCTGGCGAACTGCCCGCCGGGCCAGGTGACGCGTACGGGGTTGTCCCGCAGCCAGGGGTCGTCCAGTTCGGCGAGCGCGTTTTCCAGCGCGGCGCGGGCGTCGGCCGGGTCCTCGTCGAGCCGGACGCCGAGCCGTCCCTCGGCCACGAGCAGGTCGGGCACCGTGCTCGCCCAGTCGCCCGCGCGCACGGTGCCGATCTCGATCGGGTACGGCAGCGGGTTGTCCTCGAAGAGAGGGCCGGGGGCGGCGTTGCGCTCGCGTTCGAGCCGCCGGACGGCCTGAAGCACGGGCACGAACGCCTCGACGGCGTTGACCCCCTCGTAGCGGGTGGCGCCGTGCGCGGCGCGGCCGGCGACCTCCAGGCGGAAGGTCAGCGCGCCGGCGTTGGCGATGATCAGCTTCCCGCTCGTCGGCTCGGTGATCACGGCCGCCTCCCCCGTGTGGCCCCTGGCCAGGGTGGCGAACGCGCCGAGCCCGCCGTCCTCCTCGCTGACCACGCAGTGGACGGCCAGGGGACGCGCCAGCCGTACGCCGGCCGCGCGCAGCGCCCGCGCGACGGCGAGGTTGGCGGCGAGACCGGCCTTCATGTCGCAGGCGCCCCGGCCGTGCAGGGTGGTCGCGGTGAGGCGGGCGCCGAAGGGGTCCTGCCCCTCCCACTTGCCCGGGTCGCCGATCGGCACGACGTCGGCGTGCCCCTGCAGGATCAGCGCGGGCGCGCCCTCGCCCTCGGTGACGCCGACGACGCCGTATCCCTCGGCGCGCTCCGCCTCCATGCCGGGAAACCCCTCGCGGGAGCGCAGGTCGTCGAGGTCGAGCTTCCACATGTCGACGTCGAGGTCCCATTCGGCGAGCATGCGGGCGCACCGGTCCTGCAGGTCCGACTCGGCGTCGGTGCCGGTGACGCTCGGCACCCGGACCAGGTCGGCCAGCAGGTTCACGGTGTCCGCCTCGTCGATGGCGTCAAGGACTCTCGCTTCGGCATCCATGCCGCAGACTGTACGACAGTTCCCCGGACCGGCGTGGAGCCCCGGATGCACGTGCAGAAGCGTCGTACAGTGGATCTTTCACGAAGGAGTCCGAGGATGGCGAGACTGGCAGCCGGCTGGGTGGGTCGCCCGGGAATCTGGCGCGGTCTGCTCGCGTGGCTCGCGGTCGCGCCCTTCGCGCTGTGGGCCCTGCTGCGGCTGATGCCCGGCGACGTCCACTTCCGGTGGGTGCAACTGGTCGCCTTCACGCCGTACGTCGCCCTCGTCTCGATCGCCGCACCGCTGGTCGCGCTGCTCGTGCGGCGCCGGGCGGCGCTGGTCGCGGGCTTGGCGGTCACCGCGACGCTGGCGGCCTGCGTGCTGCCCCGCGCGCTGTCCGACCCGTTCGCGCACGACCCGGCCGCCGCGGGCGTGCGTGCGGCCGGCGCCACCGGCCCCGTCCTGCGGGTCCTGTCGGCCAACCTGCTCTACGGCTCCGTCCCGCCCCCCGCGCTGGTGGATCTGGTGCGGCGGGTGCGCCCCGACGTCCTGACGCTGCAGGAGCTGACCCCGCAGGCCTCGGCGGGACTGCGCGCGGCGGGCCTGACCACGCTCCTGCCGTACGCGGACGACCGGGCTCAGGAGGGTTCGGGCGGCTCCGGGCTCTTCACGCGGTTTCCCCTCCGGCCGGAGGACCTGTCGGCCTTCGACGGCCGCCGGCAGGCGGCGGGCATCGTCGAGGTGCCCGGCGCCGGACCCGTCGCCGTCGTGTCCGTGCACCCGTGCGCGCCGCGCTACGCGTTCCGGTTCAGGTGCTGGTCGAGGTCGCTCGCCGCGCTGCCCGACCCCGGCGGGCCCGTACGGATCCTGTCCGGGGACTTCAACGCGACGCTCGACCACGCCAGGGTCCGGCGCCTGCTCGACGCGGGCTACCGGGACGCGGCCGACGCGACCGGCAACGGCCTGGCCGGCACCTGGCCGTACCGGAGGTCGTCGGATTTCGGGGGCCTGCCGGTGCCGCCCGTCACGATCGACCACGTCCTGGTGGACCCGCGCGTCGCCGTGCGGACGTTCGGCGTCCACCGGCTGCCGGTGACCGACCACCGGGCGATCTTCGCCGAGCTGGTCCTGCCCGCGACGGGCACCTGATCAGGATCGCGGCGCCCGTTCCTGCGCGGGGAAGGCGAACCGGGGCTCCGCTCCGGACCACCACACGCCGATCGCGAACGCCGCGGTCGCCTCGAGGTGGACCGCGCGGGACAGCCCCCCGCAGGGCATCGGCGCGCACCCCATCGACGCGATCAGCGCGGCGGTCCGGTCGAGGCTTTCCCGGTCGTCGCCGCAGAACGGCACGGCCAGCGGAGCTCCGCCGAAGACCGGCCGCGGCAGTGTCCAGATGCTCTCGTGGCACAGGTTGAAGGCCTTGATCACATGGGCGCCGGGCGCGGCGTCCGCCATCAGCCGGGCGACCGAGGTGGTGCCGCCCGTCGTCAGCTCCGGCCCGCCGGGGCCGGGCGCGAGGGGGTTGGTGCAGTCGACGACGGTCCGTCCGGCGAGTACGGCCGCGAGCCCGTCCACCAGCTGCGGCGCAACACCGGCGGGAACCGCCGCGAGGACGAGGTCGCCGTGCGCGGCCGCGTCCGCGAGCGTTCCGTCCTTGGCGGCGCCGGCGCGGCCCGCCGCTGCGGCGGCCGCGGTCCGGTCGCGTCCGCCGACGAGGACGTCGTGCCCCGCGCGTGCCCACGCGCCGCCCAGCGCCGTGGCCATCGCGCCGGTGCCGAGGATGCCGATACGCATGACAGGTCTCCGTTTCCGAGGTGAACCAGGTGCCGGTCCGCGACGCTAGGCGAATCGATACACACCACACGGTGTCCTTCGGAAGCGGCAGGATGAGGCCATGGACACGCTCCCCGACGAGATGGCGTACACCTCCGACTGCCGGGCGCGTCTGGCGTTCGAGGTGCTCGCGAACCGCTGGGACAGCGTCGTGGTCTACACGCTCGGCGAGGCCGGTCCGCTACGGCCCCGGCATCTGCTGGCCAGGATCGGCGGTATCGGACCCAAGGTCCTCAACGAGGCGCTGCGGCGCCTGGAGTACAACGGCCTGGTCGAACGCCGCGCCTACGCCGAGGCGCCGCCGCGCGTCGACTACGCGCTGACGGAGGCGGGCACCGCGCTGCTCGCCCCCATGCGTGCGATGGGCATGTGGGCCGCGTCCTACGGGGACGCCGTGCTCGACGCCCAGGACCGGTTCGCGGCGCGGGAACGCGGGCGGCGGAGCGGCGCTACGCCAGCGAGACGCGGGTGAAGCGCGTCTCGAAGCCCTTGCCCACAGGTGCGGCGCACATGACCCCCGCGAGGGCCGGCGTTCCGGGCGGGAAGTAGGCCAGGCGCAGCATGTGCTCCGGCTCCGCGCCGTTCACGCCGTACCGGACGGTCACGGCGTCGCCGGCCCGTTGGAAGTCGAACGTCGCGGAGACGAGGCCCGGGGGCGCGGGGGTGACGGACCAGTCGGAGAAGCCGCGGGTGACGACGACGCTGAGCTGGTGGCCGCCGTCGACGAACTCGACCCCCGCCTTGATCCAGTTCTCCTCGTCGATCCGGAGCACGGCCCCGGCCTGGTCGTACTGCTCGGCGTAGCCCGCCTCGAACGTCACGGTCAGCCGGGCGTCCCCGGCGACCTGGCGGCCGAACATGTGCGCGGTGTCGTACGAGTAGCCGTAGTGCGTCGTCTGCCACAGGTCGGTCTGGGCGCCGGCGACGGCCCGCAGTCCCTCTCCGATCCGGGACCACTCTGCGGGCTCGTTGATCCACGAGAAGCCCTCGAACGCCATGCCGCCCCCTTGCCGTCGCTTTGACCGATCTTGCCATGAGAGCGGTTTGCGAAGCCCTTCGTCAAGGACGATCTACCTTGAATTTAGATCGAATTGTCCGCTTTACTCCCTCTTTCCCTATACTCGTGCATCGCATCACCTTTTGCCCCCATAAATCCCATACCTCGCACAAGCGTCGCCTCCCCTTCCCCAGGGGACGCGTGTCCCGCCTCCGGAGCTTCCCCACCCCTTTTCGAGGGCCGCTCCGCCGTGCCCGGGCGCGTCGGAGCCCGCCGAGCCGGGACTCCTCGGGCGACGCCAGGCCCTCTTCCCCCGGGGGCCGCCCCCCTCGCGAGCGGAACGAAAGGAAGCCCATGCAGAAGCGAGCCCGTCAGGCGATCACCATCGCGATGACCGCGACCACGCTCGTCGCAGGCGCGGCGACCGCCGCGCAGGCCTCGGTGATCCCGCAGGCTCCCTCCTCCGCGCCGCTCTCCCCGGTGGCCGCCGACCGCCCGGCCCCGACCGAGGCCGCCTCCCTGGACCTGCCCTCCCTGGTCGAGGCGTTCAACGCGACCCTCCGCACGGCGTACAAGGACATGAAGAAGGCCGCCTCCCTGCCCTCCGGCGTCTCCACCGCCACATCCTTCTGGGACGCCCAGACCGCGTCCGGCAAGCCGATGCGGTACAGGACGGTCGCCAGCCCCTACTGGCCCCTGGGCACCAAGGTGCGGATCACCTACAAGGGGAAGAGCGCGATCGGCGTCGTCGAGGACTTCGGCCCGGCCGAATGGGCCGTGGCCCAGCACGACATCCCCGCGATCGTCGACCTGTCCGAGAAGATGATGGCCGACCTGACGGGCGTCGCCTCCAACACCGTCCACGTACGGTTCCAGGTGCTGGAGTGGGGCAAGGGCGGCGTCTACCGCCGCTCCGGAACCGGCTACGACCTGGCCATGGGCCGCCGGTGAGCCCCCGCCGCCGGTGAACCTCCGATGACGGTGCCCGGTGCCGCTCCGCGTACACTGCGAGCGTGGCTGACCCGAAGTTCGAGATCCAGATGCTTCACGACCGCGTGATGGTCAAGGTCGAGCGGGAGCTCGAGGAACGGCGCAGCAGCGCGGGCATCGTCATCCCGGCCACGGTCAAGATGGCCAACCGGCTCGTCTGGGGCGAGGTGTCCGGCGCCGGCGCCAACGTCAGGTCGGTGAAGACCGGCGACAAGGTCCTGTTCAACCCCGAGGACCAGTACGAGGTGGAGGTCCAGGGCCAGCTCTACCTGGTGCTGCGCGAGCGCGACCTCCACGCGGTGGCGACGCAGCAGACCGACCACGGCACCGGCCTCTACCTCTGATCTCGCCTCTGCCCCTGACCATCCGACCTCGCGGCGAAGGTGGACCATGACCCTCCAGGACGACCTCGTCGAGCTGCGCCGCGCGCTGCACCGGGAGCCCGAGATCGGCCTCGACCTGCCCCGCACGCAGGAGAAGGTGCTCGCGGCTCTTGACGGCCTGCCCCTGGAGATCGCCACCGGCGAGCGCCTGTCGTCCGTGACGGCCGTTCTGCGCGGCGGGCGGCCCGGTCCCGCCGTGCTGCTGCGCGCCGACATGGACGCGCTGCCGGTGCAGGAGAAGACCGGCCTGCCCTACCGGTCGCGCTTCGACGGCCGCATGCACGCCTGCGGCCACGACCTGCACACGGCGATGCTGGTGGGAGCCGCCCGGCTGCTCAGCGAGCGGCGCGCCGACCTCGCCGGCGACGTGGTGCTGATGTTCCAGCCCGGCGAGGAGGGCCAGGAGGGCGCCCGCCTGATGATCGAGGAAGGCGTGCTCGACGCGGCGGGGGCCAGGCCGATCGCCGCATACGGAATGCACGTCTTCTCCACGACGATCCCGCGCGGGCTGTTCCTGACCAAGGGCGGGCCCGTGCTGGCCGCGGCCGACACGCTGATCGTGACCGTGCGCGGCAGGGGCGGTCACGGGTCCTCCCCGCACCGCGCCCTCGACCCGATCCCCGCGGCCTGCGAGATCGTGACGGCCCTGCAGACCCACGTCACCCGCGGATACGACGTGTTCGACCCGGTCGTGGTGACCGTGGGCAGCTTCCACGCCGGCACCACCGACAACGTGATCCCGGACGAGGCCACGTTCGAGGCCACCGTCCGCACGTTCTCGGCCGGCTCGCGCGACCGTGTCAGGGAGGGCCTGGTCCGGCTCGCCCGGGGCATCGGCGAGGCGCACGGCCTGTCCGTCGACTGCTCCTTCGGCATCGGCTATCCGGTGACCGTCAACGACGACGCCGAGGCGGAGTTCGCCGCCCGGACCGTGCGCGAGGCCCTCGGCGAGGACCGCTACTTCCCGCTGCCCACCCCGGCGACCGGCTCGGAGGACTTCTCGTACGTGCTGGAGCAGGTGCCGGGGGCGTTCCTCGTGGTCGGCGCCTGCCCGCCCGGCCGGGATCTCGCCACGGCCCCGGCCAACCACTCGGCCGAGGCGGAGTTCGACGACGCCATCCTGTCCGACGGCGCGGCGCTGCTGAGCGAACTGGCCGTCCGCAGGCTGGCCGGCGTCTGACGGTCAGCCCAGCAGGTCGCGAGCCTCCTGGATCAGGTCGACGCCGAGGGTCAGCCGGACCGACACCCAGACGATGGCCGCGGCGCAGAGCAGGGTCAGCGCGCTCGCGACGATGCGGACGAACCAGTTCTGCCGCTTGAGCCAGTCCGTCGCCCCCCTGACCCTCTCCTTGGCGAACTCCAGGAGCCGCGACGCCCAGGCGAACTCGGTGGCCAGCACGGCGAGCCCGGCGAAGACCACCAGCCAGCCCGGCCCCGGGAAGGGCACCATGATCAGGCCGGTGACGACGAGAGCGGCGCCGATCACCCCGATGACGATCCGCAGCGTCAGCCGGCCCGCCGGAGTCGCGCGGATCCGGTCGAGCGGGCCCGGCGGATCGGAGGCCCCCCGTTCATCGCCCATACGACTGTCCTCAGCCGTCGCCACACGGCTCACCCCCATTCGCTGCCCACAATAGCCAGCCGACGACCGCGGCGACGATCGGAGCGTTCACGCGTCACCGAGGCAGGCGGCGGTCTGCTCGGCGATCTCCAGCTCCTCGTCGGTGGGCACCACCAGCACCGTCACCTCGGCGCCCTCCGGGGAGATCACCCGGGCCTGCGCCGACTCGGCGTCGTTGCGCCCCGGGTCGATTTCGATGCCGAGCCGGGTGAGCCCGCTCGCCGCCAGCGCGCGGACACGGGAACTGTTCTGCCCCACGCCGCCGGTGAAGACGAGGGCGTCCACGTGGCCGAGCGCCGCGTAGTAGGCGCCGATGTAGGTGCGCACGCGGTAGCCGTACACGTCGAGGGCGAGCCGGGCGTCCTCGTCCCCCGCGTCGGCAAGCCGCCAGACCTCGCGCATGTCGTTGGCCCCGCACATGCCGAGCAGGCCGCTCTCCTTGTTCAGCGCCGCGTCGACACCGGCGAGGTCCATGCCCGCGACCCGGCCGAGGTAGGCGCCCAGAGCCGGGTCGACGTCCCCGGAACGGGTGCCCATCACCAGCCCGGCGAGCGGTGTGATGCCCATCGAGGTGTCCACGCTGCGCCCGGCCCGCACCGCCGTCGCGCTCGCGCCGTTGCCGAGGTGCAGCACGATCGAGTTCACCTCGTCGTACGGCCGGCCCAGCAGAGCCGCCGCCCGGCGCGAGACGTACGCCGTGGAGGTGCCGTGGAAGCCGTAGCGGCGCACACCGAGCATGCGGGTCCACTCGCGGGGGACGGCGTAGGTGTGCGCGTGCGGCGGGATCGTGCCGTGGAAGGCGGTGTCGAAGACGGCGACGTGCGGCAGGGCGGGGAAGGCCCGCCGGGCCACCCGGATGCCCTCCAGGTTGGCCGGGTTGTGCAGCGGCGCCAGGGGCGCCATCTCCTCGATGGCCCGCTCGACCGCGTCGTCGATCAGCACGGGCGTGACGAAGCGGCTGCCGCCGTGGACGACCCGGTGACCCACGGCGGTCACGGCGTCGAGCGGCGGCCCGTGCTCGGCGAAGGCCGCCAGCACCGCCTTCAGCCCCTCCTCGTGGTCGGCCACCCGGCGCTCACTGCGTACGCCGTCGTGGGTGAGCACGCTCTCGTCCTCGCCGATGCGCTCGATCAGCCCGCCGGCCACCGCCCGGCGCGTCCCCATGTCGATGAGGCGGTACTTGATGGACGACGACCCCGTGTTCAGGACGAGGACCTGGCCGCTCACTGTGTCCCCCTGCCGCGCCCGCGCGCTCGCTGTGTCCCCTTGCCGCGCCCGCGCGCTCACTGTGTCCCCTTGCCGCGCCCGCGCGCTCACTGTGTCCCCTTGCCGCGCCCGCGCGCTCACTGTGTCGTCTCCCCGTGCGCCTGCGCCTGGATGGCCGTGATCGCGACGGTGTTGACGATGTCGCCCACGGTCGCGCCCCGGGACAGGTCGTTGACCGGCTTGCGCAGGCCCTGCAGGACCGGCCCGATCGCGACCGCACCCGCGCTGCGCTGTACGGCCTTGTAGAGGTTGTTGCCCGTGTTGAGGTCGGGCACCACGAACACCGTCGCCCGCCCGGCCACCGGACTGCCGGGCATCTTGGTCCGCGCCACGCTCGGCTCGGCCGCCGCGTCGTACTGGATGGGGCCCTCGACCGGCAGGTCCGGCCGCAGCTCGCGGACCCGCGCCGTGGCCTCGCGCACCTTGTCCACCTCCGGCCCCGCGCCGGACTCGCCGGTCGAGTACGACAGCATGGCCACGCGCGGCTCCACCCCGAACCTGGCGGCCGTGGCGGCCGACGAGATCGCGATGTCGGCGAGCTGGGCGGCCGTCGGGTCGGGCACGACGGCGCAGTCGCCGTAGACGAGGACGCGGTCGGCCAGGCACATGAAGAAGACGCTGGACACGACGCCGACCCCCGGCGAGGTCTTGATTACCTCGAACGACGGCCTGATCGTGTGGGCGGTGGTGTGGGCCGCGCCGGAGACCATGCCGTCCGCCAGCCCGAGATGGACCATCATCGTGCCGAAGTAGGAGACGTCGGTGACGATGTCGCGGGCCTGCCCGGCGGTCACGCCCTTGTGCGCGCGCAACCGGGCGTACTCCTCGGCGAACAGCTCGCGCAGCTCCGGGTCGAACGGGCTGACCACGCGGGCGTCGTCGACGGCCAGGCCCATCGTGGCCGCCGCCAGCCGGATCTCCCGCTCGTCGCCCAGCAGGGTCAGCTCGGCGACGCCCCGGCGCAGCAGGCTGTCGGCCGCGCGCAGGATGCGCGGCTCGGCGCCCTCCGGCAGCACGATGTGCCTGCGGTCGGCGCGGGCGCGGTCCAGCAGGTCGTACTCGAACATGAGCGGCGTGATCGCGGCGGCCTTGGTGACCCGCAGGCTGCGCAGCAGCGCCCCGGCGTCGACGTGCTCGGCGAAGACCCCGAGCGCGGTGTCGATCTTTCCCTTGGCGTCCGGGCTGAACCGGCCCTCGGCCCTCGACAGCTTGGTCGCGGTCTCGAAGGTGCCGCCGCCGGTCGTGACGATCGGCAGCCGGATGTCCATGCCCGTGAGCAGGCGGACGACCGCGTCGGGCAGCTCCAGCCCGCCGTTGAGGATGATCGCCGACAGGGCCGGGAACGTGGGGGCCTTGTGCGCGGCCAGCAGCCCCGGCACCAGCGCGGCGGCCCGGTCGGCGGGGACGACGACCGCCAGGCCCTCGGTGAGGCGCTCCAGGATGTTCGGCAGCGACATCGCGCCGATCATCAGCCCGCCCGTCTCCCGGCCGAGCTGGTCGGCGTCGCCCATGAACAGCTCGCCGTCGCAGGCGGCCATAAGGTCGCTGACCGTCGGCGCGGACAGCCGCCGCACCTCCGGCAGGACGTACGCCGGGACGCGGGCGGCGACCTCGTCCACCAGGTCGGGGGCGACCCGGGTCACGACCGTGGCCAGCTCGGTGGCGTGCCGCTCGGCCAGCTCCTTGCGCGACATCTCGACCGCCGCGGCGATCTCGTCGGGGGTGCGGTCGAGCCCGGTCACCACGTTCATCACCGGCGTGCCGAGGTTGGCGGCGAGCTCGGCGTTGAACACGAACTCGGTGGGCGCGCCCACGTCGGTGTAGTCGGTGCCGATCACCACGACCGCGTCGCACCGCCCGGCCAGCGCCCGGTAGCGGGCCAGGATCTCCCCGGCCGCACGCTCCTCGTCGGCGTGCACCTCCTCGTAGGTGACGCCCGTGCACATCGCGTAGGGCAGGCCGATGCCGAAACGGTCGCGCGCGGTGTTGACGAGGCTGTCCTCACGGCCGGCCCGGACGACCGGGCGGAACACGCCCACCGTGCCCACCTGGCGGGTCAGCAGCTCGATCATGCCCAGGGCGATCGTGCCCTTGTTGCTCCTCGCGTCGCCGGCCGCGACGTAAACTCCGATCGCCATCGCGCAGTCACCCCTGTCCAGGCGCGGCCCGACGGCCCGCCCCAGAAAGGCTACGCGAAGGGCCCCACGGGCATACCAGTCGACCGTCACATCCGTATGACCCCGTCCCACCAGGCCTGTGCTCTCACAGGACCGGCGGGAGGTCCGCCGCGCTCCGGCGGCGAGAAGTCAACCTCGGCGGTCCGAGTCCGGCGAGTCGAGTTCGTCCGCACGCCGGAGGTCCTTCGGACGGCCCAGGGCGCGACGCATCCGGATGAGGTCGTCCCGGGTGACGTAGTGAACCTCCAGGCCGCCCGGGCCGGCCGCGGTGATCGCCCGGTCGAGGATCTCCCGGACGCGGAGGTCGCCCCAGGGGAGCGCCGGGGTGCAGCAGTCGCCGCCGGCTCCGGGTGAGGTGAACCGCACTCTGGGGCGGAGCAGGGCATCCGGACGAGTCGCCATGGGAGTGCCCTTCTCGTCGGCGAGCCTGGCGCCGACGGAGACGAAGGCGGCCGCCAGGGCCGGGGCGTGGGCAGGCGCGCCGTCCCAGAGCAGATCCAGATCGCCGGTCAGTTCGGTGGACCCGTGCATGATGCCGGCGACCTGCCCGATCACCACGGCTCGGACGCCGTTGCGGTGAAGGGCTTCGAGCAGAGGAAACGGATCGAACCCGAGGGCGCCGTCCGTGCCGATCGTGCCGACGTCGTCGTCGGCGTCCTCGTGGCCCAGGCCGGTGCCCGCCCGGTTCGCGGCGAGTTCACGCGTGCGCCGGGCGGCGGCGCGCAGTCGTTCCAGCGGTTCGTCGGTCATCCGGTTCATGCAACACCGGGTCGCGCTCGGGGCGCACGCGATTTTCCTGTCGGACGGGCGTACGGATGAGCCGCCCGGGCGGCTCATCCGTACGGCCGTCGCCGTGCTACATCAGGAGGCGGTGCAGGTCACCGCCGACGGGACGGCGTTGGTCCCGTTCCAGCTCGCCTGGAACCCGAACGTGGTGGACGCCCCGGCCCCGACCGAGCCGTTGTAGCTCACGTTCGTGACCGTGACGTTCGCCCCGGACTGGCTGACCGTGCCGTTCCAGAGCTGGCTGATCGTCTGCCCGTTGGCGAAGGCCCACTTGACGCTCCAGCCGCTGATCGAGGCGCTGCCGGTGTTCTTCACCGTGACCTCGCCCTGGAAGCCGCCCGGCCACTGGTTGGCCACCTTGTAGGTCGCCGAGCACGCCTTGCCGGCGCCACCCGACGGGCTGGCCGACGGCGAGGCGGACGGGCTGGCCGAGGGCGAGGCGGACGGCGACGCCGACGGAGAAGCCGAGGGGGACGCGGACGGGGAGGCGGACGGGGACGCCGAAGGCGACGCCGACGGGGACGCCGACGGGGACGCCGACGGCGAGGGGGACGGCGAGGTCCCGCCGTTGCGGTCGCCGTAGATGATGCCCCGGCCGTTGGTGCCGAGGTAGACCCGGCCGTAGATCCGCGGGTCGCCGGTCAGGGCCTCGCCCGCGTTGCCGTACTGGTGCTGGTCGTCGTTGATGCGCACCCAGCTCGCGCCGGTGTCGTCGGACCGGAACAGGCCCTGCACGTCGTCCACCGTGCCCATGAGGTAGAGGGCCTGGTACGTCTTGCCGGGGGCCGCCTTGCCGAATCCGATGTTCACCGAGGTGCTGACGTTCGACAGCTTGGTGAACGAGGCGCCCGAGTTGGTGGAGTGCCACAGGCCGCCCTCACCTGCGAGCCAGACGTCGCCCTCCTTGCCGGGCAGCGCCTTGAAGTGCACACCGGTCGTCGGCAGCCCGGTCGCGGCGGTGGCGCTGAAGCTCGCGCCGCCGTTGGTGCTCACGTAGAACTTGCCGCCGGAGAAGGCGTAGAACTTCTGCGCGTTCACGCGGTCGGACTCGACGATCGCGCCGGCCGGAACGCCGCTGGAGGCGGTCCAGCTGTTGCCGTAGCCGACCGAGTAGACGACCTGAATGCCGGGGTCGCCCGGCGCCCACACGAAGCGGCTGCCGTCGGCCGCCGCGGCGACCGTGCCGCCGCTGTTGATCCCGCCCGGCTCGGTGCCCTGGAACCAGTTGGCCCCGCCGTCGGTCGAGAACGCGACGTGGCTGTCGTTCGGCCGGTCGGCGTCGGTGAAGTTGCCGGCCCGCACCATCACGCTCGGGTTGGCCTCGGCGTAGTCGAGCGAGGTCGTGGAGGTGAAGACGGGCTGGGTGAACATCATGGACGGCACGGCGTCGAGGTTGGTGTGCCGGAAGCCGCCGATGTCACCGAGCGCGCTGACCAGCGGGGCGCCGCTCGGCGGGCTGATCAGGTCGAGGACGGCGGTCTCCTCCAGGCCCTTCACCATCGGCTTGATCGTGAACTGGCCGCCCGAGTCCCACTTGGTGAGGTCGGTGGTGCCGTAGATCGTCGCGCCGGTGCCGTACATCATCCGGTCGGAGTTGAACGGGTCGATCTCCACCGACTCGTTCATCCAGCCCAGCTTGGGCGTGACCTCCGGCGGCTGGGGGTTGGTCCCGAAGGTCAGCCACGGCGCGGCGGAGATGTCCATCTTGTAGCGGAAGCTACGGTTCGGGTAGGACGTCCAGTCCCAGATGCGGGTCCAGGTCGCGCCGCTGTCGGTGCTCCTGAAGAAGATCGCGTCGGGCCACCAGGAGACCTGGGTGGCGACCATGATGGTCTTCGGGTTCTGCCGGTCGATCGTCAGGCCGCTGTAGCCGAAGTAGTCGTCGCCGCTGCTGGACGGGATCGGGCTGATCTGGGTCCAGGTGCCGGTGGCGGTGGCGTAGCGCCACACGTCGCCCTTGCCGCCGTCGTACGGGCCGCCGGTGTCGCTGGTGGCGATGTAGAGGTAGCCGTTGGCCGTGTCGAGCACGCCCTTGTGGGCGATGTAGCCGGTGGGCTGCCCGGCGACCCGCTCCCACGAGGTGCCGCCGTTGGTGGTGCGGTAGACGGTGTTGCTCTTGTCGGCCACGCCCACGTAGATGGTCTGGGTGGCGTTGCCCGACGTGCCGGTCCGCTTGTCGAAGGTCACCCAGACGACGCCCTGGTTGTCACCGTTGTAGGCGTCCCCGGGGCTGGCGACGTAGTTGCCGACGTTCGGGAAGTTGGTCACCTTCGACCAGGTGGCGCCGGAGTCGGTGCTCCGCCACAGGCCGTTGCCGCTGGGCGCGCCGAAGTACAGGACGCTGTTCTTGTTCGGGTCCACGGCGAGGCGCTCGCCCATGCCGCGGCCCGGCATGTTGCCGCCCAGCTTGAACGGCAGCGGGGTCACCTGCCAGGTGTCGCCCTTGTTCGACGAGCGCAGGATCGCGCCATTGTTGGGGTCCCAGCTGTTGGTGTACATGCCGACCGCGGCGTACACCTTGTTGGCGTCCACCGGGTCGGCGGCGATGCTGGCGACGCCGTTGTAGCCCCAGTTGGACCAGCCGGCCCAGTCGAGCAGCGGCGTCCAGGTCTGGGAGGACTGGTTCCAGCGGTACGCGCCGCCGATGTCGGTACGGGCGTAGATCAGGTCTTTCTGGACCTGGCTGAACACGATGCCGGGGACGAAGCCGCCCCCGGCGATCTGCACGTTCTTGAACGTGTACGGGTCGGCTGCGACCGCCGACACCGGGGACATTCTGATCACGGCCGTGACCAGGGCCACGGCGGCGACCACGAGCATGGATGCGAATCTTCGCATGGACGGTTTCCCTCCGAGCACGGACAACCGGCCATGCACGACCAGGTGGGGACCCTGACCGTCCTTCTCGCACGTGCATGGAAATCTGGAAGGAAGATTCACACACCGGCGGAAGTGCCGTCAATAGTTTGGCGTCCAGACAAATCTCAACCGGTTTCATCCGGGCCGGAGCATCCCGCCTCGTGGAACATAATTCTGGACATGACTACAGCTCTCGTGCTCGGCGGCGGAGGAGTCGCCGGCATCGCCTGGGAGGCGGGGATCGTCACCGGCCTGCGCCGCCTCGGCGTCGACCTGGGGACGGCGGACCGGATCATCGGCACCTCGGCCGGCTCGGTCGTCGGCACGCTCGTGGCCACGGGCGCCGACCTGGAGGAGGCCGTCGCCCACCAGGCGAAGGTGGACACCGGCCCGCCCCCGGCCGTCGACATGAACGAGGTCATGCAGGCGTTCGCCGTCATGTTCGACCCCAGCCTCGACCGCAGGGAGGCCCGGCGCAGGGTCGGCCAGATGGCCCTGGCGGCGAAGGTGGACCACGCGGCGGAGCGGCTCGCCGCGGTCGGCGAGCGGCTGCCCGTGAAGGAGTGGCCCGAGCGCGACCTGCTCATCACCAGCGTCGACGCGGCCACCGGCGAGTTCGTCGTGTGGGACCGGGCCTCGGGCGCGCCGCTGGTGCTCGCCGTCGCGTCGAGCTGCGCCGTGCCGATGGTCTTCCCGCCCGTGGAGATCAACGGCCGCAGGTACGTGGACGGCGGGGTCCGCTCGGCGACCAACGCCGACCTCGCGACGGGCGCCCGCGCCCTCGTGGTGCTCGAACCGCTCGGCAACCTGACCCCTCGGGCCGTCCTCGACGCCGAGATGGCGAAGGCCGGCGCGACCGCCTCGTACGTCGTCCACCCCGACGCCGCCTCGGTCGCGGTGTTCGGCGAGAACGTCCTCGACCCCGGTCTGTGGGGACCGGCTTTCACGGCGGGGCTCGACCAGGCCGCCACCCTCGCCGACCCGATCGCCGCCGTCTGGTCCTGAGCACGCGGATCCCGAGCACGCGGATCCCGAGCACGCGGACGTCAGCGGGCGGCCGGCGCGGAAACTCCTCGCGCCGGCCGCCCGACTCCGGCGTCACGGGTCAGGATCATGTGCTCCGGGAGCACTCCTCAGGTCGGGCCGTCCGATCTACCCGACGTCGGAAACCGCCTTGCTGACCGCGTTGGGTCCGTCGTACTGCCGGTCCGGGATGCGTTCCAGCGCGTCGATGACGTTGTCGTCCGCGCCGTGGTCGCGAGCCGTGCGGATCAGGTCCGACTTGCCGGCCGGGTAGTCGACGCCCTTCAGGTGCTTCTGCAGCTGGATCGGGTTCGGTGCGTCGGCCATGACGTGCCTCCCTCCGTCGATGTCCTCCTGCTCCCCCTCGCCTACCCGGTTCCTCCCGCGCCACTCGGGGCTCCGCTCCGCGCCCCCGGCCAGGCTTGACGAGGCCCTTACCAGCGGTTTGTCACGATTGGGTATATGGGAACGGCCGTGGTGAAACGGGGTGACCCGGGGGTAGCTGGCGTGGCGTGCCTGATGCCCAATTGCTGGCCGCACAGGATCTGCGGCTCGACGTCAACGTCCTGGACTACGTGATCCTCGCCCTGTACTTCCTCGTGGTGCTGGGAATCGGCTTCGCCGCCAAACGGGCCGTACGGACGAGTCTGGACTTCTTCCTCTCGGGCCGCGCCCTCCCCGCGTGGATCACCGGCCTCGCCTTCATGTCCGCCAACCTCGGCGCCACCGAGATCCTCGGCATGGCCGCCAACGGCGCGCAGTACGGCGTGATGACCGTGCACTACTACTGGCTCGGCGCGGTCCCCGCCATGGTGTTCCTCGGCATAGTGATGATGCCCTTCTACTACCGGTCGAAGGTGCACAGCGTCCCGGAGTTCATGCGCCGCCGGTTCAACGGCGCGACCCAGCTGCTCAACGCCTCGACGTTCGCCCTCGCGCAGATCCTCATCTCCGGGATCAACCTGTACGCGCTGGCGCTCGTCATGGACGCGCTGCTCGGCTGGCCGCTGTGGCTGTCCATCATCGTGTCGGCCGCGATCGTGCTCGGGTACATCACGCTCGGCGGCCTGTCCTCGGCGATCTACAACGAGGTCATGCAGTTCTTCGTGATCGTCGCCGGGCTCGTGCCGATCGTGATCATCGGCCTGACCCGCGTCGGCGGCTTCTCCGGCCTCGGGGAGAAGGTCAAGCAGAGCGTGCTCGGCGAGGGAGGCCTGCACACCTGGGCGCACACCGCCGGCACCGACAACCCGCTCCAGGCCAGCTGGATCGGTCTGGTCCTCGGGCTCGGCTTCGTGCTGTCCTTCAGCTACTGGACCACGAACTTCGCCGAGGTCCAGCGCGCGTTGTCGGCCCGCAACACCAACGCCGCCCGGCTGACCCCCATCGTCGCGGCCTACCCGAAGCTTGTGATCCCGATCGTCACCGTGATCCCCGGCCTCGTCGCGCTCGTGCTGTTCGGCGACCTCGGCAAGGACGGCGGGCCGACGTACAACGAGGCGATCCCGCTGCTGATGGACGAGTTCCTGCCGAACGGCGTGCTCGGCATCGCGGTGACCGGCCTGCTCGCCTCGTTCATGGCCGGCATGGCCGCCAACATCAGCGGCTTCAACACGGTCTTCACCTACGACATCTGGAAGTCGCACATCAACGGCGACCACCCGGACGAGTGGTACGTGCGGCTCGGCCGCATCGCCACCATCGGCGGCGTCATCGGGGGCATCGGCGCGGCGTTCATCGCGGCCGGGTTCAGCAACATCATGAACTACCTGCAGTCGCTGTTCTCGTTCTTCAACGCCCCGCTGTTCGCGACGTTCATCATCGGCCTGTTCTGGAAGCGGATGACCGCGTGGGCGGGCTTCTGGGGCCTGCTGAGCGGCACGGTGTCCGCCTTCGGCTCGTACATGCTCTACAAGGCGGGCGTGCTCGACTTCGGCACCGAGCTGAACGCGAGCTTCTGGGGCGCGGGCATCGCCTTCGTGGTCGACGCGATCGTCTCCGTCGTGGTCACGCTCGTCACCACCCCCAAGCCGGAAAGCGAGCTGCGCGGGCTCGTCTACGGCCTGAGCGACGCGTCCGTCTCAGACGACGCGCTGTCGGGAGACCACGCCTGGTACCGCTCCCCCGTGATCCTCGGCGCCGGGGCGGTCGTCCTCGCCGCGGCGTTCTACGTGCCCTTCCTGTAGGAGGTTTCCATGGCCGCCCCGCAACGGCTCTTCGACATCCGCCGCGTGATCGGTGGTCTGTTCCTGGTGTACGGACTGATCCTCACCGTCACCGGGCTGTTCGACAGCGCCCAGGAGGTGCAGAAGGCGGAGGGCATTCGCATCAACCTGTGGACGGGCATCGCGATGCTCGTCGTCGGCGCCGCGTTCCTGCTCTGGGAGCGCCTGCGCCCGTCCGACGCCCCCGCCCCCTCCGACGAGGAGGAGTGACCCCTTTCCCGGCCGCGGTCCCATCGCCGATGTGACCGCGGCTCTCTCATGGAACGGATAGTTCATCCGATTGTGCTACCGTCCGACCTAACGGATGGATTATCCGTTTATTCGGACGAAGGGGCACATGATGAAGACAGCCGTGGTCACGGCAGGCACGGGGGGCATCGGCCTGGAGACCGCACTGGGCCTGGCCGCCGCCGGGTTCGCGGTGACCGTGGTCGGGCGCGACGCCGACCGGGGAGCCAGGGCGGTCGAGCGGATCGACGCGACGCGACCTGCGCACCCCGGCCGGTTCCTGTCCGCCGACCTCGCCTCGCTCGACCAGGTCCGCGCGCTGGCCGCCCGCATCGCCGCGGAGCACGCCGCGTCGGGGGAACCCTTGACGGTGCTGGTCAACAACGTCGGGGCGATGTTCGCCGAGCGCGCGGACCTGGGCGGCGTCGAGGCGTCGTTCGTCGTCAACCACCTCTCGCCGTACCTGCTGACCGAACTGCTGCTGCCCACGCTCACCGCCGGGGCGCCGAGCAGGATCGTGAACGTGACCTCGGGCGCGGTCGGCGCCGCCAAGCGGGTGTTCGACGCCGTCGAGCCGCCGGGCGGCTACTACGGCTTCCACTGGTACGGCCGCGCCAAGCTCGCCAACCTCGCGTACACGCTCGACCTGGCGAGGCGGCTGGACGGCACGGGCGTGTCGGTCTTCGCCGCCGATCCCGGAGGCGCCGCGACCGACATGACCGACGGCACCCTGACCGACCCGAAGATCGTCTCTCCCGTCCTGCGGCTGCTGTGGCCGCTGGTACGCCGCAAGTTCGAACGATCCACCTCCGGCCCGGCGTCCGTGGCGGCCAGGCCCTCGATCACCGCCGCCACCGACCACGCGCTGACCGGCCGGACCGGTCTCGTCATCGGGCCCCGGGCGCACCCCGTCGCCCCGTTCCGTGCGGCGGCCGACCGCCGCGTCGCCGAGGCCGTACGCCTGCTCAGCGAGGCCCACGCACCTGTGACGTCCGGAGCATGAACATCCGCAGGCGCCCGCCGGTCACACGGGCAGCGCTCTTTCGGGACTCGCATCGACTCCCACCGCTCTCCGTTCGCACGGCCCGCCCACCGCCAGGGTCCCCGGGAACGCCCGCATATGATTCGGACGACGAGCTGTGAACCACGACGAGCAACCCGGATCCTCCCCCATGACGAGCACGCAGCTGCGCAAAGACGCCGCCCGCAACTGGGAGCGGATCATCGCCATCGCCCGAGACCTGGTCGACCAGGGCACGGCATTGCAGCTCAACGACATCGCACGCCGGGCGGGCCTCGGTGTCGCCACGGTCTACCGGCACTTCGCCACCCCCGAGGCACTGCTGGAGACCGTCGCCGCTCCCTGCCTGGAAGCCCTGGTCGCGCATGGCGAGCAGGCTCTGGCCGACACCGATCCCCGGCGTGCGCTGGAGGGCTTCCTGCATCGCGTCGTCGAAGCACAGGTCACCGACGCCGCCCTGCCCCCGGTCGCCGCGGCGGCCACGGACACCCTGCCCCGCACCACGGAACTCAAGAAGTCACTGGCCTCCGCCGGCACCACACTGCTCGAACGGGCCCGCCATGCCGGAGCCATCCGCACCGACCTCGCCGCCACCGACCTCGTCCCGCTCATGTGCGGCATCGCCCACGCCGTGGCCGTCCACGGCGGCACCCCCGCCGACCGGGTCGAGATCGCCCGCCGTTACCTCGCCACCCTGCTCGAAGGCATGCGCCCCACACCGACCTGAGCGTCCCCGCCGGCAGGCGCAGGGGCCGGATTCACTGCAGACGGGCAGGGCCTATCGAGCGGGATACCGTGGGGACCCGTGCTGTACATGCCCGCTGAGCGCGGACGTGTCAGTGCGGCGGCGCGCCCTGTTTGCGGGCGGTCCCGCGATCGGAAGCTGTGGGAGCCCCGGCCTTCGTGACCACGGCGGGCGGAACCAGCACCGCCGGGATCGAGACCGTCGTCCCATTGGCCACCACGGCCGTGCCGTACACGGTCCTGCCGCCCGCGACCTCGACCACCAGCCTGGCGGCGGCCGCCGCCTGAGCCGCGACGTCGGTGCGTACAGCGGCCGTCCGCGCGCCCACGCCCGGCCGGCCGTCATATCCGATCAGCGGCACCCCGGCCATTCCCGCCTTCGCCAGTTCCGCCGCGACGGCCTGCGCCGCCGCTCCGCTCGCGCAGCACACGCCCCCCACCTTCGCCGCCCCGCCGAGCGCGGCGACGGCCGCGACGACCTCGCGCCCTGCGTCGCCGGGCCGAGTCAGGTCCCGCTCCCAGCCGACCGTCACCCGGCCGTCGAGCACGGCGTGCAGGCCCCGCTTCACCAAAGAGGCGTAGGGGTCCGCGGCGGGTCCGTTGACCAGCAGCACCGGTCCTGCCACCTTCATGGCGCGGAGCAGGGCCAGCGCCTGCTCCCGGCCGACGCGTGCCGGATCCGTCGCGACGTAGGCGTCCACCGGCCCGTTGGCCAGCCGGTCGTAGGCGATCACCTTCGCCCCGGACAACTTGGCCCTGGCCACCCAGGGAGCGGCGGCTTCGGGGTCCACCGCGCCGAGGACCAGCACCCGCACACCGTCGGCCAGCATCCGGCCGACCTGCCGCGCCTGTCTGGCCCGGTCACCCGACGCATTCGCGTACCGGACGTGGCAGCGTGGGCAGAGCGATGCCAGGGCCCGGGTGAACAGAGGCCGGTCCGGCCCTTCGTTCGGGAGCAGCAGGCCGACGGCGAAGCCCTCCCGCACGTCGCCGACCGCTCCGAGCTCCGCTCCCGGCTGCCGCCCGCCCTGCCCACAGGCGGGGAGGGACATCAGGAGCAGCACGCAGACGCCCGCCAGTCGTCTCCCCACGGGGCACCCCCGATTCGTTGCGGAGCCACGTTTCGCAGAGCCGTCTTGTGGAGCGGTGTCGCCTCAGCAGTCACATACCCCGACATATGCCGCATAACTCCCAGGAGGTGAGTCCCCGGCTCAGGGCGGACGATCACCGGCACGGATGATCGGCGGGGATTACGCCCAGGGCCGAAGGCCGCCGATCCCCGATCCCCTCAGCCGCTAAGTTGTGAGAGACTCCACCATTGCGGGGCGGTAGCTCAGCCGGTCAGAGCATCGGACTCATAATCCGTGGGTCGTGGGTTCAAGTCCCACCCGCCCTACCACGCTTGATCAGGGAAACCCTGCCTGAGCTGCGGCTCCTCCATGGATCGTGTCTGCCTGACACGTAGTCGACAGCCGCCGGAAGCAGCCGTGTGCCACTGATCACGGAACATACGCGGAATGCTCGCGGCCCCGTTTCCCGAGGTGAGCCCGGCGACTCCGGCGCCTCGCGGAACGATACCGCTCCCGTACGCCGAAGGACCCCGAGAGGTCTCCCGGGGTCCTGACTAAGGTGTGATCATGGGCGTTGACGCGGTGCTGATGAGGGTGGAGCAACGTGGAAGCAGCCCGAAGCGCAGGACGCTCGCTCCCGTCGCCGTCGCACCGGACGCCAAGGAGGTCTTCGTGCGTCTCGTCGGCCGGGTGCGCGGGCGCGGCACGCATCCGATGCTGGAACGCCTCGACCCGTACGGCAGCCTGATCCTTTCGCCGGCCGAGATGCCGCAGTTCCTCTCCGAACTTGCCCTCCTCCCCACATCGACCACTCAGGACGTGGAGGCGATCCGGAAACTCGGAGATCTCGCCCGCCAGTGCGCCGCCGACCCGGCGGCAGAACTGCACCTCGACGGCGACTGAGGCCCTCATCCCGCGAGGGCCTCCGGGATGCGGCGGTTGGCCATCTCGCGTTGCCCCTCGATGCCTTTGACGTAGACCCTGAGCATCACGTCGACGCCGTGCCCGGCCCGCTCCGCGGCTTCCGGTGCGTGGACGTGGTCGACCGCGAAGGCGTACCAGGTGCGCACCTCCTTCATCATCGAGTCCGGGAGGTCGCTCTTCAGGTCGAAGGACTCCCCCCCTTCTCGGCCGTAGGTCCTCGTCCCGGCTCATGTGCGGCCCGAGGTCCTAGGTTGAAGGTCGCTGTCGGCATGGGTCCATCGACCGATGAGCATCTGGGACATCGGGGCGATCATGGAATCTGCCTGATCAGCGGTGGAGGGGTCATGCTGGTGGAACTGGTGGACTGGGTCGAGATCCCGGCCGGGATGCTGCGTCGGGGTACACCCGCCGAAGAGGTGGAGGAGGTGGCACACCGCTACTCCGACACTGGAGTGCCGGTGGAGTGGTACCGGAAGGAAGCCCCGCGCACGGAGATCCACCTTCCGGCGTTCCGGATCGCCCGCACCCAGGTCACTGTCGGCCAGTGGACGCTCTTCGCGCAGGCCACCGGCAGGCCGGCGCCGCAGGCACCGGTGGACCATCCGGTCATCGGCGTCACCTGGAAGGAGGCGATGGACTATTGCCGGTGGCTGGGGGAACAGCTCGGCGGCCTTGGCGTGCGCCTGCCCACCGAGGACGAGTGGGAGCGTGCCGCCCGCGGTGACGACGGCCGGGAGTTCCCATGGGGCGACGAGTACCGCACGGGCCTGGCCAATCTGGTGGACTTGGGCATCGGCACCACCACGCCGGTCGGTTCGTTCCCCGAGGGTGCCAGCCCCTTCGGTGTGCTGGACATGGCGGGCAACGCCGATGAGTGGACTTCCACCCTCTATGCCCCTTACCCGGGCGCTCCCATCGAGGTGCCGAGCACGGAGGACTGGGCCTTCGACCCGCATGTCACCCGGGGCGGCGCATTCCGCCACGACCGGGACCTGGCCCGGTGCGCCCGCCGACACGGCGCGTACGAGCAGGACCTGGCGGCGATCGGCGTGGGCTTTCGTCCAGCGGCACCGGCCAAGTGAAGGACAGCTCAGGACCGCCTTCTACGCCCTTACCCGGGTCCTTCCATCAAGGTGCCGCGGCGTCTACGCCACCGACGACCTGCTCCATCAGCCGGATCGGCGCGATCCGGCCAAGTAGTGGAGCCCGATCCCCAGCCCCGTGGTGAGCAGGACAAGTCCAATGATGATCATCATGATGACCGTCGGCCATTGGAAGCTGCCCGGCAGGTGTAGCGCCACGAACCACGAGCGGTTGATCTCCCCGGTGGAGAGCATGATCGCGGGGACCACACCCTGCGCCACCAGGGGCACCCAGCACAGCGTCAGGCTGGCGATGACGTAGGCCCGTCGCCCGGCGGGGGCGAGGTCGAGGCCGAGGCGCCGCAGGCCCAGATCGGGCTGGGGGCGGTACGGCAGGCCGGGGGGCCTGGTGAGGGCGATCGTCGGGCGCCTGCGTGCGGGTTGCGTACCGGAACGAAAGCGCAGGAGAAGGTCGGGTGCGGTGCTCCGCAGCCGGGCTGCCGCGATCCGGCCCAGCAGCCATGCCATGGCCGCCCCGCCGGCCACCCCGACCACCGGTCCGGCCCAGATCGGGCCCTGCCACGCAGCGAGGAAGGCCGGCGCGGCGCCGGCCGCGGTCAGGATCAGCATCAGCAGGACCTGGGCGAAATCGGTGCCGTTGTCCAGCAGGTTGCCGCCGCGGCGGTGCGGGTCGCCCAGGGGGACCGGGCGCAGGACCGAGACCAGCACCGTGATTCCGGCACCGCCGCCCAGCACCGCGGGAATCAGAGCGGCCAGCCATGGCCAGGCTTCGTGGTGGCCGGAGACGACGACCAGGCCGACGGTCAGCACCACGGTGGGCGGAGCGGCGACAAGGAACCAGCCGAGCTGCCGGCCGCGCACGTCGCGCCGGATCGCGCCGGGGATCATCATCTTCCCCCACAGTTCGGTGCCGTCGTCACCGTAGAGGTTGGCGGAGATCGCCGCCGTCCAGACGGCGAACAGCAGCCCGGTCCACGGCAGGAACACCGTGGCGCCGGCGACCAGCGGCAGCAGGCAGAACACCAGCGCGTACGCCAGGGCGAAACAGACGAAGTGGAAGCGCTGCAGGTCACGGGTGTAGGTGCGCAGCTCGCGGGCGGCGACCGCGGTGACCGGGCCGCGCACCCACCGGTCGGCGGTGGCCCCGGCGGGTCGTCCACCGGCGCGGCGGGTGGTCAGCCGGCGCTGGATCAGTACGGCCCAGCCGTACAGACATCCCGCGCCCAGCGCAGCCAGGCCCGCCAGGGCGGCCGCCACGAGCGGCCAGTCACCGTGTCCGGCGGCTTCGACGGCGGCCAGACCCCAGCCGGAGGGAAGGGCGCGCACCCACGTGGCGACCACGCTGGGAAATCCGGTGTCCAGCGCCGCACCGGCCAGGGGTGACAGCACCCAGCCGGAGTGGAGGGCGGCCAGCACCGTCGCGCTGAGCAGCGCCGCCAGCGCGGCGCCTGTGCGTGATCGCATGACCTGGCCGAGGACGGCGGTGACCAGCCGGGAGGCGATCACGGTGAGGGCGAGCTGGAGGATGACCGCCACCACGGCGACCACCGTCGCCCCGGACCCGGTCGCCACGACCACCAGTGCGGCCAGCGCCACCACGGTCACCGCCGGTGCGACACCGATGAAGGAGGCGGCGGCCAGGCCGACGGTCAACGCGCGCGGGGACATCGCCTGCAGGGAGAAGTGCTCGGGGCGCAGGGTCTCATCCCCGCCACCGAACAGAGCGGGCCCCACGAGCCAGCCGGCCGTCCAGAGCGCCAGCGCGGCACCGAGCAGGTCGAGCCGCAGCGACGCCACCGGATAGTCCCGACCGGCGAGCAGCACGACCGCGCCCGCGAGCACCAGGCCCACCGCACCACCGAAGGTCATCTGAGCGGCACGCTGCCCGCTCATCGAATTGCGCTGGACGGCCAGCTTCATCCGGATCAGGACGCCAACCACGCCAGCTCCTCCATCTCGGGCAGCCGACCACCGACCAGGCTCACGAAACGCTCCTCCAGGCTCAGCCCGCCCCGCACCCGCTCCAACGGACCCGAGGCGACGACCCGGCCCGCGTCGATCACCGCGACGTGGTCGCACAACTGCTCCACGAGGGCCATCACATGGCTGGACAGCACCACCGTCCCGCCGCCGCGCACGAACCGCCGCAGGATCACCTTGATCGTCGCCGCGCTCACCGGATCGACCGCTTCCAGCGGCTCGTCGAGCACCAGCAGCTTCGGCGCGTGCAGCAGGGCGGAGGCAAGGCCGATCTTCTTGCGCATGCCGGTGGAGTACTCCATCACCAGGGTCCGGCCGGCCGTCTCCAGCCCGAGGGTGTGCAGCAGCTCCTCAGCCCGGCGATCGACCTCGGAGCGCCTCAGGCCGCGCAGCAGACCTGTGAAGCACAGCAGTTCCCGGCCGGTCAGCCGTTCCGGCATCGCCAGCCCGTCGGGCAGCACGCCGATCAGTTTCTTGGCCCGTACGGCGTCCGCCCACACGTCGACACCGAAGATCTCGGCACGGCCCGCATCCGGCCGGAGCAGACCCACCGCCATCGACAAGGAGGTGGTCTTGCCGGCGCCGTTGGGGCCGACCAGGCCGAAGAACGAGCCGCTCGGCACCTGCAGCTCGACATGGTCCACGGCGCGTCTGCGGCCGAACGTCTTGGTCAGGCCGATCAGGCTCAGCGCCGATGATTCCACAACGCCCATCCCCCATCCTCAATCCAGCACGGCACGTGCCGTACAGGATGGAGGATGGGGGAATTAGGCCAGTACTGTCAATACGGCACGTGCCGTGCTGTTATGGTGGCGGAAATGAGGGAGAAGAGCGCCGACCGGACCGTAGCCATCATGCGGACCACGCTGGAACTGGGACAGGAGATCGGCTACGCCAGACTCAGCATCGAAGCGGTCGCGAGTCGCGCCGGCGTCGGCAAGCACACGATCTACCGCCGCTGGCCGTCCAAAGGAGCCCTGTTCCTCGACTCCCTCTTGTCGTTGAACGAACCTGGACTGGACTACCCCGACACCGGCGACATCATCGCCGACCTGCGCACACAGATCTACGCGGCCGTCGACCTGCTGGGCCGGCCGCCGTTCGGCCCCCTGGTCCGGGCACTCGTGGGCGAAGCCCAATACGATCCCCAGGTCGCCGCCGCGCTCAACGAGCGCTTCATCGCCCCGCAGGAGGCCAAGACCGTCGCCCGGCTGGAGAAGGCGCGCGAGCTGGGGCAGATCTCGCCCGACTTCGACTTGGACCTGGCGATGTCGATCCTGTCCGGACCTCTGTACTTCAGATACCTGATCACCGGCGAACAGCTGACACATGCCTACGTGGACCGCGTTCTCGACGCCCTCTTCGCCGGGCTGAGAGGGCGTCACGCGAGTTGACGTCCGTGAGGGACGTCAGGCATGTCGTGGTGTCGACGATGGCCTGCCGACTGGGCTCTCGCGACTGGGTTGCCGCAGGCCGAGGACGACGCCTGCCGCGACGAGCAGGGCGCCGGTGACGTCGGCGGGGCCTGCCTGGCCGAGGCCGAGTGCGAGGGTGGTGAGCAGTGCGCCTACCGGCACGAGGCCGGCGAACAGGCCCGCGCGGTCGGCGCCGAGGCGGCGCAGTGCGTCGTACCAGAGGAAGAAGGCGGCCGCGGTGACGATCGCGCCGAGGTAGCCGAAGGCGGCTGCTTGGCTGGGTGTGGGCAGCCGCAGGGCGGCCGTGCCGTCCAGGGCGAGGCCTGCGGCCAGCAGCATGGGGACGGACAGAGCGGCGGGATAGGCGGCGACCCTCAGGGGGCCGAGTTTGGGCAGCAGGGGGACGGCGAGCAGGGAGAAGGCCACCTCGCCGGCCAGCGCGCCGAGGGACAGCAGGAGGCCCGTCGGGCTGCCCGAGCCGAGGCCGGCGGCGACGGCTGCGCCGAGTGCCACCACGAGCGCGGCGCCGACGGTGCGGGGGGCCGGGCGCCGGCGTTCCATCAGGGGCCCGGCGAGGGCGAGCACGAGGGGGACGGCTCCGACCACGGTGCCGATCATGGCGGGGCCGGCGTGCCGGGTGGCTTGGACGAGGAAGAGGTTGAAACCGGCCAGGCCGGTGGCGGCCAGTGCGATCAGGAGCAGGACGTCATGTGAGGTCAGGCGGACGCGGGGCAGGCGCCGGCGGCCGACGACGGCGAGCAGGATGGCCGCGGCGATGCCATAGCGCAGCGCCTGTCCCGTGAAGACCGGGTAGTCGGCGACGGTGGCGGAGACCGCGGTGGAGGTGCCGACGAGCAGCATCGCCGAGGCCGCGCCGACGGGGGCGGCGGAGGGTCTCATGCGGTGCGCTCCGCCACGGGCGATGGGGCCGCGTCCGAGGGGGCGAGGACCTTGCGGGTGATGCGTTCGGCGATGGCGGCGACCAGGGTCCGGGGGCGGCGGGGGGTCAGATGCGCGGTGAGGGCGTTGCCGAATCCGGGGGCGACATAGCCGCGGTCTCGCTCCAGCGCGCGCAGGGCGGCGCGGACGACGGGTTCGGGGGTGGTCATGGAGCCGGTGACGGCCGCGTTGCGGGTGCCGATGGTGTCGAAGAAGGCGGTCTCGACCGGGCCGGGGCACAGGGTGAGCACGCGGATGCCGCGCCGGCGGTACTCCTGTCGCAGGGCGAGGCCGAAGTTCAGCACGAAGGTCTTGGCCGCGCCGTAGACGGCGAAGTACGGGGAGGGCTGGAAGGCGGCGTTGGAGGCGACGTTGACGATCGCGCCACGGCCGCGCTCCAGCATGCCGGGCAGCACCTCGTGAGTGAGGTCGACGAGTGCGACGACGTTGACCATCAGCTGGTCGTGGTCGCGGGGTCCGGGGATCTCCTCGAAGCGGCCGCAGGTGCCGAATCCGGCGTTGTTGACCAGGAGGTCGACGTTCAGGCCGCGGGTGGTCAGCTGGTCGGCGATGCGGCGGGCGGCGTCCGGCTCGGCGAGGTCCTGGACCAGCACGTGGGCGCGGACGCCGTGTTCGGCGGTCAGGCGCTGGGCGAGGGCGGTGAGCCGGTCGCCGGATCGCGCCACCAAGATCACGTCGTGCCCCTGGGCGGCGAGCTGGGCGGCGAATTCCGCGCCGAGGCCGGACGACGCTCCGGTGATGAGGGCGGTGTTGTGCACGTGGTTCTCCTTGGACGTGGGATCCGAGCCGATGACAACTGGAAGGAGTATGTACCAGTAGTTCCCTTAACTGCAACATATATGACGCAGATAAGAGCGTGAAAGCATCATCGATGTAGTGTGTCGCTGGATAAGCGGTCGGACAGGAGGCGTGATGGGTGAGACGGCAGCACGACCGTTGCGGGCGGACGCGGAACGGAGCGTGCGCGTGATCCTGGAGGCGGCGGAGCGGGTGCTCGCCGAAGAGCCGGGCGCGTCCATGGAGCAGATCGCCGCAGCCGCGGGAGTGGCCCGCACGACCATTCACCGGCGGTTCGCCAGTCGACAGGCGCTGATCGAGGCGCTGGCCTCGTCCGCGGCCCGCCAGCTCGCCCAGGCGATCGACGACGGCCGGCCGGACACCGCGCCGCCGCTGGTGGCGATGCACCGGATCACCGCCAACGTGCTCGAGGTGAAGAGCGCCTGGGCGTTCGCGTTGGGGCTGCCGGCAGACCCCGGCAGCGAGGCCGCCGTCCTCCACGAGGACATCGCCCGCAGTTGCACCGCCGTGCTGAGGCGGGCCCAAGCCGACAGGCTCATCGACGAAGCCGCCGACCTCGACTGGGTGCGCCGGGTCTACTACGCGCTCATCGGGGAATCCCTGCACGGCGACGCGGACGGCGCCGACCCCGACGCCCTCGCCGCCCGTATCATCGACACCCTGCTGCACGGCGCCGGCCCACGCGCCTGAGCCGGAGAGCCGCAGCACCAGACGTTCACGCCGGCTCAGCGACGACGTGGCCGAAAGCGGCTCCAGCAGGGTTCGCTTGGGGCGGCGGTCTCGTCGTCCCACCCCTGCCCGCTCTTTCTCAGGAAACCCCTACGGCGCCATCCGCGGGCACAGGCTTGGTGAGGAAGGCCGTCGCGCCGTCGGACGACTCCGTGCGGTAACCCTGGGCGTGGTAGAGGCGGATGTTGTGCCGGCTCCGGGCACCGGTGGACAGCGCGATGCGGCGGCATTCCGCGTCGGCTGCGGCTTCGGCCTCGCGCAGTAGCCAGCGCCCCACACCCTGACCGCGCAGATCGGGGACGACGCCGAGGCGGCCCACATGCCAGTCGTCGTCCACGCGGCGTGCGCGCACCATGCCCAGGAGCCGGCCGTCCCGCCACAGACCAGTGGCCTGCCATGTGGCCAGCCATGCGCGTACCTGCTCCAGCGACTCCTCCAAGGCGGAGATGTCCAGGGTGTCGTTGGCCTGCGCCTCCTCCACCCAGCAGCAACGCTGGAGCACCAGAACCTCCGGAGCGTCGTCCGGGGTCAGCGCTCTCACGTACGACCCCGGCACCGGCACCTCCCCCGAACCTGAGCGGGCCCGCTCGCGCATCGGCCGCAGAGCGTGGGCGAGGCGGACGAGCTCGTCCAGCACCCCAATGGCGGCCTGCACACGGCCGGCGTCCGGACGGACGCGCCCGCAGTCCACCGCGTCGGCGATGCGCAGGGCGACCGTGGCACCCAGCGGCACCAGCCGCAGCGTGCTCACCACCTGCTTGGCGTGCTGGACCGACCGGGTGCCCGCCGAGGTGTTGCCATAGCTGACGAACCCCATCGGCTTCCACGCCCATTCCCGGCCCAAGTAGTCGAGGGCGTTCTTGAACGCCGCCGGCATGCCGTAGTTGTACTCGGGAGTGACCGCGATGAAGCCGTCCGCCGCGTCCACCATCGCGCTCCACCGCTTGGTGTGCTCATGCCGGTAGACGCCGGACGCCGGCTCGTCCTCCTCGTCGAGGAACGGCAGCGCGAGGTCGCCGAGGGCCACCGGCAGCAGTTCCACACCCAGTTCCGCGGCCCGCGGCGCGATCGCGTCGATCAGCCACCGGCCCACCACCGGGCCGAGAGCGCCGGGACGAGTGCTGCACACGAGGACGAGGACCCGCACAGGTATCGTTGACATGGAAACAAACGTAGCTGGTAACTTGTTTACATGTCAAAGACATGGTCCCGTGAGACGGTGCGCTGGCTCGACGCGGACGAGGAACGCGCCTGGCGCGCCCTGCGCCGCATGATGATCACCATCCAGTCGCGCACCGCGCACGACCTGGCCGCGATCGGCCTGTCCGACCCTGACTACGAGGTGCTCAGCACGCTCTCCGAGCGTCCGGGCCACGCCAGCACGCTGCGCGAGCAGGCCGCCAAGATGGGCTGGTCGCGCAGTCGCCTGTCGCGGCACGCCACCCGGATGGAGGCCCGCGGTCTCGTGCGACGCGAGCCCGACCCGGACGACGGCCGGGGCTGTTATCTCGTCCTCACCGAGCACGGCCTGGAGACGCTCGAGGACGCCGCCCCGGCCCACCTGGAATCGGTCCGCCGCCACGTCATCGACCGGCTCTCGCCCGCAGACCTGTCCGCCCTGGAAAGCATCGCCCGCAAACTGGAGGAACCCGCATGAGCATCGCCGGGGAAACCGAGCCGATCAGTGGACTCCGGCGTTGCGGCATAGGGACACGGCCGCGTGACGCAGCAGGTGATCGATGCGACTTGCCGGGTCCGGCGGACGGGTCGCCATGGGGGGATTTGCCCGAGCGGTAGGGCTATGGAAGGCGCCCACCGGCCGGTAGGGTCGTCCGCGTGGATCTTGACGATATCGCCGCCCGGCTCGGGATACCCGTCGAGGACGTCGACCGCGTGCACCGGCTCGCCGGCGACCTGCCGTCGGCTCCGCTCCCCGCGAAGGCCGACGCGCCCGCGATCCTCGCCCGGCTCGCGGTGCGGCCGGACGACACCGCCGAGATCATGGCGGGCTGGCCCGACCCCGGCTCTCCGCTGTGGACCCCGGAGTTGCGCTGGCTGCTCGACCGCTCGATCGCCCTGGTCCGTGCCGATCTCGGGGGCCATGACTGGCTGCCGCCCGGTCCGGAGCTGCCGCGCGAGCGGGGACCCGCCTGGCGGCACCTCTACGTGTACGCGTACCTGGCCCTGATCGACGTGGTGAGGGGGTACCACCGCGCCCACGGCATCGCCGATGCCGTCTCGTGGGTGACCCTCGCGGACCTGGGCCGTAATCTCGCGATCGACCGGCGGATGCGCGGCGAGGGCTGGCCGGTCATGCAGGCCTGGCTGACGCTGCACGCTCGCGGCGGCGTCTACGAGCTGGGCCGGCTGCAGCACCAGCGCGGCGACGGCGCCATCGGCCTGCACATCCCCGAGACGGGACCGCTGACCCCGGAGGCGATCGAGGCGTCGCTCGACGAGGCCCGAGCGTTCTTCCCACGCCACTTCCCCGACGAGCGCTACACGTCGTTCTCCTGCGGCTCGTGGCTGCTCGACCCGCAGCTGCTGGAGTACCTGCCCGAGGACTCCAACATCGCCCGCTTCCAGCGGAGGTTCGAGCTGGAGCCCTACGAGGAGCCGGAGGGAATCGACGCCGACGTCGAGGTGCTGCGGTTCGTGTTCCGCACCCTGACCACGCCGCTCGACCAGCTGCCGCGGCGCACCGTGCTGCAGCGCGCGGTCGTCGACCACCTGAAGGCCGGCCGCCACTGGCGCTGGCGCCGCGGCCACTTCCCCATCTAGCCGCACTGTCAGATGTGCCTCGCGGGTCTCCCTCCGCATCCTGCCGGGCGTACCGGCCGGGCCGATCGCCAGGCCTCGCACAGGGCGTCCACGTAGTCAGGCCTGTCCGTTCACAATGACGCGAAAGCCTCGGCGGAGCGATGGGGTCAGTCCGGCCAGGTCGCCTCCGAGCAGAGAACCCGGGCGGCCTCGTGAGGTTCGGCGTCGCGGACGAGGTAGTGCCTGTCATCCCTGTCGAGCAGGGTCACGATGCCCGAGGCGAAGACACGGCGGCCCCGGGGGTCACGGAGGTGCACGATCCTGCCGGTCAGAAGGTTGCCGTCCTCGGGATTGCCGTCGGAGGTCTCCCTCTCCCAGCGCCACATCCGGTAGGTGCCGCCCGCCCCCTTGTCCGAGAGGTCATGCTCCTCGTGGGGAATCCGGAAGGTGGGCGCGTCATCGGGGTTCAACGCGTAGGAGATCGGAGTCGCGCTGACCAGTCCCGGCAGCAGCATGGCCATCAACTGCGCACTGTTTGTCGCGATTCGAGGCTTCTCCGGCCGCATGGCCGCCCACTGCCCGGCCGTCGTCACGGGGACGGGCACCCGGCATGGCTCCTGCGGTGGCGCGGATCCGATCGGTGCCCTCGGTTTCATGTGGACGAGTGGGTCGAAGACATCGCGGGTCGGCCAGAACCGGAACAACCAGCGGGTGATGTCCGGCTCGTTCACGTGCACGGTCAGGCCGTACTCGAAAAAAGGAGGGCCGATCAGGAAGTCACGACCGCTGTCGTCCATCACGCCCATCTGGATCACTCCGGTGTCCGCGGTGAAGGTGAGCTGCTCGATCGGCCTCCACGAGGGCCCCGGGGCAGGCGGTTCGGTGTCCCACGCCTCCAGGCGGAGAGTGGCGGTGTAGTGAAGGGCCTCCGACTCGTCGTCGCGAAACACGGGGCAGTCGGTGCCGCCGTAGACGCAGAGCCCGCCGTACTGTACGTAGAGCTCCTCGTCGAGATGCCGGATCATGCGGGCCACTGGTGTCCTTCGGATCGTCGCGATAACCGGAGGCAGCATGCCCTACGGCACCGACAGAACTCCGGTCACGCGGGCGGCCCCGTCTCACCGATCGCCAGGAGCGCGCTCCGTTCCTTCGGGTGAGCACGGGCCGGACGAGTAGAAGGCGGCGTCGGCGAGGACTTCAGCGGTGCGGCGGCCGGCTTCGATCGCGTGCCGTACGCGAGCAGGCGTGCAGCGCCCCCGCTCGGGGTCGTACTCGGTCATCACGATGCCGGCGTGATCCGTCTCCGTTTCGATCAGAGTGACCCGCCAGCCGCGCTCTCGCAGCGCGTCCGCGAACCGGCGGGACTTCTCCACATGCACGATGGCGTCCCGGGTCCCGTGGACCAGCCAGAACGGAACGGGATCGATCCGCGTCGCCGCTACGTCGTCGAGGGGGACGCGGCCCGTCGAAGGCGCGGGAGCATCGAACCCGGAGGCGATCGCCACAACTCCGGAAGGCCTCCAGCGCCCGGCACCGGCACCGTCGACGCCGACGCCCGCGGCGGCCTTCCCTCCGAGGGACCACCCGGCCAGGACGATTCGTGCGGCATCACCGCCGAAATCGCCGGCGTTGTCCCTGACGAAGACGATCGACTCCCACAGGTGGGCTCGCCCGCCGTCCGGCGCGTCGGATCGCCAGTCGGGCACGAAGACCACGACGCCCCGCTCCGCGACCGCGCGTGCCAGCGGTTCGAGCACGTCCCGCTCGTCGGGTCCTCTGCCATGCCAGAGCAACACGACCGGCCGCAGGGTGGAACCGTCGCACCGGTGGACGTCGAGGCCCTTGCCGCTCGGTCCGTAGACGACGCCGCGTTCCACCCGCACACCTGCCACCGTCACCCTCACAGGCCCTGTCCCGCGAATTCACGTCCCGCGACCAGGGGTGGGTGGGGCCCACGCGTGCGTGGCGCGGCCCGGAGAGGGACGCGTGGCGGCCCTGGTGCCCGACTGCGGTCACGGCAACCTCGAGAACCCGCGCGGTTTCCGTGGGAAGTTCATCGTAATCCCCCGGATGGGGTCGGGGACCCGCTCCGGCCGAGCGTGTGCGATCGCAACCAATGCGCCTCAATGATGTGGAAGGAATTCGTCGATCAGTGTCAAGGGAGGGTCGCCGCAGGGAAATGGCCCGACAAGACCCTTGGGTTAGGTGTGTTTTCTGGTGCAGAAAGCGGTTGTTTGCGCATTGCTGGGTGACTGTGCCTTTTGTTACCTCTAGCGTGAGAATCAGGGTCTGGATCCAAGGTTCGATGGATCGATTCGCGCTCCGTGTATCGGGTTTCCCGGTGACAGTCACGGAGTCGACGGAGTGATACTAATGCTCAAGGAAGCACTGGCTGCTGGCGTAATCACAGCGTCGGCCCTCATCGTCCCGGCGACGATGCAGACGCAGCCGGTCAATGCCGCCGGCAACACCACGCAAATCACGCAGAGTCCGACGCAGCCCTGCCCTGGTGGTAGGTGCCGGGGCCGAGAGCGCCACCGGCAGTACGGCCAGTATGGCCCTCAGCGCGGTCGTGAGCGCGGGCGCATGGAAGAGCGCGGACGTGAACGCGGGCGCATGGAAGAGCGCGGACGCGAGCGCGGACGGATCGAGGAACGCGGACGTGAACGCGGGCGCATGGAAGAGCGCGGACGCGAGCGCGGACGCTTCGAAGAGCGCGGACGCGAGCGCGGGCGCTTCGAGGAACGCGGCCGTGAACGCGGACGCTTCGAAGAGCGCGGACGCGAGCGCGGACGGATCGAGGAACGCGGCCGTGAACGCGGACGCTTCGAAGAGCGCGGACGCGAGCGCGGACGGATCGAGGAACGCGGCCGTGAACGCGGACGCTTCGAAGAGCGCGGACGTGAACGCGGACGCTTCGAGGAACGCGGCCGTGGATTCGAAGAGCGCGGACGCTTCGAGGAGCGTGGACGTGAACGCGGGCGATTCGAGGAACGCGAACGCTGACCGTGGTAGCGGCATCAGCAAGCGGGGAGAGTGAGGCAGCAAGAGCAGCAAGGACCGGATAACCGTACATCGAACCTGCTGGACCCGCCTGCCCCACGAGGTAGTAAGTAGCCTCGCGGGGCTCTCCCTTTCCGCCGAAGCCGGCACGGCCCGCTCGTCCGCGATTCCGCGGTCGCTTTCACGGCCGCGTTTCAAATCACCGGCGATGACGTCCTGCGGTAGACGGACACATGCGAACGCGACTCGGCGGTGAATTGGGTTCCCGTCCAGTCCGCATGCCTGGACTCCAGCTCGAACCCGGCCAGTCGGCCCATGAGGTCGAGTTCGGCCGGCCAGATGTAACGGTGCGGGCTGCGGAACAGCTTGGCCTGCTCGCTCTCGTCGAAGTGAAAGTGGTGCGACACGACGTGTTGCCGCAGCACGTCGTACGTGTCGAGGCCGATATAGCCGGGTTCGCTCTGCCACACCACGGCCTGCTGTCCCGGCGGGAGCTTGCGCAGCTCTGGCACCCAGAGCTCGATCACGAAACGCCCCCCGGGCGTCAGATGCCGGGCGGCGTTGCGGAAGCACGCCACCTGCTCGGCCTGGGTGAGCAGATTGGAGATCGTGTTGTAGACGAGGTAGACGAGCGCGTACTCCCCCGGGGCGACGGCTGTCGCCATGTCCCCGACGACGACCGGGATCGTCGCCTCGTCCACCTTCGTACGCAACTGCTCGATCATCGGACGTGACAGCTCGATACCGGTGACGGGCACTCCACGCTCGGCGAGCGGTACGGCCACGCGACCGGTTCCGATGGCGAACTCCAGCACCCGCCCGTCGCCCGCGAGTTCGGCAAGGCGATCGACTGCCGGTCCGAGGACCTCGGGCGCGAACATCCCGGTACCCGGCGTGTCATAGCGCCGAGCGGTTTCGGCGTCCCAGATTTCCTCCTGTCGCATGCCCTCAACGATCACCCTCCACGTACGGGCGTGTCCAAGGGTTTTCCGGCACACGAAGTTCGACCTTCTGGTTGTGCGTCCGCGATGGCGGCCACTAACGTCGGCCATGTGGTCGAAGATCGTCCGGCGTAGGACGAGATGTTCCACGCCCTCACTCACGACGCGCGGCGCGTCATGCCGCGCCGGCCGCCCACCGGCGAACCGGCCGCCGGGGAGCCCGCCGAACCGCTGCGGATGTCGCCGTCGGCGTCCACCAGGGACGTGAGGGTGCTCGAGAACGCCGGACCGGTGCAACGCGCGGTCGTAGGACACGGGCATGTAGCCGGCCGCGGCCGGGCCCGCTCGCGAATGCCGTCGAATGACTGCGCTTGCGCGAGCGGTTCCGAGGTGACCGCGTGCACGTGCTGCGACAGGCCCTCGACCGTCCACCCCCCACACAATCGAGGAGGCGTCATGACCGCTGAGTCCGCGACCTGCCCCGCCGTACGGCGTGAGCGGACGTCGGCCGCACCCCCGCAAACCGTCCACCGTGATCGGATCGACCGGCTCACCGTGGTGGTGACGCGGTGACGGCCGACCTGAAGCCCGCGGCCGACCGGCTCGCGGCGATCATTCGCGACGTGACCGACGACCAGCTCACCGGGCCGACACCGTGCGAGGGCATCACGGTCGGCGAACTGCTCGATCACATCGACGGCCTCTCCGTCGCCTTCGCCGCGGCCGCGCGGAAGATCCCGCCGCAAAGAGGCGGCCTCCCTCCGGTGCCGGACGCGTCCAGGCTGGGCGAGGACTGGCGCGAGCGCATCCCGGCCCGCCTCGCGGAGCTGGTCGAGGCGTGGCGGGATCCGGCCGCGTGGACCGGCACGGCCGAGATAGGCGGCGGCGTACTGCCGGCCGAGGCCGCCGGGACGGCCGCACTCGACGAGATCGTCGTGCACGGCTGGGACCTCGCCGTCGCCACCGGCGCCGCCTACCCCGCCGACGACCCGGCCCTCGCCGAGGCCGTGCACCGGGTGCACCAGTGGGTCGGCGCCGTCGTCGCCGAGCAGCCGCAGGGGAGCCCCGGCCTGTTCGGACCGCCGGTGCCGGTGCCCGACGACGCTTCGCCGCTGGACCGGCTGCTCGGGCTCACCGGCCGCGACCCCGCCTGGAAGCCTCGGTGAGACACGTCCGCTGAATCCGGTTCCGGCCGCCCGCCGCGCGGGACACGCGGCGGGCGGCCGACGGGCCCCGGGTCGGGAGGAGCACCCCCGGCGGGGCCGGCGACCCGAGCGTGAGGAGATCAGATCTGCCGGTCGCGGCCGGCGAAGAACCCGGCGACGATCTGCGGCAGCATGAGACACACCACGAAGGCCAGCGGCGCCCGCCAGCCGCCGGTGTGCTGGTAGAGCGCCCCGACCAGGATGGGACCGGGAATCGACAGCAGGTAGCCGACGCTCTGCGCGAAGGCGGACAGCCGGATCACCGTCGCGCCGTCCCGGCCGCGCATCGCGATCATCGTGAGAGCCAGCGGGAAGGAGCAGTTGGCGACGCCGAGCAGCACCGCCCACAGCCAGGGCGCGGCGGCGGGGGCGGCCCACAGCCCGGCGTACCCGGCCAGGCCGAACGCGCCGAGCAGGACGGCGACGCCCCGCTGGTCCCGCAGCCGTCCGGCGACGGCGGCCAGCACGAAGGACAGCGGCACGCCGAGCACCGAGGTGAGGGCGAACAGCAGGCCGGCGGTCTCCGCGGACAGCCCGGAGTCGCGGAAGATCTGGGGCAGCCAGCCCATGATGACGTAGGCGGAGGTCGCCTGCAGACCGAAATACAGGGCGAGCGCCCAGGCCGTCGGATTGCGGGCGACCCGTACGTGCGCCCCGCCCTCCGCGGCGGCCTCCCCGCCCGCCGGCCGCTCGACCCGCTGCCCGTACTGCTGCCCGGGCTGCTGCCCGGGCTGCTCGACCTGCTGCGCGGGCTCCCGCGCGGCCGGCCTCCGGCTGTCACGGGCGAGGGCGAGCCACGGCGGGACGGCGACGGCGGCGAGGACGGCCCAGGCGCCGAGACCGGCACGCCAGTCACCGCCGAACGCTCCGGCGAGCGGGACGGTGACGGCCGCGGCGGTCGAAGCGCCGAGGTTGAGAGCCATGGAATACAGGCCGGTCATCATGCCGACCCTGTCCGGGAAGCGCTGTTTCACCACGACCGGCAGCAGCACGTTGGCGACCGCGATCCCGGCCAGCGCGAGACCGCTCAGCGTGAGGAAGGCAGGCGTGTTCGCGACGAACGGGCGCAGCGCGAGCCCGGCCGTGACCGCCGCCATCCCGGCGAGGACGACGCCGTCCGGTCCGTGCCGGCGCGCCAGGCGGGGGGCGGCCGAGCCGACCAGCGCGAAGCACACGGCCGGCACGGACGTGAGCAGTCCGGCGAGGGTGGGGCTCATCCGGAGGGCGGCGCGGGCCTCTTCGAGCACGGGCCCGAGACTCGTGACCGCGGGCCGGAGGTTGAGCGCGGCCAGCACCAGGGCGGCGACCGCCAGACGGTGCGTCCACGAGGTGGACCGGGTGCGGCCCTGCGACTTCATCCTCACAACCACCGGGTCATCCTAGGATGATCCGGTCATTCCACCTGTATCGCCCCAGAAGCCGCAGCTCGTCCCACACTGGCGTCTCATCCGGCACATCGTCCTAAATGGGGGCTTGACACCCCTTTTGTGACCGAAAAAACTCGCTTCACAGCACCACACCCCCCGGACTGCGGCCCGTGAGCGCTCTCACCGCGCCGCGAAGGAGACAGAATGAGGCGACTGTTCGCCGTTTTCGCGCTGGTCGCGGGCTTCCTGCTGGTGCCCGTGAGTGCCGACGCCACCGTCGCGAACGTGGCCCCCTCGGCCACCGCCTCCGCCTCCTACACCTCTCCCTGGGAGAGCGTGGCCGCGATCAACGACGGCATCGCCCCGGATCGGTCCGGCGACACGCGGAACCGCCGCTGGGGCACCTGGCCCCACGCCGGGGAGCAATGGGCCCTGCTGACCTGGCCGTCCGCCCAGACGATCTCCTCGGTGCAGGTCTACTTCTTCGACGACGGGGGCGGCGTACGGCTGCCGGCCTCGTGGCGGCTCCAGCGCTGGGACGGCGACGCCTACGTGGACATCCCCGGCACCTATGCCATCGCGGCCGACACCTACAACACCGTCACGTTCCCCGCCGTCACCACCACCCGCCTGCGCGTCGTCCTGCGCAGCGGTGAGGCCTCGGTCGGCCTGCTGGAGATCAGGGCCCTCGCCGACATCGCCGGCCGGCAGAGTGGCTGGAGCCCGCCCGCGGCCCTGGCCGCGCCGCTCGACGAGGTCTGGCGGCACGTCGAGTCCACGGGCGACCCGTACGGCTTCCGCAACTACGGCTGGGACCAGATCATCGCCAACGGGGGCAGCGTCAACTACTGCGTCCGCTGGGACTCCACCGCCCCGGTGTCGGCGGAGCTGCGCGACCGGATCCACGCCGCGCTGGCCCGCTCGTTCAAGAAGTGGATGGACGTCATGGCCGGGCACAACGGCTGGCCGTACGCCGAGGTGCCCGTGAAGGTGGTCGGCTGGGCCGTACGCGACCGCGCCCTGCTGCAGTGGAGCGACGACTCGGTGGACGTGTACGTCGGCGACATGCGCGAGGACGCGCCGCAGTGCGCCGAGCCGTGCGCGCGCCTGTTCAACCAGTCGGGCGCCTACCCCGACTGCCCCGGCGGCGCCTCCCACCACTACGACATGTCGCTGTGGCTCACCGAGGGCATGCAGGGCGGCATGGGAGGCGACTGGGGGCAGCGCGTCGGCAGCGAATACCTGGTCGGCAACCTCGACAGCGACGACATCCACATCCTTCTGCACGAAATCGGACACAGTTTCGGCCTGAACGACTTCTACGACTGGACCCCGTCCGGCCAGTGCTGCTTCCTCATGAAGGCGGGCTCGGCCACCTCGATCACCGAATTCGACGCGTGGATGCTGCGCGACGTCTGGCGGCATCTGAAGAGCCGTTACGGCTACTGACGCGCGCACCCGGCCCGCCGGACTTCGACATCTGTCGAAAACAGCCGCGATCAAGACAGAACGGACGTCCGAAGACATTCCACACGACCTGCCCCTAGCATCGCCGCCTGCGGGCCGATTCCCCCGGCCCGAGTTCCCCCCGATCGTTTGGAGTATCCGCTGATGTCCTCATCGCGCCGGGTGACGCCTGCTCTCGTCCCGCCGGCCACGTCACGCCGTACGCAGGCCGCCCGCCGGGGCGCGGCGGCGCTGGCTCTCGCCGTCGCCACGACCGTCACGGGGGTCGCCGTGAACACGGCCTCCGCGGGCGCGGCCGTCCCCGCCGGACCGGTGTTCCAGGACGGCATGGCCCAGCCGGTGTTCTCGGCGAACCGCAACGACTGGATCCGCGAGGAGGTGTGGGTCGAGACCCCGGTCGACAGCGACGGCGACGGACGGCGCGACCGGGTGCACGCCGAAGTCACCCGCCTGCGGGAGACCGAGACGGCCGGCCTCAAGTCACCCGTGGTCTACGAGGTCAGCCCCTACTACGCCGGCGGCAATCCCATCACCAACCACAACGTGGACCACGAGCTCCACGAGGCGCTGCGCCCGGGCAAGGGCTGGCAGAACCGCGGCGGCAGGCTGCTCGACCCGGCGGCCGACGAACGCCGGGCCGCGGCGGCCGCGGACGATGCCGGCGGCGCGGACGCGTCCGCCGCGAGCGCGCAGAGCGGCCCGCGGCCGGTCATCAGCACCAGCCACGAGTCCAACTGGCTGCCCCGCGGCTTCGCGGTCGTCCACGCCGAGTCGCTGGGCAGCGGCAAGTCCGACGGCTGCCCGACCACCGGCGGGCGCAACGAGACCATCGGCGCCAGGTCGGTCGTCGACTGGCTGAACGGCCGCGCGAAGGCGTACGACGCCTCCGGCCGGGAGGTCAGGGCGACGTGGACGACCGGCAAGGTCGGCATGATCGGCACCTCGTACAACGGCACCCTGCCCAACGCGGTCGCGAGCACCGGCGTCGAGGGCCTGGAGGCCATCGTGCCGATCTCGGCGATCTCCAGCTGGTACGACTACTACCGCGCGAACGGCGCCGTCGTGGCCCCCGGCGGCTACCAGGGCGAGGACACCGACGTGCTCGCGGAGTACGTCTACACGCGCGCGGACAAGGAGGTCTGCCGGAGCGTCATCGAGGAGCTCGCGAAGGCGCAGGACCGCGTCACCGGCGACTACAACGCCTTTTGGGACGAGCGCAACTACATGAACGACGTCGGGAAGGTCCACGCGGCGGTGCTGGTCGCGCACGGCCTCAACGACTGGAACGTCAAGACCAAGCACGCGGCGCAGTGGTATGAGGCGCTCAGGACGCGCGGGGTGCCGCACAAGATCTATCTGCACCAGGGCGGGCACGGCGGCTCCCCCAGCGTCGACGTGCTCAACCGCTGGTTCACCCGCTATCTGTGGGACTACCAGAACGGCGTGGAGAGCGACCCCCGCGCCCTGGTGCAGCGCGAGGACCGGACCCTGGCGCAGTACGCCGAGTGGCCCGACCCGGCCGCCGCGGACACCGAGCTCAACTTGGCCCCCGGCGCCGGCGGCGCGGCCGGAGCGCTCACCCTCGACAGGACCCGGGTGGGCAAGCCGGTGACCGAGACGATCGTGGACGACGCCACCAAGCGGGCGCAGACCCTCGCCGACGCCGCCACCTCGCCCAACCGCCTGGCGTACATGTCGGAGTCGCTGACCGCGCCGGCCAGGCTCAGCGGCACCCCCCGGGTGTCGCTGCGGATGTCCTTCGGCCAGCCGGCCGCGAACGTCACGGCGCTGCTCGTCGACTACGACCAGAACGGCAAGGCCAAGATCATCACCCGGGGCTGGACGGACCCGCAGAACCGCAAGTCGCTCTCGCGGACCGAGCCGGTCAAGCCGGGCACGCCCTATCGGCTCGACTTCGACCTGCAGCCGCACGACTACGTCTTCCCCGCCGGGCACCGGATCGGGATCGTGCTGCTGTCTAGCGACTACGAGTACACCATCCGGCCCACCCCCGGCGGGCGGCTGCACCTCGACACGACGAAGAGCACGGTGACGCTGCCGATCGTGGGCGGCGCCGGCGCGCTCGCCCCCGCGAGCTGACCGCTCTCCTCGCGATACACCCGGACCCGTCCCCGCCGGCCGCCTCGACCGGCGGGGACGGCCCGGACGGTGGGAACGGCTCGGACGGTGGGAACGGCTCGGACGGTGGGAACGGCTCGGACGGTGGGAACGGCTCGGACGGCGGGGACGGCCCGGGCGGCGGGGACGGCGAGGACGGCCGGGCCGGGGGCGGCCGAGGCGACGTGCGGAACGGCTACAGCAGAGCCGCGCGGTGCCGCCAGGCCAACTCCAGCACCGCCGCGCCCGCCGCCTGCATCGGCTCGTCGCGGACATGGCGTCGCACGGTCTCCGCCTCGAACGGCACGCGACCGACGACCCTGCCCTCGCTGTTGGCGGCGGCGACCTCGCCGAAAACGGCGTCGAACGTCTCCGCCTCCAGCACGGTCACCGTGAGGAAGTCGGTCGCGAAGGTCAGCGGGTCGACCCCCACACCCAGCACGAGGGAGCGCACCCGCCCGTCCTCGCGGGCGTCGGTCAGCGACCGGTAGAGCGGCCAGCTCTCGTAGTCGAAGCCGTCGCCGTACTCCTCCCCCCGCCCGAGGAACTCCTCGGCGTACTCGCGGACCACGCACTTCCACAGGTCGAGGTCGGACCTCTCCGCGCCCGCGGACTCGTGCGCGGGCTGGAACACGCCGACCGGCATGACCTGGAAGAGCCCGCCGCCGTGCGCCACCCGGGCCGGATCGCGCCAGTGCAGGACGAACGACGTCTCCCCCGTACGGCGGTCGTGACGCAGCGTCAGCGTCGAGACCGCGCAGAGCGCGGGCCTTCGGCGCAGGTCGGTGGGGTCGCCCACGAGCGTGCGGAACGGCAGCGGCCGCTCGCCGCCGTCCCCGGCGAACTCACGCGCGGCGAGCTCGTGCGCGACCGCCTCGCCCACGCTCACGCCGTCGAAGTAGCGCGCCCGGGTGAAGGCGAGCTCCGGCCAGGCGACCTCCAGCAGCCGGTAGCAGGTGCGGTCCTCGAAGAGCCGGGGGCGGGCCAGGCTCCCCAGCGCGTCGGGGTAGGCGCCGGCGCCTTCCGGCAGCAGAGCCGCCGCCTCCGGCTCGCGGCCCGTGACGGCAGGGGCGGGAGCGTCCTCCACCCAGCCGAGCCGCACCTCGCGCAGGTCGAGGGGCGTGACCGGGATCCAGTCGTCCCGGACGAGCAGGCGGGTCGATCCGGCCCTCGCCACCCCGGGATAGAGCTCGTCGGCGACGCGCGCCAGCTCGTGCCGAGCCACGTTCAGGCGATCGCGCACCTCGGTCCATTCGGGTGCCGTCGGACGCCCGCGCGCCTTCGAATGCGATGTCACGGGCTCAGCACCCTACTCCCGGGCACCGGCACGACGGCCCCGCGCGGAGCGCCGCTCGGTCACCTCCGGCGCCCGCGCGACGTCATATCCGGTGACGGAAGCATCCGGAGAGGAGCTCACGATGCACTCGCATCGACAGGGGACGTCACTGCTGCACCTGGACTCAAGCGCCGGTGACCACGGCGACTCGGTCACCAGGCGGCTGACGGCGCGCTACGCGGACATCTGGCGGGGTCTCCACGGGCCCGCCGGATACCGGTACCGCGACCTCGCCGCCGAACCGGTCCCGCTGGTGTCCCCGGCCTTCGTCTCCCTCGGCGTACGGGTGGAGAGGCGCGGCTCGGTGCCGCTGCCGAAGGTGGCGGAGTTGGCCGAGGGGCCCGCCGAGGAGCGCGAGTGGGCACTGACCCTGCCATTGATCACGGAGGTGCGCGCCGCGGGGACGGTGCTGATCGGCGTCCCGATGTACAACTTCTCCGTGCCCGCGTCCCTCAAGGCGTGGATCGACCGGGTGACCTTCCCCGGGGCGTTCCTCGACGACGGCACCGGAGACCGCCTGCTCCGGCGGACGACGGTGGTGGTGGTCACCGCGCGCGGCGGCTGCTACGCGCCGGGCACGCCCCGCGAGGACTTCGACTTCCAGACGCCCTACCTGCGGGCGTACTTCACCGATCTCGGCGTGGCCCCGGAGAACCTGCACTTCGTCCACGCCGAGATGACCCGGGCCGCGGACGTGCCGGCCCTGGCCCACTTCACGCCCTTGGCGGCGGACTCCCTGGCCGCGGCCCGGACCGCCGTGTCCGAGCTGGCCCGCCTACCGGCGGCGCGCGGCGAAACGGCACCCCGTACGCGATGAGCGGGCCCCGAGGCGGTGTCCGGGCACCGCTCGCCGCCGCGGCACGTCACCTTCGCACAGCGCGATACGTCTCAAGAACGAACCGCGACGGTGAAAGGTGACCGATGAACGACCAGGCTCGATTGGCCGAGCAGTTCGCCCGATCCCGCGGGCATCTGCGAGGGGTCGCGTTCCGCATGCTGGGCAGCGCGGACGAGGCGGACGACGCGGTGCAGGAGACATGGCTGCGCGCCTGCCGCGCCGACTCCGGCTCCGTCCAGAACCTGACCGCCTGGCTGACGACGATCACCGGCCGGGTCTGTCTCGACATGCTGCGCTCGCGCAGCCGGCGGCGTGAGGACTTCGCGGACCTGACCGAACTCGACATGCTGGCTCAGCACGAGGAGACCTCCGACCCGGCGGACGAGGCGGTGCTCGCCGACTCCGTCGGTCTCGCCCTGCTCGTGCTCCTCGACACGCTCGGTCCCGCCGAGCGCGCCGCCTTCGTGCTGCACGACCTGTTCGCCGTGCCGTTCGACGAGATCGCCGTGATCGTGGAACGTTCGCCCGCGGCCGCCAAGAAGCTGGCGAGCCGTGCCCGTCGCCGGGTACACGGCGCGGCCGGCGTTCCCTCCCCCGACCTGGCCAGGCAGCGTGCGGTGGTGGCCGCCTTCCTGGCCGCCTCTCGGGCCGGCGACCTGGACGGCCTGCTGGCGGTGCTCGCCCCCGACGTCGTACGCCGGGCCGATCCCTTCGCGCTGCGCGGGCAGGCCATGGCTCCGGCGCAGGTGCGGGGCGCGCGGGCCGTCGCGGAGGAGACGCGCGCCAACGTCCGCAGGGCCCGCTTCGCCCGGCTCGCTCTCGTCAACGGCGCCGTGGGGGCGGTGGTCGCCCCGCGCGGACGTCTGCTGTTCGTCCTCGAACTCGCCGTCACCGACGACCGCGTCACGTCCATCGACGTCATCGGCGATCCCGCCCGCCTGGCAGGGGTGCGGCTCGGCCTAGCCGACGGGACGTCGGCGAGGCCGAGCACGACGTCCGGACCGCCATGCCCTCTTTTCCCTCGGGCGTGATGCGGGAGAAGCAGAAGAACTCCCCGGCTTTCGTTTCGTGATGTCCGCCGCCCTTGACCCTGCAACAGAGACGGGTATAAACACATACGAAACAACATTGAAACGGCGGTGAACCAACACGATGTACGCCGAGGAGCGGCAGCAGGAGATCCTGCGGACGGCCCGTGACGCCGGACGGGTCGACGTGGTGCGGCTCGCCGAGCGGTTCGAAGTCACCACGGAGACCATCCGCCGCGACCTCACCGCCCTGGAGCGCGCGGGCGTCCTGCGGCGCGTTCACGGCGGTGCCATCCCGGTCGAGCGCCTGGGATTCGAACCCGCCCTGGCCGCCAGGGACGAGGTGATGACGGCCGAGAAGGAGCGCATCGCCAAGGCCGCCCTGGCCGAGCTCCCGCAGGACGGCGCCGTGGTCATCGACGCGGGCTCCACGACCAGCCGGCTCGTGCAGGCGCTGCCGCCGGACCGCGAGCTCACCGTCGTCGTGAACTCACCTCCGCTGGCCACGACGCTGGCGACCCGCCCCAACCTGACCGTGCTCATGCTGGGCGGCCGGGTGCGCGGCCGGACGCTGGCGACCGTGGAGGACTGGGCCATCCAGCAGCTGTCGCAGCTCAACGTGGACGTGGCCTTCATGGCCACCAACGGCTGCTCGGTCGCCAAGGGCCTGACGACCCCCGACCCGGCCGAGGCGGCGATCAAGCGGGCGATGATCGCCTGCGCCGATCGCGCCGTCCTGCTGGCCGACCACACGAAGTTCTCCGGCACCTATCTGGCGCGCTTCGCGACGCTCGGCGAGATCGACGTCGTGATCACCGACACCGGGCTCGACGCCGACCAGGCGGCCGCGCTGGCCGCCGCGGGACCGGAGGTGGTCCGCGCATGATCCTCACGCTGACCCTCAACCCCAGCCTCGACCGCACCATCGAGGTCGGCGCGCTCACCCGCGGCGCCGTCATCCGCGCGGCCGCCACTCACCTCGACCCCGGCGGCAAGGGCGTCAACGTCTCACGTGCCCTGCTGGCCAACGACGTCAGGTCGTGCGCCGTCATCCCGTACGGCGGCAGCGAGGGGCGCCGGCTCCTCGACCTGCTCTCGGTGGAGGGCATCGACATGATCCCCGTGCCGGTCGCGGGTCCGACCAGGTCGAACGTCGCGATCGCCGAGCCGGACGGCACGGTCACCAAGGTGAACGAGCCGGGCACCGCGCTGACCCCCGCCGAGCTGGACACACTGGCGGGCGCCGTGCTCGACGCCGCCCGGTCGGCCGACTGGGTGGTCGCCTCGGGCAGCCTTCCGCCCGGCGTCCCGGTGGACGTCTACGCCGGCCTGTGCCGCCGCTTCGCCGACGCCGGCATCAACCTCGCCGTCGACACGAGCGGCCCCGCCCTCGTGTCCGCCGTGAACGCCGGCCCCGCCCTGATCAAGCCCAACCGCGACGAGCTCGCCGAGGCCACCGGCACGTCGATCGCCTGCGTCGGCGACGCGCTCGACGCGGTCGGCAAGCTGCGCGCCATGGGCGCGCGGTCGGTCCTGACCAGCCTCGGCGCCGACGGCGCGCTGCTGGCCGAGGACGACGGGCAGGTCTGGTACGGCGAATGCGCGGTCGAGGAGCCGCGCAGCAGCGTGGGCGCGGGCGACGCCCTGCTGGCGGGCTTCCTCGCCGCCGGAGCCCGCGGCGGGACCGCCCTCGCCGAGGGCCTGGCCTGGGCCGGCGCGGCCGTGCGGCTGCCCGGCAGCCGGATGCCCTGCCCCGCCGACATCGACCGCACACACGTCCGGATCGGTCCCCCCGACCCGGCCCGGCCGCTCACGCCGCCCCCTCGCCCCGCGACCGGGGAAGCGTGAGCACGACCCCACACCCTCGTCGAACTCCCGCCCCCGCCGGCTCAGCCGCCCCACCCGCTCCACACCCCCTGATCCACTCCACCTCGCTCCACCCGCTTCACACCCCCCGATCCACCTCGCTTCGCCCGCTTCGCACCCCCCGATCCACCTCGCTTCGCCCGCTTCGCACCCCTGATTCACTCGCTTCGCCCGCTTCGCACCCTTGATTCACTCGCTTCGCTCGCTCATGCCCGGGGGATGGCAGCGACCCGAGAACCCCCCAGCCGGCCAGCCAGGCCGGTCGCCCCGGAAGGAGCACGTCAATGGCCACGCCCTACACCCCCACCGTGCACGGCACCGGTGTGCGGGCCACGATCCAGCGCTTCGGCGGCCATCTCGCCGGGATGATCATGCCCAACATCGGCGCCTTCATCGCCTGGGGCCTCATCACGGCCCTGTTCATCCCGACCGGGTGGGTGCCGAACAAGACGCTCGCCGAACTGGTCGGCCCGATCATCAATGTCCTGCTCCCGGTGCTCATCGGCTACACCGGCGGCCGGATGGTCCACGCCCAGCGCGGCGCGGTGGTCGGCGCCGTCGCCACGATGGGCGTGGTCGTCGGGGCCGACGTCCCGATGTTCCTCGGCGCGATGATCATCGGCCCGCTGGCCGCGCTGATCCTCAAGTACGTCGACCGGTTCACCGCCGAGCGGACCAGGGCCGGCTTCGAGATGCTGGTCGACAACTTCACCGCCGGCATCGTCGGCGCCGCGACGGCGATCGCCGGTGTCCTCGCCATCGGCCCGGTCGTGGAGAAGGTCACCGAGGTCGCGGGCGACGGCGTCGCCTGGCTCGTCTCCCACTCGCTCCTGCCGATCGCGTCGGTCATCATCGAGCCCGCCAAGGTGCTGTTCCTCAACAACGCGATCAACCACGGGGTGCTCGGGCCGCTGGGCGTCGCCGAGTCGGTCAAGCACGGCAAGTCGATCCTGTTCATGCTGGAGTCCAACCCCGGCCCGGGCCTCGGCCTGCTGATCGCCTACCTGCTGTTCGGCCCGAGATCCCTGCGCCCCAGCACCCCCGCCGCCATGATCATCCACTTCTTCGGCGGCATCCACGAGATCTACTTCCCGTACGTGCTGATGAAGCCGCGCCTGATCCTCGCGGTCATCGCCGGCGGCGCCTCCGGCGTGCTCACCTTCCTGGTCACCGGGGCGGGCCTGGTCGCGACGCCGTCGCCGGGCAGCATCTTCGCCTACATGGCGGTGACCCCGAAGGGCGGCTGGTTCGGGGTGATCGCCGGGATCGTGATCGCCACGGCCGTGTCCTTCGCCGTGGCCGCGGCGCTGCTGGGCTTCGGCCGCGCCAACGGCGACCAGCCGGACGAACCGGCGCAGGACACCGGCACGAACGACACCACAGGCACGAACGACACCGATGACGAGAAGCGCGACACAACCGGCGAGACGGCGGCCGAGAGCGTGCCCGCCACCAAGGAGGCGTAGAACCGTGTCCACCATCGAGGGCAAGGACGTCCGCAAGCTCATCGTGGCCTGCGACGCGGGCATGGGCAGCAGCGTCATGCTGGCGAGCACGCTGCGCAAGCAGCTCAAGGGCACCGCGGTCAGCGTGGAGCACACCCCGGTCAACTCGATCCCCGCCGACGCCGACGTGATCGTCTGCCACACCGGGCTGGCCGACCGCGCCAGGGCCAGCGCCCCCGGCGTCGTGCTCGTGCCGTTCCAGGTCTTCATCGGCGACCCGGCCGTGACCCGGGTCGTCGCCGCCATCAAGAACGGGGGCACGATCGATGGCTGACCGGGCCGGCACGGCCCCGCTTCCCCTCGACCCCCGCGCCGTACGGACGGCCGCGACCGCCTCGGACATCGAGGACGCCATCCGGCAGTGCGGCGCGGTTCTCCAGGAGGTCGGCGCGGTGGACGGCACCTACGCCGAGGCCATGCTCGAACGCGAACGGTCGATCTCCACGTACGTCGGAGAGGGCGTCGCCATCCCTCACGGCACGCTGACCTCGAAGGAGGCGGTCCGTCACGACGCCATCTGCGTGCTGCGCTTCCCCGAGGGCGTCGACTGGCACGGTGACCGGGTGACGGTGTGCGTCGGCATCGCGGCGCGCGGCGACGGCCACATGCGGTTGCTGTCGCGGCTCGCCCAGATCCTGCTCGACCCGGACCGCGCCGCGGCCCTGCGTGCGGCCACCGAGGTCGACGAGGTCATCCACCTGCTGCAACCGGACGGAGAGGAAGACTCCGAGTGAAAGTCGCCCGTTTCCACGCTCCCGGGGACATCCGCCTGGAGGAGGTGCCCGAGCCCGTCGCCCGCCCCGGCGAGGTCAAGATCCGCGTACGCAACTGCTCGACGTGCGGCACGGACGTGAAGATCTACCGGTTCGGGCACCACCACATCAGGCCGCCCCGGGTGATGGGCCACGAGATCGCCGGGGAGATCGTGGAGGTCGGCGAGGGCGTCACCGGCTGGAGCCCGGGCGACCGGGTGCAGGTGATCGCCGCGATCCCCTGCGGCGAGTGCGAGGAGTGCCGGCGGGGCCACCTCACGGTCTGCCCCAACCAGGAGTCGATGGGCTACCACTACGACGGCGGCTTCGCGCAGTACATGGTCGTGCCCGCCAAGGTGCTCGCCGTGGACGGCCTCAACCGGATCCCCGACGGGGTCGGGTTCGCCGAGGCGTCCCTCGCCGAGCCGCTCGCCTGCGTGCTCAACGGACAGGAGCTGGCCCGCGTCGGCGCGGGCGACGACGTGGTCGTCGTCGGCTCGGGCCCGATCGGCTGCCTGCACGTGCGGCTGGCCCGTTCGCGCGGCGCGGCCCGGGTGTTCCTCGCCGACCTGAACGCCGAGCGCCTCACCATGGCCGCCGACCTCGTACGGCCGGACGCGGCGATCTGCTCGGGCGAGACCGACCTCGTGGACGAGGTGCTCAAGCTGACCGGAGGCCGGGGCGCCGACGTGGTGATCACGGCGGCGGCCTCCGGTGCGGCCCAGCAGCAGGCGCTGCAGATGGCCGCGCGGCAGGGCCGGATCAGCTTCTTCGGCGGGCTGCCGAAGGACGACCCCATCATCGCCTGCGACTCCAACCTCGTGCACTACCGGGAGCTGACCATCGTCGGCGCCAACGGGTCGAGCCCGGCCCACAACGCCCGCGCCCTGCGGCTCATCGCCGAGGGGGCGGTGCCGGTCGCCGACCTGATCACCCACCGCCTCGGCCTGGACGAGGTCATGGACGCCATCGACGTCGTCGCCCGCGGCGCCGCCATCAAGGTCACCATCGAGCCCTGACGTCTGAGAGGTAAGCGATGCCGGAAAGGACAGTGCCGGTCGCCTCGCGCTCCGGCCTGCACGCCCGCCCCGCCAAGATCTTCGTCGAGGCGGCGGCGCGGCAGGCCGTGCCCGTCCGCATCCGCGTGGGCGACGGCAAGGCCGTCCCCGCCAACAGCATGCTGGGCGTGCTGACCCTCGGGGCCGGGCACGGCGCCGAGGTCACCCTGGAGGCCGACGGGCCGGGGGCGGAGGAGGCCCTGACCACCCTCGCGGACCTGCTGTCCCGCGACCTCGACGCCGAAGGCGCCGAGGGAGCCGAGGGGAGCCGCATGGCCGACGGCTGAGGGCATCCGGACCGCGGCGGCTCTCCGTGATGGAGACTGGAACGCGGGAAGGAGGAGCAGGTGATGGCGGCTCGGGATCGGCGGACGGCGGAAGCCGGTGAGCACGAAGAGAACACGTTCTTCCATCGGCCGCCCGCTCCGGCGCTGCGTCCGCTGGTCGCGTGGTACAGCGCCTACCGGGAGGCCGGAGTCCCGCCGGCCACGCATCGCGGCCTGCCCTCGCCGTACCTGACGATGATCGTCACACTCGACGATCCCCTCGTCGTCGCGGCGCACCCCGACCCGCGCACCCCGCCCGGGTCGTACGACACGCTGGTCGGCGGGCTGCACACCGCCCCCGCGCTGATCACGCACGACGGCCGGCAGTCGGGCGTGCAGCTCGCGCTGACGCCGCTCGGCGCGCGGGCCCTGCTCGGGCTGCCCGCCGGGGAGCTGTCCGGGCTCGACCTGGACGGCGCCGAGGTCCTCGGCCGGCTGGCGGCCGAGCTCCGCGAGCGCCTGCTGGAGGCGCCCGGCTGGGACGAGCGCTTCGCGGTCCTCGACGCGGTCCTGTCCCGGCGCGCTCGCCCCACGCGGGCGCAGCCGGCGGAGGTGGCGCGGGCGTGGCGGCGGACGCTGGCCGCCGGCGGGCAGGTCACCGTGTCCGGCCTCGCCCGCGAGGTGGGCTGGAGCACCAGGCATCTCAACGGCCGGTTCCGGGAGGAGATCGGCCTGTCCCCCAAGGAGGCGGCGCGGGTCGTGCGGTTCGACCGGGCCCGCCGCCTGCTGCAGCACGCGGCGGTGTCCGGGCGGCGGCTCACGCTGGCCGACGCGGCGGCGGAGTGCGGGTTCTACGACCAGGCGCATCTCGCCCGCGAGTTCGGCGCCTTCGCCGGGTGCCCACCCAGCCGGTGGCTGGCCGAGGAGGGCGGCCACGGAGGCGAGCTGTTCCGAAACGTCCAAGCCGGGACCGAGGACGGCTCGCCAGACTCGGTGGCATGAACGACACCACACCAGCACCTCAGGTATGGCCCACGCTGCGGGCCGGGGACGCACGCGCCCTGATCGCCTTCCTCGTCGAGGCGTTCGGCTTCGAGGAGACCGCCGTGTACGGCGAGGGCGACCGCGTCGACCACGCCCAGCTCTCCTGGCCGGCAGGCGGCGGGATCATGCTGGGCAGCGTCCGCGACACCCCGGACGACAAGTGGACCCTCACCCCCGGCTCCTTCGGCGCCTATGCCGTGACCGACGACCCGGACGCGCTGTTCGCCCGGGCGACCGCCGCGGGGGCGCGCGTCGTCCAGGAGCCGTACGACACCGACTACGGCTCCCGCGACTTCGTCGTCCGCGATCCGGAGGGCAACCTCTGGTCGTTCGGCACCTACCGCGGCGAACCGCGGAAGGCGGCCCGCACAGGGTGAGGTAGGGGACTCCCCACCACGGTTCCGGCGGTGCGCGGAATGGGCCGCGACCACCGCCGGAACCTCCGTTCACGGCCATGACGAACTCCCTCCCCAAGCGTCTGCCGGCCGCCGCGGCCTGCGCCGCGCTGGTGCTCTCCGTTCCCGCGACCACCTTCGCCGCGATCACCCCGCCGACGGCGTCGTGACCCTGCCCCGCTCCGGGGACGGGTGGCTGTCGCTGGCGGTCTACGAGCACGGGACGCTCCCCACCAGGCGCTACGCGCCCTCCGTCCAGCACGGCCGCGGCCTCGACGGCCGGGTGATGGTCACCGGCTTCCGACACCACCTGCACCGGCTGGCGGCCCCAGGTCCCGGTCACGCTGTACGCGGCCCGGGGCGACCGCGACGTGCCGATCGCCAACGCCAAGGTGCGCCGCGACGAGCTGGCGGCGAGCGGCGCGAAGGTGCGCCTGGTGGACGCCGGGGCCGTCGACCACGTGCACGGCGCCCTGCGGTCCCTCCCCCGCGTGCTCCGGACGTTCCAGGATCTCCTCAGCTGAGGGCGCCGGGACGCATACCCCGACAGAAACCGGATAGGGGGGTCTTGAAGTGGACTAACAGTTCAAACGCGATCAAATAACGAGAGGAGCCGTCCCATGACGGACGTGTCGAGCAGGGGACCGGAGCCCGGAGACGAGCGTCCGGTGCTGACCAACCGTCAAGGGCACCCGGTCTACGACAACCAGAACCAGCGAACGGTCGGCGCGCGCGGCCCGGCCACTCTCGAGAACTACCAGTTCCTGGAGAAGATCAGTCACTTCGACCGGGAGCGCATTCCCGAGCGGGTGGTCCACGCTCGCGGCACGACCGCCTACGGCTTCTTCGAGGCGTACGGCAAATGGGGGGACGAGCCGATCGCCCGGTTCACCAGGGCGAAGCTCTTCCAGGAGGCCGGCAAGCGCACCGATCTGGCCATCCGGTTCTCGACCGTGATCGGGGGGCGCGACTCGTCCGAGTGCGCCCGCGACCCGCGCGGCTTCGCCGTGAAGTTCTACACCGAGGACGGCAACTGGGACCTCGTCGGCAACAACCTCGCGGTGTTCTTCATCCGCGACGCCATCAAGTTCCCGGACGTGATCCACGCGCTCAAGCCGGACCCGGTGACGTTCCGGCAGGAGCCGAACCGGATCTTCGACTTCATGTCGCAGTCGCCCGAGAGCATGCACATGCTCGTCAACCTGTTCAGCCCGCGCGGCATCCCGGCGGACTACCGGCACATGCAGGGCTTCGGGGTCAACACCTACAAGTGGGTGAACGCGCAGGGCGACACCGTGCTGGTGAAGTACCACTGGATGCCGAAGCAGGGAGTCAGGAGCATGACGGCCGAGGACGCCGCCCGCATCCAGGCCCACGAGCTCGGGCACGCGACCAAGGACCTGTACGAGGCCATCCAGCGCGGCGACTACCCGGAGTGGGAGCTGCTCGTCCAGATGATGAGCGACGACGACCACCCCGAGCTGGACTTCGACCCGCTGGACGACACGAAGGTCTGGCCCGAGGAGCTCTTCCCGGCCAAGCCGGTCGGGCGGATGGTCCTCGACCGGACCGTACGCAACAACTTCGCGGAGAACGAGCAGATCTCCTTCGGCACCGGCGTCCTCGTCGACGGGCTGGACTTCTCCGACGACAAGATGCTGGTGGGCAGGACGTTCTCCTACAGCGACACCCAGCGCTACCGCGTCGGGCCGAACTACCTGCAGCTGCCGGTCAACCAGGCCAAGAACGCCGACGTGCGCACCAACCAGCGCGACGGCCTCATGACCTACCACCAGGACCAGGGAGGCGAGAACCCGCACGTCAACTACGAGCCGTCGATCAACGGCGGGCTGCGGGAGGGGCAGTTCCCGACGCACGACGAGCAGGGCCCGGAGATCGTCGGCAGGCTCACCCGCAAGCGGATTCCGCGGACCAACGACTACAAGCAGGCCGGCCAGCGCTACCTGCTCATGGAGCAGTGGGAGCGCGACGACCTGGTGGAGAACATGACCACCATGCTGTCGGGGTGCGACCGGCCCATCCAGGAGCGCATGGTCTGGCACCTGCTGCTGGTCGAGGACGACCTCGGGCTGCGCGTCGGCGAGGGGCTCGGCATCACGCCCGACGACGTCAAGCACCTGGAGCCGCTGGCGAGCCAGGATCTGACGGAGGAGGACAAGGAGCGCCTGGCCAACCTCGGCAAGAACGGCCCGCGCGACGTCTCGGGCCTGAAGATGACGCACTGCGTCCCTGACGAGCGCGCCACCGTACCCGCCATGTGAGATCGGCGCGGTCGGACCAGGGCCCGGCCCGGGCTACCCGGGCCGGGCCCCGGCACGTCCGCGTCGCGGGGCCGCTACCCTACGGGGAGGCTGCGATGTTGAGGAGTGTGCGACTATGCGCGTTGTTGATGCTTTCCGGCAGGCGTACGGCGGCGAACCCGCCGGAGTCTGGCACGCGCCCGGCAGGGTCAACCTGATCGGCGAGCACACCGACTACAACGACGGCTTCGTCCTGCCGTTCGCGGTGCCGTGGGGCGTGACGGCCGCCGTCAGCCCCCGCGACGACCTCACGGTGCGGATCGCCTCCCTCCAGGCGCCCGGCGAGGAGCAGGTGCTGGAGGACCTCGACCGGGCCGAGGGCTGGGCCCGCTACCCCACCGGCGTCGTCGCGGTGATGCGCGGCGCCGGGCTCCCGGTGCGCGGCGCCGACATCGTGGTCGACGGCGACGTGCCCAAGGGGGCCGGGCTGTCCTCCAGCGCCGCGCTGGAGGTCTCGGTCGGGCTCGCCCTGAACGACCTGTACGGCCTGGGCCTGGAGCCGATGGAGCTGGCCAGGCTGTGCCAGAAGGCCGAGAACGAGTTCGTCGGCATGCCCTGCGGGATCATGGACCAGGCGGCCTCGGCGCTGAGCGAGGAGGGGCACGCGCTGTTCCTCGACTGCCGCTCGCTGGCCGGTCGCGCCGTGCCGTTCGACCTGTCGGCGTACGGGTTGCAGATCCTCATCATCAACACCGGCGTCCACCACGAGCTGGCCGACGGGCAGTACGCCAGGCGGCGCCAGGACTGCGAGAACGCGGCCAAGCGCCTCGGCGTCCCTTCGCTGCGGGACGTCACCGACCTCGCCGCGGCCCTGTCGAGGCTCAGCGGCGACGAGCGGGCGCGCACCCAGCACGTCGTCACCGAGAACCACCGGGTCGAGGCCGTCATCGGGCTGCTGCGGGCGAAAGCCGTACCGGAGATCGGCGCCCTGCTGAACGCCTCGCACCTGTCTCTGCGGGACCAGTACCAGGTCTCCTGCCCGGAACTGGACGTGGCCGTCGAGGCCGCGGTCAAGGGCGGCGCGCGGGGGGCGCGGATGACCGGCGGCGGCTTCGGCGGCTCGGCCATCGCGCTCGTCGCCGACGACCGGGTGGACCGGGTCCGCACCACCGTGGAGCAGTCCTACGCCGAGCGCGGCTGGGCCGCGCCCACATTCCTGCCGGCCACCCCCGCCGCGGGCGCGCACCGCGTCCACTAGAAGTCCGCTGAGGTATCACCCAAGAGGCGGGAAGTCCGGCGGCCGGCGTTCGAGGAAGCTCGCCACTCCCTCGGCGAAGTCCGGCCGCCGGAACGACTCCGTCATCAGCCGTACGGCCTCGTCCCTGGCCTCGTCGAGCCCCGACTGCCAGCCGCCCCAGATCTGCCGCTTGATCACGGCCATCGACGCGGGCGAGCATTGGGTGGCCAGCTCCTTGGCGTACGCGACGGCCTCGGCGAGCAGCCGCTCCCCCGGCACCGCCCGCACGGCCAGGCCCATGGCGCACGCCTCGGCGCCGGTGAAGACCCGGCCGGACAGCAGCAGGTCCATCGCCCGCGCCTGGCCGGCCAGCCGGGGCAGGATCCAGCCCAGGCCGTACTCGGCGACGAGCCCGCGCCGGGAGAACGCGGTCGTCCACTTGGCGTCCTCGGCGGTGACGACCACGTCGCATACGAGCGCGTGAACCATCCCCAGACCGGCGCACGCGCCGTTGACCGCGGCGACGACCGGCGTCCGCAGGGTGGTGGGAAACGTGTTGGGCCGGGGGTCCTGCTCGTCGGCGTAGGTCCCCGCCTGCAGGGCCGTCAGGTCGGCGAAGTCGGCCCCGGCGCAGAAGCCCTTCCCCGCGCCGGTCACCACGACCGCCCGTACGGACGGGTCGCGGTCGGCCTCCTCCAGCAGATCGAAGTAGCGCCGTCCCATCTCGGCGGTCCACGCGTTCAGCCGTTCGGGCCGGTTGAACGTCAGGATCCGCACACCGCCGTCGTCCTCGGACAGCACCGCCATCGCCACACCCCTCCTTCGCCCGAACATAGTTCTACACGGTTCTACACCAGCGGAGGGCGGTGGACGTAGGCCGGCGTGAGCCGTACGTCGTCGTAGTAGCGGTGGAAGACCGGCGTCGCGGCGCCGGACAGGGGCGGCACGATCCAGGACCAGTCGGCGGGGCAGACGCGCCCGCTGCGCTCCTCCCGCTCCAGATGGGTCATGAACCGCCGCGCCTCGGTGTGGTGGTCGGTGATAGTGACACCGTCCTCCGTGAAGGAGTGCAGCACGGCGACGTTGAGCTCCACCAGGGCCTGGTCGCGCCAGAGCGTCCGGTCGTGGGAGGTGTCGAGGCCCAGCTGCTCGGCGACCACCGGGAGCTGGTCGTAGCGGTCCCGGTCGGCCAGGTTGCGCGCGCCGATCTCGGTGCCCATGTACCAGCCGTTGAACGGCGCGCACGGGTAGGAGACGCCGCCGATCTCCAGCGACATGTTCGCGATCGCCGGCACGGCGTGCCACCTGAGTCCCAGATCGGCGAACCACGGGAAGGCGGGATGCCGGAGCGGCACCTCCAGGACCGCGTCGCGCGGCACCTCCCGCAGGACCAGGGCGCCCTTGGCCTCCACGACCAGCGGCAGGACGTCGAACCTCGTGCCGTCCCCGCGCCAGCCCATGCGCAGGGCCCGCATGGTGATCCCCGCGTTGGCCGGATCGCCGAGGACCGAGCCGTCCTCGCGGACGTATCCGGCGTAGCGGATGAGCTGGTCGTTGAGGATCCGCGGCGCCCGTTCCCCCGGCCGGTCGGGGGCGCACACCGTGATGGTGGGACGGATCCTGCCCTTCCCCGTGGCCGCCCTGAGGTGCTCGACGCACTCCTCGGCCACGCCGTCCGCCGTGTCCACGTGCCGCCGGTCACGGACCTGCAGCGACCGCCAGTAGAGGCGCCCGATGCATCTGTTGCTGTTGCGCCACGCCACCCGCGCGCCGAAGGTCAGCTCGCCCGTGGTGTGCGTGTAGGTCCCCGTCTGCTCGATCTCCGCGAAGACCTCCCGGAGCCGCTGCTCCACCGTGCCCGCCACAGTGCCCGCCACCGGGTTCTCCGCGTGGTGGAGCCGGATGAAGTCCTCCGCCTCCCGTCTGTCGACCTCCTCCCCGCGTTCCCGTACGGGCGCGGGGGTCTTCCTCGATTTACGCCAAGTCAGCACGACCGCCACACACTTCGCGCTCACGGGCGCCCCGCGCCGGTTCCGGGCCGGCGGCGACACCCTCCCGCAGTGGCCCTCACCCCACTGCGCCGTCCGTGGTCCGCGGCAGCCGCGACCGGTACGGCCGCAGCGCTCCACATTTTCCGCGAAGTCCCCGGATTTGTCCGCCAAATCCATACACCGACAGCTTCAGATCTCCGGCGCCCCGACGGCCCCTCCGTTGAGGGGCCCGCTCGGGGCGCCGGAGATCTGGAGCCACCCCTGGGGCGAGGCGTGTCTCACACGGATGCCTGCGGGGATCGCACTGCCGCTATCTCCCCGTCAGTCCCCGGCCATGACGGTGAAGGTGAACCCGGCCCTTGTCGTACGGCGCAGCGGAATGTCGCACTTGACTCGCCGCAGCACCTCGTTCCTGCTGAAACCGAGCCCTTGCGCGATGAGCCGCTCCGGGCGCACCGGCACGGGATCGTCGAAGACGACCTCCACCCGGACCGGCCACGGCTCGTCGAGCCATGCCGGCGAAGTGTCCAGTCGCCAGGCCCCCGTCCAGTCCAGACCGAAGCGGTTGCGCCGGGCGAACAGCGGATCCAGCAGCGTGGACGCCACCAGTTCCGGATCGTTGGCGTGGTAGCCGTCGAGCTCGGCCGGATCGAAGGACCTGACCGGCGCCCGCTCGTACACGCTGAGCTTGCTCGTCCGGCCGCAGGACACGCAGCAGACCAGCAGCCACACGTCCAGCAGCTTGCCGTTGGCGTTGACCCGGAACCTGCCCTCGCCCGTGGTGGCCGACTCCGACCGGCAGTCCGGGCACCGCGACGACAGCAGAGGCAGCCTGGTCCGGCGGACGACCCAGGGCAGCACGGTATGAGGTTGTGAAGACATGATCTCTCTAGACCTGACACGAGGCCGATTGCGCGCGGCCTCAGACGCCGCATGACCGGGCGCCTACGGGCAGCCCGGCAGAGCCGACGACAGGGCCGGCTTGAAGATGAGCGGAAGAAGGTGTCAGGTCAAAGAGCAGGCGGGGTCACGCGGTTTTGTCCTCTGTCCTCACTGCGTCGGGATCGCAGGCACCCTACGGGCACGCGGAAGAAGGGCTCAAGCGGTTTTCGGCAGCGATGGTCCCTGTCGCTTGGGTCCACCCTTCGGCCGTGCTCAGCGTCGTCGACGCCCTTCATCGGGCAGCCACAGGCCGGGGCCGAGACGGTGCGGGCGCTCCCGGCAGTCCCCGTAGCCGGGCGGCACCCGGAACTGGTCGACGACCGTGCGGTCGTTGTTCTCGGGGTGCTCCCAGCCGATGAGGTGCACCCGGCGGCCCTTGCCGCCCTCCCACGCCGCCACCCGCCGGCAGGCGACAGCCCTCGCCCCGCCTTCCAATTCATCTTTTCAAACGCTCACCGACCGGCTGTTTCCGTGTTCCGGACTTTCGATCCGGGCCCTGCGGCCAGCCCGTAAACCGCTCACTCAAATCGCATAACATCCCCTATGGATATCGACCAAAGCTGTGTCTACCATCGAGAAGCAAACATCGGCACCGAAGGGGATGACTAATGGGCCGTATCAAGAAGTTCGGCGTTTCGGCGGCCGGGGTGGCCGCGATCGCGGCCGCGACGACTCTGATGTCACCGGCCGCTCCCGCCCAGGCGGCACCGACCTGCAGCACTAGCGCGCAGATCGGCACTGTCGGCGGCACCGGCTGGGCGCTGTGCAGCGGTACAGGAGTGACGCAGACGCGGGTCGTCCTCTTCTGCCAGAATAGTAGCGGTAGCTACACCACGGTTTACGGTCCTTGGGTCGCCAATTCCATCAAATCAAATGCCCAATGCAGCAGCAGCTCATGGCCGATATCGGTCGGGCATCAAAGAATCTGAGCCGACCACAAGCCAATCCGGTCGCGGCAGAGCATACGGGAAGACTAAGAACCACCAGGCGACTGAATTAGGCAAGGCCCAAAGCTCTTCGTCATCACCCGTCCATGATGCGGCGGACCATTTCATCACGCACGGGTGATGACACTCCTGCCCAGCGTCGAGCAGGGCGGCAGCTGCCGCGAGGAGCAGCATGGTGCCGGCCACCGGTGCTCGCGGCCGGCACCAGCGGTTCGACCAGATACGGCCACTCATCGCCCGGAGCGCGATCGCACAGCGCGCGGTCCACCGCTCGCCCTCATGAGACCTCCGGCACCTTCTCCCTACGGTCAGTCCGACGGATGGACATCGACCCACGGCACGTGCCCGCCTCCCCGGCGGCGACGGGAACGGCCGCTCCCGACCGGCCCACAACCGCGGCCGCGTGAGGCGGCCGGTGAGCCGAGCCGGCCACGACTCCCCGCGGGCTTTCAGGAGGACTGCTGGCGCGAATGTCGGAGGCGACTGGTAGAAGGTGAGCCATGGGCGTGAGCGTGGATGAGTTCCTGGCCTTGCTGGCCAGGCTGCCCGAAGTCGAGCAGGGCTACGGCGGCGAGTGGGTCTCGCTGAAGGTGGACGGCAAGGGCTTCGGATATCTGTGGGAGAAGACCCGGACCGTCGGGCTCAAACAGCCGATCGAGGAGCAGATCGCGCTGGTGTCCGAGCGTCCCGAGGTCTTCGAGGTGCAGTTCACCGCGGGACGCTTCGGCTGGGTCGTGGTGCAGCTCGACAAGATCGAAGCAGACGAGCTCTTCGAACTCGTCACCGAGGCGTGGCTGCTGACCGCGCCGAAGGACCTGGTCGAGGCGCACGAGCCCGAGCTCCTGCCGTAACCGCCTACCCGCGAGGTCTCCGCCGGCGCGTACGGCGGGCGCGGACCCCGGGCGAGCCCGGGGAACGCCGCCGCGAGATCTCCGAGCGAGCGGGTGACGTTCCGATGAGTCCTGCCCCCGGCGTTCCGGGGGCACCGGCCGCTGTGGTCATGCCGTGGCCGCAGCGTGCGGACCCGAAAACGACCGAGGCCGGTGATCTGGGATCACCGGCCTCCGGAGTGATGAGCTCCCGCGATAGGACTCGAACCTATAACCTGCCGGTTAACAGCCGGCTGCTCTGCCGATTGAGCTACACGGGATCGTGCTGTACTGCTGTTACTTCCTGCTCCGCTCGTTCCGGCCTTTCGGCTTTCCTTGCGGCGCGGAACTAGATTAGCGCACTCCGGGGGGTGTCTGTCACATCGATTCCGTCCGCGAGTCGCCGGGTCTTGATCGGCCTACGGCAAAGAGCGCCCGGACGGCCCCGGGAGCCCTCCGGGCGGGGCCGGAGCGGCTGCTGTTGGATAGAGACAGGCCCTCGGGGTAGGGGGGCGGGGAACACGAGCGCGGAGGTGGAAGATGCGATACAAGGCGATGTTCGCCACCGGGCTGGCCGTCGGCTACGTCCTCGGCACGCGGGCCGGGCGCGAGCGCTACGAGCAGATCAAGCGCTTCGCACAGCGGTTCGCGGACAGCCCCACGGTGCAGGAGGCGGCGGGGCTGGTCGGCGCCCAGGCCTCGAAGGTGGCGGGCAAGGCCAAGGACCTCGCGGGCGACAAGGTGCCGTTCCTCAGGAAGACGGAGTCCTGGGAGTCCGACAGGACCGACCGGGTCGGCACGGCCACCGGCTGGCCGGCCGGCGCCGACCAGATCCCCTGAGCCGCCCCCGGCCGATTTACACCCTCGACCGCCGCCGGAGCAGCCCACGACCCGGAGGGCAGGCGGCGGGCCCCCGGCACGATGCCGGGGGCCACGGGTGAAGCCCATTTGGCCCCAGGTACCCCCGGGGGTATAAATGGGGCATGCAGATGAACGAGGCGATGGCCGGCGACGCGGTGACACGTTTGCGCCGGGCGCACGGCCAGCTCGCCGGAGTGATCGCGATGATCGAGGCGGGCGAGGACTGCACCAAGGTGCTGACCCAGCTGGCCGCGGTCTCCAAGGCGATCGACCGGGCCGGATTCAAGCTCGTCGCCAGCGGCCTGCGGCACTGTCACGCCGCACAGGAGCGGGGCGAGGAGGCTCCGATGAGCGTGGCCGAGCTGGAGAAGCTGTTCTTGGCCCTCGCCTAGGTCCTCTGCCCCAACCGACAAAGCCCCGTCACACGCGCAGGTAGGCCTTCGCCGTGGACTCCCCCAGAGGAAGGCCGGCCTTCGCATATTCGAGGGATACCCCCGGGGGTATGTTCCGGGTGGCGATCCCGCGCCGGCGTACGCGCCGAGGCGTACTCGACGGCCGGCGCGGTCGACGGTTTTTCAGGCTCGTCGTATACCCCCGGGGGTATAAGAAATGAGGTGTCCCCCTATGGAGATCGTGTCCTTCCGCACTCCGGGTCTCGGTGATCAGACCTACCTGCTGACCCACGAAGGCAAGGGAGTGCTCGTCGACCCGCAGCGCGACATCGACAGGTTCCTGCGGGCGGCGGCCGAGCGCGACGTGGAGCTGCGCTTCGTGCTGGAGACCCATCTGCACAACGACTACGTGTCGGGCGGCGAGCAGGCGGCTCTGCGCACCGGAGCCGAGCTGGTCCTGCCCGCCGCAGCCGCGCCCGCCTACCCTCACACCCCGGCGTTCCACCTGGAGGACATCGAGGGAGGGGACGGCCTGTCCCTACGACCGGTCCACACGCCGGGGCACACCCCCGAGCACACCAGCTACCTGGTGCTCATCGAGGGTGAGCCGGTCGCGGTGTTCTCCGGCGGCAGCCTCCTGGTGGCCTCGGCGGGCCGGCCCGACCTGCTCGGCATGGCCCGGGCCCGGACCCTGGCCCGGCTGCAGCACGGCTCGCTGCGCCGGCTGGCGGCGCTGCCGCCCGAGGTCGGGCTGTTCCCGACGCACGGCGAGGGGTCGTTCTGCAGCGCGAGCGGGGCCGGCCGCTACACCTCGACGATCGGCGAGGAGATGAGGTCCAACCCGCTGCTGGCCATCGAGGACGCCGAACATCTGGCCGACGAACTGCTCACCGCACCCATGCCGATCCCGGCCTTCTACCGGTACATGGGCCCCGCCAACACGCTCGGCGTGCCGCCGATGCCCTCCGTCGACGTGCCCGAACTGGCCGTCGCCGACCTGCCCCAGGACGCGCGCGTGGTCGACATCCGACCCCGTGAGAGGCAGGCGGACGGCTTCCTGCCCGGCTCCGTCGGCATCGAGCTGGGCGCGGACTTCGGCAGCTGGGCGGGGTGGCTGCTGCCGTACCGGTCGCCGATCGTGCTCGTGGCCGAGCCCGGCCAGGACGCGGGCGAGGCGGTGACCCAGCTGGCGCGGATCGGCATCGACACCGTGCGCGGCGTAGTACGCGACCTCGGCCCGGCCGCGACCGCGACGTTCGAACGGCTGGACCTGGCGGCCTTCACGGCACGGACGGCCCAGCCCGGCGCCCAGGTGCTGGACGTGCGCATGCCGAACGAACGCCAGGCCGTGCGCCTGGAGGGAGCCGTCGAGCGCTTCCTCCCCGACCTGGTGACCGAGGGCGTCCCCGCCGAGCTGGATCGCGAGCGCCCGGTGCTCGTGGCCTGCGGATCGGGCCGGCGCGCGGCCATCGCCGCCACGCTGCTCACCGCCGCGGGATACACGCCGGTCGCGCTCGACGGCGCCGGCGTGCCCGACGTGGTCGCCACGCTGCGGACCCGCCGCGCGGCCTGACCCCAGACCCCACGTTCGAGAACGAGAAGGAAGCCGTGACCACCGATTCCCCGAACATCGACACCGCGACCGCCCGTGCGCTGATCGCCGCAAACCCCGACGTGCTGGTCGTGGACGTGCGGACCCCCGCCGAGTTCGAGACCGCGCACATCGGCGGCGCGATCAACCTGCCGCTCGACCAGGTCGACGCCCACCTGCGGCGGATCGTCGCCGACGCCGGCGGGCGGATGCTGCTCATCTGCCAGTCCGGCGGCCGGGCCACCCAGGCGCACAAGAAGCTCTGCGAGGCGGGACTGTCCGACACGGTCGTGCTCACCGGCGGGATGAACGCCTGGATCGCCTCCGGCGCCCCCGTGGTGCGCGGCAGACAGCGGTGGAGCCTGGAACGTCAGGTCCGCATGGTCGCGGGCGGCATCGTGCTCGCCTCGATCGTGGCCGACCTGTGGCTGCCGGGGGCGCGCTTCGCCGGCGCCTTCGCCGGCGCGGGCCTGGTCTTCGCCGGGCTGACCGACACCTGCGCCATGGGCATGCTGCTGTCCCGCCTGCCGTACAACCGCGGCGCGGGCGCCGACGTGGACGCCGCTCTCGCCTGTATCCGCCGCCCTGGTCGCAGCGCGGCCTGACGGATCGAGACGACGACATGACCGCTCTCACTCTGGCCGGCGCCGTCGTCGTCGGCCCGACCCTGGGCCTGTTCGGCGGCGGCGGATCGATCCTGACCGTCCCTCTGCTCGTCTACGTCGCGGGCGTCCCGGCCAAGTCCGCGATCGCCATGTCCCTGTTCGTCGTCGGCGTGACCAGCGTGGTCAGCGCCGTCGGCCACGCCCGCGCCGGCCGCATCCGGTGGCGGACCGGGCTGGTCTTCGGCCTGGCCGGGATGGCCGGAGCGTACGGCGGCGGCCTTGTCGGGCCGCGCCTGCCCACGGCGGCGCTGCTGGCGGGGTTCGCGCTGATGATGGCGGCCACCGCCTTCGCCATGATCTGCCGCCGCGGGACGCCCCGGCCCGCGGGGCCCACAAGGATCTGCCGATCCTCGGCCCGCGCTGTTCCACACCGTATGGGGCGTCACCGCGCTGCTGGCCGGCGCGGCGGGGATCGTCTATCTGTTCCTGTGCCAGGGACGCCGGCTGGGCCACGGCGCCTTGCGCGTCGGGGAACTCAATCGCACGTGACGCACCCTCTGCTCGGCGACGCGGCAGGTTCCGCGCGCGGCCGTCCGGCCCGGACGGGGGCGATCGAGGACAGCGCGGCGTGGAGGTCCTCTTCCGGTCGCCGCCGGCTCCGCTCTGCTCCGGTGTCCTGTCAGGCCACCGGAGCAGAGCCGGACGTCCCCGCCGAGTCCCCTGCCCGGGCTCGCCGGCTTCACACGCCGAGGCTGCGCCGTACCTCTTCGAGCGCCTGCTCGGCGTGCGCGCGCAGGCCCGGGTCCTTCGCGTCGAGGCCGGGGTCGAAGATGAACTCCCAGCGCGGGGTGTCGTAGCCCGGGATCCGGCGGGCGACGAGGCGCACTCCCCCGCGGCCGTCGATGGTCACATGACGGCTCGCGACGATCGTCGAGGTCACCCGCTCGCGGATCGTCTCCGGCAGCCTGCCCGGTTCGGGCAGCAGGGTCCGGTGGTCGGTTCCGTCCGTCATCGTGACCGTCACGCCCTCCTCGTCCCACACGGCCTTGTCCATGAGGTGCCACGGCAGGCGCGGCCCCTCCGGCAGGTGCAGCGCCCGCGTGGTGGCGACGACGTGGCCGCCCTCCGGCGTACGCGCGTGGCTGATCGGGTGCTCGCCGCTCTCCAGCGCGAGAGCCGTACGGACCTCACGGGGAAGCCGGGAGCCGAACAGGCGGGACAGCGAGGGCTTGGGAGGAGTCAAGAGGCACCGCCAGCGTACGACGACCGTTAACACCCCCGAGGCTATCCGGCGGTCCCGTCCCTCCTGCCGTGCGGCTCCGCGCCCGGGAGCCGTGGGACCCGGGCGAGGAGCCGCTCCGCGCTCAGGGGAGCCACTCCCGAACTCCGGCGAGATGCCCGAGTTCCGACTCGACACGCCGCCTGTCGCCGGCGGTGAGCTCCTGGCCACGCAGATCGGCGAGCCAGGGATCGGCGGGCTCACCGAGGACCGTGGCCAGGTCGACGAGGTGGCACAGGGCGATGGCCCGCTCGACCGGCGAGGCGTCCGCGCCGTGCCTGCGCACCGCGGACTTGAGCGCGCGGAAGGCCTGCAGGTCGTCGTTCTTGAACTCGCGCAGTATCCGGGCGTTGTCGAGCGCCTTGGCCAGGCCCGTCAGCTTCTTCGAACCGCCGTACTCCAGCTCGGCCGGCTCGTCGCGCTGGATGAAGATGATCGAGTTCCCGGACGGATCCATCAGGGTGAACCGGGACGCGCCGGGCCGGTAGCGGGTGATCCGCGGCAGGCCGGAGCTCAGCACCTTCCCGTAGACGCGGCGCATCGCCGCGACGAACTCCGCGTGGTACGGCGCCACGGCGTCGACCATGACCAGGCAGACTCCGGAATGCTCCCGGGCCGGATCCAGGTCCTTGGGCGCCGGGCCGAAGTGCAGCTGGAATCCGCTCCATCGCAGCGCCAGATAGACATAGGGCTTGGTCTGTTTGTAGGTCGCCTCGAATCCCAGCGCCTCGTAGAACGCCAGGGTCTCCTCCGGCGACGCGCACGGCAGCAACGGCACCGTCGTCTCGTTCGGCCGGACCGCGGGCTCGCTCATGTCATCCACCTTTCCGATCGCCCGGCGATGGTCGCAGCCCTCGGCAGGGCTCGCACATGGATCGCTCCAACGTCCTCGCTTCACGCCGGCGGCCCGGAACGCGACGAGCGCCTCCCGTGAGCCGGGAGGCGCTCGTCCGCGTCCGAGAAGCGTCAGTCCAGGTAGTCCCGGAGCATCTGGGCCCGGGTGGGGTGGCGCAGCTTGGCCAGCGTCTTGGACTCGATCTGGCGGATGCGCTCACGCGTCACGCCGAACTCCCGGCCGACCTCCTCCAGCGTGCGGGGGTGGCCGTCGGAGAGGCCGAACCGGAGCTGGATGATCCGCTGCTCGCGCTCCGACAGCGTGGCCAGGATGTCGTCGAGTTGATCCTGCAGCATGATGAAGGCCGCGGCCTCCATCGGCACCACCGCGTCGGCGTCCTCGATGAAGTCGCCGAGGTCGGAGTCCTCCTCGCCGATCGGCGCCTGGAGCGAGACCGGCTCCTGCGCGATGCGCTGGATCTCCACCACACGGTCGATGGGCAGGTCCATCTCGGCGGCGATCTCCTCGGGCGCCGGCTCCCGGCCGAGATCCTGGTGGAGCTGCCGCTGCACCCGGACCAACTTATTGATCGTCTCGACCATGTGCACGGGAATCCGGATCGTTCTCGCCTGGTCGGCGATCGCCCGGGTGATCGCCTGGCGAATCCACCACGTGGCGTAGGTCGAGAACTTGTATCCCTTGGTGTAGTCGAATTTCTCGACCGCGCGGATGAGACCGAGATTGCCCTCCTGAATGAGATCCAGGAACAGCATTCCGCGGCCCACATAGCGCTTGGCGATGGAGACCACGAGCCTGAGGTTGGCCTCGATGAGCCGCTGCTTGGCGCGGACGCCCTCCCAGACCAGGTCCTCCAGCTCCGGCTGGGCGAACCTGGCGGCGTGACTCTCGCAGAGCTTGTCCTCCGCGAACAGGCCCGCTTCGATGGCCTTGGCCAGCTCCACCTCCTCCTCGGCGGTGAGCAGCGGAACCCTGCCGATCTCCCGGAGGTAGATCCTGACCAGGTCGCTGGTCGGAGCGCGTTTGCCGATATCCTCCTCGTCCGGCTTGCCGGGTTCCTCGTCGCTCTGCGGCTCGAGGACCTCAACTCCGTTCTCGGCGAGCATCCGCACGACGCGTTCCAGCGCGTCGGCGGGCAACTCGGATCGGTCGAGCGCGGCGGCCACGTCGTCAACCGTGACGCTCCCGCGTTCCCTTCCCTTCGCGACGAGGTCCGCCACCTGGTCTACCGATGGCGGCCTGCTTGGCAGCACCGATGCACCCACGCAACACAGTGTGCAGGAAAGGCACCACTAAATGGCAGGCCTATTTTTGTCACCCAAGGTAAGGCGGAAGTCAATACCGAATCGAGATCAAAATATATGTTTGACGGCTGTGAGAACTGGAAAGGGACGTTTATTCAGGCCCCACTCGCGCGTTCTCGCAACACCCGTCGCTGCTGTTCCAGCGCGACGAGTTCGCCGAACAGGCGGTTGTACTCCTGCTGCTCCTCGACCGGGTTGAGCCGCTGCAGCCGCGACTTCACCTGGGCGACGGCCCGGCCCACCGCGACCTCCTGGATCTTCGCCAGGACGGCCGCGCCGTACCGATCCTCGACGGTGACGTCGGCGCGCACGGCCTCGACCGCGAACCGGGTGACGAGCGACCTCAGGTCGAGGCCGGCGGCGTCCGGCGCCCCGGCGTCGGCCTGCTCCAGCAGCCGGTCGACCCACTCGCGCCCGCCCGGTCCTCCGGCGACGGTCCCCCCCGCCGCCATGACCAGCTCGTACAGGGCCACGTGCTCGGGCAGAGTGAAGGTCTCGGCGCCGAGCGCGTCGAACTCCGGCCCGAGCAGCGCGGGCCGCTGCACGGCGAGCTTGAGCGCCTCCGCCTCCAGGCGGACGGCGGGGTCCAGGGGCTCCTGCCGCGCGGGCGCGGACGGTGCCTGCGCCGCCGTACGGCCCGCCTGCCTGCGCCCGGGAGCGTGCGCGCCGTCCTGCGTCCGCCCCACGACCTGCTGGACGCGCTGGATGACGAAGCCCTCGTCCATGAAGCCGAGCCAGCGGTCGAGGTCCACCACGTAGGTCTTGCGCAGCCCCGGGTCCTTGATCGAGGCCACGACGGGCGCGGCCGCGTCGAGCGCGGCCAGGCGGCCCTCGTTGGTGTTGAGGTCGTAGCGGGACAGGGTGCTGCGGATCGCGAAGGCGAACAGCGGCTCACGGCCGGCGATCAGGTCGCGCACGGCGGCGTCGCCCTGCTTGACCCGCAGGTCGCAGGGGTCGAGGCCGTCGGGCTGCACGGCGACGAAGGTCTGCGTGACGAACTTCTGCTCGTCGGCGAACGCGCGCAGGGCGGCCTTCTGCCCCGCCGAGTCGCCGTCGAAGGTGAAGATCACCTCACCCCGGAACTCGGCCTGGTCGAGCAGCAGCCGGCGCAGCACCTTGATGTGGTCCTCGCCGAAGGAGGTGCCGCAGGTGGCCACCGCGGTCGGCACGCCGGCCAGATGGCAGGCCATGACGTCGGTGTAGCCCTCCACGATCACGGCCTGGGACCGCTTGGCGATCTCCCGCTTGGCGAGGTCCACGCCGTACAGCACCGAGCTCTTGTGGTAGATCGGGCTCTCGGGGGTGTTCAGGTATTTGGGGCCGTCGTCGGAGTCGAGCAGCTTGCGCGCGCCGAACCCGATGACGTCTCCGGTGATGTCGCGGATCGGCCAGACGAGCCGCCCGCGGAACCGGTCGACGGGGCCGCGCCTGCCCTCGCGGGCCAGACCGCCCTTGATCAGCTCCTGCGAGGTGAACCCGCGGGCCATCAGGTGCCGCGACAGCGCCTCCCACTCGTTGGGCGCGTAGCCGACCCCGAAGTGCTCGGCGTCGGCCCGCTCGAAGCCGCGCTCCGACAGGAAGCGCCGCCCGGGCGCCGCCTCGGGTCCCGACAGCCGCTCGGCGTAGAACTCGGCGGCGGCGCGGTGCGCCTCGATCAGCCGCAGCCGCTCGCCCTGCTCGCGCCCCGGCACGTAGCCGCCCTGCTCGTAGCGGAGCTGGATGCCGGCGCGCTGGGCGAGCCGCTCGACCGCCTCGGTGAACGTCAGGTTCTCGATCTTGCGGACGAACGTGATGACGTCGCCGCCCTCGGCGCAGCCGAAGCAGTAGTAGTAGCCCCGGGCCGGGGTGACGTTGAAGGAGGGCGACTTCTCGTCGTGGAAGGGGCACAGCCCCTTCAGGTTGCCCCCGCCCGCGTTGCGGAGCTGGATGTGCTCGCCGACGACGTCGGCGATCGGCGAGCGCTCCCGCACGAGCGCGATGTCCTCGTCACTGATCCGACCGCTTCGCCCTGCCACGCTGGCGAGTCTAGAGCCTGCCCCCGACAGCCCGGACGCCTCGCCGCCGACGTCGAGGACATGTCACGACTTTCCGGAACAGGTCGTGATGTTCCGCTTGGTCCGTTACAAAGGAAAGGTTCGATAACGTCGACCAGGTGGAGATCATGCGATCGGGGAGACTGGCCGCCCTCGCCGGCGCCGCGTTCGTCGCGGCGTCCTGCGGCGCGCCCGCCGGGGTCGCGGGAGTGAGCACGCTGCCGCCCACGCCGCCGCCCGGAAACGGCATCACGGCCGCCACCGACGACTCCCAGCCCGGCCACGTCGTGCCCCCGGCCGGGGACGAGCCGGTGCGGGTCCCGCCGCCGAAGATGTCCCCCTACACGTACGCCTTCCCCATCAAGGGCTGCAAGGTGTCGTACTCCCGCAAGCTGCTCGTGCTCCCCAAGACCACGATCTGGGCGAAGAAGGGCTGCGCGTTCGTGTCGCCGGTGGACGGCGTCGTGCAGGAGGTCAACGTCAACAACGCCTGGGCGCCCTCCACCGACCGCGGACCCGACCGGGAGGGCCGGTTCGTCACGGTCAAGGGCGAGGACGGCGTGCTGTACCTCGGCGGCCACCTCGACTCCGTCGAGGAGGGCGTCACACCGGGCACCAAGGTCAAGGCGGGGCAGCTGCTCGGCCGGGTGGGCAACACGGGCAACGCCCGGGACACCGCGAGCAACCTCTACTTCGCCATCTCCTGGCCGGTCGAGTCGCAGTACTGGTGGGTCCGCCGCGGCGTCGTGCCGCCCTGGCCGTACCTGGACGCCTGGGACGACGGCAACCGCACCGTCTCCCCGCGCAAGGCGATGCTGACGCTGCGCAAGCGGCTGGGCGCCACCCCGCCCTGTACGCAGCTGTGCTCGTCCAGCTCGTCCAACTCCTCCAAGCCGCAGCCCACGACGCCCACCCCGGACGAGACCAAGCCGCCCAAGAAGAAGAACGACAACGACAACGACACGGTGGTCATCCCGCTCTGAGACGGCGCGGGCGCGGTCAGCCGGCCCTGAGGCGGCGGTGCGTGGCCGCGGACAGTCGCCGGTGCCAGCCCATGGCGGAGGCGTCGGTGAGCGAGGCGATCTGGTCGACCACCGCGCGCAGCCGTCCCGCGTCGTCGGCGGCCTGCTCGAACTGCGGCCGCAGGGCGGGCTCCAGGGTCGCCGGGGCGCCCCGGAGGATGAGGTCGCCCAGCTCGGCGATGATCTCCCGCTGCCGGGCCTGGACGGCGTGGTGGTCCTCCCGCGACATCACGTAGTGCGCCGTCACGCCCTTGAGCAGCGAGCACTCCAGCCGCGTGGTCCTCGGCACCACCAGGTCCGCGTCGTACCGTCCCGGGGCGCTGCGGCCGGCGGGCGCCGGTCGGCGGCCGTACGCCTCGCGCGTGGCGTCCTGCGCGGAGCGGCACAACCGGCCGATGAGCGCGCTGGTGAGCCGTTTGAGCGCGGCGAGGTCGGCGAGCCCGGCGTCGAAGGCGGCGGGCCACAGCGGCTCGGTGATCAGCCGCGCGAAGGTCTCCGACAGCTCCTCCAGGCCGGCGTCGGGCGCGTACCACTCCCTCGTCAGGCGGCACACCTCCAGCCGCTCCTCCGGGTCGCGTAGCGCCGCCATCGTGACGTGGCCGCACGTCAGCCCGTCTTCCAGGTCGTGCACCGAGTACGCCACGTCGTCGGCCCAGTCCATGACCTGCGCCTCGAAACCGACCGCGTAGTCGGGCGCGCCCTCCCGCACCCACCGGAAGACCGCCAGGTCGTCGGGGTAGACGCAGTACGGCTGGCCCTCCCCCGCGAGCGGGACGCCGGGGATCCGGCAGGAGGACCCGGCCCAGGGATACTTGCACACCGAGTCGAGCGCCGCCCGGGTGAGGTTGAGGCCGGCGCTGCGGCCGTCCTCGGTGATGACCTTGGCCTCCAGCCGGGTCAGCAGGCGCAGGTTCTGCGCGTTGCCCTGGAACCCGCCGCACGGCGCCGCCAGCTCGTCGAGGGCGGCCTCCCCGTTGTGGCCGAACGGGGGGTGGCCCAGGTCGTGGGCGAGACAGGCGGTCTCCACCAGGTCGGGGTCACAGCCGAGGACCTTGCCCATCTCCCGGCCGATCTGCGCGCACTCCAGCGAGTGGGTCAGCCGCGTACGGGGGCTGTGCAGGCCGGTGCAGTCGGCGGGGGCCACCACCTGCGTCTTGGCGGCGAGCCTGCGCAGCGAGGCGCTGTGGAGCACACGTGCCCGGTCCCGCTCGAACGCGCTCCGCTCAGGATTGCCCGGCGGCTCCGGCACCCACCGCGCCTGGTCGTGCTCGTCATAGCGGGCCATGCGTCCTCCTTCCTTGTGGCAAGCCCCGTGGCGGCGGGGAATGGAGCGTACCCGCGAAGGTCGGGTTTCACGACAGATCCGGTAGTCCGATGGGAGATTGCCCTCTTGCCCGGTAAGCCGTCGGGAGTGATACTCGGCTTTTCCCGCCCTGGCGCTTCCGGGGAGGAGCCCTGGTGGTGGACGACGAGCTCGCGGAGGTCCTCCGGTCCGGGCCCTTCGAGCGTGCCCTGCGGGCCGCCATCCGCACACGGGGCCTGAGCCTCGACCGCCTGCACTCGCGGCTGCGGGAGCGGGGCTTCGAGGTCAGTCTGTCCAGCCTCAGCTACTGGCAGCGCGGCCGGTCCCGGCCCGAGCGCGCCGCCTCCCTGGCGGCGGTCCGGGAGCTCGAGGTCATCTTGTCCCTGCCCGAATACGCCCTGATCGGCCTGCTCGGGCCGCCCCGCCCGCGGGGGCGGCGGCCGGAGACGCTCACCGTGCTCAGCCATCACGAGCAGGTGGTGGTGAGCACCGGCCGGCGGCACCGGGTGAGCGCCCGCGTCGTGCTGCGGGCGGCCACGCCGGGCGTGGACCGGTACGTGGTCGCCCATCCGCCGGGCACCCGGCTGCTGCGCACCGAGTGGTGCCGGCCCGGCCGCGGCGGCGACGACGGCACGGGACTCCTGACCGAGCTGATCTTCCCGCACCCGCTCGCCTCCGGCGAGACCCACGTCGTGGAGTACGTCACCGCCGTCGCCCCTGCCGACCGGTACGACCGGCGCCTGCGGGACCCGGTCGAGCAGCATCTGGTGCAGGTGCGGTTCACGGGCGGGCGGCTGCCGGTGCGGTGTTTCCACACATGGTCGCCGGACGCGTCGGCGCCGCCCCGCGACGCCGGCGAGCTGCGCGTCGACGCGTTCGGCACCGCCCACCTGGTGGACACCGGCGCCCGGCCCGGCGTACGCGGCATCCGCTGGGAATGGGTCTGACGCCGTGACCGGCGGGCGGGAGTGGGTCTAGCTCCTGGTGATCCGGACGTCGTCGACGCCGGCCTCCACGAGGCTGGCGGTCGCCAGGTCGGCCGCCTCGAACTGGATGCGCACGGTCTGGCCGGCGAACCCGGTCAGCGACGCGGTGGCGACGCTCCACGCGCCGTCCCTGTCGGTGGCCGCGCCGAGCTGCTCGAAGACCGTGCTCGTCGTGCCGCCGATCACCTTCACCCGGAAGTAGTCGGCCGCGGACGAGTTCGACCCGTGGGCGAGGTACCAGGACAGCGACAGCGTGAGCGTCCCCGAGGCCGGCAGCGTGATCGGCGGCGACGTGATCGTGGTCACTCCCCCGTCGACGTCGCCGTCTCCCGCGCTCGTCCCGGCGGCGGCGCCGGTCACCAGGTCGTAGCTCCCGCTGACCGTGGTGCCGAGCTGCTTGGCCCCGCTGGAGGACGTCGCGGCGGGGTCGGCGCGCTCCCACCCGCCCGAGGTGGCCGTGTCGGTGCCCGCCGTGTTCGCCGTCCAGCCGGTCGCGGTCTCGAAGGTGTCGGAGTAGACGACGGCGGGCGGCGTGCCCGTGCCGCAGTAAGCGGACTCCTTGCCGATGACCCGGTAGACGCAGTCGGCGTTCTGCACGAGCAGGAGCGCGGCCGCCCGGTTGCGGGAGGTCTCCCGGTCGATCGTCTCGTCCGGCGGGTAGAAGCCGGGGTTGCTCCCCCTGGGATACATCTCGAACGTGTACGTGAAGATCTTGTAGGTGCCCCACATCCAGTCGTCGATCGAGCCGTCGGTGATGTAGAGGTCGCTCGCCTGCTCGGCCGTGTACCCGTTGGTGGCCGCCATGCTGCGGCCGAGGGCGGCGTGCGCGTCCCGGTCGTCCTGCGTCATCCCCGGGCCGGTGTCGGCCGTCGTGTACCCGTACGGCCACAGGACGAGTTCGCTGTAGGTGTGCCAGTCGATGGCGGCCTTGATCTGCTGGACGCCGCCGACCACCCGGCCGCGGACGAAGTCGGCCGCCGCCCTCACCTCCGGGGCCGACTCGGCGGCCGCTCCGCGGTAGGTCTCGCTCGACGGGGTGCCCGAGGAGCCGCCGCAGCAGCCCCACCTGTAGCCCCAGTTGCGGTTGAGGTCGGTGCCGACGCTGGAGGTGCCGGAGTTGGGCTGACGGTTCTTGCGCCAGGACCGGTAGGCGCCGGTGGCGACGTCGTACTCGCCGCCGTCGGGGTTGAGGTCGGGCAGGATCCAGATCTCCCGCGTGTTCACCAGGTCGGTGATCTGGGCGTCGCCGCCGTAGCCGTCGGTGAACAGGCGCAGCAGGTAGATCGCCATCTCGACGGTCAGGTGCTCGCGCGCGTGCTGGTGGGCGGTGAACAGCACCTCCGGCTCGTTCTCGTCGGCGGCCACGTTGTCGCTGATCTTGACGCCCATGAGGTCGCGGCCCTCGTAGGAGCGGCCGTAGCTGAACCGGCGGGCGATCGTGGGATGGGCGGCGACGACCTGGTCCACCAGCGCGCTGAGCTCGGCGTAGTTGTGGTAGCCGGAGTCGCCCGCGGGGAAGTCGAAGGTCTGCGGGCCGGCGGCCTCGGCCGGGGGCGTCAGGTCGGTGACCCTGAACCCGAGCCGTCGGATGGCGTCGGCCTCCTGGAGCGTCGCGGTGACGACCATGCTCCGGCCGTGCACCTCGTCGATCGCCGCCCCCGTGCGGGCCACCGCGCTGCGCTGCGCGACAGTGGCCGGACCGTCCACCTGGTACTGCCTGGACGGCGACGGCTCCTGGTCCGCCCGCCCCGCCGGGGCGTCCCCGGCGGCCGCCAGCGGTGCCGCCGGCGGGACGGCCGACGACACGGGGGCGGCTCCGAGCAGCGTGGGGAGGGTGCACAGCAGCGCCGCGGCGATCGCGAGCGCCGGCGGGCGGCGACGTCTTCTCACTCCACGTCCTTCCTTGCGGTAGGTACGTAGAGTGATCACTCAGACGGGCCGCTTCAACGGTCACCGGGCCGTGTCGCGCGACCCGGTGAACCACCCCCACTCCGACCTGGTCATTCCACAACGAGTCCGGATGTTCTGTGGAATTTCAACTCATCTTGTGTCGGATTCCGCGCAGGTCAGCGCGGCCCGGCCCGCTTCGAGCCGCGCCACCGGGATGCGGAACGGCGAGCAGGAGACGTAGTCGAGGCCGATCCCGTGGCAGAAGTGGACCGAGTCGGGGTCGCCGCCGTGCTCGCCGCAGATGCCGATCTTGAGGCCCGGCCGGGTCCGTCTGCCCTCCTCGGCCGCGATCCGCATCAGGCGGCCGACGCCCTCACGGTCGATCGACTCGAACGGCGAGACCCCGAAGACGCCCAGGTCGAGGTACCTGCCGAAGAAGCCGCTCTCCACGTCGTCGCGGGAGAATCCCCAGGTCATCTGAGTGAGGTCGTTGGTGCCGAACGAGAAGAACTCGGCGGACTCGGCGATCTGCCCGGCCGTCAGCGCCGCCCTCGGCACCTCGATCATCGTGCCGATCGCCGCCTCCACGCCCGCCTCGGCGAGGATGCGCTCCGCCTCCTCCCGCACGATCTCCAGCTCCTGCACCGCGCCGACCAGCGGGATCATGATCTCCGCCCGGGCGCCCTCGACCCGCCGGGCCGCCGCGGCGATGGCCCGCACCTGCATCGCGAACAGGCCGGGGATCGTCAGGCCGAGCCGTACGCCGCGCAGGCCCAGCATCGGGTTCTGCTCGTGCAGCCGCTTGACCGCCGCCAGGAGCCTGCGGTCCCGGTCGTCCGCCCCCTCCCCCGCCCGTTCTTCGGCGACGGCCACCTTCACGGCCAGGTCGGTGAGGTCGGGCAGGAACTCGTGCAGCGGCGGGTCGATCAGCCGGATCGTCACCGGCAGCCCGCGCATGGCCGTGAAGATGCCGGTGAAGTCGCCGGTCTGCAGCGGTTCCAGCGCGTCCAGAGCGACCTGCCGCTCCTTGGGCGTCGCGGCCAGGATCAGGTCCTCCACGAGCCGCCGCCGCTCCCCCAGGAACATGTGCTCCGTACGGCACAGCCCGATGCCCTGGGCGCCGTAGCGGCGGGCACGGGCGGCGTCCTCGGCGGTGTCGGCGTTGGCCCGTACGGCGAGCCGGCGGACGGAGTCGGCGTGCGTCATGATGCGGTCGACGGCCCGGACCAGCTCGTCCCCGGCCGGCTCGCCCTCGAAGTACTCGGCGACCGGTGAGGCGGTGACGGGGACCTCGCCGAGGTAGACGGCGCCGGTGCCGCCGTCGATGGAGATCACCTCGCCCTCGTTCACGACGATCCCGCCGGGCGCGGTGAAGCGGCGGGCATGCGTGTCGACGTCCAGCTCCTCGGCCCCGCACACGCAGGTCTTGCCCATGCCGCGGGCCACCACGGCGGCGTGGGAGGTCTTGCCGCCCCTGGAGGTGAGCACGCCCTGGGCCGCGATCATCCCGGCGAGGTCGTCGGGGTTGGTCTCCCGCCGCACGAGGATGACCGCCTCGCCCCGCCCGGCCAGCTCGACGGCCCGCTCGGAGCTGAAGACGGCCTTGCCGGCGGCGGCACCGGGCGAGGCGTTCATTCCGGTGGTCAGCCTGCGGTTGCCCGCCGTCGCGGCGAAGCGGGGGAACATGAGCTGGGCGAGCTGATCGCCCGTGACCCGGATGACCGCCTCGTCCATGTCGATGAGGCCCTCGTCCACGAGCTGGGTGGCGATGCAGAAGGCGGCCTCGGCAGTGCGCTTGCCGACGCGGGTCTGCAGCATCCACAGCTTGCCGCGCTCGATCGTGAACTCGATGTCGCACAGGTCGCGGTAGTGCCGCTCCAGCGTCGCCATGATGTCGAGAAGCTCGCGGTAGGCCGGGGGGTTGATGGTCTCCAGCTCCTGCAGAGGGACGGTGTTGCGGATGCCGGCGACGACGTCCTCGCCCTGGGCGTTGCGCAGGTAGTCGCCGTAGACGCCCTGGCGTCCCGAGCCGGGGTCCCGGGTGAAGGCGACCCCGGTGCCGGAGTCCGGGCCCATGTTGCCGAACACCATGGCGACGACGTTGACGGCCGTGCCGAGGTCGGCGGGGATGCGCTCCTGGCGACGGTAGAGGATCGCGCGCGGGGCGTTCCAGGAGTCGAAGACCGCCCTGACGGCGAGGTCCATCTGCGTACGGGGGTCGGCGGGGAAGTCGCGGCCCGTCCGCTCGCGGACGATGCCCTTGAAGGTCTCGACCAGCCGCTGGAGGTCGGCGGTGTCGAGGTCGGTGTCCTCCCGCTCGCCCTTGAGGTCGTCCATCGCGTCCTCGAACAGCTCGTCGTCGATGCCCAGGACGGTCTTGCCGAACATCTGGATGAGCCGGCGGTAGGAGTCCCACGCGAAGCGGTCGTTGCCCGACTGCTTGGCCAGCCCGAGGACCGAGTCGTCGTTGAGGCCGATGTTGAGGACGGTGTCCATCATGCCGGGCATCGAGAACTTGGCCCCGGACCTCACGCTGACCAGCAGCGGGTCGTCGGCCTGGCCGAGGCGCTTGCCCATGCGCGCCTCCAGGGCGGCGAGGTGCTCGCCGATCTCCCCCGCCAGACCGTCGGGCGTGCCGCCGTGCCGGAGGTAGTGGCGGCACGCCTCGGTGGTGATCGTGAAGCCGGGAGGCACGGGCAGGCCGATGTTGGTCATTTCTGCCAGATTGGCGCCCTTACCACCGAGGAGGTCTTTGAGGTCCTTGTTGCCCTCGGTGAAGTCGTAAACGTACTTGGGCATGTGACGCTCCTTCGCCGACTTCAAAGAAACCGCGGACGCGGCCCGCAACCGGACTGTACCTAGGAAAAGCAGCACCAAACATCACCCTTCACCGCATATGACGTCTAAGCAGGTAGATGGGCTGTTAGAGGTCTAATCCAATCAAAGATCTGTCGCTTTTCCGGAGAGCGCACACTGGTATAAACCAATTCGACGTCATGCGCGTCGCACAGGCCCCGCATCGCCGGAGGGGAATTGGTTTAGACCATTGTCCGGTAAGGCGGAGTTCCGGTGCGTCGGCGATACGGGCGCGACGGTCTGCGATATAAACGAGGCACCCTCCGAACGCAGTCGAACAGAGGGGTTTCAGTGTCGCGAGGGGTGTCGGCGCGGAGGATCTGGCCGGTCATGGCGGCGACGGTTGCCGGGCTCGGCGCGATGGCGGCGACCGCGGGCTGCGGCGGTGCGCGGGTCGCCCCCGAGGAGTACGCCTCGGCCACGCCGTCGCCGTCCTGGAAGGCGTGCGAGGAGACCGCCTCCTCGTCCGGCTTCGAGTGCGCCACGCTCCAGGTGCCGCTCGACTACGCCAAGCCCGAGGGCAAGAAGATCGATATCGCCCTGATCCGGCTGCGGGCCACCGACAAGAGCCGGCGGATCGGCTCCCTGGTCTTCAACTTCGGGGGTCCCGGCGGCTCGGGCGTCACGACGCTCATGAACGCGGCGCACGCGTTCTCCACGTTGAACACCCGCTACGACCTCGTCGGCTTCGATCCGCGCGGCGTGGAACGCAGCAGCGGCATCCGCTGCCTGAGCGGCCCGCAGATGGACCAGTACATGAGCAGGGAGCCCAGCGAGAACGCCGCGGCCGAGACCAAGCTCGTCACCGGATTCGCGCAGGGGTGCGAGCGGAACGCGGGCTGGATCCTGCCCTACGTCGGCACCGTCAACGCGGCACGCGACATGGAGACGCTGCGGGCGGCCCTCGGCGACCCGCGCCTCAACTACTTCGGCTTCTCCTACGGCACCCACCTCGGCGCGGTGTACGCCACGCAGTTCCCGAAGAAGGTTGGGCGGATGGTGCTCGACTCCGCCGTCGACCCCTCGATCGGCATGCTCGAGATGGCCAAGACACAGGCCCTCGGCTTCCAGAAGGCGTACGAGGACTATCTGGCCGACTGCGCCAAGACGCGGACGAGCTGCCCGCTGGGCGCCGACCCCGCCGCCGCCAACGCCACCGTGCTCCAACTCCTCGACACCCTGTCCCGCACGCCGGGGAAGGTGGGCTCGCGCACGGTCACCGAGGACGTGGCCCGGGCGGGCATCACCCAGGCGCTCTACAGCAAGCTCACCTGGCCGCTGCTGACCGAGGCCCTGGACGAGGCCCGGAAGGGCAAGCTCGACGGCCTGCTCGCGCTGGCCGACCAGTACGCCGGGCGGCAGCCCGACGGCACCTACTCGACCCTGCAGTTCTCGCTGCCGTCGGTGCTGTGCGTCGACAGCACCGACCGGCCCTCGGTCGCCCAGGCCGAGGAGCTGGCCCGGCGGCTGGAGAAGCGGACCCCGATCTTCGCCTCGACCGCGATCAGCGCGGGGTCGTGCAGCGTCTGGCCGGTGCGCGGGGACGACGCCGCCAGGCACGTCGACGCCACCGGGTCCGATCCCATCCTGGTGGTCGGCGTGACGAACGACCCGGCCACGCCGTACCAGTGGGCGCCGCGGCTGGCCGAACAGCTGCGCACCGGCGTGCTGCTGACGTTGAACGGCGAGGGACACGGCGCGTACGGCCAGAGCAGGTGCATCGACGACAAGGTCGACGCGTTCCTGCTGGAGGGGAAGGTCCCGGCCAATGGAACGCGCTGCGACTGAGCGCGCCCCCGGCCGGGTCGTCCGTGCGAGGCCCTGCAGGGCCTCGACCTCCAGCAGCCCGGTGGAGTAGCCGCTGCGCGAGGTGAGGCTGAGCCGGATCCGCGTGGTGGTGACCGGCGAGAGCGTCACGGTGTTGAGGTGTTCGCGGCCCCGAGCGCCCGCGTAGGTGGCTTTACCTGGCCCTACTTGGCCTTTCTGCCGCCCCAGCCGGCCAGCGATGCTCCGAGGACCGCAGCCACCGTGTAACACGCCACCCGCACCGCGAATCCGCCGGGCAACCATGCGAGCAGCCCGGCGTTGTCGTGGTCGGCCAGCAGCCGGATGGCACCTTGTGCTCCCAGGACCAGCAGCAGGATGCCGATGACCAACACGGTTACGTGCCTCATCTGCGTCTGTCTCCCATCGCTCCGCAGGGCGGTGACGGCAGGCGCACTCGCGTGCCTGCCGTCAGTTTTGTGGTTCGATCGCACCATAACAGTGTCTTGGTACGATCGCACCACAACGAGCACGGAGGACGGACGGGTATGCCACGACAGGCGGACCACGACCAGCGCCGCCGCCAGATCGCCGAGGCCGTGTGGCGCCTGGCCACTCGTGGTGGCCTGGAAGGCGTCACCTTGAGGCAGGTCGCGGCCGAGGCCAAGGTCTCCGCCCGGCTGCTGCAGTACTACTTCGGCACCCGCGACCAGCTGCTGCTCGGTGCGCTGGAGATCCTCAACGACGACGCCGAGCGACGAGCCCGCGAACGCCTCGCAGGACTCGGCGAGGCACCCGCCGTACACGCACTCGTGCGGGGAGTGCTGCTCGAACTGCTCCCGCTGGACGAGGAACGACGCAATCGGCATCTGGTGTACGCCGCCTACTTCATCCCTTTCCTCACCGACCCCGTCATGGCCAAGGCTGCCCGGGACGCGCCGCGTGCGCTTGAGGACCTCGTCGCCGGTCTGATCACGCAAGGCCAGGAACTCGGCCAGGTGCCCCGCGACCTCGACGCCGCGGCCGAGGCCGCGTTCCTGGTGACAGGTGCCGACGGGATCCAGACCACCGTTCTGCTCGGACAGCGGACCCCCGAAGAAGCCGTGAGCTTGATCGACCATCAGCTCGCCCGCATCTTCGGAGCCACGATCCGCGAGTGAACGTGTCCGCCGCCGCGACGGCCGGCAGCCCACCCGGCATCTCCGCAATCGAGACGCACTCTGCTTGAGCGGCGCACGCAGGTCGTCGACGCAGTCAGACCCTGGACGCCGACGCAAAAGCGCCTGTCCGGAAATTTCCGGACAGGCGCCTTGTCGTGGTGATCTAGTCGTTGAGGTGCTGGCGCAGGTACGACTCGACCTGGTCGAGCGCGACCCGCTGCTGCGCCATGGAGTCCCGCTCGCGGATCGTCACGGCCTGGTCCTCCAGGGTGTCGAAGTCGACCGTGATCGCGAACGGCGTGCCGATCTCGTCCTGGCGGCGGTAGCGGCGGCCGATGGCGCCCGCGTCGTCGAAGTCCACGTTCCACCGGCGGCGCAGCCGCGCCGCGAGGTCGCGGGCCTTCGGCGACAGGTCGGCGTTGCGCGACAGCGGCAGCACCGCGACCTTGACCGGGGCCAGGCGGTGGTCGAGGCGCATCACGGTCCGCTCCTCCATGACGCCCTTGGCATTGGGCGCCTGGTCGACGGTGTAGGCGTCGATGAGGAAGGTCAGCGTCGCGCGGTCCACACCGGCCGCCGGCTCGATGACGTACGGCACGTAGCGCTCGCCCGACTCCTGCTCGAAGAACGACAGGTCGGTGCCGGACGCCTTGCCGTGCGCGGTGAGGTCGAAGTCGGTGCGGTTGGCGATGCCCTCCAGCTCACCCCACTCGCCGCCGGCGAAGTTGAAGCGGTACTCGATGTCCACGGTCCGCTTCGAGTAGTGGGACAGCTTCTCCTTCGGGTGCTCGTAGAGCCGGAGGTTGTCCTTGTTGATGCCGAGGTCGACGTACCAGCGCAGGCGCTCGTCGATCCAGTACTGGTGCCACTCCTCGTCGGTGCCCGGCTTGACGAAGAACTCCATCTCCATCTGCTCGAACTCGCGGGTGCGGAAGATGAAGTTGCCCGGGGTGATCTCGTTGCGGAACGACTTGCCGACCTGGCCGATGCCGAACGGGATCTTCCTGCGGGCCGACTGCTGGACGTTCAGGTAGTTGATGAAGATGCCCTGGGCGGTCTCCGGCCGCAGGTACGCCAGGCCGGACTCGTCCTCCACCGGGCCGAGGAAGGTCTTCAGCAGGCCGCTGAACTGCTTCGGCTGGGTGAAGCCGCCCTTGTTGCCGCAGTTGGGGCAGGTGATGTCGGCCAGGCCGCCCGCCGGCTCGCTGCCGTGCTTGGCCTCGTACGCCTCGATGAGGTGGTCGGCGCGGTAGCGCTTGTGACACGACTGGCACTCGGTGAGCGGGTCGGTGAAGGTGTCGACGTGGCCGCTGGCCTGCCAGACCTCGCGGGCGAGGATGACACAGGAGTCGAGGCCGACGACGTCGTCGCGGCCCTGCACCATGGCCTTCCACCACTCGCGCTTCACGTTGTTCTTGAGCTCGACACCGAGGGGGCCGTAGTCCCAGGACGCCCGCAGGCCTCCGTAGATCTCGCTCGACGGGAAGACGAGCCCGCGGCGTTTGGCGAGGCTGACGATCGTTTCCAAGACGTCGGTGCGACGTGCCATCAGTGGAACTCCATCCGGCTGGGTGTCGGCGTTGAGATCGGGGTCAGCGGTGCGCTGATCGCTGAGGCGGGCGGACCGGCGGGCCGCCTGCCGGCGGCGGCGGGATGTCCGGCCACCTGCCCGGATCTGGGCTCAAGCTTAGGGGAATCCGGCGCCCCCGCGCTCAAGCCTTGCCCGGGGTGCCCGCGTTCGCCCCCTCGCCCGGGAGCGCGTAGACGCCTTCGAAGGCGCTGGGCTCGTTGATCATAAGGGTCATCAGCGGATACATGACCATTCGCGCCGCCGACAGGGCGCGGCGGTAGTAGCCCGCGCCCTCCCACTCGGTGACCACGGCCCACAGGGCCGGCTCGTCCACCGACCTGCCGATCTGCCCGCGCAGGTATCCCGGCTGCGCGGCCAGCAGGTCGAGGATGGCGCGCGCCTGGGCGGCGAACTCGTCGGCGCGGGCGCCCGGCACCGAGTAACGGATCACGGCGAGCATGCCGCCCAGCATGCCACCCCTCCCGTACGCCCCCGCCGGGAGGGGGCGACGCGGGCGCAAGGGCACCGCGAACGACGCGACGGGGGGCGCTGTCCAATGGGATCGGCACTAGGCTCGAACGCGTGGGAAGCGAAACCGAACCGCCGCGCCGTCAGGTGCCGGCGCATCCTCTGGCGAGGAAGTCCCCCGCCCGGGCGAACGCGGCGTCCCCGCGGGCGCGGCGGCCGCTGCCGCCGGGCGAGCAGTTCTTCACGCCCGGCGCGACCGGGCGGCGCGCGGCGGTCGAGCGCATGAGCGCCGCGCCGCTGGTCTTCCTGTTCCAGCAGCCCCGCTGGCTGGCCCCGCTGGTGCTGGTGGCCCTGCTGATCGCCGGACTGGTGGTGCCCGACTGGCGGGGCGGGGTGGCCGTGCTGCCGGTGCTCGCGTTCATCGCCTGGCTTGCCTACCTGTCGTGGCCGTCGCTGCGTCCGGTGGGCCGGTTGCTGCGGGTGGCGGTCGGGACGTTCCTGGTTCTCCTCGCCGCCACCCGTTTCGGACTGATCTGACGCGAACCGGCCTAACCTGATAGGTCGTAGGGCGAAGCCGTACACAGGAGTCCTGATGACGAAGAGCCGCGACGCCGTCCACGAGATCCTCCGGCAGAGCCGGGGGTTCCGCAGCGCGCAGGACGTGTTCGCCGAGATGCGCGCGGTCGGCTCGAAGATCGGCCTGACGACCGTGTACCGGGCGCTCCAGTCCCTCTCCGACGCCGGCCGGGTCGACGTGCTGCGCACCGACGAGGGCGAGTCGGTCTACCGGGCCTGTCAGACCGACACCCATCACCACCACCTCGTGTGCCGGGTGTGCGGTCGTACGATCGAGGTCGCCGGGCCGGACGTGGAGCGCTGGGCCGAGGTCGTCGGGGCCGAGCACGGCTTCATCGACGTCACGCACACCGTCGAGATCTTCGGCACCTGTTCCTCGTGCGCGGAGTCCTGTGGGGAGCCGTCGGGAGAGGCGGCCCGGAAGGGCTGACCCCGCCCCGCGCGGGCCCGTCGAGAGGTACGCTGCCTGCGCCGCGACATGAGGGAGATGGCGTGCCGTTCAGCCATGACATGGTGTATTCGCTGGCGACGGTGGTGGACCTCATCAACACCGGCGCCGGCGAACGCGACGGGCTGGCCGAGGTCGGCGACCTGGAGGAGTTCGTCCGCAGGCGGGAGGTCAGCGGAGTCGGGGCGCTGACCCGGCGCGACCTCGCCGAGGTCCGGGACCTGCGCGAGGAGTTCCACGCCGTGTTCACCGCGCCGGACCAGCCGACGGCGGTCGGCCTGCTCAACACGCTGCTGCGGCGCACCAGCATCACGCCGAGCCTGACCGAGCACGACGGCCATTCCCTCCACGTCCACTACTTCGCACCGGACGCGTCGGTCGCCGAGCACCTGGCCGCCGACTGCGGCGTCGCGCTCGCCCACGTGCTGGTGGAGAACGAACGGGACCGCCTGCGCACGTGCGCCGCGCCCGACTGCTCGCACGTCTTCGTGGACGAGTCGCGCAACCGCTCCCGGGTCTACTGCGACAGCCGCACCTGCGGAAACCGCATGCACGTCGCGGCGTACCGGGCCCGCCGCCGCGACGCCTCCTGAGTCAGACCGCCTCGCCGGGGACGGCGTTGGGCAACGCCCCGCCGTACCTGCGGTCGCGCTTGGCGTAGATCTCGCACGCCTGCCACAGGTCCCGGCGGTCGAAGTCGGGCCACAGCTGGTTGAGGAAGACCATCTCGGCGTACGCGGACTGCCAGAGCAGGAAGTTGGAGGTGCGCTGCTCGCCGGAGGAGCGCAGGAACAGGTCCACGTCGGGGATCTCCGGCTCGTCCAGGTAGCGGGCGAAGGTCTTCTCCGAGACCTTGTCGGCCTTGACCCGGCCGGCGGCGATGTCGCGGGCGAGCTTCACCGCCGCGTCCACGATCTCCGCGCGGCCGCCGTAGTTCACACAGAACTGCAGGGTCAGCGTGCTGTTGCCGACCGTCATCCGCTCGGCGTCCTCGAGCTCCTTGATGACGCTCTTCCACAGCCGCCCGGGACGCCCGGCCCAGCGCACCCGCACGCCCATCGCGTGGAGCTGGTCGCGCCGCCTGCGGATCACGTCGCGGTTGAACCCCATGAGGAAGCGCACCTCGTCGGGCGAGCGCTTCCAGTTCTCCGTGGAGAACGCGTACGCCGACAGATAAGGGATGCCGAGCTCGATGGCGCCCTCGATGACGTCGAACAGCGACGCCTCGCCCATCTTGTGTCCCTCGGTCCTGGGCAGCCCGCGCGCCTTGGCCCAGCGGCCGTTGCCGTCCATGACGATCGCCACATGTCGCGGCAGCAGGGCGCGCGGGATGGCGGGCGCGGTGGCCCCGGACGGGTGCGGAGTAGGAGGACGGACCATGTTCCGAGGGTATTGCGTCCGGACCCGTCCTCAGACGCGGAAGACGTGAGGATCGCGTGCAGGTTCCGCTGGATCGCGTGCAGGTTCCGCCTGGCCCGGCCACTCGCGTTCGACGTGCCGCAGCGAGCGGATGCCGTGCTCCAGGTGCCACTGCAGGTACGCGGCGACCAGGCCGCTGCACTCGGCGCGGTGCCGGGACTCGGAGGCGTCGGCGGCCGCCCAGTCGCCGCGCAGCAGGGCGATCATGAGCGCGATCGTCTCCGCGGCGGGCACCGCGGCGCCGGCCGGGCGGCAGGCGCCGCACACCACACCGCCGGCGACGATCGCGAAGGCGCGCACGGCCTCGGCGCCGCACCGCGCGCACTCCGACAGCGCGGGGGCGTAACCCGCCACGGCCAGCGAGCGCAGGAAGAACGCGTCGAGCACCAGCCGGGCCTCGTGGCCGCCCTCTGCCAACGTGCGCAGGCCGCCGACCAGCAGCAGGAACTGGCGCAGTGCCGGCTCCTTCTCCCCCACCGTCAGCCGGTCGGCCGTCTCCAGCATCGCGGTCCCCGCGGTGTACCTGGCGTAGTCGGCCACGATCGCCTCGCCGTACGGGTGCAGGGTCTCGACCTGGGTGATCACGTCGAGCGACCTGCCGCTGTGGAGTTGCAGGTCGACGTGGGAGAACGGCTCCAGCCGCGCGCCGAAGCGCGACATGGTCCTGCGCACGCCCTTGGCCACGCCGCGGACCTTGCCGGTGCGCCGGGTGAGGATGGTGATGATGCGGTCGGCCTCACCCAGCTTCTGGGTGCGCAGCACGACGCCCTCGTCCCGGTAGAGGCTCACCCCGCCATCGTATGGGTGCGCGTGGGCGTCCGCCCCGCTGCACGGACATTCGCCCCAGCGAGGCGCACGAATGGTGAAAATTCGGTAATGATCCGGCGACGATGCTCTGGGACAAACCCTTCCCAAGCTGTACATCCGGGGGCCGTACGGTAAACCTGGGATGCATCGGCTCAACCGAAAGGTCACTAAGCTTTGGCTTCCGGCGGACTTCCCCGCGCCGGTCAAGCCTGAGGGCCTGATCTCCCCCCGTTGCGTGAAAGGTTGCCATGACCCGCGTGGTCCTGCTGGGCGCCCCGCCCGGCCCGATCAGTCCCCCGCCGCCTGGCGGTCAGCCCGCCCTGCCTGCGGACATCACGCTCAAATCGCTGCCCGGGGCCCCCTCCGCGTACGACAGGCTGCTCGCACAGGCCGCCGTCATGGACCCCGAGCCGACGACGATCGCCCGGCCGGGGGACGCCGCCACCTACCGCAGGCCGTACGGCCGTGTGGTGGAGAGCCCTGACGTCGCCGGCGACCTGCGCGCCCTGGCCGACGCGGTCGAGGGTGGCGAGGACAACCTGCTGATCCTGCCGGCCGACTCGCTGGTCCACGACGAGCTGATCTACCAGATCACCAAGGCCAAGCGGGGCGCGATCGCGCTGGTCGCCCGGAGACAGCGCGAGGAGGGCGACGAGCAGGACGAGAACGCGGCCGAGGCCGAACTCGTGCCCATCGAGGAGGCGGAGCCCGAGATCGGCCGGGAGGTCGTCGAGGGACTGCCCCTGCGCACCCGCATCGGCCGCAGCCGGATCGTCTCGGTCGGCACCGCCTACCACGCGGTGACCCGGCCGAACGCCGTGCTTCTCGGACCGCTTCACCTTCACCAGCGTCACCTCCAGACCCTCGCCGAGGTCGCCCGCGAGCTCGCGGACATGGCCCACCTGTTCGGCCCCGAGGACGACGTGACCGAGCTCCTCGCGCTCGGCCTCGTCCGGCGGGGCGTGTCGGTGGGCCGGCGCGGCCGGCGCGACCTGTTCTTCCGCCGCATCCGCAGCCAGGCCGAGGCCGACGAGGCGCTGACGGAGATGGCGGGCTACGACGAGGACCGGGCCCGGCTGGACAACGCCGTGAAGGGCGCGGACGGCTTCTTCACCACGTTCTTCGTCAGCACCTACTCGCGCTTCATCGCCCGCTGGGCGGCCCGCCGGGGGCTCACCCCCAACCAGGTGACGCTGATCTCGATCGCCCTCGGCCTGCTGTCGGCCGGCGCGTTCGCCACCGGCACCCGCTGGGGGGCGGTGGCCGGCGGGGTGCTCATCTACTTCGCGTTCGTCTTCGACTGCGTGGACGGCCAGGTCGCCCGCTACGCGCGCAAGTTCGGCGTGCTCGGCGCCTGGCTGGACGCGACGTTCGACCGGTTCAAGGAGTACGCGGTCTTCGTCGGCCTCGCGGTCGGCGCGACGGTGTCCGGGCAGTTCGGCGACGGCGAGGGCGTGTGGACGCTGGCGCTGGTCGCGCTGGCCCTCCAGTCGGTCAAGCACCTGCTCGACTTCTCGTTCGGCGCGGCCAACCGGCGCAAGGCGCCCGTGCCGCTGCCCACGCTGGATCTCACGGTCGCCGACGACCGTCCGCTGCGCGAGGCGCTGGAGCAGCGCAGGGCGAGCCGGAGCACCGGCGTGCGCGGGCTGCTGAAGCTCTGGACCAAGGCCGGCAAGTTCCGCCCGGTCCACTGGGCCCGCAAGATGATCGTGTTCCCCATCGGCGAGCGCTTCGCCGCGATCGCGATCACCGCCGCGTTCTTCGACCCCCGGGTGACGTTCCTCACGCTGATCGTCTGGGGCGGCGTCGCGGCCACCTACACCCTCACCGGACGTCTCCTGAGGTCGCTCGCATGATCACTCAGCCGCAGGCCACCACGCCGCTCCCGGACCCGGACGAGGAGCGCCGCCGCGTCCAGACCGCGCGCCTGCTCGCCTATCGGGACGACGGCCCGCTCGCCACCGCGCTGAAGGGCGCCCTGGGCCGGCTGCTGCCGCCCGTGCCCGCGACCGCGGTGGCGCTGCTCGCCATCGTGGCGCTGGCCGTCGCCGGTGTCCTCACCGACGGCCCGATCCTGCTCGTGCCCGTCGCCGTGCTGCTCGTGCTGGTCCTGCCCACCGCGGGCCGCGACCACCTGGGCCGCTTCGACTGGCTCACTCCCCCGCTGCTGCGGGCGGCCGAGTTCGCGACGATCATCCTGCTCGGGCTCGCGGAGGACACGCCCAAGTGGCTGCTGTTCGTGCTCCTCTACGTGGTCGGCTATCACACGTACGACACCGTCTACCGCACCCGGCAGGGCATCTGGCCCCCCGCCTGGCTGTACCAGGCCGGACTGGGCTGGGAGGTCCGCCTGCTGATCCTGGGCGTGGCCGCCGCCGCCGGCTGGCTGACCCCCGTGGCGGCCGTCCTCACGGCGTACCTGCTCGTGCTGTTCGCGGTCGAGAGCGTCACGAGCTGGGTCCGGCTGGACAAGGCCTCCGCACAGGCCCAGGCCGACCAGGACCTGGAGCAGTCGCCCGAGGAGGCCGCCGAGCAGGTCACCGGCGAGGCCGAGCAGGGCTGACCGCCGCGCCCCTTGTAAGGCGGCGTCCCAGCGTTCGGCGGGCCGCGCCGGCATGCGATGCCGGCGCGGCCCGACCGGCTTCCGGGGCGGATCGATCGTCAGGAGGCGGGCGAGGCGTCGAACAGGGCCCACACCACCTTGCCGCCGCCACGGGTGAGGACCCATCCCCACGCCGCCGTCAGCGCGTCGACCAGATGCAGCCCGCGGCCCGACTCCGACAGATCGCTCCAGGGCGAGACCGCGGGCACGCGGGCGCTGGCGTCGCTCACTCCGCAGCCGACATGAAACCGGTGCTTCACCAGCCTCAGCCGGATCGGCGGGGCGTCGGCGGGATCGCCGGGAGCGTGCCGCAGCGCGTTGGTCACCAACTCCGACACCACGATCTGCGCGTCCGGCACGAGATCGGGGATCCCCCACCCGCACAGCGTCCTGGCCGTGAAATCTCGCGCGGCGGCGGCGGACCTGGTGCGCCCGTGGAATGTGCACGTCGCCGACGGAGGCAGGGACGAGCCGGCGACGTCGTCTCGCTCGAACGTCGAGGTCAACCACGTGGGCGCCGTCGCGGCTCCCGGGCCCGCCAGGTCTGCAGTCATCGCCGATCCCTCAGGTCTCACTCATTACATGATGTGAATTTCCCTGCCGTCGTGTATCTTGCCCTGTGCCTTGCGGATGCAAGCACGCGTGCACGTGCAAATGTCGTAGGCCCCCCGACTTTCTGTCGAAGTTCCCAGAAAAGACGACCTCACCCCGCTCCGGTAGGATGATCAATCCGATCGGTTGACCAGGAATTCTTCCGGAGCGTATGGAGCCCACGTGAACGGACAGGCGGGCAGCACCGCCCCCGCACCGGCCGCGATCGCCCGCGGCGGCCCGACGGCCCTGCGGCTTCTGCTGGGGGCCCAGCTCAGGCGGCTACGCCGGGAGAGCGGCATCACCCCCGAGAAGGCGGCCCGCGCCATCCGCGCGTCGCATGCCAAGATCAGCAGGCTCGAGCTCGGCCGGGTCGGCTTCAAGGAGCGGGACGTCGCCGACCTGCTCACCCTCTACGGCATGACCGACCCCGACGACCGGGCCGTGCTGCTCGACCTGGCGCGGCAGGCGAACATCCCCGGCTGGTGGCACAAGTACAGCGACGTGCTGCCGGGCTGGTTCGAGTTCTACGTCGGGCTGGAGGAGGCGGCGTCCGTCATCCGCTGCTACGAACTGCAGTACGTCCCCGGGCTGCTGCAGACGCCCGAGTACGCGCGGGCCCTCGTCCTGCGCGGCACCATGGGGCGGTCGGCCGACGACGTCGACCGGCACGTCGACCTGCGGATGCGCCGGCAGGAACGGCTGACGGGCCCCGACGCGGCGACGCTGTGGGCCGTGATGGACGAGGGCGCGCTGCGCCGCCCGATCGGCGGCCGGAAGGTCATGCGGGCCCAGCTGGAGCACCTCATCGAGGTGACCAGGCAGCCGAACATCACGCTGCAGATCGTGCCGTTCGACCACGGCGGGCACGCCGCGTGCGGGGGGCCCTTCACGATCCTGCGCTTCGACGCGCCCGAGCTGCCCGACGTCGTCTACCTGGAACAGCTCACCAGCGCTCTCTATCTGGACAAGGCCGAGGACACCGAGGCGTACACGCAGGTGCTGAACGCGGTGTGCGTGGACGCCCGGCCGGCCACGCACACCGGCGCGTTCCTGGAGGGGCTGCTCGCCGACCTCGGGTGAACTACCCGCCGGAGAAGAACGCCTGGCAGGTCTCGGCGAAGGCGACGGCGCGCGCGGTGGGCCGCACACCGCGCACCGAGGCGAGCACGACGTCGAGCGTGGGCACGTCGTCGCTGATGGGGACGCACGCGACCCGGCCGCCGTCGTAGGTCTGGTCGCTTTCGGCCCGCTGGTTGAGTATCGAGTAGCCGTGTCCGCCGGCCACCAGTGAGCGCGCCGTCTCGTAGCTCGACGTGCGGAACCGCACGCGCGGCTCGGTGGGATAGATGGTCCGGAAGTAGTCGCGGCTGCGCGGCAGGTCCAGCAGGATCATCGGCTCGGCCGCCAGCTCCGCCAGCGACACCGCCTCCGCCCGGGCCAGCGGGTGCTCCGGCGGCAGCAGCGCGTACGGCCTGGCCCGGGTGAGCGGCCGGATGTCGAGGTCGAGGGCGAGGTCGATGGCGTAGACGAGGGCGACCTCGCACCGCCCGTCGAGCAGGGCCGACTCCATGGTGGCGATCTCGCCCTCCGCGACGCTGACCCGCACCCCCGGATACCGCCCGGCGAACGCGCGCAGCAACCGGGACAGGTAGAACGGCGCGAGCGTGGTCAGGCAGCCGACGACGAGCTCACCGGTCAGCGACCCCGCCAGGCCGCGGGCCGACTGGGCGAGCGCCGCGGCGTGGGACAGGAACTCCCGGGCCTCGACGAGGAAGCGCTCGCCCGCGCGGGTCAGCGACAGGCCGCGGGCGTGGTGGCGGATCAGGAGCTGGACCCCCAGCTCCCGCTCCACCTGGGCGATGGCGGCCGAGATCGCCGACTGCGCCACCATGAGTTCTCTGCTGGCCGCGGTCATGCTGCCGAGCTCGGCCGCGGTTACGAAGTAACGCAGCTGGACGAGGGTGAAGTTGACGTCCGCCACGCCCCCCATTGTGACCGTCCCAGTGCCCGGCGGCGCCCGCAAACCGGTATGAAGTTCGAATGCCTTTCCCTGGCCCTGATCAGGCGTTTTCTCGTTGAAAACGACTGGTGCCCAGAGCGACGCCCACGATGGCGAACACCAGGGACACGACGACCCCCCACAACAGGGCCGACGACGCGTAGGAACCGGCGAAGAGCGCACGCAGGCCCTCGACCGCATACCGGAACGGCGTGAGCCGCGACACCACGTCCAGCCAGGCCGGGGCGAGCGACATCGGCAGCAGCGCGCCCGACAGCAGCATCAGCGGGATGACCACGGTGGACATCACGGGCGCGAACAGTTCCTGCCGCATCGTGAGCGCCGCCGTGTACGACAGCGACGCCATGCCGACGGACAGCACGGTGACCAGCAGCAGGGCGGCGAGCACCCCCGCCAGCGGCGCCCGCAGCCCCAGCGCCCAGGCCGCCACGACGATCACCACAGCCTGGATCAGCAGCACGACGCTGTCCCTGAGCACCCGGCCGAGCAGCAGCGTCACCCGGCTCACCGGCGTGACCCGTAGCCGTTCGAGCACGCCGAACCGCTGGTCGAAGACGATGGTGAAGCCCGCCATGCCCGCGCTCGTCAGCCCGAGCTGCACCAGCAGGCCGGGCACGAGGACGGCCCACGACCCCACGCCGCTGCGGGCGAACAGCGGGCCGAACAACACGAGGTAGAGGAACGGCTGCAGGGCGCCGAAGGCCAGGCTGAACTTGTTGCCGAACGAGGCGCGCAGATAGTGGCCGGTCAGGGCGGCGAGGGCGGTCACGCGGCGGCCCCCTCGCGCAGCTCGCGGCCGGTGACGGCGAGGAAGACGTCGTCGAGCGTGCGCGCGCCGTGCTCGGACTTCAGCTCGTCCGGGGTGCCCGCGGCGACGATCCGGCCGTGGTCGATGATCAGAACGCGGTCGCAGAGCGCGTCGGCCTCCTCCAGATAGTGGGTCGTGAGGAAGACCGTCAGGCCGTCCCGCTCGCGCAACCGCCGCACGTGGTCCCACAGGTTGGCGCGGCTCTGCGGGTCGAGCCCGGTCGTGGGCTCGTCGAGGAAGAGCAGCTCGGGCCGGTGGAGCAGGCCCATCGCGATGTCCAGCCGGCGCTTCTGACCGCCCGACAGCGTGACCGTCGTACGCTCCTCGACTCCCGGCAGGTCGAGCTCGGCGAGCAGGGCGGTCACCCGCTCGCGGGCCTCCTCCCTGGTCAGGCCGTACAGGCGGGCCTGGAGCACGAGCTCCTCCCCGACCGGCGAGAACGGGGCGAACGCGCCGCCCTGGGCGACGTAGCCGATGCGGCGGCGTACGCCCGCGGGGTCGGCGAACAGGTCGGCGCCCGCGACCGTGGCGGTGCCGGACGTCGGGCGCAGCAGCGTGGTCAGCATCCGCAGCGTGGTGGTCTTGCCCGCGCCGTTCGGTCCGAGGAAACCGACGATCTCCCCCGCGGAGACGTCGAGATCGATCCCCCGGACGGCCTCGACCGGGCCGAACGTCTTGGTGAGCCCTCTGGCATGAATCATGCCGGGTAGAGTAGCACCAAATTTGGAGTCGCTTAAAGATTGCATTCGCCCTTACAATCGAGGCATGGAAGAGGGCCTGCGGGAGCGGAAGAAGCGGGAGACCCGGCAGCGCATCGCCGACATCGCGATGGGGCTGTTCCTGCAACGGGGCTTCGACAACGTCACGGTGGCGGAGGTGGCCAGGGCCGCCGACGTGTCGGTCAACACCGTCTTCAACTACTTCCGCACGAAGGAGGACCTGTTCCTCGACCGCGGCGAGGAGACCGAGGACCTGCTGGCCCGCGCCGTGCGCGAGCGCCGCGCGGGCGAGACGGCGGTCGGGGCGGTGCGGCGCGACTTCTTCGAAGCCCTCGACGCGGGCGACTGGCGTTACGGGATGAGCGAGGGCCTGGACCTGTTCACGCAGCGGGTGCGGGAGAGCACGTCCCTCCAGTCACGCGTGCACATTCTGGATGTCAACCGGGAGGAGCGGCTGGCCCGGACGCTCGCGGAGGACGCCGACGCCGAACCCGACGACCTGACCCCCTGGCTGGTGGCGGCGCAGATCTGCGCCGTCGTCCGCGCGCTGACCCGTCACTTCGCGATGCGGCAGATGGCCGGCGAGGACCCCGCGCTGATCAGGGCCGACATCAGGAACCACGCCGATCGCGCCTTCGACCTGCTGGAGCGTGGCATCGGCGACTACTGCACCCGGTGAGACAAGCCGCCGTCGGCCTCGCTGCCCGAGGCCACGCATAGCAAGGCCTGATCGGTCAGACACGGCCTGGGTCGCCTCCCGCCAGGCGGCGGGCGCTCCACACCAGCGCCTCGGTGACGCGGGCCTGCGACAGGCCCAGGGTGTGCCGCTGGAACTGGTAGACCTCGGGCGCGAGCGGCGCCAGCACGGCGTCCGCCGTCGCGTCGGGGTCCGGCACCCCCGCCTCGGTCAGCAGCATCCGCACATGCAGGCGCCAGAAGCGGTAGGCGCCGGTGCCGAACCGCGCGCTCCCGGTCTCGGCCCCCAGCACGAGGTGCAGGTGACGCTCCAGCAGTTCGGTCATGGCGACATGGAACGCGGCGAGCCGGTCGGCCGGTGAGGCGCCCGGGCCGAGCGGCGGCGGACCGCTCAGGATGTGCTCCTGCACCTGCCGCTCGTGCTCGTCGAGCAGGGCCGTCGCGATCGACGCGGTGTCCGGATAGCGCCGGTAGAGCGTGGCCCGGCCCACCCCCGCCGCCTTGGCGATCTCGTCCATCGTGACGTGCCGGGCGTCCCTCGTCGCGAACAGCTCTTCCGCCGCTTTCAGCACCCGCATGCGGTTGCGTGCGGCGTCCGCCCGTTCCCGCACCGGCCGGCCCCGTTCGAGGTCCAGCACGGGCAGTTCCCGGCCGACGCCGACCGGGACGGCCTCCTCCGACGGAACGCGGCCGTTCGCCCGGTTCCCGCCGGGACCCGTCAACCCGTTGGCCATGAGGACATGGTAGCCCCTCGCGTCAGCCATGTGGACACGATGTCCGGTTCTCGCTTACGCTCATCCGGACACCACGTCCACTTATGTCGTAGGGGACTGCCATGCATGCCCTGTTTCTCGCCTCGGCGCTGCTGGCCGGCTGCCTGCTGGCCGTGCAGGCCTCAGTTAATCTCCAGCTCAACAAGGCCGTCGGCACGCCGTACGGCGCCTCGACCCTGCAGTTGAGCGTGGCGACCGCCCTGCTGGCGCTCCTCGCGGTCGCCGCCGGCGCGGTCGGCGCGGTCCGCCTCGTGCCGGGTGTCCCGGTCTGGCACCTGCTCGGGGGTCTGGCCAGCCCGCTCTACATCACCAGCGGGATCCTGCTCTTCCCCCGCCTGGGCGCTCTGGCGGCGGCCGGGCTGTTCGTGACCGGCCAGATGTTCGCGTCGCTGGGGCTCGACCTGTTCGGCCTGCTCGGCGTCGCGCGCAAGCCGCCGAGCCTCGGCGTCGCGCTCGGCGCGCTCGCGGTCCTGGCCGGCATCACCGTGATCATCCGTGGGCAGCGCACGGCCTCGTCCGCTCCGGGACCGGCGCCCGGGGCCCCGGACGGCCCCGCCGGCGGGGCGGGGACCGCGACCCTCACCGCGCCGGCCATCCCGGGCGTGCGCCGGGCGGGCGGCCTCGGCCAGGGCGGCTGGATCCTGCTGGGCATCGTCGCGGGCGCGGTCCTGCCCGTGCAGGGCGCGGTCAACGCCGCGCTGCGCGCGGACATCCGCGAGCCGGTGACCACCGCGATGATCAGCTTCATCGTGGCCACGGTCACCATCGCCGTAGTGCTGATCGTCCTGCTGGCGACGCGCCGCACCCCCCGGCCGCGACTCGGCGGGCTGCGCACGATGCCCTGGTGGGGCTGGCTCGGCGGCGCCTGCGCCGCGGCCTATGTCACCGCGACCTTCACGCTCATCCCCGCGATCGGCGCCGCCACCACCGTGGCGCTGACCGTGACCGGTCAGCAGCTCGCCTCGGCCGTGATCGACAACCACGGCCTCCTGCGGCTGCCCCGCCGCCCGCTCACCGCGCCGCGCCTGACCGGTCTCGCCCTGCTCATCGCCGGCTCGGTGCTCGTCCAGCTCACCTGAGCGAACCCGCCTACGACCTGTCCGGCCCGGCCGGGTTCGTCGCCGCGCCGGACGACCCGCCCCGGCCGGCGCCCCGGCACATCCTCAGCTCGCGCGCACCGTCGCGGGACAAGAGACGACACAAGGAGAACGCCGATGACGACGACACCGACCCCGGAGCCCGGCACCATCATCATCTTCTCCGACATCTGGTGCTCCTTCGCGCACATCGCGGTGCACCGGCTCCATCAGACCCGGGAACGGCTCGGCCTGACCGGCCGGGTCCGGTTCGACCACCGCGCCTTCCCTCTGGAACTGCTCAACGACGCGCCGAGCCCCCGGCCGGGGACCGACAGCGAGGTGGCCCGGATGGCCTCGCTCGAACCCGGCGCGGGGTGGCAGCTGTGGCAGGCGAAGGACTGGCTGTACCCGTCCACCACGCTGCCCGCACTGGAGGCCGTCCAGGCGGCCAAGGAGCAGGGCTTCACCGCTTCGGAGCAGCTCGACCTGGCGCTGCGGAGGGCCTTTTGGGCCGAGTCGCGGTGCGTCAGCCACCGCAAGGTCATCCTGGACGCCGCCGCGTCCACCGGGGTGGTGGACGTGGCCGCGCTGGCGGCCGCCCTCGACGACGGCCGGGCACGCGCAGCGCTGTCCGAGCAGGCCGCCGTCGCGGCGACCGACCGGGTGAACTGCAGCCCGCACCTGTTCCTTCCGGACGGCACCGACCACGCCAACCCCGGCATCGAGGTCGGCTGGGCCGGCGGGTACGGCATCGGCTGGCCCGTCGTCTCCTCCGACGATCCGGGCGTGTTCGAGGACATCCTCAAGCGCGCCGCCGCCTGACCGGAGCCCCCTCCCGAAGGCGCCTGACGCCGGCGGATCCGCCCCGGGCTAGATACGGGCGATGAGCGCGTAGCGTTCGTCGCCCACCGGGTGCCCCCACAGGTCGGGATCGTCGCTGAGCGGTTCGACACGCACGTCGGCGACGAGCGGCCGCACCGCGTCGGCCAGGTCGGCGGCGGTGACGCCGAAGCCCCAGGGCAGCGCTTCGGCGCCCGCCACATAAGGCAGTGCGGCCTGCCCGGCCTCACCCCAGCGTCCCTCGATGAGCACCAGCCGGCCGTTCGGGCGAAGCCGGGCGACCCACCCGCGCAGCGCGGCGTGCGGATCGGGCAGGGTCCAGATCAGGTGCCGGCAGAGCAGCATGTCGAACCGGTCGTCGCCGACGGGCGGGACGACGGCGTCGCCGACCAGGAGACGCCCGTCGAGCCCGGCGTCCGCGAACTTGGCCCGGGCCTGCTCGATCATCCGCGGTGCCAGGTCGACACCGGTCACGCGATGTCCGGCCGCGGCCAGCAACACCGACAGCGAGCCGGTGCCGCAGCCGACGTCGAGGATGTCGGCCGGGTGGGAAGGCGCCCACGCGTGCAGCAGGCGCTCCCAGGCGGCATGGGTGTGATCGGCCCGCAGGCCGTGGTCGGGCTCGTCGTCGAACGCGTCGGCGGCGGCGTCCCAGTAGCTGGTGATCGCGGACGTGAGCTCGGTCATGGCGACGATCCTCGCAACCGCCACCGACAATCCGTGCCTGCGATCACCTCGCGCATGCCGTCGCGGCCGCGGACGGGGTGGCGCGCCGGGCGCGGGGGCATGCCGGACGCGGCGGCTGTATACAGTTCCACGTGAAGTTGGACGAGCTCGATCGCGCCATCATCCGGGCCCTCGTCGAGGACGCCCGAGCGACGTACGCCGAGATAGGCGCTCAAGTGGGGCTGTCGGCTCCGGCCGTGAAGAGGCGGGTCGACCGGCTCGTCGCCAGTGGCGCGATCACCGGGTTCAGTGCCCGGGTGGAGCCGTCGGCCCTCGGCTGGACCACCGAGGCGTACGTCGAGCTGTACTGCCGGGGCAAGACCTCCCCCACGGAGATCGGCATGGCCGTGTCCCGGCATCCGGAGGTCGTCTCGGCGTGCACGGTGACCGGGGAGGCGGACGCGTTGCTGCACATCCGCGCGACCGACGTACGGCACGTCGAGCGGGTGATCGAACGCCTGGCGGCCGAGCCGTTCGTGGTGCGCACCAAGAGCTCGATCGTGCTGTCCCGGCTGATTAACGGATCGCCGCAAAACGGGTGAAGGACGCAACCGATCCACACGTGACCGCAACGCGGGCGCATTGGATTGTCGTCTCCGGATTCCTACGCTGAAGTCCCGTTCACCGGTTCTTCCCGCTTGGAGTCGACGATGACGCTCGCGCCAGCCACCGAGGCCACAGAGAGTGGCCGCACGGGTACGGCCCGGCATTTCCTGATGTGCCGGCCCGAGTTCTTCACGGTCTCTTATTCCATCAACCCGTGGATGCACCCGGAGAAGGAGACCGACACCGCACGGGCGCTGCGGCAGTGGGAGAGCCTCCGGCAGGCGTACGAGAGCCTGGGCCACACCGTCAGCCTGATCGACCCGATCGAGGGCCTGCCGGACATGGTGTTCGCCGCCAACGGCGCGCTCGTGGTCGACGGACGGGTCTACGGCGCCAGGTTCGCGCACCCGCAGCGTGCCGCCGAGGGCCCCGCCTACCTGCGGTGGTTCGACGAGCGGGGATACGAGACACTGGAGGCGTCCTTCACCAACGAGGGCGAGGGCGACTACCTGACGCTCGACGAGATGATCCTGGCCGGGACGGGCTTCCGCACCGACGTGGCGGCGCACATGGAGGCCCAGGAGTTCCTCGGCCGCCCGGTCGTCACGCTGCGCCTGGTCGACCCGAGGTTCTACCACCTCGACACCGCTCTGTTCCCGCTGGACGGCCACAACGTGGCGTACTACCCGGAGGCGTTCAGCGAGGGCAGCAGGAAGGTGCTGCGGCGGCTGTTCCCCGACGCCGTGATCGCCACGTCCGCGGACGCGGAGGTACTGGGCCTCAACGCGGTGAGCGACGGCCGGAACGTCGTCGTCAACGCCGAGGCGACCGGGCTGATCCTCGAACTGAAGCGCCGCGGCTTCGAGGTCGTCCCGGTCGACCTCAGCGAGCTGCGCAAGTCCGGCGGCGGCCCCAAGTGCTGCACCCTCGAGATCCGGCCGAGCAGGGAGATCCGATGAGGACAGAGGAGTTCATCAGGCTCAGCGAGAGCCACAGCGCGCACAACTACCACCCGCTGCCGGTCGTGATCAGCTCCGCCGAGGGCGCCTGGGTCACCGACGTGGAGGGCAAGCGGTATCTCGACTGCCTGGCCGGCTACTCCTCGCTGAACTTCGGCCACGGCAACCCCGAGATCCTCGCGGCGGCGCGCGAGCAGCTCGACCGGCTGACGCTGACCAGCCGGGCGTTCTACCACGACCGGTTCGCGGCGTTCGTCACCGGCCTTTCCGAGCTGTGCGGCAAGGACATGGTCCTGCCGATGAACACCGGCGCGGAGGCCGTCGAAACCGCGATCAAGGTGGCCCGCAAGTGGGGGTACGAGGTCAAGGGCGTCGCCCCCGACCAGGCCAACATCGTCGTGATGGAGGACAACTTCCACGGCCGTACGACGACGATCGTGGGCTTCTCCACCGACCCCGAGTCGCGCGAGGGGTTCGGCCCCTTCTCCCCCGGCTTCCGGACCGTCAAGTACGGCTCGGTGGAGGCGGTCAGGGAGGCGATCGACGAGAACACCGTGGCCGTGCTGCTCGAGCCGATCCAGGGCGAGGCAGGCGTGCTGGTCCCGCCGGACGGCTACCTGGCCGCGGTCCGGGAGATCTGCACCGACAACAACGTGCTGCTGGTGGCCGACGAGATCCAGTCGGGCCTCGGGCGCACCGGCGACACGTTCGCCTGCGACCACGAGCGGGTCGTCCCGGACCTGTACGTCCTGGGCAAGGCCCTCGGCGGCGGCGTGGTCCCGGTCTCCGCGGTCGTCGCGAACACCGACGTCATGGGCGTGATCGGGCCGGGCCAGCACGGCTCCACGTTCGGCGGCAACCCGCTGGCGTGCGCCGTCGGCGACGCGGTCATCGGGCTGCTGAAGACCGGCGAGTATCAGGCCAGGGCCCGCGAGCTGGGCGCGTTCCTGCACGCGCGGCTGGCCGATCTGGGCCCCGGTGTGGTGGCGGTGCGCGGGCGCGGACTGTGGGCGGGCGTCGACATCGACCCCTCCCTCGGCACGGGCCGGCAGATCAGCGAGGCGCTCCTGCGCCGCGGCGTGCTCGTCAAGGACACGCACGGCTCGACGATCCGCCTCGCGCCGCCCCTCGTCGTCTCCCGGGACGACCTGGAGTGGGCGATGGACCAGCTCAGCGCGGTGCTGCGGGAGGCTCGGGCCTGATCAGCACCGTGTCGTGGTCGCCGGTGTCGGTGAACCACGTCACCCTGGCCTCTCCGGGCGCCAGGTCGACGGCGGTCATCATGTTGGGGAACCAGGGTCCCTTGCTGATCCGCCATCGCACCGGCGTCCGGGGCAGGCCGCCCGCCCTGGCCAGCACGCCGCCGAGCACGCCCGCCAGCCCGAACGAGGCCACGATGTTGGCGAAGCGCAGCGTGCGGCTCAGCGGGTTGCGGATCGGCGAGCAGACGATCTGGTGGACGCGCCCGCCGCCCCGGCGCCGTACGGACGCCATGTAGGAGTAGTGGACGTCGCCCGACAGGAGCAGGACGCTCGCGGGCGGCCTGCCCCGGCCGCCCGAGGCGACCTCCACCACCACCCGCGCGAGTTCCTCGAACGACCGGCGGAAGGCTCCCCAGTGCTCCAGGTCGAGAAACTGCCGCAGCCGCTCGCCCCACCGCGCCGCCCGGCGGCCCCAGATGCCGTCGCAGACCGCCTCGTTCCAGCTCTCGACGTGGTGGATGCCCGCAGGCAGCAGGATCGGCAGCGAGGACCCGACGAGCAGGTGGTCGAAGTCCCCCGTGGCGTGCTTGTCGAACCAGTCCCATTCCGCGGGGTCGAGCATCCGCCGGTGTCCCGGCTCCAGCACCCGGGCGCTGCGGCTGTCGAGGACGATCAGCCGGGTGTCGCCCAGGTCCCGGTGGTAGCTCCAGCGCACCGAATCGGGCTCACGGTCGGCCCGCCGGGCGAAGACGTCGAGCACCTCGTCGCCGCCGCCGGCCTTCAGCGCGGCGAGCACGGGATCGGCCGCCCGCTCGTCCGGAGGCAGGTTCCCCAGGTGCTGGTAGATGTAGTACGAGCCGAGCGCCGAGACGATGCGCCGGTCCCACCAGGGCACGTCGGCCATCTGCTCACGCCACGCCGCCGAGGTGTTCCAGTCGTCCCTGACGTCGTGGTCGTCGAAGATCATGAGGGTGGGGACCGTGGCCATCAGCCAGCGGACCGGAGGATCGGACCACGCCTGGCGGTACAGCTCGGCGTACTCCTCGAAGTCGACGACCTCCTGCGGGCCGTCGTCCCTGCGCCCGGCGATGAACTCCTTCATGTCCGGGGTGAGCTCGTCGGCGTACACCTGGTCGCCCAGCAGCAGGATCAGGTCGGGCCGCTCGTCCGGCGACTCCATCACACGCAGGCCGTACGCCCGCAGGACGTCCGGGCCGTGCGTGCGCACGTACGGCTCCTCGTGCGGCACGCTGGTGCGGCAGGAGCCGAAGATCAGCCGGTCGAGGCGGATGAGCGGGTGGATCACGCTCGGCGGCAGGCCGGCTTCCGGCCACACCCGCCGGTCGTCGAGCTCCACCTCGTAGGCCACCGGCCCGTCGACGCCGACGTCGATCAGGGCGTAATGGTGACCGTGCACGGTGAAGGTGCGCTCCTCCGAACAGGCGTCGCCGGCCCGCACGCGGACGGTACACGGCTCGGAGGTCTCCACCCAGACGGTCGCGGCGGCCGCGTCCACGTGACGCAGCAGCGGGCCCAGCACAAGTTCCGGCACCCACCTTGTCTACTGGCAAACCCCGTCTATCGCAAAAGCTCCCCTAAGAGCGCCCCAAGTACACCAGAACGGCGAAATGTCGCCCGGCGATCTCCTTATTGGCCAATATCGCGATCACCACGGCTCACGGTTTGATCCTCATGTCGCTCCTCCAGGCCGGTCGTACGCGGTCGTCAACGTCGACGGTCCGCGAGGTCCGGGGGACGGCCTCTCTTCCGACAGGAGCACAACAGAATGACCATCACGGACTTCCCGACAACGGCGTCGGGGGTTCGGTCCCCGATCCCCGATCGGCAGACCGCGTCTTTCGCCCCCCAGCCCACCCCCGGTGAGCGCGCCCTCGCCGCCGCCCGGTTCCAGCTCGCCGAGGCGTCCCACTTCCTCGGCCTCGACGACGGCATGCACCGCATGCTCGCCACACCCCGCCGCTCGCTGACGGTCTCCGTGCCCGTACGGCGCGAGGACGGCCGCCTGGAGGTGGTGCAGGGCCACCGCGTGCAGCACAACCTGTCGCGCGGCCCGGCCAAGGGCGGCATCCGCTTTCACCCCGCCACCGACCTCGCCGAGGTCACCGCCCTGGCCATGTGGATGACGTGGAAGTGCGCGCTCGTCGGCATCCCGTACGGCGGGGCCAAGGGCGGCGTCGCGGTGGACCCGGCCACGCTGACCACGCGCGAGCTCGAACGCGTCACCCGGCGCTACGTCAACGAGATCCTGCCGCTGATCGGCCCGGAGAAGGACATCCCCGCGCCCGACGTCGGCACCGACGAGCAGACCATGGCCTGGATCATGGACACCTACAGCGCGAACGCGGGCTACTCGGTCCCGGGCGTGGTGACCGGCAAGCCCACGGCGCTCGGCGGCTCGCTGGGCCGCGCGGGCGCGACCTCGCGCGGGGTGCAGATCGCCGCGCTGCGGGCGCTGGCCGAGATCAGCGGGGCGCGCTCCCCCGAGGGCGCGACCGTGGCGGTGCAGGGCTTCGGCAAGGTGGGCGCGCTCGCCGCGCAGTATCTCGCCGACGCCGGCTGCCGTGTCGTGGCGGTCTCCGACGCGGGCGGCGCGGTCGTCCGGCCCTCGGGGCTCGACGTCGCCGCGCTGCGCGCCCACGCGGCCGAGACCGGCTCGGTCCACGGCTACCGCGACGCCGACCCGCTCTCCCGCGGCGACCTGCTCGAACTCGACGTGGACGTGCTGGTGCCCGCCGCGCTCGAAGGCGTGATCACGGCGGACAACGCCCCGCGCGTACGGGCCCGCCTGGTCGTGGAGGGCGCCAACGGGCCCACCACGCCCGAAGCCGACCTGATCCTGGCGGGCAGCGGGATCACGGTGGTCCCCGACATCCTGGCCAACGCCGGCGGGGTCATCGTGTCCTACCTGGAGTGGGTGCAGAACACCCAGGCGTACTCCTGGAGCGCGGGCGAGGTCGAGGTGAAGCTCCGCGACCTGATGGAGAACGCCTATCGGGCGGTCGCGGAACTGGCCGTGGAGCGCGACCTCACCCTCCGCCAGGCCGCCCACGCGATCGGCGTGGGACGGGTGGCCGAGGCCCACCGGATGCGTGGCCTCTACCCCTGACGGCCGTGGAAGACCCCTGACGGCTGTCGAAGACGGCGATGACGGCCGCCTCCCGGGAATATGCGGCTTCCGGGAGGCGGTCAGGCCGTCGCGGCTACGTCCTCAGCGGCGGCACCCGCAGCGGTGATGTCCGCCGCGGCCCGGACGATCTCCTCACACAGCTCGTGGGTCAGCAGGGCGTCGTCCGCCGTGAGGATCCGCCCCTCCCGCACCGCGCCGAGGAACTCCCGGCAGATCTGCTCGATGCCGCGCTGCCTGGTCGCCGGGACCCAGTCCCCCCGCCTCGTGACGGTCTCGTCCCCGGCGTAGTCGACCACGTCGCCGAGGTTGACCACGCGCCGCTTCCCGCCGTCGCCCATGACCTCGCAGGTCTCCTCGGCCGCGCCGCTGGTGCGGCTCATCACGCCGACGGCGGTGAAGCCGTCGCCGCCGAGCGTGACCACGACGTGTTCGAGCAGGCCCTCCCGCACCCTGGTCCTGACCGAGGTGCCGGTGATCGGCCCGGGGGCGAGGAAGCGCAGCGTGTCGGCCACGTGGATGAAGTCGTCGAAGACCACGGCGCGCGGGTCGCCGGGCAGGTCGCGCCGGTTCTTCTGCATCACGACCACGTCGCGCGGCAGGTCGCGCAGGGCCGCGTACGCGGGGGCGTGCCTGCGGTTGAACCCGACCATCAGTGACCTGTTCCGCTCGGCGGCCAGCCGTACGAGCCCGGCGGAGGCGGCGGCGTCGTAGGCGAGCGGCTTGTCGACGTAGACGTGCACGCCCGCCTCCAGCAGCGTGGTCACGATCGGGACGTGGGCCTGCGTGGCCGCGTGCACGAACGCCGCGTCGATCCCGGCGCCGACGAGGTCGCCGAGGGCGGTGAAGCGGGCGCCGATGCGGTAGGCGTCCCCGAGCCGGTCGAGAGCCGTGCGGTCACGGGTGCACAGCAGCGGCTCGATGTCCGGCGTCGCCGCCAGCACCGGCAGGTACGCCTTCTCCGCGATGTCTCCCAGACCGATGATCCCGACTCTCATGCCCGGGAGACTACCGCCGTCCCTCCGGCGCCTTTCAGCGCCCCCGCCACCACGCCACCGTCTCCTTCACCCCGTCCTCCATCGACGTCGGCGCGAACCCGAGGACCGCCTGGGAGGCGGCGGAGTCGAGCACGTACGGCCGGTCGAACTGATAACGGGTCTCCCCCAGCTCACGCAGGAACGGCGACGCGAGACCACCCGCCTTGACCACCAACGCCGGCAGCCGCCGCAGGCGCGGCGCCGGAAGGCCGGCCGCCTCGCACACCCTCTCGGCGTACTCGCGCAGAGTGAAGGGCGGCGCGGTCGGGATGTGCCAGGCCCGGCCCCACGCGCGCTCCTCCTCCGCGGCCGCCGCCAGCGCCCGCACCACGTCGGGCAGGTACGTGTAGCTGTGCGGAATGCCGGGGTCGCTGATGACGGTGGCGGGCTTGCCCGCGAACAGGGGCTCCAGGAGCCGCGGTCCGAGGTAGGACTGGTCGGACGACCGCGGCCCGTAGTAGTCCGAGCCCCGCACCTCGGTCACCCGCACTCTGCCCGCCTCGTGTGCGGCCCGCATCTCCTCCCACATCCGCGCCCGGACCCTGCCCTTCGTCCCGGTCGCGGCGAGCGGCAGGTCCTCGGTCATCGGCCCGTCCACCGGCCCGTACCCGTACAGGTTGCCCAGCGTGACCAACACGGCCCCGGACGACTCCGCCGCGGCCAGGAGCGAGGCCGCGATCGGCGGCCAGTCCACGGGCCACCGGTGATAGCGCGGGTTGGCGCAGTTGTAGAGCGCGTCGGCCCCCTCGGTGAGCCGCCGCATCGCGGACGCGTCGCCCGCGTCCGCCGCGACGGGTGAGATCCCGGGGCGCTTCGGTCCGGAGCCCGAGCGGGTGACGAGGGTCACCTCGTGCCCCCGCTCCGCCAGTGTCTCGGCGAGCCCGCCGCCGACCTGTCCCGCCCCGACGATCACATGCTTGCCCATAACCTCTCCTTCACACCTGATCCGTCAGCAGCCGCAGCACGCCGTCCACGACGTACACCACCGCGAACACGACGCCCGCGGTGACGAGCCCGGAGGCCGCCAGCGCGGCCGCCCCCGCCCCGAACCACACGACCTCGAAGGCCGCCCGGGCGAGCCCGTGCAGCTGGTGCGGCGCCTTGCCGCCTGCCATGAACAACCCCCAGAGCGTCGCGAACACCGCGGGCGCGCCGAGCCCCACCACGATCCTGACCAGGAGATGCGCCTCCCGCGTGAAGCCCCAGTAGGCCAGCGAGATCAGCACTCCCAGCTCCAGGAAGAACATCACTGCGGCGACCGCTCCCTTGGTCACGGTGAGCATCGGCACTCCTTGCGTTCGTCGCTCCGTTGCGAGAGCAATGCTCTCTGATCGGAGCGCTCTTCGTCAAGAGCACTGCTCTCTAATTGCTCAGGTGCTCTGATAACCTGGCCGCATGAACGCGAGCCGTACCGCGCGGGAGCGGGTGAGAGCGGAGCTGATCAGGGAGATCACGGACATCGCCCGGCGCCAGCTGGCGACCGAGGGGGCCTCGGGCCTGTCCCTGCGGGCGGTGGCCCGGGAGATGGGGATGGTCTCCTCGGCCATCTACCGCTACTTCCCCAGCCGCGACGACCTGCTGACCGCGCTGATCATCGACGGATACAACGCGCTCGGAGAGGCCGTCGAGCGCGCCGACGCCGCCTGCGCGCGCGACGACTTCACCGGGCGCTGGCTCGCCGTCTGCCGTGCCGTACGCACCTGGGCCCTGGCCCATCCGCACGAGTACGCTCTGCTGTACGGCTCACCCGTGCCGGGCTACGCGGCTCCGCAGGACACGGTCGCGCCGGCGACGCGGGACACGGCCGTGTACGGAGGGATCCTCGCCGACGCCCACCGCGCGGGCAGGCTCGTCCCTCCCCCGGTCTGCCCGCCGCCGCCCGCGGTCCTGTCGGAGGACGCCGAGGTCGTCCGGTCGCTGATGCCGGAGGTGCCGGACGACGTGATCACGCGGGCCGTCGTCGCGTGGACGGGCCTGTTCGGGATGGTCAGCTTCGAACTCTTCGGCCAGTTCGCCAACACGATCACCCACCGCGCCGAGCTGTTCGACCACAACATGACCTGCCTCGCCCGCCTCGTCGGCCTGCCGGAGTAGGCGGCCTCCGGCAGCCGGACGCCCGCCGACGTCACGGTCAGAACTGACGGGCGCCGAGGCGTCCTTCGAGGAGGAGGAGCAGCTCGCCGAGGAGGTCCCCGAGCTCCCGCCGCCGGTCCGCGCCCAGCGCCGCCAGGAGGTCGCTCTCGTAGCCGAGCTGCCGGGGCAGCAGCCGGTCGGTGAGCGTACGGCCCTCGTCGGTGAGCGCGAGGTGCGAGACCCGCCGGTCGCGGTCGTCGGGGCGGCGGCGCACGAGGCCGCGCTCCTCCAGGGTGCGCAGCCGCTTGGTGACGGCCGCGCCCGAGGCGAAGGTCTCCCTGGCGATCCGGCTCGGGGTCAGCTCCCGGTCCAGCCTCCGCAGCGCGGCGAGGACGTCGAACTCCGGCCGGGTGAGTCCGTGCTCCCGCAGGGGCGCGTCACCGGCCTGCTGCAGCAGCAGGACGCAGCGGGTGAGGCGGCCGATCACGGCGATCGGCGCGGTGTCCAGCTCGGGGTGGACACGCCGCCACTGGCGCATCACCTGCGCGACGACGTCCTCTGCGACGCTCTCGGGCGCCTCGCCGGCGATGTCCTCCACGCCCCGATTCCTCAGCCCTGGGTCCGTTCGCAGCCGACTCTATCCCGATCCCGTACGGCCAGCCTCGCCAGCAGGCGGTGCCCCTCCTGCTCGGCCCGGGCGACCTGCTCCTCCGGCAACGCGCGCTGCCACCACTCTCCGGCGGCGACGTCGGCGGCCCGGCGCAGCTCCACCAGCGCGTCGACGAGCACGCCCCTCACCCGCGCCGTCTCCCCGGGCTCACGCGGGTCACGGGCGAGGAGGTGCCGGGCCGCCGCCTGGGCGGCGGCCACGCGCCGCAGCGCCGCGTCGATCCGTCCGGCGCTGCGGCGGTTGGTCACCAGCAGGCAGCCGAGCAGTCCCGCCGCGACGCCCACGGCCGTGTCCAGCCAGCGGTCGCGGACCAGCGGCCACGCGGGCTGATATCCGGGCAGTTCGGTGAGCAGGAGGGCCATCGGCGTCACGCACACCGTGCCCAGCCAGTAGTTGCGGGTCATCAGCGCCTCGGTGCAGAACTGGAGGGCCAGCGTGAGCAGGACCAGGGCGAGCGCGCCCGTACGGCTGACCGGCAGCAGCGCCGTGAAGACGAGCAGGCCGACCACGTTTCCGAGGGCGCGCTGCAGGGCCCGCTGCCACGACAGCGTGGCGTTGGCCTGGAAGACCGCCGCGGCCGTGACCACCGCCCAGTAGGGGTGACCGACCCCGGCCGCCAGCGAGACCAGCCCGGCGAGGGCGGACCCGACGGCGACGCGTACGCCGATCGGGAACAGCGGGGAGGCGGGGTGGAACATGCGCAGCAGGCCCGGCCCGGCCGGCGCCGCCCGCTCCAGCACGATGCCGGCGAGCCCGGCGGCTCCCGCCTCACCGAGGCTCACTTCGGGCACCGGCCGGTTGCGGCGCAGGTCCGCGGCCCAGTTCGCGAACAGGCTCGCCTCGTCGCGGGGCACGGCCGGCAGGGACGCCTCCACCCGGGCCAGGAGACGTTCGAGCGCGCGCCTGCCCCTCCCCTCGGGCGACGGGAGCAGCGTGTGCCAGGCCGCGTTCACCGCCGCGGCCGCGTCGTGCCGCGCGCGTGTGGCCGCCGGGCCCTCCGCGTGGGCGAGCCGCACGGCGGCCTCCAGCGCCCGGGCCACGGCCGTTCGCTGCGGCCCTTCGGGGCGGACGAGCGCGGGAGCCATGCAGACGAGCCAGGCGAGCGCCGCCGCCGCCGCGACGAGCGCGAGATGGAAGGGGACATCCCCGAGCCGCTGCGGCAGGAACGTGCAGGTCGCGCCGATGAACGTGAAGATCAGGTTGCCCGGCGGGCCGATCCGGGCGGCGTCGCACGCCACCTTGTGCGCGGCGGCGAGCAGCGCCGCCACGACGACCAGGACGGGGGCCGAGCCGGTGAGACCGGCCGCGGTGAGCGCGACGCCCACGCTGGCGACCATGCCCGCCGCCACGCCGAGCAGGGTGCGCGCCCTGACCCGGTACGGCAGGCCGTGCGCGTAGAGGGCGCACAAGGCGCCGGCGGAGGTGTACACGGCCAGGTCCAGACGGTCCAGCAGGAGAAGGACCGCGTCCGGCACGGCGAGCGCGACGACCGCGCTGAGCGCCTGCTTGTGCCAGACGTCCCCCAGCCCGCCGACGCTGAACACTCCCCGCAACGGCAGCCGCCGATGTCGCTTGCCCGGCCTCATGATCCCCTGTTCGTTCACGAGTGTTTTACTCATAAAACATATCAGCCCGCGAAACGCTCCGACCCCCACCAAGGGCGCCGCCGTGCTCGTACAGTCGCCGCATGGGACTTAGGCACGACAGTCTCAGATATGAGACAGTCGTGCCATGGGACTCGCCAGTGCGATGAGCATCCTTTCGCCCCTCGCGGAGGCCCAGCATGGTCTGGTCACCGCTCGTCAGGCCACGTGCCATGGTGCGCATCGCCGCGACCTCAGCCGCCTGGTCCAGGCCAGGGCTCTCGAACACGTAGCTCACGGCGTCTACCGGGTGGCCGGCGCTCCGCGCCCCAGGCTGGAGGAACTACGGGCCGCGTGGCTTCAGCTAGCCCCCGAACTGCGCATAGACCAGCGAGGACCCGCTCACGGAGTCGTCTCCCGCACCAGTGCAACTCTCGTATACGAGGTAGGACTTCTCGATCCCCTACGGTGGGAATTCATCGTCCCCCCGCCGCGTCGTTATCGGACCCGGCGACTGGATGTGGCCATTCACCCTGCAGGGCTCGCGGTCGATGATGTCGAATGGGTCGACGGACTCCTCGTGACCACTCCGGAACGGACGGTGACAGATTTGGCAGCCGCCTGTCTTGATGGAGGTCATCTGGGCCTTGTGGTGGCGGACATGCTGGAACGGAACCTGATCCAGCCCAGCGACCTCGCCACGGCTCTGGCGCCCTATGCCGTGGGCTACGGACTGCCCGATGCGAACGGCCAGGAGTTTCTGCAGCATCTGACCGAGCGATGAGGACAGCTGTAATCACATGCAGCCCACCGGCGACAGGTTTCCGTACACCTCCCCGCAAGCTTTCGGTGCCGCCATCACGGACCGTCTCAAGAAAACCTCGGGCGAATCGCCCTATTCGACGAGCCAACGCCGCCGTCAGTTTGCGTATGACCGCTTACTCGCCCGCCTCTTCGCCGGCGATGACGACTGTTGGATCCTCAAGGGCGGCGTGGCCCTGCTCGCCCGCCTCTCTTCGGCCCGGCACTCTGCCGACGTCGACGTCGTGGCCCGCGCCGGTTCGCCGGAGGCGGGTTTCGCGGCGCTGCGCACCGCCGCCGACGCTTGCCTGGGCGACTTTTTCACCTTCCGCTTCGACCGGCCGCGATCCCTCATCCAGGGAGTGGCGGGCATACGGGTGGGTGTGGAGGCCTGGCTGGGCCCGCGCCGCTTCGAGAGATTCGGGGTTGATCTGGTGACCGGCGGCATCATCACGGGCCACCCAGAAGTTTCACCGCCCGCTCTTTCGCTCGACATCCCGGGACTGGTCCGGCCGCCGTACCGGCTTTATCCGCTGGTCGATACCGTCGCCGACAAGGTCATGGCAATGCTGGAAGTCCGGAACGGCAGACCGAGCACCCGCTTTCGCGACCTTGTCGACCTGGTTCTCATAGCGAGGTCGCGATCTTTACGGGCCGAGGCGCTCCGCACCGCCTTCACCTCGGAGGCACACCGTCGCGAACTGCTTCACGGCGCCGAGCTCAATGCGCCGGATGAAGCGATGTGGGCAGTCGGATACGCCACCGTGGTCGCCGATAATCCCTGGATCGCCGAACGATCACTCGGCGAGGCGCTGCTCGTGGCCAAGGCACTGGTCGATCCCGTTCTGTCCGGACAGGTCACCTCGGGAACGTGGCATCCGCTGAGACTGGCGTGGACCTGATCACGCAACCCGACACGCGGGGCCGGAGCCTCCGCGACTAACTTCGCCGGTCCCGGATGGCCTCGCCCACGTCGTCGATCTCGGGCAGCCCGCCGGCCGGGCCCTCGATCTTGGCCACCAGCGACGACCTGGGCGGCTTGACGGTCACATGGGGTCGCCAGGCGAGGTATTCGGTTCTCGCCGCTCCCCTGGCATGAGGCCGGCCGGCCCCGCCCTTGATCCAGGTGTCCCAGATGGAATCGACCATCATGGGCGTGCCGTTCTTGTCGGTCCACAGCCACCACCAGACGAGGGCGGGAGCGAGGGTGGCGTCGGGCTTCTGCCCGAGAAGCGCGCGGAAGGCAGGCGAGACGGCGTACAGGTCGGCGAAGGTGATCTTCCCCTTGTAGAGCATCGTGTTCTCGTGGATCCGGCCGGTGCTGTCCTTGAAGCCGGAGCGCTTTTTGAAATAGATGTCGGACAGCAGCTTTTTCAGCGTCTGGGGCTCGAAGACGTCGACGGCCTGATCGGTGAAGGCGCCGCCGTTCGGGATCGCGCCACGCAGGGCCCAGGTCTTCCCCTTCGGCAACGCGGGCCCGTACAGGGGTCCGGTGGTGTAGAGCTTGCCGTTCACGCTCACGGAACGGTGCGGCCGGGTCTGGATCAGGAGGCTCCTGGCCACGGGATCGCCGTCGGCGGCGTCCTTCTTCACGAGGGCCGCGGAGTCGTCACGCTCGAACCGCAGCCGCCTGCTCAGGTCGGACGCGACGACTCCGTTGCGCCCGAGCTGGATCGACCCCGCGCGTTTGAAGTCGTACTGAAAGGTGTTGGCCGTGTTATTGATCACCCGCGAGCGCGAACCCAGCTGGACGTCTCCCCACTCGACCACCTTGACGGTGAGCTGGGCGGACAGGAGCCGCCGTACCGCGGCCACGGGATCGCCGGCGGCCGCTGCCGCCGAGGCGGGGGCCGGTAGAGCGCAGGTCACAGCAGTCGCGCCGAATACTGCAATCAATCGCCTCATGCGCAGGATGTCCTAACCCATAAAGGAGGGGGGCATATGTCGTTGCATGATCCATTGTGCCTGCGACGGTGGATCCCGACGTCGCCGTCGAGCACGAGACATGCGAAAGGCGGCAGTCGGGGATCTCCCGGTTGCCGCCTTTCGCGTGATCACGACCGCCTTGTGGGCCGGTCAGGACATACGCTTGCGATTTTGGGCAAGGTCATGAGCAGTGATCGCGCAGGTCATCGCGCGTCACCGCGAGAATCGGGGGGACGTCAGTGGCGGGTGGCGCGGTTGACGGCGGAGATGATGGCCTTGAGCGAGGCGGTCGTCGTGTTCGCGTCGATGCCGACGCCCCACAGGACCTGCGTGCCCTCCGGCCCGCCGACCTCGCACTCCACGTACGACGCGGCCTTGGCGTCGGCGCCCGCGCTCATCGCGTGCTCGGTGTAGTCGAGGACCCGCACCGGCACCCCGATGTTCTCCAGCGCGTCGCAGAAGGCCGAGATGGGGCCGTTGCCGACGCCCTCGATCTCCCGGATCTGGCCGTCGACCCGCACGTCGGCGCTGATCGCGTCCTTGTCGTCCACGGTGGAGGTGTGCCGGTGGGCCAGCAGGCCCAGCCGCCCCCACGGGCTCGCCGGGTTGGGCAGGTACTCGTCGGAGAACCGCTCCCACATCTCGGCGGCGGTGACCTCGCCGCCCTCGGCGTCCGTACGGGCCTGGATGACGCGGGAGAACTCGATCTGCAGACGGCGCGGCAGGTCGAGCTGGTGGTCGGCCTTCATGATGTAGGCGACGCCGCCCTTGCCCGACTGGCTGTTGACGCGGATCACGGCCTCGTACGTGCGGCCGATGTCCTTGGGGTCGATCGGCAGGTACGGCACGGCCCACGCGAACTCGTCGACCGGCACGCCGGCGGCGGCCGCGTCGCGCTCCAGGTGCTCCAGGCCCTTCTTGATGGCGTCCTGGTGGGAGCCGGAGAAGGCCGTGTAGACCAGCTCGCCGCCCCACGGATGGCGAGGGTGGACAGGCAGCTGGTTGCAGTGTTCGACCACCCGCCGGATCTCGTCCATGTCCGAGAAGTCGATCTGCGGGTCGACGCCCTGGGAGAACAGGTTCATGCCCAGCGTCACCAGGCAGACGTTGCCGGTCCGCTCGCCGTTGCCGAACAGGCAGCCCTCGATGCGGTCGGCGCCGGCCATGTAGCCCAGCTCGGCGGCGGCGACGGCGGTGCCTCGGTCGTTGTGCGGGTGCAGGGACAGCACGATCGAGTCCCGGTACGCCAGGTTGCGGTGCATCCACTCGATCTGGTCGGCGTACACGTTGGGCGTGGCCATCTCGACCGTCGCCGGCAGGTTGACGATCACCTTGTGGTCGGGGGTGGGCCGCCACACATCGTTGACGGCGTTGCAGACCTCGACGGCGTACTCCAGCTCGGTGCCGGTGAAGGACTCGGGCGAGTACTGGAAGTAGATCTCCGTGCCCTCCATCTCGGCCGCCAGCTTCTTGCACAGCTTGGCGCCCTCGACGGCGATGGCGGTGATGCCGTCCCTGTCCTGGCCGAAGACGACCCGGCGCTGGAGGGTGGAGGTGGAGTTGTACAGGTGGACGATCGCCTGGCGCGCGCCGCGCAGCGACTCGAAGGTCCGCTCGATCAGCTCGGGCCTGGCCTGCGTCAGCACCTGGATGACCACGTCGGAGGGGATGCGCTCCTCTTCGATGATCTGGCGGACGAAGTCGTAGTCCGTCTGCGACGCGGCGGGGAAGCCGACCTCGATCTCCTTGTAGCCCAGCCGGACCAGCAGGTCGAACATCTTGAGCTTGCGGTCGGCGTCCATCGGGTCGATCAGCGCCTGGTTGCCGTCGCGCAGGTCCACCGCGCACCAGCGGGGCGCCTCGGTGATGACCTTGTCGGGCCAGGTGCGGTCGGTCAGCCGTACGGGCTCGAACGGCGTGTAGCGATGGAACGGCATCGGGCTCGGCTGCTGCTCATTCATGATTGCTCCTCGTCGGGCGCACGGCGAGCCCCGGGCACGACGTTGCCGTCGATCATTGGAGTGGGGCGCCGTTGGAAGAAACCAGGGCGGCCGACGCGCATGCCTCTCGCACCGCGGCGAGGGAGCCGGCCTCTTACAGGCCCTCGCCGCGGCGGATAAGAAGGAGTCCGCGCAGCATGCCAAGCAGACTAGCAGACGCCCTCCGGCGGAAGAGACACCCGATCACATTCCGAGACGGACCACCGGGTTAGGGTGAGCCCTGATGCGAAGGAGGCCGCATGAAGGACAACGACATCCTCAAGCAGATCAGCGAGCTGGTCGACGAGGAGCACTCGCTGCGTGAACGGCTGGTCGCGGGCGAGCTGACCTCCGAGGAGGAGCACGACAGGATCTCCTCGCTGGAAGAGCAGCTCGACCGCTGCTGGGACCTGCTGCGCCAGCGCCGCGCCCGGCGGGACGCGGGCGAGGACCCCGACTACGCCTCCCCCCGGCCGGTCAACGAGGTCGAGAACTACACGCAGTAGACCCCTTCATCGCCGCTGTTCCACGATGTGAAAATGAGTCGCGCCCCTGACAGGGTGTGCGGAATTCTTGTCGGCATGCACATGATGCGCGTCGTCCCCGCGGCGCAGGAGGAAGACGACCCCGACGGCCCGGCGGGTCACTCCCCTCTGGCCGGTCTGTACGCCGTGTCCCGGGTCTGCGACGAGCCGGGTCCCACGATGTCGTGGCGGCACTTCGCGGCGAGCGTCCGGAGCGGGTCGGGTGGCGAGCGGGCCGAGGCGTGGGCGGCGTGCGACGGCGACCAGGTCGCCGGCGGCCACATCCTCCACTTTCCGCAGGACGACAACACCCACCTCGCCCTGCTCCGGCTGATGACGCATCCGCTGCGCCGGCGCGAGGGCGTCGGCGGCATGCTGCTCGACCACGCGATCGGCCGGGCGCGCGACGAGGGCAGACGCGTGCTGATCGCCGAGGCGCCGGCGGACGGGCCTGGCACGGCCTTCGCCAAGGCCCGCGGGTTCGCCCCCGCCTCCACCGACACCCGGCTGGTGCTCGACCTGCGCACGGCCGACTGGTCCGGCCTCGAACTCCTCCGGGCCCGGGCCGTACGGCACGCCACCGGGTACTCGCTCGAACGGTGGGTGGGGCCGACCCCCGACGACCTGCTCGACGACATGGCCCGCCTGGCCGAGGGCATGAACGACGAGCCGCTGGGCGACCTCGCGATGGAGGACCAGCGGTGGACCGCCGACCGCGTGCGCGCACGCGAGGAGATGCTCGGGCGGGCGGGCCAGCGGACCTACACGGTGATCGCGCGGCACACGACCGGCGGGGAGCCCGCGGGGTTCACCCAGCTGGTGGTGGACGCCGAGCGGCCGGAGGGCTGGGCCCGTCAGGCCGCGACCACGGTCCTCGCCCCGCATCGGGGCCGGCGGCTCGGCCTGGTGCTGAAGCTCGCCAACATCACCTGGTTCCGCGCTTGCGAGCCGGCCGTCGAGCGGGTGATCACGTGGAACTCCGCGGCGAACCCGCACATGCTGGCGATCAACGAGGCGATGGGTTTCGAGGTCTTCGACACCTGGTACCAGTGGCAGCTCGACATCTGAGCATGGGCGCGGACCGGCGTTGACCGTCGCAGGGGCGAACCGCGTGGAGCGCCTCGCGGCGGGCCTACCTGGTCTTCCTGGTGTAGACGACGCGGTCGACCAGCCGTTCGGGCCGGCCGGGCGGGGTGAAGTACAAGTCGAAGGTGTGCCGGTCGTTCGACCTGATGGTGATGACTGTGCGCATCGGAATGGTCTTCCCGGCGTACTCAGGGCCGAGCACGCCGGGGTCGGTGAACGTGCCGGGCAGCGACAGCACGTTGCCGACCTTGGCGAGGGCGGGGCCACGATAGGTCATCGCGGTGGGGGTGACGCTGTCGAAGGTGGTCCACTCGTAGCGCCGGTCGATGGTGGAGAAGCCGAGGATTCCGAGCCGGTAGTAGGGGTGGCCGCCCAGGACGCCTTCGGCCTCCTCCTTCAGAAACCGGCCGCCCGTCTTGGCGATCCATCGCGTCTTGACCGTGATGTCGCGGGAGACGACCGGCTTGCCGTCGCCGCCGAGAAGGTAGTTGTACTTGGTGGCCTTCCAGGTGCCGGCCAGCGGGTCGAGCCGGCGATGGAACGGCCCCGGCTCGAGCGGGTCGGCGGCTGCGCGCTGGGGGCGCGCGGCCGTCGCGGCGACCGGCGCCGTCGTGGTGGCCGTCGTGGTGGCCGGCGCGCCGGTCAGGGCCAGTACGGCCGCGGCCGAGACGACGGACAGGGACAGACTCTTCAGCATGGGTGTCTCCGTGGGCTGCGGGGGCCGGCAGGCGAGGTGGTGTGGCCGCGCCGGCCCACACGATCTCGGGGCGCGGATGGGCCGGGCTCTCGTACGCCAGGCCGGCGGCGGGACGTACTGGATCATGACATCGGGGGAATCGGGGCTGGTAGTGTCCCCGTCATCGGCTGGATGTGCATTTCGCACGCTTCATGGGAGGGTCCCAGCGGGTGGGGCGAACCGCGGACGACCTTCCGCTCCGGCTGGCCAGGGCGATGTTGTGGGCCTCGTTCGGCATCCTCGTCTACATCCGCGCGTTCAGCGCGCTGGACGGCGGCGCCGATGTGCTCGGGGTGCTGCTCCCGATGGCGTCCTACCCGCCGCTCATCGCGCTGTCGATGTGGTGCTGGAGCCCAGCCGGTCGATACCGGCTCTTCGCCGCCGTGGTGCTGCTCTACTTCCTGCCGTTCCCGTTCGTCGGGGAGGCCTGGGACTGGATGCCGTGGACCGTGGCCGCCGCCGCGCTGTGCGCGCTCCCCACACGGATCGCCTGGCCGCTGTTCGTCCTCAGCGTGGCCGCGGCCGGCGCGTTGGTCCTCCTCCCCGGCTTCGACGCCTATCCCGGATTAGAGTTCCAGGCAGGCGTCGGCTACATGATCGTCACGGCGGACGACGGTCTCATCGTCTTCGGCCTGTCCAGGCTCGTCATGGCCGTCACGAGACTGCACCAGACCCGCGAGGAACTGGCCCAGACGGCCCTGTCGAGGGAACGGCTGCGGCTGGACGGAGAGCTGCGGCGGCTGCTCGGCGGAAAACTCCAGGCGATCGTGTTCCGGATGCGGACAGCGGCTCGGCAGGAGCCGGGCGAGGCGCGGCACTCCCTCCGGGAAGGGATCGAACTCGCGCGGCGCACCCTGGCGGAGGTGCGTGCCACGGCCGGCGCCTACCGCGCCGACGCCCCCGAGAGGATCCCGGCGCCGATCGAGTCGCCGCGGCTGGCACGACGTGTGCTGCTCGCGGTCCTGGTCATCCAGTGCCTGCTCGTCCTGAAGACCCTGGTCTACGTCCGCCCCGGCGACTGGCCGGCCTTCGCCTCCGCCGCCGTCCTGCTCGTCGTCATCGTGATCCTCCAGGTGCTTCCGCAGTCGCGGGCGGTGCTGATCGCGCAGAGCCTGCTGATCCTGCTGCCCCTGCTTGTCGTCCCCGACGCCTGGGACCGTCTGCTGAGCGTCTTCACCGGCAAACTGCTGCTCAACGTGCGGCCGCCACGCTCCTGGGCGATCGTCGGGGTCGTCCTGGGCGGCCACCTCACCTGGTTCCTGCACCGCATCGACCGCGACTACCTGTTCATCGACGACCTCCCCGCCGCGCTGGCCAACTTCGGCGGCCACATCATGATCATGTGGCTGGTGTACTGCCTCGGGCGGCTGAGCGGACTGCTCACCGTGCTGGAGCGGACCCGGCACGAGCTCGCCGAGGCGGCGGTACGCCGCGAACGACTGCGGATCGCCGGTGACCTGCACGACATCCTGGGCTACAGCCTGTCGGCGGTCGCCCTCAAGGGCGAGGTCGCCGAACGCCTGCTCGGCACCGACCCCGCAAGGGCCAGAACCCAGATCGCCTCACTCGGGTCACTGGTCGAACGGGCCCTCGTGGAACTCGACTCCATCACGGGCGATCGGGTCGAGCTGCGGTTGGGCGTCGAGATCGACGCAGCCCGCGAGGTGCTGGCGCAGGCCGGAATCACGACGGTGGTGCGCGTCGAGACGGGTCCGCTTCCCGCGGCGGTCGACACCGCCCTGGCCGCGGTGCTCCGTGAAGGCGTCACCAACGTCCTGCGCCACAGTCAGGCCCGCACCTGCGAGATCAACGTGTCGGGCACGGCGGGCGGCGTACGGCTGCGGATGGTCAACGACGGCGCCACCGTACGGGAGGAAGCGGAGACGCCGGAACGGCGCGGCACCGGGCTCGACAGCATCTCGGCGCGGACCGGCGGGCGGGTGACGGCGGGACACCGCGCCGGCGACGGCTTCGAGGTGCTCGCCGAGTTCCCGGCGCCGGCCGAGCCCGGCGGCGGCCCGGAGGCCTTCCGTCCGGTCTCGGGCAGCCGGCTCTCCCGGACCTGAGACCGCTGGCATGATCGGTGTCCGTCGGATGCCGGTCGAGGCCGTTCGTTCGAGGGCCGGAAGGGTGATGCGCGTGATTCGCGTCCTCATCGCGGAGGACATGCACATCCTCCGCGAAGCGCTGATCGAGCTACTGTCGTCGCACGACGACATCGAGGTGGTGGCGGGGGTCGCCTCCGGCCTGGAGATCGTGCCCGCGGCGCTGGAGCACCGGCCCGACGTGGCCGTGATCGACATCGACCTGCCGGGGCTGGACGGCGTGGCCGCGGCGGCCGAGTTGCGAAGGGCGCTGCCCGAGTGCGCCGTCCTGATCCTGACGGCGCTGACCAAACCGGGCGTCCTGCGCAGGGCGCTGGGCGTCCAGGTCGCGGGCTTCGTTCCGAAGGACATCCGGCCGGCCGAGCTCGCCGCGGCGATCAGGACCGTCGCGGCGGGGGGACGAGCGGTGGATCCGTCGCTGGCGCTGGTCGCGCTGGAGGCGCCGGAAAGCCCGCTCAGCCAGCGCGAGACGGAGGTGCTGCGCATGTCGGCCACGGGCGCGCAGCCCGCCGAGATCGCCGAGCGGCTCTTCCTGACCTACGGCACGGTGCGCAACTACCTCACCTCGGCGGTCGCCAAGCTGGGGGCCCGCAACCGGGTCGACGCCATCCGGATCGCCACCGAGTCCGGCTGGATCTAGCCGGGGCTCCCGACGAGCGGGCAGGCTCCCGATGGTGGCGCCCTGCCGCCCAGGCCGCCGGGCGGCTATGCGAAATGCACATCGACCGGGTTACTGAGGCACTGACGGCCTTCTCCGGCCTTCTGCCACGATTTCGGTGCACCAAGATCCACCGAACGGCGTCCGTCGCGTGCCGCGGCTCTGCCGTCTTGTGAGCAGGAGATGTCATGGGAAAGACGGGCAACACGCCGCAACGGGCGGCCCTCGCAGGAGCCGGGGCACGCTGATGGAGCCCACCGAAGCCCTGCCGGTCGTCGCGATCCTGTCGATCGTCACCGTCGAGTTCGGCGGGCACGCGCTGCTGCGGTTCATCACCACCGACCGCGGCAGGCTCGGAGCCCTCCGCGAGCGCTTCTTCCGCGCCGGCCACGCGCACGCGGGTGTGCTCCTGGTGCTCTCACTCGTCTATCTGCTGTATCTGCCCCGCGCCGGCTTCACCGACGGCCTGGAATGGCTGTGCGGCGCCGCCCTGCTCGCCGGAGTGCTGGCCCAGTCGGGCGGGTTCTTCCTGCACCTCGGTGTCGGCGAGGAGGGCCGGAGCTCGTACGGCACGGCGCTCACGCGGACCGGCGCCCTCCTCCTCGCGGCCGCGCTCATCACCCTGGCGGCCGGACTCATCCGGGCCGCCTAGACCCCCTGCAGGTGGATGGAGATGTGAATGATCCTGGTGACCGGCGCGACCGGGAACGTCGGCTCAGAGCTGGTCGAGGCGCTGCTCGGGGCGGGTGAACGGGTCCGGGCGCTCGTCCGGAACCCCGGAAACGCCGCCCTGCCCCCTGACGCGGAGCCCGTCGGCGGCGACCTCAACCGGCCGGAGAGCCTGACCGAGGCGTTCGACGGTGTCCGCCGAGTGTTCCTCCTGCCGGGCTACGACGACATGCCCGGCCTGCTGGTCCGCTGCCGCCGGGCCGGGGTGGAGCGGGTCGTACTGCTGACGGGCGGCTCGGCCGCGCTGGAGGACATGACCAACGCCGTCTCCCGCTACATGACCCTCTCCGAGCGGGCGGTGCGGGCATCCGGCCTGCCCTGGACCATCCTGAGGCCGAGGTCGTTCATGTCCAACGCCCTGCGCTGGCTGCCTCAGCTCGAGGCCGGTGACGTGGTGCGCGTGCCGTTCGCCGGCGTGCGCACCGCCGCCGTCGATCCCTTCGACATCGCCGCCGTCGCGGCCCGGGCGCTGCTGGACGACGGGCACGACGGCCTGATCCACGAAGTGACCGGCCCACGGGCGCTGCTGCCCGCCGACCAGGTGGCCGTCCTCGCCGGGCTGCTCGGCAGGGATCTGCGTTGCCAAGGCCTGACCGACGCCGAGGCCCGGGCCGAGATGGAGGCGCGGATGCCCGCGCGGTATGTCGACGCGTTCTTCCGGTTCTTCGCCGACGGCACGCTGGACGAGTCGCGCGTCCACCCCACTGTGCGCGAGGTGACCGGCCGCCCACCCCGCACCTTCGAGCAGTGGGCGAACGCGCATGCCGACGCCTTCCGCGAGATTCGGGCCCCTTGAGCCGGTGCACGCCGAGCGGCGGCTCGACATCCGGCCGGGGCTCACCGCGGACGCAGGGCGGTCCGGGCCTCGCCGGTGTCCGGATCGCTCGGGAAGGAGAGGTGCTGGTGGATCATCTCCCACGCGCCGTCCCGCCTTTCGAACACACGCGTCCCGCGTGACCACGTCTCGGTGCTGTCCCCGCCGGTCTGCTCCACCCGGATGCGGTTGAGCCCCCACGCGACCGCCAGGTCCTGCCTGGCCAGGATCTTGAGGTCGGGGACGTCCCAGCTCACGCCGTCCTCGGCGGCGTCGAGGCCGCGCGCGCAGACCTCGCGCACCGCCTCGACGCCGCGGTGCTGCAGCGGCCCGACGTGCTCGTAGGAGACGACGTCCTCGGCGATGCCGGTCATGAGGCCGTCCAGGTCCCCGGCGGCGGTGCCGGCGAACCACCGGCGGTGCAGTTCGCGCACCTCCTCCTCGGCCGCTCCCGAATCGGCGCCCGGCTCGACGTACGGGAACGAGTGGTGTTCATGGGCGATCACCCAGCGGCCGTCCTGCCTGCGCAGGCCGAGCGTCAGCCGCAGGCGCATCCGCGGGTTGGCCGCGAGCTCTTCCGGGCCGCCGCAGCGCAACAGGGCGTGGGCGAACGCGACGTCCTCCCCCGCGGTCACGTCCAGCGACTCGATCTCGAAGCAGGCGCCCTGTGCCTGCCAGGCGAAGAAGGGCGGCCACGTCTCGCGGTAGGCGTCCAGGCCGCGTACGCCCTCGTACGGCGGCGGCACGTCGAACATCACGATGTCGCCCGCGTGGTCGGCCACGACTCCATCGATGTCACCGCGGTGGACCGCCTCGGCCCAGCGCTCGATCAGGTCGCGGATCCGCTCGTGGTCTTCGGTCATCTGGCTCGGTCCTTCCGGGTCGTCCGCTGTCACCGTGTACAACCCTCGGCGACCGGCGAACTCATCGGTCAGCCGCCACATCCGCCCGCGTCAGTTCCGCCGGCAGGCCGAATGCCGGCAGGTGGGCGTCCAGGAACGAGACCACCTCGGCGATCAGCGGTCCGCGCAGCGCGAGCAGGTCCAGGCCGGCGGCGGCGTAGACGCCGCGGTCGTCGTCCCACAGGTAGGTGCCGAAGGCGACCTGCCCGTTCGCCCGCGCCGGCAGGAAGCGCCAGCGCCGGTTCCCGGCCGTCTCCAGCAGGAAGCCGCGGATGCCGTCGTGCCCGTGGAACCAGGCGGTCAGCGGCGGCATCGAGTACTTCGCGTCGTGGGTCAGCATCGCCACGATGGCGTCCACGTCCGCGGCCTCCCAGGCGGCGGCGTAGCGCCGGGCCGTCTCCCGCCACGCCGGTTCGCCGAGCAGGCCGAGAGTCCGCTGCTGGGTGGTGGGCGGGAGCAGGCGGCCGAGCGTGCCGCGGGCCCGCTGCAGCGCGCTGTTGACCGCGGCGACGGTCGTCTCCAGCAGGCGGGCGGCCTCGCCGGCGTCGTAGCCGAGGACGTCGCGCAGCAGCAGCACGGCTCGCTGCCGAGCGGGCAGGTGCTGCAGCGCGGCGACGAAGGCCAGCTCCACGCTCTCCCGGGCCACGGCGCGGGCCTCCGGGCCCAGCTCCGCCGTCCAGCTGACGAACCGGTCCGGGAACGGCTCGACCCACGCCGTCTCGGCCGGCGGTACGCCTCCCGGGCTCAGGTCGGCGGGCAGCTCGCGCCGCCCACGCCGCTCGATGAGCGTCAGCGCCCTGTTCGTGGCGATCGCGTACAGCCAGGGCCGCACAGATCCGCCGTCCCCTTCGTGGTCCTCGAACCGCGGCAGAGCGCGCCACGCCCGGTCCAGCGTGTCCTGGACGACGTCCTCCGCGTCGTGAACCGATCCCAGCATGCGGTAGCAGTGCGCGCGCAGCTCGTCCCGCAACGACCCCACCAGGCGCCCGAAGGCGTCGCCGTCGCCGGAACGGGCCGCGGCCAGCAGCCCGGCCCCGGACTGCCCCGTCAGGCCGATCCGTTCCCCACTCATCCGCCCATCCTGCCCCGGCTCGGGGGGCGACGCCGGAGACAGTGGAGGAAGCGGTCGGGCCGTGCGCAATGCCGGGTCCGGACGGGCCCCCGCCGCACGGGCGGCGCGGAGCCTCCGGCTCGGCCGAAGGCGTTCACACGTGCGATCGCTTCCTCTCCTCCAGCTTAGACTCCCGGGGGTCGGGGCGCTTGAGGCGTCCCGAACGGTCGATCGCAGGCCCCGGCCCGGCGAGACCGAGACCCCGCCACGGCCGCTGCGCGCGACACTTCTCAGGTCGGGCAGCACGCTGGAAGCATGGCGAAGGCGAGGGACGGTTCAGCACCGGCGCCGCGGGGCCGCGTTGATCGAATCGGACCAGCACGACAGCGCCCGGCACCTGGCCGCCGCCGGCGAACGACTCTTCCGGTACACCAGAGGCGCCATCGACGCCGCGGTGCTGACGGTCTATTCCAGCCCATCGGGCGACGACCTCGTCGAATGGGCGTTCGCCCATGCCAACCTCGGCATCCTCGACCGGTTGGAGGGCAGCCACACCACTGCCCGCGACCATCTCACGCGGGCGCTGGAGCTGTTCGAGCAGGCCGGGCAGCGCCGTGGCGTCGGCATCTGCCACAGGCAGCTCGGCATGCTGGACGAGCAGTTGTGCCGATACCACGACGCGCGAGCTCACCTGGACCAGGCCCTCTCGGTGTTCCGGGAGCTGGGAGACCTCATGAACCAGGCCGACGCCCATTACAACCTGGCCGTCGTACATCGCGGGCTGGGCGCTCCGCAGACCGCCCACGAGCACGCGACCACCTCCCTCGCCCTCGCCTCACAGATCAGCCACTACCAAGGACAGGCCGACGCGCACACGGAACTCGCCCACCTGGCCCGGGCCACGGGCGACCACACGGCGGCACGCGCCCACCTGCAGCACGCCCACCGCCTTCACCGGCGCCTCCACCACGCCGGCGGACCTGGCCCAGACGTTCCGGATGCCGGAGATCCGGCAGCGCGGCGGGACGGCCAGGGTCAGACGGACAACAGGCGGTGAACCTCCTCGTCCTGGAGCTCCCGCGCGGGCCCGGACCTGACCACCCGTCCGGCGTCGAGGATCACGAACCCGTCGGCCAGCCGCAGCGCGAGGTCCAGATACTGCTCCACCAGCAGGATCGCGAGACCGGTCGCGTGCAGGCGTTCGACGGCCTCCTCGATCTCCAGGATGATCGACGGCTGGATGCCCTCGGTCGGCTCGTCCAGGATCAGCAGCCTCGGCCGGGTGACCAGGGCGCGGGCGATCGCGAGCTGCTGCTGCTGGCCGCCGGACAGGAACCCCGCCGGCCGTTTCAGCAGCGGCTTGAGCCGGGGGAAGACCTCCAGGGCCTCCTCCAGCGCCGCGTGCTCACGGTGCGCGGACGCCTCCAGCGTGACCAGGAGGTTGTCCATCACGGTGAGCTGGGGAAAGGTCTCGTGCCCCTGCGGCACGTAGCCCATGCCGAGCCGTACGCGCTGGTCGGGGCGCAGCCGGGTGACGTCCCTGCCCTCGAACGTCACCGTCCCGCCGGTCGCCGGGAGCACGCCCATGACGGTGTCGAGCAGGGTCGTCTTGCCGACCCCGTTGCGGCCCATCACGCAGACGAGGCTTCCGGCGGGCACCTCCAGCGAGACGCCGAAGAGCACCCGGGCCCGGCCGTACCCCGACTCAAGTCCCTCAACGGACAGCATCCTCGGCACCCTCCCGCGCCCGTCCCAAGTAGATCTCCTGCACGCGCGGATCGGCCCGCACCTGCTCCACCGAGCCCTCCGTCAGCACCCTGCCCTCGTGCAGGACGGTGACCTGTGAGGCGTAGCGGCGCAGGAAGTCCATGTCGTGCTCGACCACGACCACGGTGTGGTCGCGGGCGACCTCGGTGAGCAGCTCTCCGGTGCGCTCGCGCTCGCCGGAGGACATGCCGGCGACCGGCTCGTCGAGCAGCAGCAACCGGGGCCGCTGGACGATCAGCATGCCGATCTCCAGCCACTGCCGCTGCCCATGGGACAGCACCCCGGCCCTGCTGCCGGCCAGCCCGGCCAGCCCGGTCGTCTCCAGCGCCGCCGCGACCTCCTCCGACACCCCGCGCCTGCGGCGCAGCAGCGACCACAGGGGGCGGCGGAACGACGCGGCGAGATCCAGGTTCTCCAGCACGGTGAGCTCCTCGAAGACCACCGAGGTCTGGAAGGTGCGGCCCACGCCGAGCCGGACGATCTCGTGCTCCCTGCGGCCCGTGAGGTCCTGCCCCTCGAACCGCACCGTGCCCGCGGTCGGCTTCGTCAGGCCCGTGATCACGTCGATGAGGGTGGTCTTCCCCGCGCCGTTCGGCCCGATCAAGAAGCGCAGCTCACCACGGCCGACGGTCAGGTCCACGCCGTCGAGCGCCCGGAAGCCGCCGAAGGCGACTTCCAGCCCGCGGATGTCCAAGAGCGGCTCGGTCACGCCCTCGCCTCCCTTCTCCGTACGAGAGCGGCGGCCAAGCCGGCGATGCCCTTGGGCGCCAACGTCATGACGAGCACGAACAGGGCGCCCTGCAGGTACAGCCAGGCGTCCGGAAGCTCCTCGCTGAAGTACGTCCGCGCGTACCCCATCACGACCGCGCCGAGCACCGCGCCGGCCAGCGCGAACCGGCCGCCGACGGCCACCGCCACGACGAGTTCGAGCGAGGGCACGACCCCGAGCAGGGCCGGCGAGATGATGCCGACCACGGGCACGAACAGCGCCCCCGCGATGCCGGCCATGCCCGCCGAGACGGCGAAGGTCAGCGTCTTCACCGTGGCGGGGTCGTACCCGAGGAAGCGCACCCGGTCCTCGCCGTCCCTCACCGCGAGCAGCAGCCGTCCGAACCGGCTGCGGACGAGTTGCCTGGCGCCCAGGTAGAGCGCCCCGAGCACGACCGCCACCAGCAGGTAGAGGCCCCGCTGGGTCTCGTCGGCCGCCACGTCGCGGCCGAAGAAGTCGAAGAAGTTGGTCAGGCCGTTCGTGCCGCCGGTCAGCCCCTGCTGCCCGACCAGCAGGATCACCAGCGCCGCCGCCAGCGCCTGGGTGAGGATCGCGAAGTACGCCCCTCGTACGCGCTGGCGGAACACCAGCGCGCCGAGCAGCAGCGCGACCGCGACCGGCAGCACGACGACCATGGCCAGCGCGAAGACCGGGTTGCCGAACGGCTTCCACAGCGCCGGCAGCTTCTCCACCCCGCTCCAGACCATGAAGTCGGGCAGGTCCCCGCCGGCGTCGTTGAGCTTGAGATACATGCCCATCGCGTAGCCGCCGAGGCCGAAGAACACCCCCTGCCCGAGCGTGAGCATGCCGCCCTGCCCCCAGGCGAGGCCGATGCCCAGTGCCACGATCGCGTAGCAGAGATACTTGGCCAGCAGGCCGAGGCGGAACGGCTCCAGCAGCAGCGGCGCCACCACCAGGGCGAGCACCGCCACCGCCGTGAAGGCCGCGGGGCCCTGCCACCGGCCGGTCAGGACCCGGCGCGAGACCGTGAGGGCGGTCATGTGAGCGCCCGCGATCGGACGAAGAACAGCCCCTGCGGCCGGATCTGCAGGAAGCCGATGATCGCCACGAGGACCACCACCTTGGCGAGGCTGGCGTCGCTCCAGAACTCGGCGTAGGAGTTCAGCAGGCCGAGGCCGATCGCGGCCAGCACCGCGCCGCGGAGCTGTCCCAGGCCGCCGGCGACGACCACGAGGAACGCGTCCACGATGTAGTACGTCCCGAGCGTCGGCCCGACCGGCCCGATCAGCGTGAGCGCGACCCCCGCGACCCCGGCGAGGCCGGAGCCGATGAAGAACGTCCGCTGGTCGACCCTTCCGGTGTCGATGCCACTCGTGGCCGCGAGCCTCCTGTTCTGCATCACCGCCCGCATGCGCCGCCCCTGCCCGGTCCGGTTCATGTACGCCCAGATCGCGAGCACCGACGCCGCGGCGAGCGCCAGGATGAACAGCCGGTTGTAGGGTAGGATCCCGGCGCCGCCGCGCAGCCAGGCGGGCGAGGACACCTGCACGTTGGGCGCACCGAACAGGTCACGGGCCAGTTGCTGGAGCATGAGGCTGACGCCCCAGGTGAGCAGCAGCGTGTCCAGCGGGCGGCCGTAGAAGCGCCTGACCAGCGTGCGCTCCAGGATCAGGCCCATGACCCCGGCCACCACGAAGGCGGCCGGGAGGGCGACCAGGAAGCCCACTCCCTGGAGCAGGTAGGCCGTGTAGGCCCCCGCCATGATGAACTCGCCGTGGGCCATGTTGATCACGCCCATCTGCCCGAAGGTGAACGTCAGCCCGAGGGCGATGAGCAGCAGGACCGCTCCGATCGACAGCCCGATCGGCAGCTGGTTGACAATTCCCTCCATGTCGGCGCGTCAGACCAGGCCGCCGGCCCAGGAGTACGTCCTGAGGTAGGGGTCCGGCTTGATCGGCTCGCCGGAGTTCCAGACCTCCTTGATCTGGCCGTCCGGCTGGACGACCCCGATGCGCGCGGTCTTGTAGACGTGCTGGTTGTCGCCGTCGATGGTGACCTTGCCCTCGGGCCGGTCCAGGGACACCCCGCCGGCGGCCTTCTTGACGGCCTCCACGTCGGTGCTCCCGGCCTTCTTCACGGCCTCGGCCCACAGGTGGACGGCGTTGTATCCGGCCTCCATCGGGTCGGAGGTCACCTTGTCGGCGCCGTACTTCGCCTTGAACGCGGCGACGAACTTCTCGTTCGCCGGGGTGTCGGTCGTCTGGTAGTAGTTCCAGGCCACGAGGTGCCCGGCGACGTTGTCGACCCCGATGCCCCGGACCTCCTCCTCTGCCACGGACACCGACATGACCGGCATCTGGTCGGCGCTGATCCCGGTGCTCTTGAGCTGCTTGAAGAACGCGACGTTGCTGTCGCCGTTCAGGGTGTTGAAGACCGCGTCCGGCTTCGCCTCGGCGATCTTGTTGACCAGCGTGCTGTACTCGGTGTGCCCGAGCGGGGTGTACTCCTCGCCGAGGACCTCCATCCCGTTCGCCGCGGCGTACGCCTTGATGATTTTGTTCGCGGTTCTCGGGAAGACGTAGTCACTGCCGACGAGGAAGAGCTTTTTCTTGCCCTTCTCCTTCAGATAGTCGAGCCCGGGGACGATCTGCTGGTTGGTCGTCGCGCCCGTGTAGAAGATGTACGGCGAGCTTTCCAGGCCCTCGTACTGGACCGGATACCACAACAGCGCCTTGCGCTTCTCGAAGACCGGGAGCATCGCCTTACGGCTCGCGGACGTCCAGCCGCCGAAGACGGTCGCGACCTTGTCCTGCGCGATGAGCTTGGTGGCCTTCTCCGCGAAGGTCGGCCAGTCGGAGGCGCCGTCCTCCACGACGGGCTCGAGCTTCTTACCCAGCACCCCGCCGGCCGCGTTGACCTCCTCGATCGCGAGCAGCTCCGCGTCCCTGACCGTGACCTCGCTGATGGCCATCGTGCCGCTGAGGGAGTGCAGGATGCCGACCTTTATGGTGTCAGAACCCCCAGACGAGGCAGATGTACCACTTGTAGAGGATTGTCCGCCACATGCCGCGAGCGTCGCGGCCGCGAGAGCGAACACCGCTCCGGCACGCCATAATGAGTTCCGCAATTGCCTCTCCCTTGCCGCTACGGCCCCCGCGCCGATCCGTCTGCCGTCAAGGTGGGCGCGCGGTATTTCCCGCCGAAATCCCGGCGGTTAACAACTCATTAGCGAGAGCTCACCGCCGTCCGGATACGCGTACGAAATCGGCGGGTAACGCGGGGGAAACGGCGGGTACCTATCGTCCCGCCATGCGGCTCACTCCACACGAACAGGAACGGCTCCTCATCCACGTCGCCGCGGGCGTGGCCCGCGAGCGCAAGGAGCGCGGCCTTCGCCTCAACCATCCGGAGGCGACGGCCCTCATCGCGTCCTTCCTCCTGGAGGGCGCCCGCGACGGCCGCAGCGTCGCCGACCTGATGGACGCCGGCCGCAAGGTCCTGCGGCGCGAGGACGTCATGGAGGGCGTGCCCGAGATGCTGGAGTCCGTCCAGATCGAGGCGACCTTCCCCGACGGCACCAAGCTCGTCACCGTCCACAACCCGATCACATGAGCGGCGCGGGCGTGCCGGGCGAGATCCTTTGCGGCGACGGCGCCGTGCCGCTGAACCCCGGCAGGGAGCGGATCACCCTGAGAGTCGTCAACACCGCCGACCGGCCGGTGCAGGTCGGGTCGCACTACCACTTCGCCGCGGCCAACCCCGGGCTGGAGTTCGACCGGGAGGCGGCCTGGGGCACCCGCCTCGACATCCCCGCGGGCACCGCGATCAGGTTCGAGCCCGGGGTGGAGCGCGACGTCACGCTGGTCCCGCTCGCGGGGAACCGCGTCGTACCCGGACTGCGCCCCGAGTGGGCCGGTCCCCTCGACGGGAGGACCGATGTCTAGCGTCGAGCGCGCGCGCTACGCCGCGCTGTACGGCCCCACCACGGGCGACCGGGTGCGCCTGGCCGACACCGACCTGTACGTCGAGGTCACCGAAGACCTGTCGATGGGACCCGCCGGGGCGGGCGACGAGGCGGTGTTCGGCGGCGGCAAGGTCATCCGCGAGTCGATGGGGCAGGCCCGCACCACGAGGGCGGAGGGCGCGGCCGACCTGGTCATCACCGGCGCGGTCATCCTCGACCACTGGGGCGTGGTCAAGGCCGACATCGGCGTCCGCGACGGCCGGATCGCCGCGATCGGCAAGGCCGGCAACCCCGACACGATGGACGGCGTCCACCCGGACCTCGTCATCGGCCCGTCCACCGAGATCCTCGCGGCCAACGGCAAGATCGTCACCGCGGGCGCGGTCGACTCCCACGTCCATCTGATCTGCCCGCAGATCCTCGACGAGGCGCTCGCCTCGGGCGTGACCACGGTCGTCGGCGGCGGCACTGGACCCGCCGAGGGCACGAAGGCCACCACCGTGACCGGCACCTGGTACCTCGGCCGGATGCTGGAGTCCCTGGACTCCTACCCAGTGAACGTGGCCCTGCTCGGCAAGGGCAACACGGTCAGCGAGGAGGGGCTGCTCGAACAGCTGAGGGCCGGGGCGTCGGGCTTCAAGCTGCACGAGGACTGGGGCACCACCCCCGCCGCCATCGACGCCTGCCTGCGGGTCTGCGACGCCACCGGGGTGCAGGTCGCCATCCACACCGACACGCTGAACGAGGCCGGCTTCGTGGAGTCGACCCTGCGGGCCATCGACGGCCGGGCCATCCACGCCTACCACACCGAGGGCGCCGGCGGCGGCCACGCTCCGGACATCATCACGGTGGCCTCCCACGCCAACGTGCTGCCCTCGTCCACGAACCCGACCAGGCCGCACACGGTCAACACCCACCACGAGCACCTGGACATGCTCATGGTGTGCCACCACCTCAACCCCGCCATCCCGGAGGACCTGGCCTTCGCCGAGTCGCGGATCCGGCCGACGACGATGGCGGCCGAGGACGTCCTGCACGACATGGGCGCGATCTCGATGATCGGCTCGGACTCCCAGGCCATGGGCCGGGTCGGCGAGACGATCATCCGTACGTGGCAGACGGCGCACGTGATGAAGCGGCGTCGCGGGGCGCTGCCGGGCGACGGCCCCGCCGACAACCTCCGCGCCCGCCGGTACGTGGCGAAGTACACGATCAACCCGGCGATCGCCCACGGGCTGGACGCGGAGATCGGGTCGGTGGAGCCCGGCAAGCTCGCCGACCTCGTGCTGTGGAGCCCGGCGTTCTTCGGGGTCAAGCCCGACCTCGTAGTCAAGGGCGGCGTCATCGCGTACGCCCAGATGGGCGACGCGAACGCGTCGATTCCGACGCCGCAGCCCGTGCTCCCCCGCCCCATGTTCGGCGCGGCCCCGGTCACCGCCGCCGCGACCTCGCTGCACTTCGTGGCGCCGCTCGCGCTGGAGGACGGCCTGGCCGGCCGCCTCGCCGTCGGCAGGCGGCTGGTCCCGGTGGCCGACGTCCGCGCCCGGCGCAAGGACGCGATGCCGCTCAACGACGCCCTGCCGGACATCCGCGTGGATCCCGACACCTTCGCCGTACGCGTGGACGGCGAGCTGATCGAACCCGCCCCGGCCGAGTCGCTGCCGATGGCGCAGCGCTACTTCCTCTTCTGATGTCCGCCGTGAAGGGGGACGCGGCGCTGCTGCTGCTGGCCGACTCCCGGCTGCCGGCGGGCGGGCACGCCCATTCGGGCGGCGTGGAGGAGGCCGTACGGCTGGGCGCCGTCACCGGCACCGGCGACCTGGCGCGGTTCCTGCGCGGCAGGCTCGCCACCTCCGGCCTCGTCACCGCCGCGCTCGCCGCCGCCGCGTGCGAGCTCGCGGTCTCCGAGGTCGCCCTGGGATCCGCAGCCGGCCGCGGTGCCGATGCCGATGCCGCGGGTGAGCCGGTGACGGCGCTGTGGCGGCGGCTGGACGCCGAGGCCGACGCCCGGACCGCCTCACCGGCCCAGCGGGAGGCCGCGCGCACCCAGGGGCGGCTCCTGCTGCGCACGGCCCGCCGGATGTGGCCCTCGGCCGCGTTGGACGCGCTCGTGCGAGCGGTGCCGGAGGGTCCGCACCATCCGGTCGCGCTCGGCGCGGTCGCGGCCGCCGCGGGTTGCGGGCCCCTCCAGGCCGCGCTGGCCGCCGCCTACGCCACGGTCACCGGCCCGGCCACGGCCGCGGTGCGGCTCCTCGGCCTCGACCCGGTCGCCGTCCACCGCCTGCTCGCCGACCTCGCGCCCGCGCTCGACGAGATGGCCCACGCCGCCTGTGACTCGCTCGCGGACGCCGTCCCGCTCCACGATGAGCCGGACGAGGAGCCGTACGAGGAGTCCGGCGAGGAGCCGGACGATCGCAGCACGGGACGGCACGCGGGATGGCGGGCCGCGTGGCGGGCGCTGCCCGGGCACGGCGCGCCCGCGCTCGACCTCCTGGCGGAGGGACACCTGACCAACCCGGCGAAGCTCTTCGTCTCCTGACCTCCGACCCGACAACCCGCACGAGAAAGACGAGGTTCCCCATGGGCGCTCACCACGACGACGTCCACGACCCGGCCGAGCCCCACGGGCGGGCGCTCCGCCTCGGCATCGGCGGGCCGGTCGGCAGCGGCAAGACCGCCCTGGTGGCGGCGCTGTGCCGCAGTCTCGGCCCGACCCTGCGGCTCGGGGTCGTGACCAACGACATCTACACCACCGAGGACGCCGACTTCCTGCGCCGTGCGGGGGTCGTCGACCCCGGCCGCATCCTCGCCGTGCAGACCGGCTGCTGCCCCCACACCGCGATCCGCGACGACATCGCGGCCAACCTGGACGCCGTCGAGACGCTGGAAGAGCGGTTCGGGCCGCTCGACCTCGTCATCGTCGAGAGCGGCGGCGACAACCTCACCGCCACCTTCAGCCGGGGTCTGGCCGACCGGCAGATCTTCGTACTCGACGTGTCGGGCGGCGACAAGGTGCCGCGCAAGGGCGGGCCGGGGGTGACCTCGGCCGACCTGCTCGTGGTCAACAAGACCGACCTCGCGCCGATGGTCGGCGCCGATCTGACCGTGATGTCCCGCGACGCGGCGGCCGTACGGGACGGCAAACCGGTGCTGTTCACCTCGATCAGGGAGGACAGGTCCGCGCACACCGTCGCGGAGTGGGTGGTGACCATGGTCGACGCCTGGCGGCGCGAGCACGGGGAACCACACCACCACCACGCCGTTCACAGTGATTCCGGCCCCCACCCGGCCGCGGCGCCCTGACATGGCATCCGGCGCCGTGACGGCGCGGGCGCTGATCCGCACGGAGGCCGCGGGCGGAGGCCGGACCCGGCTGGAGACGCTCCGCTCCGACCCGCCGCTGACGCTGCGGCAGACCGGCCCCCGGCGGGTCCACCTCGTCTCGACGGGTGCGGGCCCGCTGCGCGGGGACCGCCTCGATCTCGCCGTGGACGTCGCCCCCGGCACCTCGCTGGAGGTCCGCTCGGTGGCCGCCACGCTGGTGCTGCCCGGTCTCGCGGACACCCCCTCGGTCATGGTCGTCCGGGCGCGGGTCGGGGCGGGCGCCGCCCTGCGCTTCTCCCCCGAGCCGACCGTCCTCGCCGCCGGATGCGACCACCGCCTCGTCGTACGGCTCTCGCTCGCCGAGGGCGCCACGGTCTTCTGGCGGGAGGAGATCGTGTTCGGGCGGCACGGCGAACGTCCGGGACGCGGCCACGCGCGGTTCGACGCGACCGTGGCGGGGCGGCCCCTGCTCCGCCAGGACCTTGTGATCGGCGAAGATACCGTGGACGGCAGCCCGGCCGTCTACGGGGACGCCCGATGCGTCGGCTCGACCCTCCTCGCGGGCCCCGCCTGGGCTCCGCCCGAGGAGCCTTACGCCGGGCCGGAGCGCCGGGCCGTCCTGGGGGACGGCTGGGCGGCCCTGCCCCTGGCCGGTCCCGGCGTGCAGGTCTGCGCGCTCGGCGCGGACGCCGTCCAGCTCAGGGAGCGCCTGCGGCGCGGCGAGGAGGCCGCCGACGCCGCCCCGCCACCCCGGCCACCGGCCGCCGTCCGGCCCGCCTCGGCCTCCGGACCACCCGCCGCCGACGACCACGAACTGGCGAACTCCTACTAGGGCGCTGTCCACCGGCGTCCATCAGGGTGGAGGAAGCGGAGTGGAGGGAGCGAGGACGGCAGCGGAGCGGGCTTCGCGAGGACCGGAGGTTCCTTCCGGCACTATGACCGGCCCGGCCGACGCTCGCGGACACCGCCGCCGGCCGTGGCCGGGGCTGAAACTCGCCGCCCCGCGCCGTAGCCTGGTGATCGTGTCGGAACCCACGCAGCATCCCGGCCGGTCGCGGCGAGGCACCAGCGTGGCCGGCGTCCTGCGGGCCGCCGGCGTCTTCGTCGCGGGGTTCGCACTGGCCGTGACCGCGCTGCTCCCGTGGGCCGGTCTCACCGCCGAGTTCGGCGTCCTCGACGCTTCCCTCACGCGCGCCGTGCGCGGCGTGGACGCGGGCCCCGGCTGGTTCGTGCTGGGCGCCGGCATCACGGCCATGCTGCTCGGCGTGCTCGGCGCGGCGCGGAACTGGCTGTTCACCGGGCTGGCGATCCTGCCCGGCGCGGTGGCCGCCTTCGCGCTGGCCATGTTCCTCGCCGACCCGCGCGACCTCGTGGGCCGGCTCGACTTCCAGGTCGCCGGGCTGCTTCGGGTGCACCCCACGATCCAGTACGGCTGGTTCGCCGCCCTGCTGGCCTCGGTCGCGCTGGCCGTCCTGGCCGCCGCCGCGCTGCTGCGCCGCCGGTGATTCTTCAGTCGTAGAAGCCGAGCCGCCGCAGCTGTTTGGGGTCGCGCTGCCACTCCTTGGCGACCTTCACCCGCAGGTCGAGGTAGATCCGGGTGCCGAGGAGCGCCTCGATCTGCTGCCGGGCGCGGGTGCCCACGTCCTTGAGCCTCGCGCCGCCGGGGCCGATCACGATCGCCTTCTGCGTGGGCCGCTCGACGAACATGTGGGCGTACACGTCGAGGAGGTCGTCGCGGCCCTCCCGGGGGTGCATCTCCTCGACGACCACCGCGATCGAGTGGGGCAGCTCGTCCCGCACGCCCTCCAGCGCGGCCTCCCGGATCAGCTCGGCGACCAGCACCTGCTCCGGCTCGTCGGTCAGCTCCCCTCCGGCGTACAGCGGAGGCGACTCCGGCAGCCGCTTGACGAGCAGGTCGGCGAGGACCTCGAGCTGCTCGCCGCCCTGCGCGGACACCGGGACGATCTCCGCGAACTCGGCCAGCGCGGACACCGCCAGGAGCTGGTGCGCGATCTGCTCGCGGGTGGCCAGATCGCATTTGGTGACGACCGCCACCAGCGGGGTCTTCTTGACGGCCGCGAGCTTCTCGACGATGAACCGGTCGCCCTTGCCGATCGGCTCGTTGGCCGGGACGCAGAACCCGATGACGTCGACCTCGGTGAGCGTGGACAGCACCAGGCTGTCGAGACGCTCGCCCAGGAGCGTGCGGGGACGGTGGAAGCCGGGGGTGTCCACGATCACCAGCTGGGCGTCCGGCCGGTGGACGATGCCGCGGATGGCCCGCCGCGTCGTCTGCGGCTTGGACGAGGTGATCGCCACCTTGGTGCCGAGCAGGGCGTTCATCAACGTGGACTTGCCGACGTTGGGCCTGCCGACGAAGCAGGCGAAGCCCGCCCGGAAACCGCTCGGTTCGGCGTTCATCGTCAGATGTACCGGCCCTTCAGCGAGCCGTCCGGAGCGGCCAGGAAGAGCGTGCCGTTCCCCATGTCCTCGACGACGGCCACGTCCGGCTCCGCCGGGTCGTCGGCCTCGGTGACGATCGCCGCGGCCTCCAGGGACTTCGCCCCGCTGGACACGGCCATGGCCACGGCCGCCTGCAGGGCCGAGAGCCGGAGCGAGGGCAACTCCACCGTGGTCGCGGCGTACGTCCGGCCGGTCTCGTCGCGCACCGCGGCGCCCTCGGGAGTGCCGCCGCGCGCCCGCGCCGACCTGGCCAGCGTAATGATCTTGTTGTCCTCGGGGTCCAGCGTCTCTGTCACGCGTCAAGCGTACCGACCTCACGGACGAGCAGCCGTGTCAGTTCGGCCGTACGGTCCGGGTCGGGCGGGGTCAGACCGGCGTGGACGAGCGCGATCAGCGTGTGGCCGGAGCGGGCGACGACCAGGTGCATGCGGTAGGGGTAGCCGCCGACCCGGCCGGCCAGGGCACGGGCGGCCGCGTCCGCGCCGCCGATTCCGGGCAGCGGCGTCCGCGTGGCCGCCAGGCGGTCGTACGGCGTGCCGGCGTCGGCCGTCGCGCAACGGGCGAGGGCGTCGCGGAGCGCGGCGAGGTGCCCGGCCGCCTCACCCCCGTCGTAGACGGCGACGCCGACCCCGGCGAGCTCGCCGGTGTGCGCGCCCTGGTACGTGGCGGCGGCCGTGCCGCTGAGCCCCTCGCGTGGCAGCCTGCCCGCCGCCGCGTCGAACAGCATGCGGCAGGCGCGGGCGCGGGGACGGAACGGCGGGCGCCAGGGCGCCCGGGCGTGGCTGAAGAACGCGTCGGGAAGGCCGTCCATCCTGCCGAGAAGGGCCCGCACACCGCTCGCGTCGCCCGCCTTGGCGGGGGCCCGGACGGCGGCGTAGGTGACCTCGCCCGTGCCGCAGCCGCCGGTGGCCAGGACCAGGCAGCCCGCGACGGCCGCGTGGACGATCCGCATACCCGCCTCCCCGCTTTGCCGGAGGTTTCCTTCCCCCGACCGCGTACGGGTAATCACTTTGCGTAATCGAAACGGGGCCCTCACCCTGAGCCGGGTGAGAGCCCCGCGTCGATGTACGGATCCCCCAAGGGAGGCTCCGGTGCGCCGCGAACCCCTCCCGGCGCGCCGGACTCCCCAATGAGGCGCCCCGAACCCCTTCTGAGCGCCTGGGACAACAATGGCCCCGCGCACTTGCAGCACGCTTGAAGGACGCTTGCAGAGGCCGGGCGGAGCGTCGTCACTCGTGGCCGGCGTCGGCCGTCACGACCTCGTCGCCCGTCGCGGGCTCCTCGCGGCGCACGACGACGGTGCTGATCCGGTTGCGGCGTCCGGCCAGGTTCTCGGCCGTCAGGCGCAGGCCCCCGACGACCGCCTCCGAGCCCGCGATCGGCACCCGGCCCAGGGCGTGGGCCAGCAGGCCGCCGACGGTGTCGACGTCCTCGACCTCGATCTCGGTGTCGAACAGCTCGCCGAGCTCGTCGACCGGAAGCCGCGCGGTCACCCGCACCGCCCCGTCGTCCAGCCACTCGACCCGCGGGGCCTCCTGGTCGTACTCGTCGGCGATCTCACCGACGATCTCCTCGATGACGTCCTCGATCGTGACGAGGCCGGCGGTGCCGCCGTACTCGTCGATGACGATGGCGAGGTGGATCTGCCGCGCCTGCATCTCGCGCAGCAGCTCGTCGATCGGCTTGCTCTCCGGCACGTACGTCGCGGGACGCATCAGCTCGTCCACCCGGACGCCGCCGTCGCCCGTGTCCTGGATGCGGCGGACGATGTCCTTGAGATAGGCGATGCCCACCACGTCGTCCTCGTTCTCCCCGGCAACCGGGACCCGGGAGAAGCCGCTGCGCAGGGCGAGCGAGAGCGCCTGGTTGAGCGTCTTGCCGCGCTCGATGAACACCATGTCGGTGCGCGGCACCATCACCTCGCGCACCAGCGTGTCACCCAGCTCGAAGACCGAGTGGATCATCTCCCGCTCGTCGGGCTCGATGACCCTGCGCTGCTCGGCCAGATCGACGAGGTCGCGCAGTTCGGCCTCGGAGGTGAACGGGCCCTCGCGGAAGCCCTTGCCGGGAGTGAGCGCGTTGCCCAGCAGGATCAGCAGCTCGGGCAGCGGGCCGAAGATCCGGGTCAGCCCGTACACGATGGGCGCGCTCGCCAGCGCGACCGGCTCGGCGTGCTGGCGGCCGAGCGTACGCGGCATGACCCCGACGATGACGTAGCTCACCAGGATCATGACCACGGCCGCCCCGGCGTACGCCTGTCCGCGGTCGCCCAGCCAGTCGATGAACAGCAGCGTCGTGATGACCGTGGCGATGAGCTCACAGCTCAGGCGTAGCAGGAGCACCAGGTTGAGGTAGCGCGGCGGATCGGCGACGATCGCCTGCAGTCGCACCCCGCCGCGCCGGCCCTCCTTGACGAACTCCTCCGCGCGCACCCGGGAGATGCGGGTCAGCGCCGTCTCCGCGCTCGCCAGCAGGCCGCCGGCCACGATCAGGAAGACGGCGGAAAGCAGCCAGCCGTTGCTCACGGCTTACGCCGCACCTCCCGCCAGGCGCCGAGCAGTTCGTCCTGCAGCCCGAACATCTCGGCGTGCTCCTCGGGCTCGGCGTGGTCGTAGCCGAGCAGGTGCAGGATGCCGTGCGTGCACAGCAGCTCCAGCTCGTCCTGCGCGCTGTGCCCGGCCTCGGCGGCCTGCTTGGCCGCCACCTGCGGGCACAGCACCACGTCTCCGAGCAGCGCCGGGTCGGGGGCGTCGTCCTCGTCCCGGCCGCCGGAGTTGGGCCGCAGCTCGTCCATGGGGAAGGCCAGCACGTCGGTCGGGCCGGGCTCCCCCATCCACTGCTCGTGCAGCTCGGCCATCGCCGCCTCGTCGATCACCAGGATCGACAGCTCGGCCAGCGGGTTGATCCCCATCCGGCCCAGGACGTGACCGGCCAGCTCGACCAGAGCCGACTCGTCGACCTCGACGCCGGACTCGTTGGCCACCTCGATGCTCACGGGGTCTCCTCACCCGTCATGCTCGTGCTCACCGCCGGTTGTTCCGCGGTCGCTTGTTGATCGCGCGCGGCTCGGAGGCCATCGCGGCGTCGTAGCGGCCGTAGGCGTCGACGATGTCGCTCACCAGCTTGTGCCGCACGACGTCGGCGCTGGTCAGCCTGCTGAAATGGATGTCCTCGATGCCCTCGAGGATGTGCTGGACGACCTTCAGGCCGCTGTCCTGACCGCCCGGCAGGTCGATCTGCGTGACGTCGCCGGTGACCACGATCTTCGAGTTGAAGCCGAGCCGGGTCAGGAACATCTTCATCTGCTCGGGCGAGGTGTTCTGCGCCTCGTCCAGGATGATGAAGGCGTCGTTGAGGGTCCGGCCGCGCATGTAGGCGAGCGGCGCGACCTCGATCGTCCCGGCCGACATCAGTCGGGGGATCGAGTCGGGGTCGAGCATGTCGTGCAGCGCGTCGTAAAGCGGCCGCAGGTATGGATCGATCTTCTCGTAGAGCGTGCCGGGCAGGAAGCCGAGCCGCTCCCCCGCCTCGACGGCGGGGCGGGTGAGGATGATCCGGTTGACCCGCTTGTTCTGCAGGGCCTTCACGGCCTTCGCCATCGCCAGGTACGTCTTGCCGGTGCCGGCGGGCCCGATGCCGAAGACGATGGTGTGCCTGTCGATCGCGTCGACGTACCGCTTCTGGTTGACCGTCTTCGGGCGGATGGTCCGGCCCCGCGTGGACAGGATGTCCAGGGACAGGACCTCGGCCGGACGATCGGTGGCCTGCCGCAGCATGTGGATGCTGCGCTCGACCGCGTCGGGGGACAGCTCGGCACCCGAGCCGACCAACTCCACCAGCTCCTCGAAGAGGCGCACGACGACGCCGCTCTCCTCCGGACTGCCGGTGATGGTGATCTCGTTGCCCCGCACGTGGATATCGGCGCTGAAGGCGCCCTCGATGACCCGCAGCAGCTCGTCACCCGACCCGAGGAGGCTGACCATCGGCTGCCCCTCGGGGATGACTACCTTGGCCTGGGTCTTGCTGATTTGCTGTGACTCGGACATGGGCGGCCCTTGCGGCCCTGATCGCCTCCCTAGTTCCTTCCCACTCTAGCCGCTCAGCCGGGGGGCCAGGTGAGGCTACGGCCGCCGATCACGTGTGCGTGCACGTGGAAGACGGTCTGCCCGGCGCCGGGTCCGGTGTTGAACACGACGCGGTAGCCGGTCTCGGCCACGCCCTCCTGCACGGCGACCGCGTGGCAGGCCTTGAGCAGGTCGTCGGCCAGGCCGTCGTCGGCCGCCGCGAGCGCGGCGGCGTTCTCGTGATGGGCCTTGGGCACGACGAGGACGTGCGTGGGAGCCTGCGGGTTGATGTCGCGGAAGGCCAGCGCCCGCCCGGCCTCCAGGACGATGTCCGCCGGGACCTCCTTGGCCACGATCTTGCAGAAGAGGCAGTCACTCACGCGCGAAAGCCTAGCCGTTGCGTTAGTTGATGACTGCAAAGATCCCCCCAGCTAATGTGAGTGTGCGAGACTGCACCAGAAAACCCCCCTAGTGTCGGGCGAGGACACCGCTGGGCCATGCCCCCTCATGATTCGGAAGAACGTAAACCCCCCGGGGATGACGAGCGTCCTATCGATGTGACCACCGAGACCCTCGTGGCCGACAGGTCGTTGGGAACGGTGCCCGTCGGGTGGGATGCCGACATGGCCGTGACGGCGCTGTACAGCGCTCACTATCGGTCATTGGTGCGTCTCGCCGTGCTGCTGGTGCGTGATGTGGCCAGCGCGGAAGAGGTCGTTCAGGACGCGTTCGTCGCCATCCACGGCGCCTGGCGCAGGCTGAGGGACACCGACAAGGCACTGGCCTACCTCCGCCAATCGGTCGTGAACCGATCGCGTTCCGTGCTGCGGCACCGCGCGGTCGTCGAGAAGTACGCGCCCAAGGGCCTGCCGGACGCGCCGAGCGCGGAGAACGGCGCGATCGGTGAGCTCGAGCGTTCGGCCGTCATCGAGGCGCTGCGCGGCTTACCCACCCGCCAGCGCGAGGCGCTGGTGCTGCGATACTACGGCGACCTGTCGGAGGCCGAGATCGCGCACGCGATGGGCATCAGCAAGGGCGCGGTGAAAAGTCACACGGCCCGCGGCATGGCCGCACTACGGATGGCACTGGAGCAGTTCTCATGACCTTCCCGCCCGACGACGAGTACGGCGAGTTGCTCCGCCGTGCCCTGCGCGCGGAGGCGGACGCGGTCGTGCCGTCTCCCGATGGACTCGAGATCATCCGCGGGCGGATCGACCAGCGCGGTCTGCGCGGCCTGCGGAACATGCTGTGGTGGCGCGTCGGAGCCGCCGTCGCCGGGGCCGTGCTCGTGGCGGGCGCGGTCGTGGCGGTCGTCCCCGGCCTGCGCGACCAGGTGGCGCAGTCGACGGGAATCGCCCCCGCCGGCGACGAGCGCGAGGACAGGACGGACACCTCGTCGATGAACCGGCCGCCCAACACGGCGCCCTCGCAGCCGGTCGTGATCGTGCCTGTTACACCGAGCCCGTCGCGCGGGCGGCCGAGCCCGTCCCCGACGCACAAGACGGGCACGACCACCAAACCGTCGCCCTCGCCGTCCGACCCCTGTGTCACATCCACGACCCAGGCAGGCGTCGTCGAGCCCGACCCGGCCCTGCCGCCGTCGTGCTCGCCGACCCCGGTGACGCAGCCGCCCACGGTCGCGCCCACGGTCTCGGCCCGCCCCTCGACGGCTCCGCCCACGACGTCCGCCCCGTCGTCGTCGGCCCCGAGCCCGATGCCGACGGAGACGGCCACGCTCAACTCGGCGAGCGAGTCGCCCGCTTCCTGACCGGCCCGCCGCCGCGGGCCGCCGTCACCAGCGGCCGCAGCGCGACAGCAGGACGGCCGCCGCCACCACGCCCGCCGTCGAGGTGCGCAGCACCGTGGGCCCCAGCAGGGCCGGTACGGCTCCCGCCTCGCGGAACGCGGCGATCTCCTCCTCGGCGACGCCGCCCTCCGGGCCCACGATCATGACGATGTCGCCCGGCCGCTCCGGCAGCGGCAGGCGGCTCAGCGGCTCGGCGGCCTCCTCGTGCAGCACGACCGCGAGCGCCGCCGCGGAGGCGAGCGAGCGGACCTGCGCGGTCGTGGCCTGCTCGGTCACCTCGGGCAGGTGGAAGCGCCGGGCCTGCTTGGCCGCCTCGCGGGCCGTGGCCCGCCAGCGGGCGAGGGACTTGGCGGCCCGGTCGCCCTTCCACTGCGTGACGCAGCGGGTGGCGGCCCATGGGACGATCACGTCGACCCCGGCCTCGGTCATCATCTCGACCGCGAGCTCGCCCCGGTCGCCCTTCGGCAGACCCTGCACGACCACCAGCCTCGGCCGGGGCGGCGGCACCTCGAACCGGCGCAGCACCTCGGCGGTCAGCGAGTCCTTGCCCGCCGCCGTGACCGTGCACTCGGCCACCCGCCCCGCGCCGTCGGTCAGGTCGATCCGCTCCCCCGGGCGCAGGCGGCGTACGGCGGCGGCGTGCCGGCCCTCCGGCCCGTCCAGGACGATGGTGTCCGCCGTCCGGCCGGCCGCGTCCGACAGGAACACGGGAACGCTCATGCTCAGCGGCCGTTGAAGGCGTCCCGCAGGCGGGAGAAGAAGCCCTGCTGCCCCGGGGAGAACTTGCCGGGCGGCCGCTCCTCCCCGCGCAGCTTCGCCAGCTCGCGCAGCAGTTCCTCCTGCTGCGGGTCGAGCTTGGCCGGCGTCTCGACGTTGACGTGGATCAGCAGGTCGCCCCTGCCGGTCTCGTTGAGCCGCTGGACGCCCTTGCCGTACAGCGGAATGACCTGGCCGCCCTGGGTGCCCGGCCGCACGTCGATGTCCTCGGGGCCGTCGAGGGTCTCGACCGTGATCGAGGTGCCGAGCGCGGCGGCGGTCATCGGGATGTGGACGGTGCAGTGCAGGTCGTCGCCGCGCCGCTCGAAGATCTGGTGCGGCCGCTCGACGATCTCCAGGAACAGATCGCCGGGAGGCCCGCCGCCGGGACCGACCTCGCCCTCGCCGGCGAGCTGGATGTGCGTGCCGTCCTCGACGCCGGCCGGGATCCTGACCTTGATCGTGCGCCGGGTCCTGACCCGGCCCTCGCCCGAGCACTCCATGCAGGGATGCCGGATGACGCTGCCGAACCCGCCGCACTGGGGGCAGGGGCGTGAGGTCATGACCTGGCCGAGGAACGAGCGGGTCACCTGCGAGACCTCACCGCGTCCGTGGCACATGTCGCAGGTGTCGGGGTGGGTGCCCGCCGCCGCCCCGGAGCCCTGGCAGACGTCGCAGACGACGGCCGTGTCGACCATGATCTCGCGGGTCGTGCCGAACGCCGCCTCCGACAGGTCGAGTTCGACCCGGATCGTGGCGTTGCGGCCCCGGCGGGCACGCGAGCGGGGACCCCGCGCCGCGCCCGCCGAGCCGAAGAAGGCGTCCATGATGTCGCTGAACGGGAAGCCCGCGCCGAAGCCGCCGGCCCCGGCCCCCGCGCCGCCGCCGAACGGGTCGGCGCCCATGTCGTACATACGGCGCTTGCCCGTGTCGGACAGCACCTCGTACGCCTGGTTGATCTCCTTGAACCGCTCCTGGGTCTCCGGATCGGGGTTGACGTCCGGGTGCAGCTCACGGGCCAGGCGGCGGTACGCCTTCTTGATCTCTTCCTGGCTGGCGTCGCGCCGGACGCCAAGGGTCGCGTAGTAGTCGTTGGACACTTATGACCCCGCCAGGATCTGGCCGACGTACCGCGCCACCGCGCGTACCGCACCCATCGTCACCGGATAGTCCATTCGTGTCGGGCCCAGCACTCCGAGCCGGGCCAGTTCCCTGTCGCCCGAACCGTACCCGGCGGCCACGATAGAGGTGCCGCGCAACCCGCTGTAGGGGTTCTCGGATCCGATTCGGACGGTGATGTCGGACAGCCCGCCGGTCTCACCCAGCAGGCGGATGAGGACGACCTGTTCCTCCAGCGCCTCCAGCACGCCGCGCAGGCCGACGCTGAAATCCGCGGCGGCGAGGTTGGCCGTACCGGCGAAGGCGATTTTCTCCTCGTGCCGCTCCACGAGCGTCTCGAGCAGCACGGACAGGATCGTGGCCGCCGCGGGCCTGTCCTCCGGGGGCAGCCGCTCGGGCACCTCGGCCACGGTCTCGGGCACCTGGGACAGCCCGCACCCGTCCAGGCACGCGTTGAGCACGGCGCGCAGGTTGGCGATCCGGTCGTCGGCGATGGCCTCGGGCAGGTCGACCACCCGCTGCTCGACCCGTCCCGTGTTGGTGATCAGCACCAGCATGACCCGCCGCTCGGCGATCGGGACGATCTCCACGTGCCGGACCGACGACCTCGTCAGCGAGGGGTACTGGACCACCGCGACCTGCCGGGTGAGCTGCGCGAGCAGCCGCACCGTGCGCATGACGATCTCGTCGAGGTCCACCGCCCCCGCGAGGAAGGTCTCGATGGCCCTGCGCTCGGCGCCCGACAGCGGCTTGATCTGCGACAGCCGGTCGACGAACAGGCGGTAGCCCTTGTCGGTGGGCACCCTGCCGGCGCTGGTGTGGGGCTGGGTGATGTACCCCTGCTCCTCCAATGCCGCCATGTCGTTGCGGATCGTCGCCGGGGAGACGCCGAGGTTGTGCCTGTCCGCCAGGGCCTTGGACCCCACCGGCTCGTTGGTGGACACGTAGTCCTCGACGATGGCGCGCAGAACGGCGAGCTTGCGGTCGTCGAGCAATGTGTCACCTCCCTGTGCCTGGAAACACCGACTCTGGCACTCTGTGTTCCCGAGTGCCAAGTGTACGGCTACCACCCCACGTGGTGCGATAACGCGGAGGGCACCAGGACAAGTGGGCTGCAAATCGACGGCAAGTGGCATGGTGGACTCTTCATCTCATGTACGAGAATCACAACCCCGCTCCGGCCGACGCCACCATGCGGGTCCCCCGCCCCGCGCCCGCCATGCCGCCCGGCGCGACCCTGCGGATGCCCAACCCCGTCCCCCCGCCGTACGGCGGCTCCCGGCCCATCCGGCCCCGCCTGCTGTGGGTCTTCCTCTCCTGGGCGCTCTTCCTCGTCCTGCTGGTGGCCGGGGTCGGCGGGTTCGCCGGCGGACTGTTCTCCACGATCGGCGACATCGCGCCCACCACGACCTTCTCCGGCGGGCAGTCGGTGAGCGTCGCGCTCGACCCCGCGGACAAGCCCGCCATCTACGCGGCGGTCGACCAGCCCACCGACGTCAGCTGCCGGCTCGGCGACGGCACCGACCCGCAAGTGCGGCTGACCCGGCCGGCCGCCTCCCAGACCGTCGCGCTTAACGGCACCACCTGGGAGCTGCTGTTCGAGGCCGGCGTCCCGCGGGCGGGCACGTACCAGCTCGCCTGCGACGGCGACGGGGTGAGGTTCGGCGTCGGCAAGCAGCTCACCGGGGACATCGGCAAACTGGTGGGCGGTGCGCTCGCGCTGCTCGCGCTCCCCGTCGTCGGCTTCCTGGCCGCGGTGATCGTGACGATCGTCGTGCTGGTGCGCCGTTCCGGGGCCCGCCGTCGCATGGCGTGATTTGCTAGCGTTCCCCGCATGTACGGGCGGGACGTGCTTTCCGGAGACTGGCGGCGGCCACGGCGGGGGCGGATCCCCGAGATCCCGGCCGAGCCCGAGCTCGTGGTCGAGGACGCCGAGGGCCGCTTCTGCGGCGCCGTGGTGGCCTGCGACAAGGAGGCGGTGACGCTCGAGGACCGGTTCGGCCGGCGGCGGGTGTTCCCGCTGACCCCCGCCGGGTTCCTCCTTGACGGCGAACCGGTCACCCTGGTGCGCCCCCAGGCGGGCCCGAAGGGGCCGCTGCGGAGCGCCTCGGGGTCGATCGCGGTCGAGGGCCTGCGCGCGCAGGTCGCCAGGGAGAGCCGCATCTACGTCGAGGGCGTCCACGACGCCGCCCTGGTCGAGAAGATCTGGGGACACGACCTGCGGGTGGAGGGCGTCGTCGTCGAATACCTGGAGGGCGTCGACGACCTCCCCGCCATCGTCGAGGAGTTCTCCCCCGAGCCGGGCCGGCGGCTGGGCGTGCTCGTGGACCATCTGGTGCCCGGCTCGAAGGAGAGCCGCATCGCCGCCCGGGTGTCCGGGGACGACGTGCTCGTCGTCGGACACCCGTTCGTGGACATCTGGCAGGCGGTCAAGCCGCGGGCGCTCGGCATCCCCGCCTGGCCGGACGTGCCGCGCGGTGTGCCCTGGAAGGAGGGGGTGATCGCGGCCCTCGGCTGGCGGATGGACCCCCAGGAGGCGTGGCGGCACATCCTGGGCCGGGTCACGACCTACGCCGACCTGGAACCCGAGCTGCTCGGCCGCGTGGAAGAACTGATCGACTTCGTCACGATCCCCTCGCCGTGATCGCGCAGCCCTCCGGACGGACGGCTCCTGTCCGGCGGCGGCGTACGTGGTGATCTCGCAGGCGCAGCGCTTCAGGGGACCAGATCGCGGATAACGGCGTCGGCGAGCAGCCTGCCGCGCAGCGTGAGCACGGCCTGGCCCGCCTTGAACGCCTCGACCTGCAGCAGCCCGTCCGCCAGGGCCCGCGCGCACGCCGTACGCGCCTCGGGGGCGATGTCCGCGAGCGGCAGGCCCGAGACCAGGCGCAGCTCCAGCATGACCCGTTCGACGGCCCTGTCCTCCGCCGACAGCACCTCGCGGGCGTGCGCGGGCGAGGTCTCCGCCGCCAGGCGTGCGGCGTACGCCGCGGGATGCTTGACGTTCCACCAGCGGGTGCCGCCGACGTGGCTGTGCGCGCCCGGCCCGGCCCCCCACCAGTCCCCGCCGGTCCAGTAGAGCAGGTTGTGCCGGCAGCGGGCCTCGTCGCCCGCCGCCCAGTTGGAGACCTCGTACCAGCTCAGGCCGGCGGCCGTCAGCATCTCCTCGGCGATCAGGTAGCGGTCGGCAGCCACGTCGTCGTCCGGCATCGGCAGCTCACCGCGCCGGATGCGGGCGGCGAGCCGGGTGCCGTCCTCGACGATCAGGGAGTACGCCGAGACGTGGTCGGGCCCGGCGGCCAGCGCGGCCTCCAGCGAGGCCCGCCAGTCGTCGTCGCTCTCCCCCGGCGTGCCGTAGATGAGGTCGAGGTTGACGTGCTCGAACCCGGCCTCGCGGGCCTCCCGTACGGCCTCGGCGGGGCGGCCGGGGGTGTGCCGCCGGTCGAGGACGGCGAGGACGTGCTCGCCCGCGCTCTGCATGCCGAAGCTCACCCGGGTGAACCCACCCGCCCGCAACTCCTTCAGGTAGGTCTGGTCCACGGACTCGGGGTTGGCCTCGGTCGTCACCTCGGCGCCGGGCCGCAGGCCGAACTCCGCACCGATCGCGTCGAGGATCCGTACGAGATCGGCGGCGGGCAGCAGCGTCGGCGTGCCGCCGCCGAAGAACACGGTCTCCACGGCCGGTGCGGCGTCCCCCAGCACGCGCCGGGCCAGCCGTATCTCCTCGACCGCGGTGGCGGCGTAGTCGCGCTGCGCGGCGCCGGGGCCCAGCTCCGCCGCCGTGTAGGTGTTGAAGTCGCAGTAGCCGCAGCGTGTCGCACAGAACGGCACGTGCACGTAGAAGCCGAACGGACGGGAGCCGAGCCCGTCCAGGGCCCCGGACGGCAGCTCGCCGCTCTCGGGGACGGGATCGCCGTCGGGAAGCACAGAAGGCACGCTCTCCAGTCTGCCGCCACTCACACCCTGCCCTCGACGCCCCCGATCACCGGAGCTCGGACTGAGCCCCATCGGGGATTGCCGCCCTATTCGCCTTTGCCGCACTCGCCCAAATATCGCATCATTTGTCGTGACCGATCAGTCTAATGCGCGCCTGCCCGGCCGCCGCGTAACGCCATGACAAATCACCGCCTCAACAACACCAGCCGCCGTGCACGCCCGACAGCGGAACACCCGGCGATTCCCGGAGCACCCGGGGAAGTGTTTCGATCTTTCCGGGAAACTCAAGGCTGCGCCAGCGGCTTTTATCGGCCGCCAGGCAGGGGATCAACCGGCCCGAGCGCGCCGATCTCCGATTCCGGTCTCATCGACGGCCGGAGCCGCAGTGCGGGCCGCCGCGCCCTCGTCGAGCCTCGCCAAAGGGCCTGATCCCAAGGAATGCGGCAAGACCACCGGCTCCGACTCTCTCTGGCGGCGCAGCCAGAAGTGTCACAGCAACAACACCTGCCTGCAGAACCATGCCGACCATGTGGTGATGGGCGGCGCCAAGAGCAAGAAGAAGTACGTCAATTGAATTCTCGTCCCCACCGAGCGGATCAGCGGTATCGAATGTTCCTGGATCTGCGGCAGCAGCGCGCCGAATTACTGGAGGGCCGCGGACTTCTATGCCACCCAACCTCCCGCCGTGGTTCCCACCCCGGTGGCATTGGGGATCAATTCGAAGCAGGCCAGGGATTTCGACCAGCTGCACATTCACATGGCGAGGGCGCGCTGGGAGTCCTGGCACGACCTCGCCGCCCAGGACAACCTGGCCGCCAGAACCGTGGCGAACTCGCGGCGCACGGCTCCCCGTCCGCCGTCTCTCGGCGCTGCCATTGACGCCCTGATCACCCGGGTCTACGATCGCGACAATTTACAGGAAACTTTCCTATAAAAAGCGCTCGGAGGCCGGCGTGCACATGAGAAGGACCCTCGCAGTGGCGGTCGCCGCCACCCTGGCGGCCGCACTCGCGCCGTCAGCGGCCCAGGCCACCACCGGCGGCGGGGACCGCTACAAGCGGGTGGCCTACTTCATCCAGTGGGGCGTCTACGGACGGAACTTCCACGTGAAGGATGTGGACTCCAGTGGTGCGGCCGGGAAGCTGACCCACCTCAACTACGCCTTCGGGTTCGTCGGCCCGGAGGGCACCTGCTACTCCGCCGACCCCTGGGCCGACTGGCAGCGTCCCGTGCCCGCCGAGCAGAGCGTCGACGGTGTCGCCGACACCGACGACCAGCCGCTCAAGGGCAACCTCGGCCAGCTCAAGAAGCTCAAGGCCCGCCACCCCGGCCTGAAGGTCCTCATCTCCCTCGGCGGCTGGACCGGCTCGAAGTACTTCTCCGACGCCGTCCTCACCCCCGAATCCCGCGCCACGCTCGCCGCCTCCTGCGTCGGACTGTGGCTCAAGGGCGACCTGCCCGGCCTGCCCCCCGGCACCGCCGCCGGCGTCTTCGACGGCATCGACCTCGACTGGGAGTGGCCCGGCTCGGCCGGCAACGACGGCAACGTCATCCGCCCCGAGGACAAGCAGAACTTCACCCTGTTCCTGGCCGAACTGCGCCGACAGATGAAGGCGTACGACCGGCGGGCCGAACTGACCGCGTTCCTCCCCGCCGCCGCCGCCAAGATCGACGCCGGATTCGAGGTCCGCAAGGTGTTCGACCAGCTCGACTTCGCCACCGTCCAGGGCTACGACCTGCACGGAACCTGGGAGAACCGCACCGGCCACCAGGCCAACCTGCTCACCGACCGCCGCGACCCCAACGAGGTGAAGTTCAGCGTCGACCAGACCGTACGCGACTACACCGGACGCGGCGCCCCCGCACGGAAGATCGTCATCGGCGTCCCCGCCTACGGCCAGGGCTGGACCGGCGTGACCTCCCGCGGCAACGGCCTGTACGCCACCGCCACCGGACCCGCCCCCGGCACCTGGGCCGCCGGCAACGAAGACTACAAGAACCTCGTCAACAAGCCCGGCAAGCGCTACCGCGACCTGCTCACCGGCACCCTGTGGCTCTACGACGGCAACGAGTTCTGGTCCTACGACGACCCCGCCGTCATGCTGGAGAAGGCCGCCTACATCCGGCTCAAGGGCCTCGGCGGCTCCATGCTCTGGTCCATCGACCAGGACGACGCCAAGGCCTCCCTCACCACCGCCCTCTACTCCGTCCTGCGCTGACCCGGCGTCTCGGGGAGGGAGCCGTCGCGGCTCCCCTCCCGGATGAAGGTGTCCGGCTCCGCACCACCCGTCTCGGCCTCAGCGCCGTCGAGGCGGACGGGGCCGTGGCGCAGCCGAACCGTGTGCGGGGTCTGTGGTCCCCGGCTCTGCCGTGCGAGGACGCGCAGGGCGCCGGCGGAGCTCGGGTCGTTCGGGGTGTAGATCTCCAGGCGGTGATCGGGGCTGTCGGGCTGGAGCCAGACCTGGTAGGAGACGCTCACGGCGCCCACCGTGGGATGCCGCAGGTGCATGGTCCCCACCGTGCAGTCGGCGACCTCCCCGATCGTCCACATCATCGAGAACTCGTCGCTGCGCATGGTGAGCTCTCCGATCAGCTCCGCAAGGCGTGCGTCCGCGGGGAATCTCCCCACCGTGAGCCGGAGGTAGGCGACGTGGATGCGGGCGAGCTCTTCCCAATTGCCGTACAGCTCGCGGGTGAGCGGATCGAGGAAGAACATCCGCGGGATGGACGGCCGGCGCGCCGCGTTCCATGGCGCGTCGAAGGGAACGTGCTCGGCGACGAGCGCGTGACCGGTGCGGTTCCACGCGAGCACGTCGCCACGACGGCCGAGCACGATCGCCGGCGTCGCGTCTCCCAGGGATTCCAGGAGTGCGAGGACTCGGGGGTGCGGCTCTTCTTCGGGCGGTGCGGCGAGGCCGGGATTCGCGGATTGACGCGCGAGGTTCCGGAGGTGCACGGTCTCGATCTCGTCGAGCCGCAGCACCCGCGCGAGAGCGCCGAGCACCTGCGTGGAAGGGCTCTCCGCCAGACCTTGCTCCAGACGCGTGTAGTAACCGGCGCTCATTCCGGCGAGCTGCGCGAGCTCCTCACGCCGCAGGCCGGGAACCCGGCGAGCGGTCCCGAAAGTGCGCAGCCCCACGTCGTCGGGCGTTGTCCGATCACGACGGCTCCTCAGAAACGCGCCAAGACTCTCCACGACATCGAGCGTAGGGCGACCGAGCACGCTGTGGGTGTACCTGCCGAGAGCACCCACAGCAAGAGGCTGGTTGGCGCGCCCGCCTTGCCGGACCGTCGAAGCATGCATCACGAGCACGCGCACAAATCGTCGGGGCTGCGGTCCTGGCTCGGTCTTCTGGTGATCCTCGGGCCCGTACTGCTGGTCTCGATGGACGGGTCGATCCTGTTCCTGGCGTTGCCCCGGATCAGCCAGGCCCTGACGCCGACCGGCGATCAGGCCTTGTGGATATTGGACGTCTACGGCTTCGCCGTCGGCTCTCTACTGATCGCGTTCGGCAACATCGGCGACCGGTACGGCCGGCTGAAGTTGCTCATGATCGGCACGACGGCCTTCGGCATCGGCTCCGCGGCAGCGGCGTTCGCGCCGACCCCCGAGCTTCTCATCGTCGCCCGGGCGCTGATGGGAATAGCGGGTGCGACGCTCCTGCCATCGGCTCTGGCCGTGTTGAGCGAACTGTTCACCGACCCACGGCGACGTGCGCAAGCCGTCGGCATCTTCGCCGCGGCGTTCGCAGCCGGGTTCGCCATCGGCCCCGTCGCCGGTGGCGTCCTGCTGGCACGGTTCTGGTGGGGCTCGGTCTTCCTGATCAACCTCCCCGTCCTCGTTCTGTTCCTGTTCTTCGCACCGATCCTGCTTCGCGAGGTCCGTGCGACCCGCCCAGGCCGCGTCGACGCGCTCAGTGTCGTGACCTCCTCGGCCGGTCTCCTTCTGACTATCTACGGCCTCAAGCACGCCGCCGCCGAAGGTCTGTCGATCGTCCCGGTTCTCGCGGCCGTCGCAGGGCTGGCGCTGCTGGCGTGGTTCACCCGCAGGCAGCGGCTCCTGCGGCATCCGTTGATCGAGTTCTCGCTCTTCCGCGACCGGGTCTTCACGGTGGCGATCATCACCGGCATGCTGCCGCTGGCGGCGTGGTCGGCGATGGCGTACCTGGCGAGCGTCTATCTCCAGTCCGTTCTCGACCTGTCCGTCCTGCGCGCCGCACTCCTCGCACTTCCCGGCGCCGTGGTTCTCACCGTCACCTGCGTCGTCACGCCCTTCGTGGTCGATCGCATCGGCAAGCGCACTTCCCTCATCATCTGCCACTTCTCCATCGCTGCGGGTCTGTTGCTCCTCCTCCCCACGACGATCACGGGCGGAATCGGTTGGTACGTCGCTTCCACAGCGATCGCGGGTGTGGGATTCGGCGTCTGTTTCAGCGTCGTCGCCGACACCGCCGTCGGCGCCGTCCCCCCGGAACGAGCCGGCTCGGCGGGCGCGATCGCCGAGACCAGCAACGAGATCGGCAACGCCCTCGGCATCGCTCTCCTCGGCTCACTCGCCGCCCTGGTCTTCCGGCTCCACGGGCCGGACCTGGCGCCCACCCTGGACGAAACCCTCCAGCTTCCCGATGTCCCGACCACGGTGGCAGCGCAGGCGAAGGCGGCCTTCGTCACCGGCCTTCATGTGGCCGCCGTCGTGGCCAGCGTCCTGCATGCGGCGCTCGGCGTCCTCACCCTTCGCCGTCTTCCCGGATCGGTGACGGCAAAGGGCGATGCCGGCACCCCGCCTCGGCGAACAGGCGATCGAGTGACAAGCACGGCGCGATGACCGGACTCGCGTCTATGATGGCGCCTCACGCAGCTGATATCGGCCCGCCATGCGACGCGAGCCCCTGGGGTACACAAGTCGACTCTCGCCCGGTTCACCTAGTCCGGACAGTATGCCGTCCGTCCTTTCCGGTCGAACTCGGCCTGCGGGATCAGCACGTCGACGACCTTGTCCGTACGGGGGTCGAAGTCGTTGACGAGCACCGTGCCCGGATTGCGTCTGAGCTTGTCCGCGTCGCCGACCTGGAACTCGACGTGCGACGTCGAATAAGTGTTGTCGAGCGTCCCGCCGAACGCCGTGTACGTGACGGCCGGGTTGAACGCCGGGATCTGCTGCTTTGCCCGCCAGCCGTCGCCCGGAGCGTCGAGCCGGAAGGACGCCGTCTCACCAGCCACCCGGGGAGCCAGGTAGAAGGCGTCGTCGATGGCGGGATTGGGCGGCCCGCCCGCGTCGGGGTCGTACGCCGCCGGAGTGGGGTCCTCCGGAAACTGGCGGTGATAGACGGTCACGCCATCCGGCTGCCGTCCGCACCACGCCAGAACGATGACGAGGTTCCCGGCCCGGTCGACGCCGACGCCGGTGATCCCGTTCTGGGGAACGGTGCAGCCCGTAGCCCCGAACGCGATCACCCCCAGCACAAGCGGACCCGCGAACCGTCTCATCCGCCCACGGTAGATCACTCCACGGCCGGGACCGAGGGCCGCGGGCACTTCGTGATCAGGACGCGACGACGCCGGTGCGGTTGCCGAGGACACGCTCGGCGGCCTGGTCCCATCTCTCGCTGCGGCCGGGGACGGCGAGGACCCGCCGCATCAGGTCCTTGTCGCCGTGGTAGGCCCGGAACGCCTCGGCGATCGTCACGCCGTCCGAGGGCCGGTCGAGCACCTCGATCTCGTCGCCCGCGCCGAGCTCGCCCCGCTCGACCACCCGGAGGTAGGCGCCGGGGCGGCCGGCCTCGGTGAAGCGCTTCACCCAGCCGCGCTCGTCCAGCCAGTTGCGGAACACCACGCATGGGATGCGGGGGTAGGTGACCTGGAGGACGGCCGTGCCGACCCGCCACCGCTCGCCGAGGAGCGCGCCGCTCACGTCGGCCCCGGACGTCGTCAGGTTCTCCCCGAACCGGCCGTCACGCAGGTCCCGGCCCATGCGCGGCTCCCACCAGTCGTAGTCCTCCCGCGCGTAGGCGTACACCGCCTGGTCGGGGTGACCGTGGTGGGCCACGTCGGCGCGCTCGTCGCCCTCCAGGCCGTTGTCGCGTACGGCGACGCGGCCCTCGGCCTTCCGCTTGTCGATGGCGGTGCGCCGGAGTTCTCCGGCCCACTCGGCGTCGACGGCCCTGCCCACGTTCACAGAGAGGATGTGCATGACCAAACGTTAACGGATGGTCATGTTTCCCCGCGATCCTATTAAGTTGTGGTCAATTCGGACAGAGTTACTTCTTGTTCTTGTCCGGCGCCTCGGAGGAGAGGGCGGCGACGAAGGCCTCCTGGGGGACCTCCACCCGGCCGACCATCTTCATCCGCTTCTTGCCTTCCTTCTGCTTCTCCAGCAGCTTGCGCTTACGGCTGATGTCACCGCCGTAGCACTTGGCGAGGACGTCCTTGCGGATGGCGCGGATGTTCTCGCGGGCGATGACACGGGCGCCGATCGCGGCCTGGATGGGCACCTCGAACTGCTGCCTCGGGATGAGCTCCTTGAGCTTCTTGGCCATCTCCACCCCGTAGGCGTACGCCTTCTCGCGGTGGACGATCGCGCTGAACGCGTCCACAGTCTCGCCCTGCAGCAGGATGTCCACCTTGACCAGGTCGGCCTCCTGCTCCCCGGACGGCTCGTAGTCGAGCGAGGCGTACCCGCGGGTCTTGGACTTGAGCTGGTCGAAGAAGTCGAAGATGATCTCGCCGAGCGGGAGCGTGTAGCGGATCTCGACCCGGTCCTCCGAGAGGTAGTCCATGCCCTGGAGCTGCCCGCGGCGGCCCTGGCACAGCTCCATGATCGCGCCGATGAACTCGGACGGTGCGAGCACCGTGGCCTTCACCACCGGCTCGAAGATCTGGCCGATCTTGCCGGCCGGGAACTCCGAGGGGTTGGTGACGACGTGCTCGTTCCCGTCCTCCATGATCACCCGGTAGATGACGTTGGGCGAGGTCGAGATCAGCGACAGGTTGAACTCGCGCTCCAGCCGCTCACGGACGATCTCCATGTGCAGCAGGCCGAGGAAGCCGCAGCGGAAGCCGAAACCGAGGGCCGCGGAGGTCTCCGGCTCGTACACGAGCGCGGCGTCGTTCAGCCGCAGCTTGTCGAGGGCCTCGCGCAGCTCGGGGTAGTCGTCGCCGTCGATCGGATAGAGCCCCGAGTAGACCATCGGCTTCGGATGCTCGTAGCCGCCCAGCGCCTCCGCGGCCGGCTTGAGGGCGTTGGTGACCGTGTCGCCGACCCGCGACTGGCGCACGTCCTTCACGCCGGTGATCAGATAGCCCACCTCGCCGACGCCGAGGCCTCGGTCGGACGGCATGGGCTCCGGCGAGATGACGCCGATCTCCAGCAGCTCGTGCTGGGCGACCGTGGACATCATCAGCACGCGCTCGCGCTTGGACAGGTGCCCGTCCACGACCCTGACGTACGTCACGACGCCCCGGTAGGTGTCGTACACGGAGTCGAAGATCAGCGCCCGGGCGGGGACGTCGGCGTTGCCGACGGGCGCCGGGATGTGCTCCACCACATGGTCGAGCAGCTCCTTGACGCCGACGCCGGTCTTGCCGGACACGCGCATCACGTCGCCGGGGTCGCAGCCGATCAGGCCCGCGATCTCCTCGGCGTACTTGTCCGGCTGCGCGGCGGGCAGGTCGATCTTGTTGAGCACCGGGATGATGTGGAGGTCGGCGTTCATGGCCAGGTAGAGGTTGGCCAGCGTCTGCGCCTCGATGCCCTGGGCGGCGTCCACGAGCAGGATCGCGCCCTCGCACGCCTCGAGCGACCGGGACACCTCATAGGTGAAGTCCACGTGGCCCGGCGTGTCGATCATGTTGAGGACGTGGCCGTTCCAGGGCAGCCGCACGGCCTGCGACTTGATGGTGATGCCGCGTTCCCGCTCGATGTCCATGCGGTCGAGATACTGCGCACGCATCGACCTGTCGTCCACCACGCCGGTGATCTGCAGCATGCGGTCGGCGAGGGTCGACTTGCCATGGTCGATGTGCGCGATGATGCAGAAGTTGCGGATCAACGCGGGGTCGGTATGGCCAGGCTGAGTGCGCACCGGGGTCCGTTTCGACAAGTTGGGTGACTGCTGGTCGATCGGGCCGCCCTCGTCTCGCACGGCGGGCCCTCCCGAGGCTGGCGGACCAGCCACCCTCCATGGTGGCATGTCCGGATGCTTGCCTTGACCACCAGACGAGTTCTGCGAATAACCGCCGTCGTCGTGGCCGTTCCGCTCGTGCTCGGGCTGGCCGGCGCCGCCGCGCTGCGCCTTCAGTTCGCCGGAACGCCCGCCGGCTGGGCCAGGACGACCGGCCACGACGCGCTGTGGATGGGCCACGCGTGGGTGGACGGCCGCCGCACCGAGGCCGACGTGCGGGCCCTCGCCGTACGGCTGCGCGCGAGCGGGATCAGGGATGTGTACGTCCACAGCGGGCCGTTCGACTACGACGGGACCTTGCCCCCCGATCGCTACTCCAATGCCAGAAATTTCCTGAAATGGTGGCGGACGAATGTGCCCGGAGTCCGGGTGTCGGCCTGGCTCGGCCAGACGGTCAACGACAACGGCAAGCCCCACCTGAGCCTGGCCGACACGGCGACCCGGGCCCGGGTCGTGGCGGGCGCCCGGGACCTGGTCGGCGTCGGGTTCGACGGGATCCACTACGACTTCGAACCGGTCGTCGACGGGGACGGGCCGTTCCTCAGCGTGCTGCGGGAGACGCGGGCGGCCATCGGCGCCCGGCCGCTGTCGGTCGCCACGCAGCAGATCGAGCCGCTGCCCGGACTGCGCGCCCCCACCGCCCTGGTCATCGGCCACGACAAGTACTGGACGCCGGACTACTTCCGCCAGGTGGTGGGCCTCACCGACCAGGTGGCGATCATGACGTACGACTCCTGGACACCGCTGAACTCCCTCTACGGCGGCTACGTCGCACGGCAGACCGCGCTCGCCCTCGACCTGGTGCCCGAGGACAAGACCCTGCTCATCGGGGCTCCGGCGTACCACGACCACGGCGTCTGGTACGGCGACTGGGCCGAGAGCGTCCAGGCCGCGGCCGACGGCGCGCGGCTCGCGCTCAGCGAGCACGGTCCGCGCACCGAGTTCGGCCTGGCCCTGTACGTCGACTTCGCGGCCACGGAGCAGGACTGGAAGGAGTACGAGAGCGCCTGGGTGCGCGGCGGCCCCGGTGGGTCGGTGGAGTCGGCGGGCGGGCGGGCCGGTGTGCGGACCGCGGCGGCCGCGCCGCGATAGCATGAGCGGGGCGGTCCTGTCGTCGTGAATTTGAGCGGCGGCCCGGACTGTTGGTATCCTGTCCAACTGCGTGTGGCGCGCCCTCTCACGAGCCCGCGCGCCCCATCCGACCAAGACTTAACACTGAGGCTTTCTTCGTGGCGAACATCAAGTCCCAGATCAAGCGCAACCGGCAGAACGAGAAGCGCCGGCTGCGTAACAAGGCCGTCAAGTCGTCCCTGAAGACCGCGGTCCGCAAGTTCCGCGAGGCCGCCGACCAGGGCAACGTCGACGACGCCCTCGTCGCGCTCAAGGCCGCGTCCCGGCAGCTCGACAAGGCCGTCAGCAAGGGCGTCATTCACAAGAACCAGGCCGCCAACCGGAAGTCGGCGATCGCCAAGCGCGCCGCTACCCTGCAGGCCGCCAAGTAACTCACGCATGGCGCACGCCGCATCTCCTCTCACGGGAGATGCGGCGTTTTCGCGTGTCCGCCGTCGTCATGGCCGCGTCACCGGTCAGACCGGCACCGGCGTGGCCTTCTCCGTCGTACGCCGCCTGACCTCGGGCAGGGCGAGCACCGCCAGGTTGACCGCGGCCACCAGAGCCGCCGACACGAGCAGCGGAACCGCGGCTCCCGCCCAGGCGGCGAGCGGCGCGGCGGCGGCGAGCCCGAGCGGCCGCGCCGCGTAGGAGATGAGCAGGTCGAACGAGTCCACCCTGCCGAGCGCGTGCGGCTCCACCCGCTGCTGCACCACCGTCTCCCACAGGGGCGTCAGCATCCCCACCCCCAGCATCGCCACGACGTACGCGGCCGTGACGATCGGGGTCGGCGCGGGGAGAGCGAAGGCGACGAGCGGGCACGCGTAGACCGCCGCGCCGACCGCCGCCACGGCGAGGGGCCGCCGGATCGGCAACCTGGGCGCCACTAAGACGCCGAGCAGGGTCGCCGCGGTCCCCGCCTGCGCGATGACCACCCAGACGGCCTCTCCGCCCAGGCTGCGTACGGCGATCACCGGGCCGAGGGTCAGCAGCACGCCCGCCCCGAGATGCCAGACGCCGTGCCCGGCCACGCTGATGAGGAACCAGCGGTGCCGCCTCGCCTCCCGCCATCCTTCCCTCAGCTCGCCCAGGAAGCGGTCGCGACGGGCCGCCGGGCGTGGCGCCGTGACCAGGCCGCCCAGTGTGACCGCGGACCCGGCGAACAGGATCCCGGTCAGCAGGAAGGACCAGCCCGGCCCGAGCCACAGCGTCAGGCCTCCGGCGAGCGCGGGGCCGGTGATCTGGGCGAGGCCGCTCGCCACTCCGACGTGGGCGTTGACCCGCAGCCGGCGCTCGGCCGGAACCACCCCGGCGACCAGCGGTGACACCGCCGGAACGCCGAAGGCCACCGCGACTCCGGTGAGCGCCGCGAGGGTCGCCATCACCGCGACGCCCGGATGGCCGAGGAGCAGCAGCGCTCCCAGCGCCACCTGAGCGGCGCAGCGGACCAGATCGGCCACGAGGATCACCCGTCTCGGCGGGAAGCGGTCCGCCATGACTCCCCCGACGGGCAGCAACAGGACCATGGGCAGCATCTCGGCGGCGAGGACGACGCCGAGATCGAGGGCCGAGCCGGTCACCCTGATGACGGCGAGGGTGAGGCCGGTGGGAATGAGGGCGGTGGCGAGCGCCGCGACCGTCCGCCCCGCGATCAGACGCGCAATCATGAGAGCGAAGGTATTTCGTCAGCGAAACTTTCGTCAACGTATTTTTCCCCAGCGTATGATTGCCTCATGGACGACTCGGTGGACCGGCACATCGCGCGCTGGCGGGGGAAGGCGCCCTTCGACGAACGCGTGGAGGCCATCGTCACGCGGATGCAGTTCCTGGTGAAGCACCTGGCCCAGGCGAAGGACACCGCGCTGGCCGCGGTGGGCCTGCAGGACTTCGAGTACGAGACCCTTCACTGGCTCGGGGCCCGGGGAGAAGCCGGCCGGGCCACCCCGACGGAGCTGGCCGCCGAGTTGAGGGTGTCCCCCGCCGGCATGACGGGCCGCCTGGACACCCTTGAGAAGGCGGGGCTCGTCCGGCGCATCCGCAGCGCGGAGGACCGCCGCCGGGTGGATGTGGAGCTGACGAGCGAGGGCCGCGCGCTCTGGCTCAGGGCGATGGACCTGCGCGGCGAGGTCGAGGACGAGATGGTGGGCGTGCTGCCGCCGGACGACCAGGACGCCCTCGCGGCGCTGCTCAAGCGGATGCTGCTGCACGTGGAGCACCCCGGCCGTTCCTGAGAGCGGTACGGCGAAGGCGGGGAGCTGTACGTTGGGACCGGCTAGCGGGAGCGGCTCTCAACGGGACCGGCTCAACGGAGTCCGCTCAGCGGGGTTCGCTCAGCGGGTGCGGCTCAGCGGGTGCCGCGACTGGCCACGATCGTGTGGATCGCCTTCTCCAGCGCGTACGCCGGATCGGTGCCGCCGCCCTTGACCTGCTCGTCGGTGGTGGCCACGGCCTGCAGGGCGGCGGAGATGCCCTCCGGTCCCCAGCCGCCGAGCTGACGCTTGACCCGGTCGATCTTCCAGGGCGGCATGCCCACATGGCTCGCGAGCTGGCCGCCGCGCAGGTTGCGGGGCGCCCCGCCCACCTTGGCCAGCGAGCGCAGACCCCCCGCCAGCGCGCTGACGATCAGCACCGGCGCCACGCCCGTGGCGAGGGCCCACCGCACCTGTTCCAGCGCCTCGCCCAACCGGCCCTCGATCGCGAGGTCGGCGATCGTGAAGCCGCTGACCTCGGCGCGCCCCCGGTAGTACTTCGCGACCGCCGCCTCGTCGATGTTCTTGGCCTCGGTGTCGAAGGCGAGCTGACTGCAGGCGGCCGCCAGCTCGCGCAGATCGCTGCCCACGGCGTCGAGCAGCGCCTGGGCGGCGGCCGGCGAGATCGACCGGCCCTCCCTGCGGACCTCGGCCTTGATGAAGTCGAGCCGTTCTCCCGCCTTGGTCGGCTTGACCACGGTGACGACGTCGGCGCCGGCCTTCTTCACCCCGTCCACCAGGGCCTTCCCCTTGACGCCGCCCGGGTGGGCGAGCACGAGCACGGTGTCGTCGGCCGGGTGGGCGGCGTATTTGACGACCTCGGTGATGACGTCCTTCGTGAGGTCCTGCGCCCCGCGGATCACGATGACCGACCGGTCACCGAACAAGGAGGGGGAGGCGAGTCCGGTCAGCTCTCCCGGCTGCACCTTGCTCCCCTGGAGGTCGTGCAGCTCCGCCCCAGGCTCCTCGGCGCGGACCGCCGCCACGATGGAGCCGACGGCGCGATCGGCCAGGAACTCCTCGTCGCCGACGACCAGGGTCACGGGTGCTGGATTCGCCATGTCAGGCAGCATGCCACGCCCACCCGCCCGCGGCACATCCGCCCGCCCGGCACGCTGCGACTGACATGTGCGTATCGGGCGAATCCCGAGCACAAGTGTGACCCACAGGGTGCCGGCGCCGTCACGAGCCGGCGGCGCAGGCCGAGGGCCGTCCCACCGATCGCGTCGCCGGCCGAGCGCCGCGCTCATCTGCCTCGTACGACCACGGCGAGGCGGTTGTGGGCGGCGACGACGGCGATGTCCCCGGACAGGTCCGTGCGGTAGGGCCGCATGCCGAGCCAGTGCAGGCGCCGCAGCGTCAGCGGAGCGGGATGCCCGTAGTCGTTGACCGCGCCGACGCTGATCAGGGCGGCCCGCGCGCCCGTGGCGGCGAGGAAGGCCGGTGACTGTCTGGGCGACCCGTGATGGGGAACCTTCAGCACCTCGACCCGCGGCAGGCCGCGCCGCACCAGTGCCTCCTGTGCCTCCGTCTCCAGGTCTCCGGCGAGCAGGGCCGCCCCCAGGGGCGCACCGCCTGCTCCCTCTGCCTCCCGTGTTCCGCCCGCTCCCTGGGCGTCGGGCCGCGCGGACCAGCGGACCAGCAGCACCACGCTGGCGTTGTTGGCCGTCGATCCCTCGCCCCTGCCCCGCGTCTGCGCACCGGCCTCGGGGGCGAGCACGGTGATCTCGCTCGGTCCGAACCGCCACCGCATCCCCGGGACGGCCCGCCATTCCGGGATGCGGGCCGCCCTGAGTCGCCCGGAGACGCGGCCGGCCTCGCCCTCCGGCACGCGGCCCGGGCTCACGACCACCGCCCCCACCGCGCGGCGGCGCAGCACCCCCGGCAGTCCGCCGACGTGGTCGAGGTGGGGGTGAGTGAGGACGACGAGCGGCACCTGCCGCACTCCGAGAGCGCGCAGACACCGGTCGGTGGGGCCCGGCCGCGGCCCGGCGTCGACCACCACCGCCCGGCCGGGACCGGCCGCCAGCGCCATCGCGTCCCCCTGACCGACGTCGCAGACGACCAGGAGCCACCCCGGCGGTGGCCAGGGTGACACCACCGGCACGGCCACGAGGGCGGCGAGCAACGCTCCCGCCGCGAGCGCCGCCGCCAGGCGCCTGCGCGCACGGCCCCGCAGGACGATCCAGCCCGCGACGGCCGCCGCCGTGAGCGCGGCGACACCCGCCACTCCCCCGAACCACTCCGCCGAGGCGAACGGAAGGTCCGCGGCTCGCTGTGCCACCGCGATGATCCAGCCGACGGCCCAGCCCGCGGGACGCACCAGCAGCCGGGCCAGGTCCATACTCACCGGGGCGATCACGGCGGCCCCGAACCCCAGCACGGTCGCGGGCGCCACCGCGGGCTCCGCCAGCAGGTTGGCCGGGATCGCGGCCAGGTCGAGGCGCCCGGACATCAGCACCAGCAGGGGCGTGACCGCCGCCTGCGCCGCGGCGGTCACGGCCAGGGCCTCGGCGAGGAGACGGGGCACCCGGCGCGCCGCCATGCGGTCACGCCACCGGGGCGCGAGCACCAGGATGCCGCCGGTCGCGAACACCGACAGCGCGAAGCCCCACTGCCGGGCCAGCCCGGGATCGAACACCACCAGTCCGAGCACGGTCACCGACAGGGCGGCCACGCCGTCCCGGGTGCGCCCCGTGCCGAGGGCCACGGCGGCGACCGTTCCCATGACGAGAGCGCGCAGCACGCTCGGCGACGGTCTCGCCACGACCGAGAACGCGACCATCGCGACGACCGCGACGGCGGCCCGGAGGGCCAGGGGCAGGCCGGCGAGACGCCCGAGCACCAGCACCGCGCCCGCCACGATCGCCAGATTGGTGCCTGTGATTCTCGCCTAGACAGTATTTCAGCGAGAGGACCCCCGATGCCCACTGCCGCACCATACGACGTCCCCGGTCAGGATCGCCCTGACCTCCGCGCAGGTCAGGCTGAGCCTGACCTCGAAGACACGACCAGCGCGTCGGCGGTCACCTCTCCCGCCCCCGCCGCCCCGGTCCGCGAGAAGCGCGTCACCGAACCCGCCGAGCTCGCAGCGAACCTCGCGAGGTTCTTCAATCGGATGGAGGATCACGCGGCCGACGACCCGGCGAACCTCGTGCTGCTCGACGAGCTCACCGCGTACCTGCGCGACTGCAAGCTAAGGGCGATCGCCCGCGCCGCCCGCGCCGCGTCGGAGGGCGGCGACTACTCCATCAACCACATCGCCGGGATCCTCGGCATTCGTAAGCAGTCGCTGCACGAGTTGATGCGCAAGGGCCAGGCGCTGCTCGCCGCGAAACGTGCGCGCCTCGGTGTGGTGGATCTGCGCGAGCGGCGCCGCCGGCGCCTGGACGAGGCTGGCGTGCCCGAGCGGCGCGCGGCCGGGCTTTGATTCGTTCCGATATCGCTCGCCCGGGATCGCTGGCACTGCTTAGCGCCCGGGCGCATCATCGGGGCATGACCAAGGTCCTCGGTTGGATCGGCGCCCTCGTCCTCGTGGCCGGCCTACTGGTCGGCTTCATCCCCGTGTCATCGTCCGGGGTGACGTGCGGGTCCGCGTTCGTCGAGAGCCGCGAGGCCTTCGTGCATGACCTGACGGAATCGATGTTCAACCGAGTTTCCTCGGTCGCGCAGGCCTGCGAGGACCTCCGCAGCCTGGTCCGGATTCCCGCGATCGTGCTGGTGGTCATCGCGGTCATCCTGCTGTTCGGGGCTATCGTCTCGCACGGCCGTCAGGAGCCCACCCAAGAGGGCTGAGCAGCAAGACGTCCCCGCCTCCTCCACGAGCAGGCCGGGGACGTCTGCGCTTCCCAGGCGCCGTACGAAACGTACCCCTCATCAGGGTGGCATTCAGGTCAGGGAAGTGTTCCCTGCCGATTCCGGATGATCGGCGGTACGGTCGAGTCTCGCGGCTCCGCAGCCCGTACGGCGAGGGCATGTGCTGCCGCACGGTCAGGCACCGCTTCCCAGGCGTCACGCCTGATCGTGCGGCCCCTGCGCAGCGCGTCAGAAGGTGAGCTGCCAGGTTGGTTCGAACTGGCAGCAACTGGCAGCAGCGACATCCCAGCGTCCCCGGGTCAGTCCCTCGCCGCGCCTTCCGGCCAGATCACGGTCACTGGCACGCCGCGCTCCCTCGCCTCAGCGACGACGTCGGCCGTCCCGCCCTGCCCGGCGGCGGGCGCGCCGTCCCAGACCGCGACTAGTTCGTCCACCGACCCCAGCATCGCCTCGTTGGCTGCGACGTACGCCTCCCGGCTGGCGTGGTCGAACGGCATCGTCCGGACCCGGGTCGCCTTGCCCAGCAGCCGGTCGAACAGGTCTGCGTGGTCGGGCTTGACCTTCGCCTCCCGGTAGTCCTGGGACGGCAGGACCACCTCCAGCGTGCCGCCGGCCTCGAGCACGGCTTCGGCGAACAGGCTGTCGGCCCCGCGCGCGATGCAGGACACGCCGACGATGTCCCCGTCTGCCGCGCGTAGGTGGGCGCGGATCGCCTCGGAGATGAGGACGGCCGTAGCCGCGGTGAGGTTCATGTGGCCGGTCACACCGATTCGCACCATCAGCAACTCCCGCTCGGCGACTGCGTTGCCTCCTAGCGTGCCAGGGTCTCGCGGATCTGCTGCGTGAGACCAGCCGCGGCGGGGTCGTGGTGCGGTTCGATGTCGGTGTACAGCTCGCGGAGCTGGGCGCGGACCCGGTCGGACTGGACCTGCCCGGCTGTGTGCGTGGCGGCGGCGCCCATGGTGACGGCCTCGTCCAGGTCGCCATTCAGTAGGTGCGCCTGCGCGAGCCCCACCTGGTCGAGCGCGAGGCTGCGCATGCTGGAGCGCTGACGCAGCTGCAGGGCCCGGCCGATGTAGTCCAGGGCGTCGGCGGCGTACCGGCGGTCGCCGCGGGCCATGTCGAGGTAGCGCCCGCCGGTGACGCCGGCGAGTTCGGCCGCGTCGAAGTACGTGATCCAGTCCGGGTCGTGGCCGCCGCCGCCGATGTCGGTGAAGGCGTCCTCGGCGGCGTCGGTGGCGCGGCGGAACGCCTCGGGGCGGCCCAGCGCCGCGTACGCCCACGCCTCGCGGGTGTGCAGCATCGCCATGAGTCTGGGTGTGGCTGTGCCGCGGACGCCGTCGAGGGCGAGGCGGACCAGCTCCAGCGCGTCCTGGGGATGGCCGAGGTACAGCAGCTGCCGCGCCATCGACGCGAGGATGCTCGCGCCGAGGGGGCGGTCCCCTGCCGGTTTGGTCGCCTGGAGGGCGAGGACGTAGTACTTCTGCGCGGCGGTCTGCATGCCGCAGTCCCACGACATGGTGGCGGCGATCTTCGACAGCTCGGCCATCACGTGGAACAGCCGCAGGGCGACCTCGTGGGGGTGGGACTCGCGCAGCAGGTCGGCGACCTCGTTGAGCTGGCCGATGACGGCCTTGCGGGCCAGGCCGCCGCCGTGGGAGTGGTCCCAGGTGCGGAACACGCTGGCGGTCGCCTCCAGCTGCGCGACTTCCTCCGCGCCGATCCTGCCGGTCGCCGTGGTCCCCGCGGCCGTGTGCGGGGTCTTGGCGAGCCAGCGCTGCACGGGGTCGATGAGCGGTAACCCCGCGGTGATGGCCAACGCCCTGACGGCTTGGCGGCGATCGAGCATGAGGTCATCCCTGCTGGTGTCAAAGACAGCGTTTACCGTTCCTTGAGGTTCCCATACCCAGGGCAGGGCGGGGATGGTGACAACAGCGCCGGTCAGTTCGCGGCCGGCGGGGACAACAGCGGCGGCCGGGGTGCCGAACAGGTCGGCTTCCTCGATGCCGAACACCCGGCAGTACAGCACCCGGTAGGGGTCGTCGGGCTGGTGGTCGCCGGCCTCGTACGCCCGGACCCGGCGGACGATGGACTCGCGTGCGGGCAGTCGCGCCCGGGTCGCTTCGTCGGCCGCCTCGACGAGCTGGAGGGCCATCTCACGCTGGCTCCACAGCCGGTTGCGCCGCTCGGCGCGCAGCCGTACGGCCCACGGGGGAAGTTCGGTGGCCATCGCGTCACCTCATGCCGGACCTGGGGTGTCCTTGCCTGTCCTCCAGTGTCCTCTACACGCCTCTGTGCTGGGAAGGTTACTCAGCGCTGTTATGGGAGCGACGCGGAAAAGCTCGGGGCCCGCAGGCGCGCGAACGCCGTACGGACCCCTTGATCAGGAATCGAGGTCCTGACCCGTGAGCAACGATAGAGGCACCGCACCCCCGGCGGCGATCCCCGGCTGGCGAATCTGGCAGTCCGATGCCGGACGCTGGTGGGCTACTCGGGATCGGCCCTTCACCGCCCCGCAGATGAAGGCGGGCGCCGAGCGCACCGTCGACGCCGACGAAGCCGACCAGCTCACCGAGAAGGTCGCCGTGCAGGAGGCCCGCGCCGAAGGGGCGGCGCGATGATCCGCCCCTCACGCCCGGGCGGCCGGCACCGCGACGGAGCCGAACCCGGCGCATGGAAACGCCGCGCATGGGACCTGGACCAGCACGCCGAGGCCGGCCAGCTCGCCGAGCGGTGGCCGGGCTGGACCGTGATGTACGGCAAGGGCAGCCGCCGCTTCTACGCCTTGGCCGCCTGGCCGGTCCCCGAGCCGCTGATCCTGGACGCCCGCACGGCCGCGGACCTGGAGACGCTGCTGCTGCAGGAGATACCGATCCTGATCGCCCAGCACGGGCTCGCCCTGGCCGGCCGCGGGGCAACACGGTGAGCCGGCCGGTCAGCGGTGCGGGGGGATGTCGAGCACGGCTCGATCAGCGGGCAGGATCTCCTGCCGCCCGCCGGAGTCCACGACCAGCACCGGGATCCCGTCGTCCAGGCGCCACAGCCGCCGCTCCTCCGGCGTCGGCATACGCGCCCGCACCTGGGCTGGGCCCTCGATCCGGGTCACCTCGGGTTCGGTCTGCTCTCGCACGTAGGACCCGACCCGGTGCACGGTGCGGATCAGGCCCTCGCTGCGCAGCTGCGCGAGCGCGTCGCGCAGGGTGTCCTTGCCCACGCCGTACTCGTCGGCCAGCCGGTCCTCTGCTGGGAGCTTGCGGCCTGGCGGAAGCTGGCCGCGCGCGATCCGGTCCCGCAGGTCATCGGCGATCTGCCGGTAGGCGGGCGTATAGGAGTCCGGGTCGACGGGCACGGCGTATATGCGATCAGCGGCACCGGCCAATCGCTCTATTGGCCAATAAGCCCACTGAGCGTATCGTGATCTTCTCCCTCAAAATGCGCCCCCAAGCCGGCGCGGCGGCCAACTGCTTCCCAGGCGTCGGCCGCCGCGCCACCCTCTCCGGGGGCCGGCGTGCCCGATGAGCTGATTGGGATCGCCGTCACCCTGCAGGAGCGGCAGCTGGCCGCTCTGGAGCAGACGCACCCCGGATGGCGGATCCAGGTGACCGGCGGCGAGGTGCGGTGGTGGGCGACCCGCCGCCGTCCCCCGACCCTGCCTCAGCTCTCGGCCGGGGTGGTCTCCACGGTCGGCCGGGAGACCCCCGAAGCGCTCGCGCAGGCCTTGGCCATGCAGGACGAGATCGCCCACCGGATCCGATGAGCTGCCCCTGCCGATCCTCGAAGACCACTCCCGGCAGGGGCTGGGCGGCCTCCCTCGCCTGGAGGGGGTGCCATGGGAGGCCGCCTCCATAATCAGCCCGCCTGACGCGTTGCCCCCGTACGCGCAGGCGGGCCGGGGCGGTCCCCTCCTCGGCCCCCGCGAGGAATGCGGACCGCCCCTTCCACAAGCCGGCCCCGAGGTCTGAAGGCGCGCGCCTCGGGGCCACCGCCCTCCCCCGCCCCGGCTCGGCTTCCCGGCCTCAGGCCAGGGGCAAGAACGTGAGGAACACCCACGATGCCCCCTCAACCGCCCCAGGTGCCTATGCCTGCCACCCCAGCCCCACTACCGTGTCGCGGGCGTGACCCGCCCACCTGGCGCGGGCCACCACAGCGACGACACCCGTGGAGAACTCGATGCACATGCTCGACCACCCCGGCTGGGACACCACCGGCGCAACAGCGGCCAGGGCCATGCGCACGCCGGCCGGCAGATGGCTGCTCGCCCCGGCGGATGAACCGCGCCTGATCGACGGGTCCGGCGACGCTCCCCCCGTGGACGTCTACGACCTGGCCGCGCTCGATCAGACCACCCTGCCCCCGGGCCTGGCGGTGGCGCTCGCTGGGCTCGGGCCGGTGCGGCGGTGGCGCAACACGGACCTGTGGGACGCCCTGGCCACGGCCATCATCCGGCAGGTCATCCGCGCCGGGCAGGCCCGCACAATGCACCGGGCGTTCCGCGCCGCTGCCGGGGATCCGGCCGGGGCGACCGCGCTCATGCCGACCCCGCAGCGGGTCCTCGCCATGACCGCCGAGGAGTTCGCCGCGCTCGGGATGGCGTTCAAGCGCCGCCCCCTGCAGGCCGCCGCGACCGCCTACCTCGACCACCACACCGAGTGGGCGCAGCTGCCCGCCGACGTGCTCGTCAAGGCCGTGCAGGCGGTCCCCCGCATCGGCCCATGGACCGCAGGCGCCGCCGTCGCCGACCACACCGGGGACTTCTCCCACTACCCCTACGCCGACCTCGCCGTGCGCACCTGGGCCGCCACCGCCGACCCGCACACGACCTGGCCGGCCGACGAACCCGGCTTCGCCACCACCTGGCGAAACATCGCCGGGCCGCACCTATCCACCCTGACCGCTCTCACCCTCGCATGGGGAGACCACCATGTCCGCAACCCCCCACCTACTCCAGGGGCCCCACCCCACTGACGCCCTCGACCTGCTCCTGGTCAACGCCCCGCTTCGCGACTACGCCGCCCGGCCCCGCGTCAACGACTACACACTGCCTGTGCTCGGGATGGCCTACATCGCCACCTACGCCGCCGCCCGCGGCTACAACGTCGCCGTGCTCGACGCCGAAGCCCACGGCCTCCCGGTCGCCGACACCATCGCCCTGATCAACCAGGCCGCGCCCCGCTGGGCCGGGTTCAACCTGCTCGCCCCGACGTACGAGATCAGCGCCCGCATCGCCGCCGCCCTCCACCCGGGCATCCGCATCATGGCCGGCGGCCACCACGCGAGAGCCATGCCGGACCGCATCCTGACCGACCCCCGCATGGCCCGCCTGGACGCGCTGATCCTCGGCGAGGCCGAAACTCGCGTCGTCGAGCTCCTGGACGACCACCGCAACCGGGCCGACCTCCCCGCGGTGATGTGGCTCGACCCCGTCCTGCGCACGCCGGTTGCCGGCGGCCGGCCCGGCACGGCGCATCACCTGGCGCCCGACATCAACACGATGCCGTTCGTCGACCGCACCTACCTGGCCCAGGATCCCTACACGGCGGGGGACGGCCGGATCGAGGCGAACATGGTCGGCGCCCGCGGCTGCCCGTACGATTGCTCGTTCTGCGGCGCGGCTGTGTCGGCGAACCCCGACGTCACCATCAGGGTCAGACAGCCGGGCAACATCGTCGAGGAGATGCACCGGCTCCGCGATCAGGGCGAGGTGACCGCGTTCCGGTTCGTCGACGACCTGTTCCTCGGCGCGCGCCGGGTGATCGACCAGATGATGACCGCGTTCTCTGACGAGAAGATCGGCGAGTGGGCGGTGTGGGACGCGACCGGCCGGATCAACGTGCTGCACCGCACCTCCGACGAGACGCTCGACCTGCTGGCGGCGTGCGGGCTGCGGGAGGTCGCGCTCGGCATCGAGTCCGGGTCCGAGCGCATGCTGGCCTACGTCGACAAGCGCATCACCCCGGCCATGGTGACCAGCGTCGTCCGCCGTCTGACCCGCCGCGGCATCCGCGTCAAGGGGTACTTCATCCTCGGCTTCCCCGGTGAGAGCCGCGCCGAGATGCAGGCCACCGTGGACCTGATCCACCGCCTGTGGGACCTCACCGATCACGAGGTTGGAACGTTCCGGGCGTCCGTTTTCCAGTTCCGGCCCTACCCCGGCACTCCCGAGTGGGGCCGGCTCATGGCGACCGGCCGCTACACCCCCGAGCAGCTCCTCAACTACACGCCGGTCAACCTTGGCGCGGACGACGAGGCGCTCCGCGGCCGGGATGAGTTCAACTTCTCCTCCGGCCTGCAGTTCGGCGAGGCCACCGAAGCGGAGATCCACACTCACCTCGTCGAGCTCGCCCGCGCGCAGCACGCCCGCATCCCGGAAGGCTGCTGATGCCCGGCCTGTTCGTCACCCTCGACGGCCCCGGCGGCGCCGGGAAGTCCACCCTCGTCCGGCTGCTCGCCGACCATCTCACCGAGGCCGGGTACCCCGTCGTGTCCACCAGGGAGCCCACCGACGGCCAGCTCGGGCAGATCGCCCGGCACCTCACCGGCACCTACTCGGGCCCGGCGCTGGCCTGCCTCGTCGCGGCCGACCGCTACCACCACGTGGCCACCGAGATCCGGCCCGCCCTCGACGACGGCCGGCTCGTGCTGTGCGACCGGTACGTGCCGTCGTCGTACGTGCTGCAGTCCCGCGACGGCGTGCCCCTCGAGTACGTGCGCCAGCTCAACGCGCTCGCGCTCCGGCCGGACCTGGCCGTGCTCGTCACCGCCTACCCCGGCATCCTGGAGGACCGGCTCCGCCGTCGCGGCTCGCACTCCCGGTTCGAGCACGACGGATCCTCCCGCGTCGAGGCCGACCTGTACGACGACCTCGCCGCTGTCCTCGCCGAGGACGGGTTCCTCATGTGGCGGGTGGACACCGGTGACGATGCACCGCAACTCGCCGTTCAGCTCATTGCCCGCCGGATCGCTGAGCTATGGTCACGCCAGCCACAGAAGTAACCAGGGGAGCGGCCATGCGGTATCAGGTCACCGTCGACGTCCACGTCATCCTGGAACGCCACGGCCGGATCCTGCTGTGCCTGCGCCAGGGCACCGGGTACGCCGACGGCCTGTACTGCCTGCCGTCCGGGCACCTGGAGCTGGGCGAGACCGTCGTCGACTGCGCGGTCCGCGAGGCCCGGGAGGAGGTCGGCGTGGCGATCGAGCCGACCGATCTCCGCCCGGCCACCGTCGTCCACCACCTGTCGCCCGAGGGCCGCCCGCGCCTGGGCGTGTTCTTCGCGACCGACCGCTGGCACGGGGAGCCGTACAACGCCGAGCCCAGCAAGTGCGGCGGCCTGGCCTGGCCCCGGGCCGACGAGCTGCCGGACAACACCGTGCCGTACACCGCGGCCGGGGTGCAGCTGTACCGGTCCGGCGTGGGCATCGGGCTGCACGGCTGGCCCGAGCTCGCTGGCGCCAGATAAGCGCTGCAGCCCGGAGTGGCCCCGTCCTCCTTGTGAGGATGGGGCCCTCTTTGTGACAGGGACGAGTATCGGGCTTTTTGATCCGTCCGTATATCCAATTACGGGCCCGAGTTTTCAGCATTCGGCTGAGCAAGGATGCCGCGGGATGGCCCGAAACGGGGCGATCTCACGCCTCTCGCCCCGAAGCCTCCCGACATCCGCAGCACGATCCCCTACCGACTTGCGGCCTTTCAGAGGGTACGACTTGATATGTTCTTTCCGTCATCACCGACGCACATCCACCTCGTCGAGTCCGGCAGGGTTCAGGGCTCACTCACCGGTGGCGGGTCACCCCGGCCCGGACACGAAGGAACGAGGAATGGAGAACGCGAAGGTGAATGACCGCCGAGACCGCAGCAGCGGAGAGGGACGCCTTGAGAGGTGGATCCGGATCGGGCTGGCCGTAGCCAAGTTCCTGATCTGGTTGGCTTTCCTGGTCTTCTTCAACGTCGAGCGGCGGTAGAGCGGAAGGGCTTCCTGTCAGAGGCTGCTCAACCTTGTATGGACAGGAAGCCCTTTCGCGTGCCCGGCCACCTTAAGGATGGGCAGCAGGGGGCGGGCGGTACGTCCCGCCAATACATGGAAACGTACACCAGATTTACCGCAATTTGCCACAGATCCCCCGGTCGGGCGCCACGATCGGGTCCCATACCTTCCTGGGGTCACAGGGTCAGCCCGTGGTGAACCTCGGCGGCAATGAGGCCGTCTCCTATGGGCCAACGTCCTCCAGCCTCCGAGGGAGAGCACGTGCTCCGTCGTCTCCTCGCTGCGGGCGCGCTCGTCGCGTCCGCTCTCGTCGCCCCCGCCGCGCTGACCGTGCCGGCCCACGCCTCCGCCACCACGGCGGCGGCCAGCTGCTACCAGCGCGTCGGCAACCACTGGAACTGCATCACCCCGGGCGCCTACTGCCCGGCCGCAGCGCACGGGAAGTACGGCTACGCCAAGGTCACGAAGAAGCGGTACAAGTGCAGCTACTACAGCAGCGACAGCCGCTGGCACTGGAAGCGCGCCTACTGACCCCGGAACGCCGAGAACGGCCCCGCTCCCAAGGGAGCGGGGCCGTCGCGCTGCCTGTGGCAAGGCGCAGCCGAGTCAGGTTGCTGCAGCAGCCTTGCGCAGTTCCATCCGCGCCTTCAGCGCGTTGTCCACCGTCGCGAAGTACCGGTCGTTCTGCAGGGCCACGGCCAGGCGCTGCTCCTCCGCGCGGGCCTCTTGGAGGGCCTGCCGTAGTTCCTCGGGGACGTCCGCCTCGCCGACGGCGATGGCAGTCAATCGTGGGAAGCTGTCGCCGATCTCTTTCACGCGGGCACTCGCCTGTAGGAACGCGCGCTGAGTGGCGAGCAGTTCGGGCGCGAAAGTGTAGTCAGCCATCTGTCGGTCCCCCGAGATTGTGCGTCGTTCGGGGCGATCCTACGGATGGCCGGCGGCGGCGAGCACGGGAGGGGACCGGCGGGGTTCGGCTCGCGCCGGTGAGAGTCCGCCGGTCCCTGTCGGCCGATCAAGCCGAGGCCTTCAGCGTAGTTCCCGCGTCACCCCTCTTACATTCGGGGCAGAACTGTTGTATATTTAGGGGTGTCGGGAGGGGGGTGAGAGCCCCGAACGACAGGCCGATCAACTTCCGAGAGGAGCCGGGAATGCAGACCCGCCACCACCTCCCCGTCGTGACGATCCGTCTCATGGGCGCGCACGACACCCGCGTCCTGACCGAGGCGGACGCCATCCACGTTCTGATCCCCGGCCTCCTGGTCGTCCTGCGCGACCGGATCGCTGCCTGGCAGATGCTCCGCGTCTGGCGGCGCGCCACCGCGCAGGCGGACGCCGTGTTCAACGGCGAGACCGCCGCCCCCTACGAGGTCCCCGGCTGGAAGAACGGCACCATGCTGGTCCACAGCGCGGTGTCCCTGACCGGGATGCTCAGCGGAGTCCAGATCTACGGCCGCACCCCCAAGCACTCCCCCAGCGGCTGCGGCGAGCTGAAAGTCCAGGTGGGCGCGCTCCGCATCATCTGTGACGACCGGGCGGCGTTCGACCGGCAGGCCGACACCTGGGCGCATGCCGCCTCCCTGGTCCCCCAGGTCTGGCCGGACACGCTGTGACCGGGCGGGCCTCGGCCCGCCCCTCGTCCACAGAATCCGGCTCGGCCGCACCGGCCGGGCCGCCTTCCGCGCAGTCTTTCCTAGACCGAACACCCGCTGAGGGGACCAGACCCATGTACGAGATCAGAGACGACCGCCACAACGTCATCGACAGCCGGCCAACCTTCCGAGAGGCGGAGCTCCGCCTGGACGAGATCGCCCGAGAGGCCACCGAACAGGCCGCGGCCAACGCCGAGGGCACCGTCGGCATGACCCTGTCGTGGACCATCGTGGACACCAGCACCGACGAGGTCGCCGCGACGTTCAGCATGACCCCGGACCCGGCCATGCCGTACCGCTCCGTCATCCTCGAGGAAGGAGACGAGGCGTGATCCCCCACAACCGGGAAGCCGTCGACGGCCAGGCCGCCGCACAGCTGCTCGGCATCAGCTACAAGACGTGGCGCAACACCGGCGGCGCCGAGCGGTTCGGGCTGCGCCCGTTCAACCCCGGCCGGCGCAAACTCCTGTACGACCGCGCGCAGGTCGAGGCGGCCCGGGCCGGCCGCGATCTGCCGACGTGGCCGGTCGGCACCCGCTCGCATCCGGACGACCTGCTCGACGGGCCGGAGGCTGCTGAGTACCTCGGAATCGACTACGGCACGCTGCGCCGCTACCAGCACGAGGAACGCCTGATCACGGTCGAGATGTGCGGGGTGCCGCACTTCCGCCGCGGCGATCTCGACGCCCGCCGCGACAACCCGGGAAAGCCAGGCCGCCCCATCATTGCCAAGACATAGCCGTGGACTGAGGTCGCGCCGCTGCCTTGGCCCCCACGCACGTCTACGTGCCGGGCATACAAAGTGACACGGGAAACTATAAAGGTGTCAAAGATGACCCCCCGCTCGGATCGGGACAAGGCCCTGATCGAGCAGATCGAACGCGAGGTGCACGACCCGAACGTGCCGATCGCGAACGTATTGCGGCTCTGTGTGACCCTAGGCGGTCGCACCGGATCTACAGCCCTCCGAGACTGGGCGACCCGCGAGTTGCAAGGTTACCCCTCGGAAGACGACGTTCCCTCGTACCGCGTGATCGGCGCGTCTCTATACATCGATAACGCCAACCGGTACGGAGTCAACCGGATCCCGCAGAGGATCAGCCCTCAGACCCTCCCCAAAGAGATCCGCGAAAGCATCCGTGAGGAGGTTCGCTTCACCGAGCCCATCGCCGTACTGGAAAAGCGAGCTGGCGAGACGGAGGAACTGCGCCTGACGTTCGGCAATTCCGAGCAGGTGGCGCAGTTCATGACTCAGGAGGGGTGGAAAAGCGGTCAGATTCCACAGCGGCAGGTGGTCGCTGGGGTCTACTGGCTGGTCAACCCGGTTGAGATCGCGGGCGTCGTGGACCAGGTCCGTACGGCGCTTACCGTGCTGGTCGCTGAGCTGACGACCATCGCGGATAGCGACGATGCCCTCACCGCCGCCGATGCCGACGGCGCGCTGAGCCGCGCCGTGCCCGGTATTGAGATCAGCGGCGACAACAACACCGTAGTGGTGAATCACGGTGCGAACGCCCAGAACACCACGAAGGTGAAGAGCGCGGTCAGCAAAGGTGAGAGTGAGCCGGACAACCGGACGTGGAAAGTGATCGGTTGGGTGGTGGCGTTCATCGTGGCGCTCATCGGAACGATCGCGGGGTTGGGCCAGTGGCTGGACTGGGATTGGTTCAAGTGATGCCGGACAGCTCTGGCTGACGCTGTCCACAACAAGAACGGCCCCGCCCTCCCGAAGGAGAGCGGGGCCTCGCGTTCCTCAAGGCCGAAGCCCGGCGCCGTACGGCGCGTCGATCGGGGTGATCGAATCCTGTGATCAGTCGAGCACGAGCCGGACCGCCTGGTCGCCGGACCGCAGCTCGACAGCGTTCGGTGGCAGATCGGGGTCGGTCTCCATGAAGAGCACCCACTCGCCGATCGCGATCACACCTTCAGGGGTGGCGGCGATGCGGCCATCGTAGTGTCAGGCCGCGAGCTCGTAGTCGGGCTGCTTACAGGTGAGCCCGGCCGCGAGCAACCACCGGCCGGCCGCGGGCCAGCGCTGCTCCAGCCACCGGCCGACCGCGTAGTACACGCCCGTGATGGCCACGGTGACCAGCTCGGTGACCGGACCCTCGGGCAGGTCCAGGCCCACCTTGGCGGCCCAGCCGAGCAGCACGCCGACGATGACCGGCACGACCGTCCGGATGATGGATGCGAGCATGTGCAACCTCCGTTGGAGGGCGGGGCCGTACTTCCAACTGACGGCCGAGTCTGTGGGATGCCGCTTCTCAGTGGCAGATCAGTGACCGCCCCTCCGAGCGGGGCGGAAACTATAAGACCCACGGGAATCCGCAGGTCACAGGTGGGCTGGTATATGAGCCGGTATGAATTCGGGCCGTTCGTCAGGTGACCGGGGCCTCGAATGCGGCCCGCCAGGTGTCCCGTCCGACGATGCCGTCGACGTTCAGGCCCTTCTCCGCCTGGAACCGGCGGCACACGTCGCGCGAGTCCGTGCCGTACATCCGGTCGACCTCGATGTCCCAGCCGCGGCGCTTCATCTGGGCCTGCCAGGTCTCGACGTCGTCTCCGACCGTGAGCGGCGGGTACGCCAGGAGCCGCCCGGGCCACGCCGGTGCGCGGTCGGTGACCGGCTTCGCGTCCACGTCCGCCGGCCTGGCCCCGCCGGGGCGTGGAGCGCCCTTGGCGACCCAGGCGGACAGCGGGCCGCCGGGGCAGTCCGTGGCGTAGCCGTCTCGGTGGCGCTTGATCTCGTGCCCGGCGCCGCCCTTCGCGCGGAGCCAGTCGATCGCGTCGAGGATCCCCAGGAGCAGCTCGTCGGTCGGCTCGACCAGCCCGGAGTTACCGACCAGGGCGACCACCGCGTAGTGGCCGGAGTTCAGGCCCGGCCCGTTCGCGGCGGGGAGGTGCCCCGGGCCACGGCCGACAAACACGCGCCGGTGCCAGCACGCCGCCGCGCTGTAGCCGATATCCAGCCACCCGTTGCCGTCCATGTGCTGCCGTTGGATGGAGCGGACGCGGGCGACGCACAGGTCGTGGTCGTTCAGCATCGCCGGGTTCTCGAAGCTGCCGGTGTAGTGAACCTTCACACCTCGGGTGCTGTGGATCGTGTCGTAGCTGCCTCTCGGTGCGCGGGCGTCCCACTCCGCTCGCGTGACGAGGTCGATGGCCACCGTTGGCCTCCCTAGAGAAATGGTGCTGACCGAAAACAGGCGGATGTGGCGCTATGGGTCAACCCGGTGGATGCTTGGTGCGTCTCACAGCGTTGCCGCGTTTGTCTCTGGAGTCGTCACATGGGTTATCCGCAGCAGCCGTACGGCCCGCCCCACGCGCAACCCGCCCCGTACGGGCAGCCGCAACCGCTGCCGGAGCAGGTCATCTGGGAAGGCGCCTCCCAATCGCTCACCGCCGCGGCGACGGGCGGCAGGATGGCGCCGCGCTACCGGCTCACAACCGTCTACCTGTACTTCGAGCGCGGCATGCTGTCGACGGACTCCCAGCAGGTTCCGGTCCACATGATCGCCGACATTGACTTCCGGCAATCGCTCACGCAGAAGGCCAGGAGCGTCGGCGACGTGATCGTGCACGTACACCGGCCGAACGGGTACGAGCGGGTCGTCCTGGAGTCGGTTTCCGACCCCCGCGGTGTCACTCAGGCGATCAACCACGCCGCGCATCAGGCACGGCTCCGCGAGCAGCAGGCCGCTCACGCCATGAGATTTGCGATGGTCGCGCCGGTGATGCCGGTCCCCCATCCGATGCCGCCGGCAGCCCCTCAGCCGATGCCTCCGGTGCCGCCTGCAGCGCCCGCCGCCGAGGATCCCGTGGCTCAGCTGGAACGCCTGGGTCGGCTCGTCGAGACCGGGGTGCTGACGCGCGAGGAGTTCGAGGCGAAGAAGGCGGAGATCCTCCGCAGGTTGTAGGTCAGCCCTTCGGATGGTTGGCCAGGTGGTCTTCGAAACGCTGGGTGAGGGCGTCGAGCTTGGTCTCGGTGCGGATGACGTGGTCTTTCAGCGAGTGGCCGTGGTTGGGGCTGACCTCGGCGTGGACCTTGTCGGCGGTCGCCTGGACGGCTTGCGCGGTTTCCTGCACCGCCGCGGTGCCCTGCTTCACCTGGCCGATCTGCTCGGCGATCCACTTCTTCAGCGGCCGGAGTACGGCCCAGCGCGCAACGACGCCTATCGCCGCGAGCGCCGCAGCGAGCGCGCCCGCGTAGAGGATGGCGTCGCCGAGGTCGCGGATCGTCACGAGCCGGCCGCCATGTGTGCGTCGAGTTCGGCGAGGCGGGCGAGCAGCTGCTGCCGCTCGGCGGCGAGCTGGGTGACGGCCGGGCCGTCCGGTTCCGGCTCCGCCGGCGTCTCGGGCTCCGGTTGGCCGGTGACGATACGGACGAGGTACTCGCCGGCGGCCTGGTGCTCGTCGGTCTGGACGATGCCGATTTCCAGTACGTCGTCTTGGTCGAGCTGGCGGACCTGCTCGCGGGCAGCCGCTTCGGCTTCGTCGCGGGGCGTGTCGGCGGGGAAGCCGATCTTGTATATGCCTGCCACTGTTTCCCTTTCAGGCGACGGCGTTCACGAAAAGATGCGAACCGGCTTTGACAGTGACTGCGCTGGCGTTTGAGCTGGACTGGGCCCACCTCAGGCCGAAGGTGCCCCCGCTGCCAGCCGTTTGCAGCAGGCCCTGCAGGACTGCCGCGCTGTCCGTCACGCTGGGAATGCGTATGTCGCCGGCATCGCCGATGGCGATGAAAGCGTTGACGCTGATCGGGTTCGAGACGTTGTCGGGCGCGCTGGTATGTGGCACCTGGGTCGTCCAGGTCATAGTGGCCCCTGACGGGCCGTACCAGCTCGCTTTCATACCGGCGTTGGCTCCGCTGTTCGAGACCCAGACGAAGCATTGGACAAGGTAGACGGCGCCGGGAGCGACGTTCACCAGCAGGTGGTCATCGTTCTGCAACGTCGTGGAACTCGCCACCGACTCGTTCACGGTCTTGACCGCGACGAGGGGCACAGCGCGGATCAGCCGCCACGCCGACGACTCGTAGACGAAACCGGTCAGCGTGTCGGTCTGCCAGATCCGCATCCCGTTGACCGGCGAAGGCCGGGTGCCCGACGTGCAAGTGATGACCATCTGGTTCATCAGGTACGTGTTGATGTCGGAGCTACGCGCCTCTTCGATCGTGAAGTCCTTGAACGGCATCAGGCCACCCGCCGCGCATGAAGATAGGAACCGGCTCGGACTGTGGTGGCACCTGGGTCGCTGATGACCTGCGCCCAGCGGATGCCGAACGTGCCGGCCGTGCCCCCCGTTCTGACACACAGCCCCTTAATGGCCCATATTGTTTCCGCGCTAGTGCCGAACCCCGCTGCGCCGATCGTCGCGGACTGATCCGGTGCCGCGACTCTCACCGAGGCGCTGTCCCTGTTCGTGCTGCCGAATTCGGCGCCGAACGACGCCCACGGGAATGTCGTCCCGGCGGGAACGGTGAAGCCCAACTGGAGCGCGCCGTTGGTCGTACCGACGTAGCGGAGCAGCGCCTCGGCGATGTACGTAGCATTCGCCTCCACAGCGACGAAAAGGTGGTCGTCGGTCTGCTGGGTCGTGGAATTCGTGACCGACTCGTCTGCCACCTTCAACGCGAACAGGTCGGCAGCTCTGGTGAATCTCCATGCGGACCCGTCCCAGACATGCTCGGTCAGCGTGTCGGTCTGCCAGATGTGCATTCCGGGGACGGGCGACGGCCGGGTACCGGACGTGCAGACGATCAACGCCTGCCTCATGAGATAGGTGTTCATGTCGCTGGAGGTGAACACCTCTGTGCCGAACGTCCTGTACGGCATCAGGCGATCCTCTTCGCGTACAGGTAGGAGTTCGTCTTCACCTTCGCCGCCGTGGCGTTCGCCGTGGACTGCGCCCACCGGAACTGCAGCGTCCCCGAGGACACGGTCGTGAGCCGCCCCCGAGGCATGAAGATCACGTCGATGTTGTCGCCATAACCAGCCGCATCGGCCTGACCACCGGCACCCAGCTGCGCGACGCTGATCGTCGACTGATCCCGGTTCGTCTGAGCCGTGTGCGGGGACAGCGACGACCAGTCCATCGTGGAGCCGGCCGGGGCGGCCCAGTTGAGTTTCATGTCGGCGGTGGTCGGTGACGAGCAGATGATGAATGCCTCGACCGCGTACACGGCGTTAGCCGCGACCGACACGAACAGATGGTCGTCGGCCTGCACTGCAGTGGAGTTGGCCACCGACTCGTCGGCGGTCTTGCGGACGAACCTGTTCAGGCCGCTCAGGAACTGCCACGTCGTCCCGTCCCAGAAGTGCTCGGTCAGCGTGTCGGTCTGCCAGATCCGCATTCCCGCCGGCGGCAGGGGAGGCCTGGTAGTGGAGGTGCACACGATGACGGCCTGCTGCGCGAGGTAGACGTCGATTTCGCTGGCTGTGACGAACGCTCCGGTGAACGTCTTGTATGCCACGTCACCACCCGTAGTAGTTGCCGCTGTTCAGCCGCCCGTACACCGGGTGATCGAGGATCAACGACGCGGTGACCTTGGCGGGGGACGGGTCGAAAGTGAACGTCCACGTCTGATCGGTGATCACGTCCTGGATGCCCTCGATCCACAGGTCCAGCGCATCCGAGGGCCCATTGCTCGGCAGACCGCTGATCTGGATGCGCTGCCCGATCTCGCTGCCCAGCAGATCTGGCAACAACGACGGGTAGGCGTGCCCCTCCACCGTGATCTGCCCGGCTCTCGGGCGGGGCTCGGCATACTGCGCCAGCAGATACAGCGCGCGGTCCTTGGCCTCCGCAGCGGTCTGCAGAAGCGTCTGGAACGAGCCGCTGTACGCGCCGTAGCTGCTGATGCTGGCCGCGTCCTGCTGGACGGGCGCCTCCGTCCCGTCGTCCGTGCTGACCACAACGTCGTTAAGGAGAAGCTGGTCATCCACGAGGAAGTTGAGGTCCTCGCCGCACTGGTCACCAGTCAGCGTGATCACTGGTGCGCTGGACGGCACCTGCCGGCGCGCCCGGTCGTGGAAGATGGGCTTTCCGTCGCGGTCGATGAAGAACAGGCCGGCCTCACTCGCCGTGGCGGCGCGGATGCTCTGCATGAGCGACTGCGTGGCCTCTTGCCCGGTCAGCCCGAGGAGTGACACGCCGGAGTCGACGGCCGCGGTGGTGACCCCGGCCGCGGCCAGCAGGCCCAGGACCCGGGCGCCGGATGCCTGGTTGTCCGCGATCCAGGACAGCGACCGCAGGAAGCGGCGGCCCAGGAGCTTCTGCAGGTCGGTCGCGGTGATCGCGGTCACACCCAGTACGCCGTTGGCCCACTTGTGCGGCCATTTGTCGACGTAGCCGACGTACCGGCTGTACTCCTTGCCCGGGTCCGCCCAGGCCGTGGGGGACGACGCCTGTTCGAACTGCCACGCACTGGTGTAGATGACGACCGAGCTCGCCGTCGACGTCGTGGACACCAGGACGACACGGGCGTGCTGCGCACCCGCCGGGGCCGTCACCGTGTAGGTGATCGCCTGAAACGAGGTCGTCAGCGTGACAGCGGAACCGGTCGTCTCGGAGATCTGCGCGCCGGTCTTGTCGAACCATCGCACCCGGATCGCCATCGTGCAGGAAACCGAGGCATCCCGGCGGGCCTGGCACTGGAGCGCGTAGCTGAGGCCCGCTGTCACCTCGATCGCGTCGCCGCTGGGCGAGGCGATCGACGTGGAGCCCAAACGCAGGTAGGTGCCGTTGGACAGGGTGCCAGCGGTCCACCGTATCGAGGACGACTGGCCTGCAGGGACCACGGTGGTGTCGACGGCGAGGCTGCCCTGGGTGGCCGACCATTCGGAGGTGTCGGAGCCTCTGGCCTGTTCCTGTAGCAGCCGGTTCTTGGCGTTGCCGTTCAGCCGGGCGCGGATCCGGATCGGCCGGTTGATCAACACCTGCGGGTAGTACGGCGAGGTGGTGTTGCCCGCGGTGAACCGGCCGTCCTCGTTCAGCAGGGTCAGTGCGAGCGTTCCGGGGGTGACCTGGTCCAGTTCATGGGAGCGGCGGCGGGAGATTCGTGCGCCGAGCTGCCATTCGACGTAGTCGGAGATGTCCCGCCACAGCGGCGACCCGTCGGCCGGGTCGGTGTACCACGCGATGTCGCAGAAGGCGTCCGGCATGGTCACGTGCCGATCACCCCCAGCGGGAACCCACGCGTCTTCGCCACGTTCGCGGCCTTGATGACCAGCCGGATGATCTCGTCTTCACCGACCAGCGGCTGACCGGAGAAGCTGAGGTTGAAGTTGTACGTCACACCCCCGGCGCCAGGAATGACGGGGACCGGCGGCACCGGGGCGGACGGTGCCGCCGGCGCCACCGCCGCCGCATCGACCAGGCCGAGTGCCGCCGCTCGCACCGTGCCGATGCCCCGGGTGATGCCCTCGGCGAACTGCTCGCCGATCGAGATGCCGGAGTACAGGACCCAGCCCCGGCCGCTGAACGGGCCCTCTTTGGCGGGGCTGAACGGGAACAGGCTCCTGATCCTGCCGAGGATGTCCGTCGCGGTGTTCCACAGGTCGTTGAACTTCGACCACAGGCCGTCGATGAGGCCCTGAATGACCGACCGACCGGAGTCCCACAGCAGCCGCCCGAGGTTGCCGATCGCCGACGTGATCCGCCCCGGGATACCGCGGATGGTGTCCATGAGACCGTTGATCTTGTCGGAGATCGCCGACCTGATCTCGCCGAACTTGTCGGACACGAAGGTGCGGACGCCGCTCCAGATGTCGTTCCACTTGTCCCGGATCGAGTGCAGCGTGTCGGCGATCTTGGACCTGACAGCGTCGATCTTCTCGGCGATCCCCGACCGGATGTTCTCCCAGGCCTCACCGACCTTGTCCCGGACCCCACCCAGCCACTCGTTGAACTTCCCGGGCAGCTCACCGAACCACGCGATGATGCCCTTGACCCAGTCGACGCCGCGCTGGAACCAATCCCTGATCCCCTGGATCATGTCCGGGATGATCGAGTGACCGATCAGGACGTCGTACAGCCACTGGAATACCCCGACGACCAGGTCGACCGCCCATTTCATGGCGTCGGTCATGAGGTTAAGCGCCGGCACGAGGACCCCGACGAGGAAGTCCACGACCTTCACGACGATGCCGATCACGAACTCGAACGCCGGCACGAGGAGGCGCACGAGGAGGTCGGCCACCATCGTGATCAGCGGGATCAGGGGCGGCAGCACCGCAGTGACCAGCTGAATGATCGGTGGCAGCAGCGGTGCCAGGGCGACGACGAGATCGGCGATCGCCTTGGCCACGGCCACGAACACCGGTGCCAGGGTGACGACGAGTTGCACGAGTGGTGGCAGAAGGGCGGCGATCAGCTGGCCGATGACCGGCAGCAGCGGCTGGAAGGCCTCGAACACCTGCATGACAGCGCCGATGATCTGGGTGAACGCTGGCAACAACCCGTTGATCAACTGCGGGACCAGCTGCAGAATCGGCGGCAGCAGCAGGCCGATCGCCTGGGCGAGGAACTGGCCGATCTGCACGGCCAGCGGCGCGACCGCTATCAGGACCTTTACGAACGCCTCGGCGATCTGCGCGACCATCGGAATCAACGGGGTGATCGCGGGCAGCAGCGCACTGGCGAGCTGCGTGATGAGCTGTGCCAGCACGGGCAGCAGCGGCGCGACCGCCGGGACCATGGCGTTGACGAATGTCGCAGCCAGGTTGATCACCATGGGGATGACCGGCTGCAGCGCGGTCAGCGCTTGCCCGAACGCGGACACGAGCAGCTGAATGGACGGGAGGACCGCCTGTACGCCGGAGGCGAGGCTGGTCGCGATCACCTGCGCAACTTGGGCGACCGCAGGCAGCAGCGGCGCCAGCGCAGCCAGCACACCGCCGATCGCCGCGCCGAGCGGAGCGAATGCCGGCCCGAGCGCGGCCACGGCCTGGCCCAGCGCCTGCATGACGGCGGCCAGCCCCGGCGCGGCGGCGGCCAAGCCCTGCGCGAGCAGGGGGATCACTGGTGCGGCGGCGGTGAACAGGCCGGAGAATGCCTGCCCGACCAGTAGCAGCGCGGGGGCGAGCGCCGACACGGCCGGCCCCAGCGCGCCGAACACGGCCTGCAGTCCGGGCCCGAGCGCGGCCAGGGCAGGTACTACAGCGTTGACCGCGCCCGCCAGGACGGGTCCGACCGCCGTGGCCAGGGAGGCGATGACGGGAGCCAGGGCGCCGATGCCGTTCGCGACCGCCACTAGCACGGGTGTGAACGCCTGCCCGATCTGATGCAGCGCCTTGAACACGTCGACGAGGACCTGCTGGCCCTTCGCCGAGTCGACCCAGCGGTGCGCCGCGTCGACCATCTGGCCGAGGATGCCGAGTGCGTCCCCGCCGGCGTCGCGCATCGCCCGGAACACACCGGCGACGATGCCGCCAAGGTCTGCCAGCACGGAGCCGAGCTGCTTGAGGACCTCCCAGGCGTTCTGCATCCAGGCCATGGCCTGACCGGACGCGGAAACCTGCGACATCCACTCGCCGAAGCGGGTCAGGGAGTCGGTGAGCCCGCCGGACAGTGATCGGAAGAAATCTGTCCCGACCACGGCGAGGTCGAGGAACCCGGTCATCAGCGGCGTCAGCGCGAGGCGCAGCCCGGTCACCAAGCCGGAGGTGTTGGACAAGATGACGTTGAACTGGCCGACGCTGCGCTCGGCGGTGACGAACTCCAGGAACGTCCGCACGACCGACCCCATGTTCCGGGCCAGGCCTTCGATCCACGGCTGGGTGCCGCGCAACAGGTCAACGAAGTGCGCCAGCGACCCGTTGAGCTCGGCGAAGAACCCCGTCTGCGCCGCCTGCTGGAAGGTCTTCATCGCGGGCACGGTGTTCTGGAACTCCAACGCGAACGACCTGGCCGCCGGGGTGAGCTTCTCCAGCGCCTCGCCGAATTTCTTCGCGTCGCCCTCGTAGGCGTACTTCATGGCGTCGCTGACGCCGTACAGGCTCATCTTCAGCGTGAGGTTGGCCGCCGTGAGCATCCCCAGCGCGCCCGGCAGGGCGGCGAGGATCCCACCGGCCGGGGCGAGCGCGGCCAAGAGCCCTCCGACGCTGGAGGCGGCCGACGCTCCCGCCGCGGTGAGCGTGGCCAGCGCCCCGGCCGCGGCCACGATCCGCACACCGGCCCGCCCGATGTCCTCGGCGAAGCTCGCGAAGCGCCCGGCGATCTGCTCCAGCCCGGCTCCGAGGCGATCCACGCCCGAACCCAGCACGCCGAACCGGCCGTGCAGCGCACCGAGACGGTCGGCCAGCCCGCCAACATCACCGGTCAGGCCGCCCATCTGGCCGCGCAGCCCACCCGAAGACGCGTTCAACGCAGCGATCTTGGCCGCGGCTCGCTCCGCCTCGTTGCCGAGCTGCCGAAACGCGCGCGAGGCGTGATCCCTTGCGAAGATGTCGAAACTGAGGGCGGCCACGGCGACCTCCCCTCAGGGCGACATGTTCAGTTTTCGGACTGGGCTTTCTTGTTGATCTCGTCCACCTGGCTGCAGAACAGCTCGAACTCCGCCACCGTCAGCTGATCGACGTCGCGCGGGGTCAGGTGGAAGTAGTGCGCGAGCGCCGGCAGGTAGCGGCGCCGCTTCAGCTCGAGGTCTTCGCCGCCTCGGCGGCGGGCGTAGGGTCCTGGTCCGGCACCTCGAAGGTGAAGTGGCTCCAGTCGACCGGGACCTTGCCGGTCTCGATGTCCTCCCAGGTGATGTCCTTGCCCATCCGGAAGTGCAGGATGAGCCAGGCGAGAGCGGCCATCGCGACGAAGTCGCCCTGTTTCAGGGCCGCCTCCAGGTCCAGGGCCCGGAACCCCGTCTTGCGCTGGATCGCGATGCCCTCGTGCAGGGGCAGGCTGCCGAGGTCGACGTCGACCGTCTCACCCTGGTAGGTGACCTTGGCCATCAGGCTCCTCTTTCGATGTAGTCGGCGATCTCGTCCATCGCCTTGATCACAGCGGTGCGGACCTCGCCCACGTGCTTGCGGATCGTGGTCGCGAACCACGGTTTGCCCTGCTGGTGGGTCCATGGGTCGTGTCCGAACGTCGGGTGCCGCCACCCCTTCGGCGAGTCCAGGTGCCGCGGCAGAGTCCGCTGGTCCGGCGGCAGCTTCGCCTCGTTCACCTCGATCCGGACGGCGGCGGTCTTCGCCCCGGTTTTGATCACCAGGTGGAGCGCGCCCGCGATGGTCTGCCGCAGCCCGGATCCCTTGCGCGCCCGCGCGCGGGCACGCTCGTTGATCGCGACGATGTCGTCGGTGGTGAGCTCGTCTTCGTCTTTCACCCGGGCCAGCGCGGCATCCGCGAGCCGCACCGCCCGTGCACGCTCGCGCTGCCGCCGGCCGCCGCCCTTGGAGTTGGTCACCGGGATCGCCAGCACGGCCGCCTTCGTCGCGGCCACCGCCGGTTTCGCACCGTCCCGGATGCCCTTGCGGAGCTTGGCCGGCAGCTTCTTGTCGCTGGCATCCTTCAGCCGCCGGTTCAGCTCATAGAGCTGGTCCGCACCGACGACCCGGACGTCGATCGTCACAGCGTCGTGTCCGCCGACACGATCTTCACCTGGATCGGCGCGTTGACCTCGTCGTCGTACGCCTCGAACGAGGTGCTCATCTCGACGATCCCTGGTCCGCTGACGGACGGCGCCGCTTCCTTCAGCTTGCAGGCCGGCATGATGAACGACAGCTGGTTGTTGTTGCCCGACCCGGACGGGATCGCGCTGCCCGTGAGGGTGAACTCGATCGCCGTGGTGGTGTTGTTCTTCATCAGGTCGTACAGCTCAGCCCGGTTGAACTCCGCCGTGAGGCTGCCGGTGATCGTGGGGATGTCGTTCTCGAGCTGCTCCCGCTTGATGCCGGCGTTGCCGATGCCGTACCTCTCCGTCGCGAGCGGCGTCTCGCCCTTGATGGAGATCTCCTTGATGACCGTGGACACCGCCGTGCCGCCGGTGATGGTCATCTCACCGGAGGCGGTGTTCGCGGTCCCGCCGAGCTTGAGCACGCCCTGCTGGAAGTTGTAGACCTCAGCGCCGCTGACGAACGACGCGGCGGCGAGCGCGGTGGCGGTGTCCTCGTCCCACCCGTCGACCTCCAGCGACAGCGTGGCGATCGCCGAGTCGGAGAGCTTGAACTCCCACGACTTGATCTTGCAGCCCTTGTAGGTGTGCGGCCGTACCGTCCCCGACGGCTCCGGTCGGCCCACCTGGAACGTGAGGCCCTTGCCGACCAGCCCGCCGGGAGTGTGGATCTGCTTGTAGGCGCTGGTCGCGGCGATCTGCTGCGGCGTCGCCGTGCTGCCGAGCATGTGCGCCACCAGCAGCCCGGCTCCCTTGGTGGGGAACTCGAACTCGATCGAGCCCTCAACCGTCTTGCGGGACTGCACCAGGCGGGCGGACCGCTTAAACCTGCGCCCCACACGCAGACCGGTCGGTTCGACAAACGTCGGCTTCCACGCCAGCGACTCACTGTTGAACTCGATGAACTTCGTCACCGTCACCGCGGTGCCGACGGTCACCTCCGCGGCGAAACCGAGCTGGGCGTCAAGACCCGTACCCGTGGCCATCTGCTACTCCCCCTTCGCGGGCTCGGTGGTCGCCCGCCTCGCGACCGGCGCGGGCGCCGCCTCGCGGACCAGCTCCCAGGTCTCCTTCGGCCACGCGCGCGCGTCGCCGGTGAACCCGATCCGCTCCTTGGTTTCCTCATCGAGGACCACGTCGTCGGAGCCGCCGGTCACCCAGGCGTCGTCGAGGTCGGTGAGGACGTCGCCGTCCACGGTGATGACGTCGCCCGCGGCAACCAGCGGGCCGTCGGGCCGGCCGACGCGGCGGTCGTCGCCGGAGATGTTCTTGAACCTGGCCACGCGTTCTCCTTAGATGCGGGTCTGGACCTTGATGAGGAACGGGACTCGGGCCTCGATGCCGGACTGCCGCTGCGCCTGGTACAGGCCGCCGGAGGCGATCTCGGCGACGGTGGGGGGTGGTAGCCCGATCGAGGGGTCAGCGCGCAGGACGTCCTCGACGACGCCGAACAGCTCGTACGCGCGCTGGCGGACCGGGCGGACCTTCGTGCTGCCGCGCCAGACGACGACGGCGCCGGTGATCTGGATGGTCTCGTCCCGGGACCGGGCGCCGATGCCTGCCCATGTCTGGGCGTCCTCGGCCGCCTGGCCCTCGCCGTCGGGGTCGCCGTCGTAGCCGATGAACACCGCCTCGTGGAGGGGGTTGTTGGTGACGGGCGGCCCGTCGACCACGCTCACCTTCGCCAGGCCGGGGGCGTTTTTGTAGAGCGCGACCAGGGCGTCGATGACGGCCGGTACGCGGGAGGTGGTCACCGTTGCCCTCCGGGTGGTTGGTTCGCCGATCGGAGGTCAGGTTGAACCTGACCCGCCAGGAGGTCAGGCTGAACCTGACCTTCACCGCCGGTTCAGCTCTTGCCTGGTAGTCAGGCATGGGCAGGGTCGGCGACGAGGTCTGAGAGCGTTCAGCGGCGGCAGGCGCGCTGTGGCCGGCAGGAGGCTCAGCCGACCAGCGGCGGTTGGTCGCCGAGCAGCTCCAGCACCCGCCGCGGCACGCTGAACCCGAACCGCGGGTCGTACACCTCATCGCTGCCGCCGACCCGGACGCCGCCCTGCGTGCCGCGCTGGGTCTCCCACATGTGCTGCAGCAGGATCAGCGCCGCCTGCCTGACGTTCGGCGGGATCGACGTGCGCCCGGCGATGTAGGTGACCCGCAGCGGCCCGCACATGTAGCCACCGTCGAGGCGCTGCACGATGCCGGTCGGGCCGTCCACGTCGAGGTCGGCAACGTCCTGGGCGACGGCGCCGGTCCGTATGGACGTCACCGAGGTCACCGACAGGACCGGCGCACGCAGCAAGGCGATCAGGTGGCCGCCCTGGTGCTTCTCCACGTGGGTGGTGCGGGCGAGCGCACCTTTGAACCGCTCGCAGATCTCGGTGACCGACCGGATGAACCCGGCGATCTCCTCGTCGTCGTCGGTGTCGTCCTCGTCGAGGTTGAGCTGCTTCTTGCCTTCCCGCAGGGACAGGACCCCGGCCTCCGCCCACTGCGCGGCGACCTCAAACGGCTCCTCATCCACCCCCGACGGGGTGGCAGACGCCCAGCGGGCGATGTGCCGCCCGGCAATCGTGGTCGTGTAGTCGTACCGGTACAGCCCGGTTCCCTCGTGCACGACGTCCGGAGCGGTGAACGGGCCCTCGGTGGTGGCGTCGGGCAGCTGAATCGTCAGCGTGATGCCCGCCGGGTCGACCAGCGTTCCGGCGCTGTCAGCGACCTGCGTCGTCAGCGTGACGACCGAGCCGACCCCGTAGGTCGTCATGAGACCCCTCCCCGCAGGATCGCCTGCGAGGACGAACCCGCAGACACCAACACCGCCGCCGCATGCCCAGCACGGAGCACCGCCCGCCCCGGCCGCCCTGAGCTCACGCTGACCGAGCCGCGCCCGGCACGACACTGGATCAGCCCGGCCACCCCAGCCAGCGCCACGCTGGCCGGCCCTGTCAGTGCACCTGCCCCGCCGCGTAGGAAGACCGCACCGGCCGGGCCTACCGGGGCCGCGACCTGGACGGCCAAGACCCGGGCGGGACCAGCTGCGACCCGCACACAACCCGCCGCCCCGGCCACGGTCGGCACCTGAGCGGCGGCGACCGCCCCCGCCCCTGCCCGCACGGTGAGCGCCCCCGCGGAGCCCACGACGGACGTGTGCCGGACCGCCAGGAGGTTCGCCTGGGCGGCGCGCAGCAGAAGACCACCGGCACGCCCCGCGGCGGCGACGGAGGTGCCGCCTGCCACGGTCGAGACCGCACCAGCCGACGCCCGCAGCCGCAGGGCCCCCGGACCGCCTGCCACCGGCGCCTGGCCGACGGCGAACACGGCACCAGCGGCCGGCCGCAGCCGCACGCCCCCCGGCCCCGCCGCCAGGGCAACGCCCACCGCCGAGGTCACCGCGCCCGCGCCCGGGCGAACACGAACAGCACCAGCCGCCCCGACCGGCGTGGCCACCAGTGCTGCGGTCACCGCGCCGGAACTCGGGGCCAGGCGCAGCGCACCGGCCGAGCCCGCGAGCGGAGCCATCTGTGCCGCGGTGACGGCCGCGGCGGACGCCCGCAGCCGCAGTCCGCCCGAGGGTGCCGGAACCTGCACGGCCTGGGCGGCGGATACCGCACCCGCAGCTGCGCGGACCCGCACAGCCCCACCCGCACCCGGGAGCGGCGCGACGCGGACCGAGAGGACCGCACCGGACCCGGCGCGCAGGCGGACGACTGCCTCGCCTGCCGCGGGCAGGATGTCGGTGACCGCGACGGACCCCGCCGAGGCGGTCAGCCGTACCGCACCGACCCGGCCCGGCAGGGTGACGCCCGTCGGCGTTGCGGCAGCAGAGGCGAGCAGGCGCCGCCGCCGCTGCCAGTGAACCCGGGACGGGCTGCGGTAGACCGCTACACCGGACCGCCGCGACGGGTAGGTCCGCCGCACCGGTTACACCAGTTCTTCGACGAGGATCCAGCCGACCGGCCCGGTGACGGAGTCGGCCGGGGTGGTCGTCTCTTCCAGGACGAGCCGGGTGCCGGCGTCGAGCGTGATACGGCCCTCCGGCGGCGGCAGGTACAGCAGCGGCGCGCGCACGTTCCAGGCGAACCGGGCCAGCTCCGCCGACGTGCCGCCGGTCAGCTTCGTGGTGTTGCCCGTCTCGAGCGTGGCCCCGGCCGCCGTGTCATTCGGGGTGAGCGGGGCGAAGGTCGAGGTGCCGCCGCCGCTGCCGGAGGTGGGCGCGCCCGTGATGCGCTTGAGCACCAGGACGAGCTGCTCCTCCTGCGCGTCGCCGACCTCCGTCGCCTGCCCCAGCTCGAAGCCGTGCAGCAGCAGCGGCTTCCCGGCGGCGGCGAGCAACTCGAAGTAGTCGATCTGCGCGGTGTGGGCGCCCACGTTGATCGGCGCGCTGTACATACGACCCATGCCGGTCTCCCTCTTGCTCAGCCGGTCCAGTCGGTGGCGCTCACCCCGGCCGGGGTCCAGTACTTGCCGGAGTCGGCGGGATTGCCGTACTCGGCACCCGGGGGGACGAGCCACCGGTTGCGGCGCCAAAGGTTGCCGTTGCCGTCCGCCCAGCCGTACACCTCGCGGAACACCGGCTTGATCAACGTGGTCAGCGTGTTGTCGGTGAACACCACGTTCGAGTTGCCGGTGCCGTTGCCGCCGATGTTGACCGTCGCCCCGAACCCGCCCAGCAGGTTCCCCGTCGCGGTGAAGTTCGAGTAGTACTGGCCGGCGGTCTGCAGCGCGATCGCGTTCGTGTTCCCGCCGGACACGATGGTGTTTCCGCGGATGGTGATGTGCGTGATGTTCGGCCCGCCGTCCGACGACAGGATGCCGTCGTGGTGGTACTCGCCGTGCGCCTGGTCGGCGGCGTCGTGCATGTAGCAGTGCTCGACGAGCACTGGGTTGGCGGAGTTCGAGCGCTCGAGCTGGATCGCGTTGCCGAAGCCCCAGAACTCGCACCTGCGCGCGGTCAGCCCCAGCCCCGAGTGGTTGATCCCGAACTGGTAGGACTGGCCAAAGCTGACCGGCGGCTGGGTGACGGCGGCTGGCCGGAACGTGCAGTACTCGAACGTCGTGTTCGTGCCGTAGTCCTGCACGTTCGGCATGTTCGGCACCGTCAGCTCGAACAGGCACCCGCGGAACGTCACACCGGTCGGCCGTGCGGCGGCGGTGCCGATCGCTGTCTCCCCGGTGAACCGCAGCCCCTCGTAGGTGCCGCCCGTGATCGGCATCGGCCCCGTGTAGTCGGTCAGGGCCCCGGTGTAGCCCGGCCACGCCCCGAACCCCGTGTTCGTCGCGTCCGGCCACCCCCCGGCGGCGGCCGACCCAGGCCGCAGCATCACCCGACCCGACGGGCCGATCACCAGCGCCGGGACGACCAGCGCACCTGGGCGGGCAACCCGCGAGACGACGAGCCGCGTCACCCTGTAAACGAAACGAGCAGGCCCTCGGTCGCATCGAGCTGCGGGGTGAACGCGCCACCGTTGGAGGCGATCTGCGTGCCGCCGAGGTCCCAGTACAGGATCACAGGCGACGTGGAGGGGGTGCCGGTGTCCTTGTACACCAGCATGTGCGACGCGGCCAGGGTGCCGGGGTTGGACGTCGTCCACGACGGATCCTGCGCGTCGATCACCAGCACGCCGCGGCCGACGCACGCCCACGTCACACCACCGTCCGTCACCGTCTGCCCGATCACCGTCGGGTACGTCGGAACGCTGCCGCCCGAGGTACCGGCCACGATGCACTGGTAGACGTAGCCGTTGGCCGACGCCGGGCGCACCACGTCCCCGACGGTGTACGCCGTGGAGTTGGCGCGCTGCGTCCCCCAGCTGTTCGCCGCGGTGTAGGTGACGGACTTGGAGGCAAGGGCCTGCCCGCCGGCGGTGTAGCCCGACCCGGAGGTCTCGACGCCGACGCCGCCGAGCACCACGTCGCTCACGAACTGCGCGCTGTCCTGCGTGCTGCCGACGGTGTAGCTGCTGAGCAGCATCGCCTTGATCGTGTCGGTGGCGAAGTTGATCCGCCCCTCCCACAGCGACTGCTGCATCTTGCCGTACACGGCCACGGACACGGCCATAGAGAATCCCTCACTTACTGGGTCAGCGGATCAACAGGTGGCGGCGGCCCCGATACGGCGACTGCGGTGGAGGCGCGGCGGCGGCATCGGGGAGGGTTGAGGTGCTGTTGCCCGGCGTACCGTCCCAGATGGCACCCGGCGACGAGCCGTCGAAGTAGCTGTCCAAGGTGCTCGACTGCTCGATCAGGCACATCGAATATGACGTGGGGTTGACGGCGTAGTTCTCACCAGTCACCACGAGCCACGCACTGGCCGCACTAGCCGGCGCCGTGCCCGTCATGCTGATCCGTGTAACCACCCCGTTGGTGGCGGAGAACGGACCGTTGGCGAACGTCAGGGACCCGCCGCCGGAATTCAGAAACTCGATCCAGACGGTGCCGTTGATCGGGAACGTCTCCGGCCTGAGGTAGGTGGACGCCGTGTAGGTCAGGCCAGGAGTGACCGCACCCTGCGGGGAAAGAACGAACGACCCGCCGGAGTAGCGGGCCGCCCACTGGCGGGCGAACCCCAGCCCGGACACGTCCGTACGGACCGGTGTGCTTCCGCCGCCCCAGCCCGCGACGTCGTTCGTCAAACAGGGGTTCGGGCACAGGTTTTTGCGGGGCACAGCTCAGCCGCCTACTCGTCCCCTGCGCGGTCACGCACCGGCATGGGGTACGCACCGCCCGGTGTGCCGGTCACCTCACGCGCCCGCCGTACCGCGTCGCGCTCTTCCTCAGTCAGCTCGTCCGCCCGGCCGCTCATGGCCTTGACGAACGCCTCCCTATACGCCGGCGCAGACAGCGCGGCGCGCACTGGGTCCTCTGCAGTCACCAGGTCAGCCACGGAAGTCCTCCTCCGCAAGCCAGACCGGTTTCAGGTGAGAGGTCTTCACCCGCGTGTCCACGTGAATCGGGTAGCCGCACTGCACGGCCCTCGCGCAGAACGACAGGTCCTCGCTTAGCAGCTGGCCCGTCGACGGGTTGGTCATCCGGCCATACCAGTTCGGCCCGTACCGCTCGCCCACCACGACGAGCACACTGCGGTGGATCACCAGGCACGCCGATCCGGTCGCGGCGACCTCCACGAGCTCATCCCGCGGGTAATCCCGCCACGCCGTGAAGCCCTGCCGCCCATCGCCAGCCTCCAGCCAGCGATACAAGGTCGGGCAGGCCCGGGTGCGGTAACCGCCCATCCCATCCGGGGCGTACTCCTGCTGCGCGAAGCACAACGCGCCGATGATCGGCCGCTCCACCGGGTCAGCGGAAGCAATCAGCCGGTCGAGGACGTCTTCCCCGACCCCCATGTCGGTGTCCAGCCAGAACAGCCACTCGGCGTCCCCGTCGAGGAAGCGGCGCACCGTCTGGTTGCGGGCCTCGACGATGCCGCCGGTGCCGCACCGCATCGCGAGGAACCCCCCGCGCAGGAGCCGCTGCTGGTGCGCCATGTCGTACCCGAGCATCCCCACGACCGACAGGTGCCAGGAATGCGCCACCTCCTCGGCGTGCACGTACGCCAGGCACGCCGACCCGGCCGCGACCGCCGACGCGTCATCCCGCTCGGCGGCCGGTGCGGTCACCTGGCCGTCCTCGGCCGGCGCGCCGGGCTCCGCTCACCCGGCGCCCGGGTGGCCCGCTCGACCGGCGGCTCCCCGGCCGCGTCTTCCGGATCCCGGCGGGGCTGGGTGCGCATCGCGTGCCGGTCATCCGCGGAGAACAGGCCCGGGAACTTCTTGACCAGCGGATCAGCGGCGTCCCACGCGGTGCCGCGCGGGATGTGCACCCGCTGACCGTCGAAGGTGACGTTGACGGTGTCGGTCGCGATGACGACGTCCATGACGTGATCTGCCTCTCCGGGTGGTGGCGGGTGGTTGCGTGTTCCCGCCGGCCGACCACCCGGGCGGCCGGCGGAGCTGCGGCCCCTGGCCGGGCAGCATCGGAGCTGGACCGGCCAGGGGAACGGTTACGCCTACTGGTTCTGCAGGAGGCGGAACCCGTTGTCGTTGATCGAGTTCGCGCCGTGCCGGGCCCAGGCGAACCAGCCGCGCTGACCGGTGGGCCGGTTGTTCGTGACGTCGAACAGGTGCGGCACCAGCTCCAGGCTCATGCCCGCCCGGTCGGCGATCAGGTAGTTGCGGAAGTCGCCGACGACGAGGATGTTGCTCGCGTTGGTCGTCCCGGTGAAGTCCGGGAAGTAGCTGGCGAACTCGACCGGCCGCTGCCGGATCGTCTCCAGCACGCCGGTCAGGTCGACGGTCATGAACGACAGGTTGTTGCCGTTGCCGAACGTGGCGACCTCGTTGCCGACGTCGTGGTTCATCACCCAGGTGGCGTTCTGCTTCCACCGGTCGGGCAGGGCGCCCCACACCTTGTTGATGTCGACGCCGCCGAACGCGCCGTCGGTGGTGACGACGACCTCGACGTTGGTGTTGGCGTCCAGCGCCGTGATGATTCCGAACGGCTGGTTGGAGCCGGTGCCGACAGCCATCGACTGGGCCTGCAGCTCGTCGTAGCCCTCCGTGAGGAGCGTCGACATCTCGTCGGCGAACCCCGGGTAGTCCATCCCGACCTCGATCGAGTACGGGATGAAGCCGCGGGCCATGTGCACCTTGACGGACGGCTGCGCGAGCGTCGGCGAGTCGTCGGAGACGGTCGCCCCCTCCGCGTCGTACGACCACGAGACGCCGGCGCTGGACACGCCCTTCCACTCGTCGGTCGTGATCGTCACCTGGCGGGAGATCCGCCGGAACGGGTTCAGCGACCCCTGCGCCGTCAGGATGATCGTCGGGTCGATCAGGACCGGAATCCCGAACCCGCCGGCCGCGTCGGTACCGCCGGACATGGCGCGGAACTCGTCGACCGCCCGCGCCTCCTCCTCGGTGAACACCGGGTGCGCGTGCAGGCTGGCCTTCATGAACGCGCTGCGGTAGGCGTCGTTCTCCGTGGCCAGCAGCCGCCGGCCGATGACACCGCCGTCGCAGTTGTCCGTGCGGGCGCGCAGCAGCCGGTCGACCTTGTCGACCTGGTCGGTCGCCAGGTGCCGCGTGCTGTCCCTGGCCTCCAGGACCTTCAGCGACCGGTCACGCACCTCCCGTCGGGACAGGGCGCGCAGCTCGCTGCCGTCCCACGGGTCGACGCGCTGCATGAACTCCGGCGACCGCGGGCCACGCACGTCCACGTTGCCGTCGCCGGGCTCGGTCGCGCCGCGCGCGGCGAAGTTCGCCACCATGCCGCGGCGCCGCTCCAGCTCCGCCTGGCGGGCGCGCTCTTCCTCCTGCAGGCGCAGCTGCTCGGCGCGCTGCTCCTCCAGCTCGTTCCAGCGGGTCTGCTGCTCGTCGGTGAACGGCTCGTCTCCGGCGGCCTCGTGCAGTGCGCGCATCTCGGTCTCGATCTCACCGAGCCTGCGCAGGATCTCGTCCATCAGGACGCCTCCTTGGTCAGGAATGGGTAGCGCTGCGCCCGGAAGCGGGCGCCGCGCTGTGATGGGGTGAGACCGCTCGCGTGGTGCACTACCGGGGTGTCCGGCGCGTCGGTCGGGCTGTCCGCGGCCCCCTGCGGCGCGGTGCCCGGCTCGTCGCGGACGGGGTCCGCGTCGGCTCGGGCGGCCTCACCGCCGGAGGTGCGAAGTCCGTGCTTGTCACGGAAGTCTGTGAAGGACCGCACGAGCGCCTCGTGCCGGTCGCGGTCCCGGGAGCGGAGCTGCTCGCCGTACCAGTCGGTCATGCCGATGGAGCGCAGCCCGGCGGTCGCGGCGTGGCTGGCGGGCCAGGTGACCGGGCCGGCCTCGAACAGCCGCACCTGCAGGATCGATCGCTCGGGCAGCCCGTCGGGGTTGTGCTCGGAGGGCTCGGGGTCGTAGTTCCACAGCTCGTCCGTGACGTTGAACATGAACGAGCTGCCGTAGCCCTTGGCGGCCAGGCCCGGAATCAGGTCCCGGTTGTAACTGGTGTCCAGCAGGGGCACCTCGGCATACGCGCCGTCGGACCGCTCCTCCAGCACCTCCGGCACGCCGAGGATCTTGTCGCCGATGAAGAAGTCCGTTCCGTGGTTGAACAGGATCTTCACCCGGTCGCCCCGCTCGGCGATGGTCTTGGTGAACGCACCGGGCAGGACCCGCTCCAGGAAGCGGCCCTCATACCAGGAGTTGATCTCGTACCAGACGCCGAACGCAGAGAACCGCAGCACCATGACCTGGGCGTCGCCGTCGGCCCGCAGCGTCGACTGGTCGCCGCGTTCGGCCGGGTCGGCCGCCTGGGCGGCTGCGGCCCGCGACAGGAGGGCGGCAGGCACGGTGAGCGCACGAACGGTGATCAGATCCCGCGACTTCATCACGGCCCTTCCATGTCGTCGGTGTCGGTATTCGGGAGCGCGCCGCCAAGTGCGAGCGCGCGAGCTCGCGCCTGCGCAAGAGCACGTCGGCGAGCCCGGGTTCCGGGTGGCTGGAGCTGGACACTGAAGAGGCCGGTGTGGGTGAGCTGGGTGAAGTCACCGGAGGTGACGGCGGCGATCACGGAATCGGCCTCGTAGCCCGCCATGATCAGCTGGTTGATCGTGGACGCCTGCTGGCGGAGGATGTCCGCGGCCTCCTTGGCGTCCTCCCTCAGAAAACTGATGTCCCTGTCGTCGTACCAGAGGCGCGCCGGCCCGCTCGCATTGCCCGGCCTGGTCAGCAGCGTCGCCAGCGCCCCGGCTGCGGACCTCCACAGGGGCCTGAGCGTGCCGTCCGCGAATCGGCGCCTGGCCTGCGCGTAATTGCTGTACGTGGCTGACTGCAGGCCCTCCGACAGGCCCACGATGACCGGCGGCACCCCCGCCGCGGCGGCAATCCGGGTCTCCCCCAGCGCCTGCACCGCCTTGAAGCTCATCTGCTCGAAGCTGTTGCCGACGACTTTCACGTCCGCGCCGCCGCCCAGGTAGAGCGTCTTGTACGCGTTGTGCAGGCCCTTGTGCTTGGCGTCCATCACGGCCTTGAACCGTTCGAACGCCTCCGGCGTGACCTTGGCGTCCATGCTGACCACGAGGTTGGGCGTGGCGCCGTTGGTGAAGAACTTCAGCTTGTGCGTGGTCGCGGCCTGGTCGGCCTCGATCTCCCGCATCACACCTGTCAGCCACGACATGCCGCGGTAGGTGGCGAGCGGGTCGGGGATCGGCGCGTAGTGCGCGACTTCCTCCGGCAGCAGGAACACCGGATCCCGGTCCGAGCCGGGGCCACCAGGCTGGTAGAAGTAGCCGACCAGCTCGGCGTCCAGGTCCCACGGCTCGACCTGCGGGTCGTCATCCGATCCGAGGACGATCGTCACCCAGTCCGGCCGCATCCGCACGACCCGCTGCCCGGCCCGGCCCCGGCGCCTGGTCGCGAAGAAGTTGCCCGCCATGGAGGCGTCCTGTTCCATCCTCGCGAGCAGATCGCCGGTCGTGCCGTTCGGCCACGGCGTCTCCAACAGGGCCAGCTCCGGCGTGCCGAACAGTTTCCCGGGCCGGCCCTCCTGCATGCGCTGCCACTGGAACCGCGCCTCGGAGAAGATCAGCAGCCGGGCGAGGATGCACGCGAACACGACGCCCGACCTCTTGTAGGCGCCGTTGACGATGCCCTCGAAGTTGCCCTCGATGCGCTCCTGCGACCCAGCGAGTGTCTGCCGGAAACCGGACACGAACGGGTCGCCGCCGGTGAACAGGCTGAGGTAGTCGTCCCAGCCGAAACGCGCGTCAGCGGAGGGCCGCTGGCTGGTCTCGACGTAGGCGGCGGCGATCCGCTCGAGGACACCCATCAGGGGCCGTCGCCCTCACCGGGGCGGTGCACGACCATCTGCTCCACCCCGCCGACGAGTAGCAGCTCGACGTCGGGCAGGCGCTCCTTCAGGGCGGGCAGCGCGCCGTCGCGGAACCGGGCGAACTGCTCGGCGGAGACGCCCTCGCCGAGGCGCAGGACGAGCGTGTCACCCGGCCGGACGATGGCCGCCTCCTCAACGCTCTCCAGCAGGTCGGCCAGCTCCGCGCTCATCGGGCATCCCGCGGTCGGCTCGGGCCCGAGGGACCCTGCGGGCCGACCTGCCAGCCGACCTTCACCGCGGCGTACGCCAGCGTCAGCAGCGTCCACACCGCCCGCGCCGTCCAGCCGACGGCCAGGAACGGCGCGACCAGGACCGCCAGCAGCACCCGCACGGGGTCGAGCTGCCGGGCCTCCTCCCGAATCTGCTCCATCGGGATGCTCAAGGTGACCATGGTCCTCCGCTCCTTCAGTCCCACACCGCGTACGGCTCGACCGTCTCCGCCTCGACCTGGCCGTGCGCCAGATAGCCCCACACGGCGTGAGTTCCGGCCACCAGCGCGCAGATGTCCACCCCGGCCGCCCGCGCGTCCCACGCCTTGGCATCACCGAGCCGCCGCGTCACCGCACCGGCCACCGCCGCGTCCAACGCCGGATGCGGCAGATACCGCAACGTCGGCTCCCCGTCCTCCGGCATCACCGCATCGATCACCTGGCCGAAGCCGTGCCCGACATCCCGCGAGGTCGGCTTGACGACCTCCAGACCCGCCGCCTCCAGATCCGCGATCAGCGACCCCGCCGGGCCGCCCGCGTCCACCACCAGCGCCGCCGGGTCCCACCGCTCCTGCAGCTGCACGGCACGCTCGACCGCCCACCGCGTGCCCGGCCGGTAGTCCACGACCTCCAGGTGCAGCAGCCCATCCGCGCGCCGGCCAGCCACGCTGATGGCCGTCCACGACCGGTCCGGCGCCGTGTGGATCGCGAACGCCACCCGGGACACCATCTCGCTGCTCGGGTCGGCCAGCGCCCGCCACCTCGCCTCGGGGATCACGGCCCACTGGTCGGCCTGATCGCTCGGCCAGTCGCCCACGCCGAGCCGCTCCCGCAGGAAGCCCTTCTCCCCCATCGAGGCGCGCTCCCGGGCGACGTGCTCCACCGAGATCCGGATCCCCAGCGCCGGGTTGGCCTTCGCCCACGACTCCACCGCGTCCGGGTCATCGTGATCAGTACAGGTGAGGGCGCCGTTCTCGTCCCGCGCGCACTGCTCCGAGTGCGGGTCGATCGACCATTCGGCGTAGAACAGGCTCGGGTCGTCGCCCTTGATACCGCGGCGCCGCACCCGGGCCAGCTGCTCACACGGCGCGAGCCTCTTGTCCGCCGCGCTGGAGCCGTACCACAACTGCGGATTCGGCCTCGCGGACATCGTGGGCATCAGCGCATCCACCGCCGTGTCCGGCAAGTTGAACGCCTCGTCCATGATGTTCAAGTCGCCGCTGAAACCGCGGCCGGAGCCAGTCGAGCGCGCCACGAACCGCAGCCGGCGGCCGTCGAGCAGCTCGATGCCCTCCTCGCCATGCGACGTCGGGATCTTCTTCACCCGGCGGCGCAGCGCGTCGCTCCCCTCGACCAGCATCCGCATCCGCAGGAACATCTCCTGCGCGGTCTTGAACTCGTGAGCGCTGTAAAGGATCAGCCGCTCGCCGAACAAGTACAGCCCGGCCAGGCACCTCGCTTCGAAGACGCCGCCCTTGCCGTTCTGCCGGCTCACAACGACGCCACACTCGAACGCCGCCCACCGGCCGTCGGCCCGCTCGCCCAGGCCGTGATGAAGGCAGAACTCCTGCCACGGGTCGAGGACCAGCCCGACCGACGCGGCGAGCTCGATGGCCTCCTGCCCCGCCGACGACCGGTACGGCGGGATCGAGACGATCCGCGGCTCCTGCGCGCCGATCACGGGCGTGAGCGCGGTCGTCATGCGCCCTTCCGCCGCTCGTTACGCCGCTTCTGCAGCTCGTCGATCGGGTCGCCCGGCTTCTCCTCCGGCACCGCGAGCTTCGCCAGGTCCGTCAAGGTCGCCCGCAGCTGCGCGTGCAGCATGCTCGCCGCGGCCGGCCGGATCCCCGGCGCCGACAGCCGCTCCGCGAGGTCCAGCGCGCTCGCGGCGAGCGCCGAGTCCGGGCGGATCTGCCACCGCTTCAGGTCCGCCTGCACCGCGGCGACGAGGGCGGGCATGTCATCGGCAACCATGGCCACCTCCTGACACTAGTGACGCAGAGTGACACCACGGGGGTTCACGGAAAGTGACAAAGCGGGATCCGGCGATCGTCACGGTCTGTATCGATCTTGAGGAAATCACTTTTTGTAGTGGGGAGAGAAACGGGCGAGTGGGCGCGGGGTCCCCCGGGGGTTACATGATCACGATGGGAGGTAGCCCCCCTACCCCTGCGACCTGGGCAAACGTGCCTGCGGGCTGTGAGCTGCGGTTGTCACTAATTGTGAGCAAGAGCTGATTGTTACTGTGCGTGACACCATTGGGTCGGTCGCACTGGGTCACCAAGGGCGTGATGTGACTGTGGCTGGTTGCGCTGCGTGATTATTGCTTGCGTACCAGCGCTCTGCGACGGCGAGCATGGTGGGTGGGCGCTCGCGGCGGATGCGTGTGAGGACGACGTCGCGGCCGGGGTCGATGGTGATCAGTTGTGCGTTGTGCTCTGCGTATCGTGCGAGGGCGTCAGCAGGGGGCAGCGAGTGGATGACGTACACGTCGCAGTGCTGGGTGTGCTGCAGCGCTTCACGGATGGCTGCGCTGCGGGCGCGTGAGGCCACACTGCGCAGGTGGCGTGGGTGGTCGAGGGTGTCGGATCCGTCAACGGTGAGAGCGAGCACGAGGCGGTCGTAGTCGACGACGATGTCACCGGGGCGAGCGTGTTCCCGGACCCAGGTGGTTTTCCCCGATGCTGGTGGCCCCGATACGACGATCAGCCCCACGGCGTGCTGCCCGGACTCAGATGCGCCACCGGGCGTGCTGGCTCTGCCACCGCCCCCGAATACTCCATGCGACTGCCAGTCCAGCAGGAACTGGCAGAACCCGGTAGATCATCACCAGGCCCGGGAGGTGGGTGAGGCGGGGAGCATGGTCTTGGCCCCCTTTTCCTGGTTGCATTTACGGCCGCAGGTCGGGCAGCCGTTCACGCCGTGCGCCCGGCGCAGGTAGCGCTGGTCGCACGGATCGAGCCCCAGCTGTTCCAGGATCTTCAGCGCGGGCTCGTGGTCGGCGTCCGTGGTGCCGGCGTGACCGCACAGCCAGCACAGGTCCGGGGCTTCGGCGAAGAGCTGGGCGCGGGCGCGGCGCCACCGTCGGCCGGTGCGGCCTGGGCTCCGCGGCATCGCGCTCTCCTCGGGTTAGGGGTAGTCGCCGTTCGTGGCGGAGCATTCGCACTCGCACGGGCCCTTGTGGACGCGGACGCGGGTGCAGCGGTGCGAGTGGCCGTAGTGGTCGGGGCAGGCCGATCCCCATGTGCGGGGGCACAGCCGACCGGTCACCGGGCTTTCTTCGACCGGTCGATCACGATGTGCCAGATCAGCCAGACGCAGGCGGCGGTGAAGGCGAGGCCCCCGATGACGCCCCACCGGCGTGCTGGGTCGAGCCCGAGGGCCAGGCGCAGGTGCGCGGACAAGGTGTTGGCCATGTCGCCCGATGCCAGCGCGAGGCCCTCGATCACGGCGAACCCGCCGGCGGTGACGCCGCCCCAGATCAGCCACGCCTTCGTGTACGGCGACACGGCGCCTCCCCGTATCGGAGTGATTACGAAAGGCTTGGGATCATGGGGCGTGGTCATACGGTCACGACATGAGACCCATCGCGTTACTCGGTATCGCTGCCGTGTTGCTCGTCGGCGGGTGCGGCTCCGAGAGCCAGCCCTCGGCGCCGACCACGGCCAAGCCGACAGCGATCCCCTCGGCCGTCATGTCGAGCATCCAGGCGGACGCCGGGATCCCCCCGAAGCCGGACCCGAGGACTCAAGCCGCTTTCATCCAGGCCCTGGAAGCGATTGACCCGGACATCGTCCACGGCAAGGAGGACAAGGCTGTGGACCGGGCCCGCAACCAGTGCAGTTCGATCAAGGAGCACCCCGACGACCGCGACCGGCTGGTGCAGCTGACGAACATGCGCTTCACCTCGCCGGATCACCCGGATGGCTTCGGCAAGGCGAAGTCAGCGAAGATCCTGGCCGCTGTCCGGACGTACATCTGCCCGGCCTACTGAGCAGGCTCGAACAGGTGCACGATACTGGGCGGGTGCGGCGCTACAACGAACCCGCGAAGGTCGAGACCGATGAGCACGGACTCCCGGTCCGGATCCACGCCTGGGGCCGGATCTATCGGGTGGCCGAACCGGTCGAACCGCACTGGGAGGAACAGGCGCCGTGGTGGACAGGCGACGGCGCCGGGCTACCGATCGAGAAGCTCACGGTGCGGCACCACGTGGTGCGGGCGGTCGGCCCGGCCGGGTCCGGCGTGCTGAAGCTCGTCCAGGAGCGGGCGGGGTGGCGCGTGACCGGCGTCTGGGACTGACCCCCGATATGCGAAAACCCGGCATATCGGCCGGGTTTAGGGACACCTCTTCACTGCGAATTATGCGGCCCGAAATACACCAAGGTCAACACGAGCGCGCAGCACCACGGCGTGGGCGTGTTGCAGGACGGTGGGGTCGTACGTCGCGAGGGGCCGGCCGCGGCGCCCGGTGCGGCGTGAGCCGTACGGCGGGATGCTGAACAGCTCGATCATGGCTCGGATCTCCTCCGTGCTCATCTCCGGGTGCAGCAGCTGGGCCGCGTCATCGATCGTCCATCCGCTCACACCACCATCATTGCGGGAACTCCAGCGCGACCGACGGCCGTTGCATGATCAGCCCCGGCGGTTTGTTCGAATTGTCAGCCCCGTCCGATAGGTTCCGCGCATGCTCTTCATGGCGCCGACGCCGTCGCCCGTTCCCACAGTCACCGTCACGCAGACAGTGCCTATCTTCACCACTGCCCCCACGCCGGTGATCACCGTCGTTCCGCCGCCCGACGGCATCGACTTCTGGAAGGACATCGTCTGGGGCGACTTCGGCGGTGCGATCGTTGGCGCGGTCCTCGCGATCGCCGGTTCTGTTGCTGTGACGGTGTATTTGATCCGGAAGGAGCGGGAAGCCCGCGAGGCGGCGGATGAGCACGAGCGGCAGGTTCGGGAGGAGGCGGACCGGAAGGCGTTCGAGGCCCGGGTGGACGAGCGGCGCCGGGATAGAGCGGAGCGCCTCGCCCTCGCGTTCCGGCAACTGGCCTTCACGGTAACGAAAAGCAATATAGGCAGCGTTATGGCCAGTCTCGGCGAGGTGATGAATGCAGCAAGTCCGCTGGCGGCCATACCCGACGAGCGCTACGCGCCATTTCGTGAGTGGCTCAGTGAGCGCATGACCGAGTTGATCGGAACATGGGTCCCTGAGTATGAGGCCACGTTCGACATGAACGACCAGGACAAGGTTTCAGCATGGGTCGCCCTTGGAACTTGGGCGGGAGCCCTCGCCGAATTGACCGATAAATGGGCTGCGGACCCTGACGGGTGGGAACCCTCCAGCCGGGAAGAGATCGCCGCCGAGGTGGCCAAGCGGCGCGCCGCCCGCGCTTCCAAGACCTCGGTCAGGTGATCTCATGGCAGAGGGACGCCCGCGAATCCCGGCCGACATCGAGCGCGCCGTCTTCATGGAGGCCGGCCACCGATGTGCCATACCGACGTGCAAGCAGACCGAGGGCCTGCAGATAGAGCACATCGATGACTACGCCAAGGTCAAGAAGCATGAGTTCGACAATCTGATCTTGCTCTGCGCGAACTGCCATGCTCGGAAGCAGAACGGCACCGGCCCGCGGAAGCTCGACCGTAAGGCGCTCCGCCAGTACAAGGCGAACCTCGGATTGCTGAACAGTCGCTATGGCGACGTCGAGCGCCGCGTGCTCGTGTACTTCGCTATGCACCCAGAGGAGCGGCACATTGAGCTCCCGCCCAGTTCTCGCGTCCTCGTGATGTTCCTTCTGCGGGAGGGTTATTTAGAGGAGATCCCCTGGTATCCCCCGTTGCGCAACGGGCACTACTGGGGCGAGAGCCTCATCGTCGAGACACAGACCAACGACGTGTACGCCTTGACCGACGAGGGCGTCGCGTTCGTGCAGCGCTGGGTCGAAGCGCAGCCCCTCTTCTAACGGGACGATCAAGCGCAGCGTCGGCGCGCTGAACCGACCATTGGTGCCCGGCGACCCGTCGGTACCCGGGGATGGGGATGAGACATCTCCCACCGAGGGGGCGTCGCGATCTCCCCTGGTTAAGGATCGTCATCCCCCTTGTCTCTCCCAGGCCGCCGGACGCCGCCGGTGACGCGGCCGTGGCTTTACGGTGATCTGAGACGGCTCGCGCTGGAAGATGTCCCGGTCTCCTCGACACAACCCGTCCGTTGGCAAATCCGCCGGACGGTCCGGCGGAGAAGGGACATCCCATGGGGCGTCACCGTCGTAAGGAGAACGACCGAGATGTGAACCTGCGGGTTCGCACCCATCTCGCGGCGGCCAGGCTGATCTTGTGGATCATCTGGATTGCCGTCGATTCTCATCACACCTCGTAAGAGGTGGTCGGGCCTCCTACCGGTCAGGGCAGTCAACTCTGGGCAGGTAGGAGGCCCTTCCACGTTGTTATAACCCTAGCTTTGGAGCTGATGCGAACTGAAACACGTTCTATTTCTGGGGCAGACTCTTGCCCTTTCGAGTAGGAGCGCGATTACAGGTCGGGGGACATGCTCTTGCCCACTGGTAGAGATGCCCCCCACCGACTGTGACCTAAATCACTCGTGCCGCCTCGGCCCGATCACATCACACACTCCTCGGCCAGGACGAGCTGGGCGATCCGGGGCGAGCGTCTCGTCGGGGCGGGCGCGTTCATCGGACGGGTCTCCCCTCTCGTACGAGCAGCGTCAGCGGGCGCACTGGAAAGCCTTCCTCCAGCGAGCCCTCGGGTACCCACGCCTGCCCGTCGACCGTGCGGGTGGCACCGCTCACGTAGCCCCAGGGGTACCCCTGGCCAGCGTCCCTCTCGGAGGCGCGGGCGTACAGGTTGCCCCGGTTGTCGAGTACGACGTCGCCCGACTGCCACTCCTCCATGACCATCCGCGTGGCGGGCCGGTGAATGATCGCGACGGCGGTCGGCTCGATCCCCTCGGCGTCAGGCACGCTCGTCTCCCGTTTCCTTTTCAGGCTCCACGCTTGTCCACGGCTGACCGGAACTCACGCAGTGCGTCATTGAATGCGGTGCACGCCTTCTTGTATGTGGAGTCGCTCGTCGTGCCGGCATTCTCCACCAGCTGTCCGGCCGCGTCTGTGAGGCGGCGAGCCGCGTCAACCATGCGCTGCGATCTCCGCGATCGCCATTGCGTCACATCGCTGAGCGCTCGTGTCACCCGTTCGAGCCGTGGCAACAGGGCGAGGTTGTAGTCGGTCATCACCGCGCGAGCCGGACTGAACAGCGACCGATGGTTGATCCACGCGACCCGGAACGCCTGTACTGAGCTATGGAGCATCACGGCTGCAGTCAGCAGTTCCGAGACGGCCTGCTGCCGAGCCTTCTGGTCCGCTCCGCGTCCCTGCCGCCACTGCAAGACGCCGGTACCGATGAAGGTCACCGCCGAGCCCGCGACTGTTCCTCCCACGCCGATCATCGCGACCAGCAACTCCTGGGCCACGTCTATTGCCCCTCGCTTTTGCGGGGCCGGCCGCCGCCGACGCCTTGCCCGGGCCGGTCCTTGTCCCAGCGGATGATGCGCGCGGGCTTCCACACCGGTGTGCGGCCCATCATCTTGTCCTCCGCCGGCAGGCCGCCGGCTTCGCCCTTGGCGCCGCGGTGCCGGTAGGTGTGGACCGTGCGGAGTTGCACGCCGAGGTAGTCGGCGATGTCCTGCATGGTCCAGTAGTCAGCGTCGGGATCGGGGGCGGCCACCGCGGGCTCCTTGTCGCATCGGGTACGACAAGGATTATCGCGGGGCCGCCACCATGCCGGGAGGGTAACCCGCAGGATTCGCCGGCTGTCGAGCTCGACGAGCGCGGGGTGTGGAGCTGGGATCACGGCCGGGCCCCGAAGGTGGGCGGCGCGTGGTCGTCGGTCGGCTCGTCGTCGAGGCGGGCCGCCAGGTCCAGGTGCGCGCGGGCGCGGCCGAGGAGGTCGAGCACCGTACGGACGGCTTCCGCCTGGGCGGGGTTCGGGCCGGCGCCCGGGCGGCAGTCGGCGCGGAGTTCGTCGGCGGCGGCGCCGAGCAGGCGGTGCGCGCGGCGGCGTGTGGTGTCGAAGGTGGGCAGGGGCATGGCGGTCTCCGTCCGGATAGGCCTGGGGGCCGGAAGCGAGCCAGTGGGACGTGCCCGGGTCGCGTGTCCGGCCCCCAAGGGGTTCGGGGTGGGGCGGCGCGTCCTCCGAGCGGGCCGCCCCGGGGTGAAGGTCAGCGGCGGGCGAGCAGCATGAGCCGCTTGTGCGCCTTGGTCTTGATCTCGTCGTCGGCGCCCTCCAGGAGGGCGGTCGCGCGGGCGATCTCCTCGGTCATGGTCTTGCCGGGCCGCCGGGGCGCGATGTGGTCGAGGTAGGCGGTGACGGCGCGTTCGGCGGCGTAGGCGGTGCGGCCGAGCCGGTCCGCCTCGTTCTCGTACATCGCCATGACCTGCTCGCGGCGGGCGTCGGCCCGGTTGGTCGTCCGGAGCGGGGCGTCTTCGTCGACGGGCCACAGGTCGTCGATCAGGCGGCGCACGTCGTCGAGGACGACGGCGGTCTGCGCGAGCTGGGTCTCCTCCGTCGCCCACTCCTCGTAGTAGGCGACGGTCAGCCCGAGCGCGCGGCGGGCTTCGTGGATGCGGTCGAGCGCCCCGGCGGTGTGCCGCACGGACCATCGGGTGTAGGCGTCGTGGACGGCGAACCGTTCGGTGTTGGCGCACACCGGCCGCCACGGCGTGACGAGCGCCTGGGCCGGGGAGCTGGCGTCGTGGGAGTTGAGCATGACGACGAACGGGACGATCTCGTCGGCGATGCCCTCCGCGTCGATCGTGACCGACTCCGGCAGGCGCATGGACACGAACACCTTCCGGCCGCCGCGCAGCGCCCCGGCGGATTCCCAGATCATGTCGTGCTCGCCGACGAGGTCTTCGAGGAAGGTGAACAGGTCGCGGTTCTGGATCACTTCGTAGCGGGCGCCGACGACGCCGAGGGGGTCTCCGGTGTCGGTGCGGACGGTGACGTACTGGCCGTCGAACGTCCGCAGGCTGGGGGTGGCCTCGCCCTCCCCCATGAACGAGAACCGGACCTCGCGGCGGGCGACCTCGAAGTCGATCCCGCCCAGCGCGAGGACGCGGCCGATGTCGCTGGTGCCGCCGGGGACGACGTTGCCGAGGCCGTGCCATGCCGGGGTGGTGGTGTAGAGGGCGGCGGCCCCGAGGGTCATGTCGAGCCCGTCGCGGCCGACGACTTCGGCGCGGTCGTAGGCGACGTAGGAGCCGTCGTCGCGGCGGGTCCAACGGCCGGAGGCGACGGCGGCGCGCCGCTGGTCGTACAGCTGCTGGTTGACGTCGATCGTCATGATCGTGTCCTTTCGGGAGGGTGGGGCCGGGCGGCTGGTTCGCCGCCCGGCGCGGGTTCAGAGGACGGGGATCGGGGAGTCGGGGGTCCAGCGCATGCCGTCGTAGCCGTAGCCGACCGGGTCGACCTCGCGGATCTCGGCGCGGATGCGGGCGAGCGCGGCACGCTCCCGGATGGGCGTGTGGTCGAGGAGGAACACCCCGCCCGGCATGACGTTCAGGGCGTGGATGCGGTCGAGACGGAACGAGCGGGTCTCGCCGGAGCGGCGGTCCATCGCGCGGACGAGCTGCTCCCCCGTGCGGGTCTCGGTCAGCTCGTACGGCTCGATCGTGCGGGTGGTCCACTCGCCGTCCGCCGCCACGTAGGTGATCATGACGGGCAGTTCGGCGGCGATGGCGCGCTCCAGTTCGGCGCGCGGGTCGGGCTGGTCGACCGGGGTGATGCTGGCCGCGCGAACGTGGCGCAGGACGGCGTCGCCGTTGAGGACGTGCCGGGTGCCGTCGCAGCAGTGGCGGGCGACGGTGAAGGTCTGGCCGTGGAGCGCCTCGATGCTGCCGTGGTAGTGAACCAGGGTCCCGACCTCGATCATCGCGCCCTCCCGACAAAACTTAGTAATTGTGACTACTACTAAGTATCTGCGGCGCGACTACGAGAGTCAACGTGACTACTACAAGGTTTTAGGGAAGTAAGCGGGATGTAGCGCACCAGATAGGCGTAAGCGGGCGACACGGGCTCAATCCGAGGCGGCGACAGGCGACGACGCGGTACCGTGCCGCAAGCGCACGGGGTGAGTTGCGCCTTTGACCCGCATACGAGGGGATTCTGCGTGAGCGAACGCATCGAGATACCGGCCGAAGTGCTGGCCGTCTTCCGCAAGATCCGAGCCGTTGCCGACACGGCCGTCGACTTCCTCGAAGAGCTCCAATCACAACCGTCCATCCGGCCGGTGAGCGGAACGGCGTTCCTCGGGATCACGGGTACGGCCACCGTCCAGGTCATCCGGCCGACTGGGATCCCGTCCGAGGAACATGTCGCGGGCCCCGTGGTGACGGCGGCCATGCCGCCCATGCCGACCGTCCCCGAGGTGAAGATGGCCCGAGTGTGGCTCGACGCCTGGAAGCCCGCCGTCGCAGCGGCCTCGGCCGTCGGTGTGCTCGAAAGCCTTCTGCAGTTCGCCGAGCGCCTGCTCGGCATTCACCCGTAGGCCGGCGCCGGACGCAGCCGTACGGTCAAGTAGGTCCCATCTTGGTGGGCCTGGACCGGCGGGTTGCCCGCGGCCATGGCCGCCCCGCCAGCCCCCGAACCCGCTCGGGTTGTCGGGGGCGGCAGCTATGGTCCCAAACGTGAATAACCCAAACATGCCCGACCTGACCCGACTTCAGCAGCTCTTGCAGGAGTCCAAGGCCCTTGCGGCGACCGGGCGCGCCGCCCTGCACGACCCCGAAGGAGCCCAGATCCGCCAGGAGGCTCAGGACGCGCTGGAGCGCGCGCTGCGGGCTGGTCGCCCCGACATCGCCTGGGAAGCCGGACGGATTCTGGAGAACCTACTGGAGAAAGAGGCGGAGGTCCGGCGCACTCTTGCGCAGCAGAGCGCAGCCGACCAGAACGCTGAGACCGTTATCCGCGAGGTCCGTAAGGAGTTCGGCGACAAGGGTTGAGCGTCGCCCCCGCCCAATCACAGCGGCGGGGGCTCCGTGATCGGGGTTCAGTTCAGCGCGTCGCGCTCGTCCAGCAGATTACCCGCGATCGGATAAGGACGTCGGGCGCTACTGGCCCAGCCCGTCCACCTGGACGCGGCACACGCCGTAGGGACCCTTGGCGGTCGCCTCGCGGACGGTCTTCCCGTCCACCTTGATGCGGCACGTCACGTTGCCCTTGTCGTCGGCGTTCTGCACCCACAGCGAAATCGTCCGTGTGTCGTCGTCAGCCGTGACGGTCTTCGTGTACGGCAGCGGCACGCCGGCCTCCTGCTTGAGGTCAAAGCCGAGGTTGTAGGTGACGTTGTTCGCCGAGGTGGCGCCGCCGTTTCCCTCGGCTTCGAAGACCACCTCGTGGTCGCCGGCCGCGGGCTTCCCGTCGGTGGTCTCGTTGACGGTGAGCCTGCTGCGACCGGGGGTCGGGTCTCCCGCCGCGCCGGAACCGATCCCGCCGATGCCCGCGATCGCACCGGCGAACACGAGGATCCAGTAGATGATCCACAGGCCGGTGAGGATCCAGCCGAGGACCAGGCCGCCGATGGCCATGCCGCGGCCGTCGGTGTGGTCGCGGCGGATCTGGCTGAGCGCGACGTGGCCGAAGACGACGGCGAGGATGCTGGTGAAGCCGCAGGTGACGAACCCGGTGAGGCCCAGGACGAGGCTCGCGACCGCCAGGCCGTTGGTCTTGCGCGGCGGCGGGGCTGCAGGGTAGCCGTACGGGGGTGGCTGCGGGATTTGGTAAGCCATCGTGCGCTCCGGGGGGCGTAGCTGCATCGGTCCAAAAGCCGATGATCCACCCGCTGGGGATCGGGTCCGGTGGTAGAGATCGAATTGTTAGCCCTACCGCCGCTCGCCTGTCCCCTCACAGGTGCGGCAGACCGGCTCCATCGTCGCCTCCATGGCACCAACGTCGTCGAGCCGCGCGGCCAGCGGCATGGGGTGCACCGACGCGATGCCCGCTCTTCCTCGCTCAGGCTGTCCCACTCCACCAGCTCGCGCACGCCAAACGAACCCGGGTGGCCCTCCCCCGGTCGCTGGCGTCCAGGGCGAGAGATCGAATCGTTAAGCCAGCGGTGCCCACGGCGGAGGCCGGCCGTACGGTCGGAGCACGGAGACGCTCCTCGGCCCCGATGGGTTCCGCGTCCGGGTCGTCGAGCTGACGGGACCTACAGGATGTGGCGGATTTGTAAAATCTACATAGGGGTATGTAGGATCTTCGGCATGGCCGAACACGTCAGCGTCACACCCAAGATGGCGCAGATCCTGAAGGTCTTCCTGGAGGACATCGACCAGCCCCGCTACGGCTTCGAGCTCATGCAGCTCACCGGCCAGCCCAGCGGGACCACCTACCCGATCCTCGCCACGCTGGAGCGCGCTGGCTGGATCAAGAGCAGCCCGGAAGACATCGACCCGAAGGAGGCCGGCCGCCGAGCCCGGCGCATCTACACTCTCACGCCGGACGGCGCCATCATGGCGGCCACCCGGCTGGAGGCACTCAGCGAGGCCTTCCGCCCGCCGGCGGCGGCTCGGCTTCGGACGCAAGGCGGTACCGCGTGAACGACTTCCTCGTCGAGGCCGCCCTCTACTTCCTCGGCGGGATCGCCGCCATCATCGCCGCCATCGTCACGGTGGTGTGCACGACATGCAGCGATCTGATCAAGGAGGAGGCGGCCACCAGGCTGGAGCGCTTCCCCACGTGGCTCCTTGAGCGCGCCGCCCGCGGATTGCCGGAGGACTGCCGCCAGCAGATCTTCGAGGACGAGTGGTTGCCGGAACTGCAGCACATCAGCCGTGGATCCGCGGGGCTCCCCTTGACGCGGCTCTACCACTCAGTTCGGTTCGCACTTCGTCTGATGGGCGGCCCTGCGAGAGCGATCGGCAAGGCGATCAGCTCTCTGCGGAGCAGAGAGCAACGTGTTCCAAGGACCTTCCCTCTCACGGCAGAAGAGCTGACCGCGGAACTCATCATGCTCGCCAAAACAGCCTCATCCGACCACCCCCTTTGGGAGTACGTGGAGCGGCTGCCGGATGGAAGGCGCGCGCTTAACATCGCCAAGCTGCGGCACTCGCGTAACGCCCTCATGCATGGGAGGTTCTCCAACTCTGAGGTCCCGGCGTGGTTCCGCGACGCAGGCATGCGCGTAGCTGTGGAAGCCCTGCTCTGGACCGACGAGGACGAGCGCGCCCCCCTGCCTCGCCTCCGCACGCTCGAGTAACCGGCCCGGCCCTTGGCCCTCCTGCGGCTCGGTATATGCAACACGGAGCCCTCGCCATCAGCGGGGGCTCCGGTCCGGGGTCAGTTCAGCGCGTGCGCGATCGTCGAGGAGGTCGGTCGTGATCCGGACGAGCATCTCGACCTGTTCAGCGTGTCGAGCACGGAGCGTCCCGCCGCATCGCACTAGTCACCTCCAACGCCACAATCAATCCGCGACGATCAGCCAGCGAAGCGTCATCGCGACGATTGCACTTCCAGCCGCCTCGAATTACAGACCCTGTTAATGGGGCATGGCGCGATCAGTCACGATCCCAACGCGGCGATTATACTTTTCCAGAGAATCTGCAGGTCCAGAGTCAGGGACCAATTCTGCAGATAGCGCTCGTCAAGGCGACGCATGTCCTCCCAGCTGAGGTCGGATATTCCACTCACTCGCCAAAGTCCAACCATACCCGGCTTCACCCTCAAACGCTGACGCATGTCAGGGCCATGCATATCGACCTCCACAGGGAGCGGAGGCCGCGGTCCTACGAGCGACATCTCCCCCCGCAGTACGTTGATCAGTAGCGGCAGCTCATCCAACGAGTATCTGCGGAGAAAGGCGCCCACTCGGGTGATGCGTGGATCGGGCCTGATCTGGAAAAGCATCCCAGAACTCTCCACATCATCCAGGAGAACATTCTTTAGCTGGTCCGCATCCACCACCATCGTTCGGAATTTCAGGGCTTGGAACTCGCGGCCGCCCTTCCCGATCCTCGTTTGCCTATGGAGTGCTGGACCCAGGCTCGTAGCGCGGATTATGAGAGCAATTGCGATCATAGGCAAGCTCAGGGTAACGAGAGCCACCGCGGCGACGATACGATCAAATACCGCCTTGACCCACCAACTGGCACTCCGCGACTCCTGAACTTCGACCTGAAGTAGTGGCATGCCCGCGACCGATCGAACGCTGAGTCTGCGCTTAGCTATGTCGATCACGGTGGGTGCGATGAGCAGGTCGACATGCCGTGCCTGCAGATCCTCGACCAACCGTCGAAGCGCTGTACCGTCGAGCGCCGGAGAGGCCAGGACTACGACTGCGTCAGCATCGACCAGGGCGGCTGCCTCTCCGAGGTCCCTCAATGTTCCTAAAGTGGGAAGGTCGTGCACATTGATGTCACTCTCCGCATCAACCAGGCACACCCCCACTACTTGCATGCCGTGGTTGGGCTGACGCCGAAATTGAGTAACCAGATCGCTTACCTGCGCTCGATACCCAGCTACCACCAGGCGGCGGGTGCCCTCGCCCTTCGCCTGTCTATTCCTCAACCGCCGCATGCTATGGCGCGAAAGAACGGTCAACGCAAAGGTGAGTGACAGCAGCGTGAGGGCATGGCTGCGAGCGATATACAGCCCGAAAAGATAAGCTGCTATTGACGCAGCCGCCAATAAAATAGCGGCAGCCTTGAATATGCTGTGGAACTCTTCTGATCCTTCGCCGTATACCCGTTCCCGATAGGCGCCCATCAGAGCCAGTGTCGCTGGCCATAATGCAACGAGGGCGATACTAACCAGTATCTCGGCTGTAGACACAGGGAAGATGGCGAGTAGCCCGAATACGAGAATAACAATTCCTCCTGCTGCTAGCACGCAAGCCACATCGCCCAGGAAAAGTTGCCAGACAGGTAAGGGCGATGGACTGACGGGGCCGGCCCTGCGGGAGGAGTCGCCCGTTCCCATGTGCAAACGATCAGCCTGAGCAACAACAACCCGCCCTGGCCCGAGCCCGGTGGCGCTCTCGGCACCCGTCGCCGCTCGGCGGGCACGCGTACGTGGCTGCTCAACGTATTGGAAGGTCTCCTCGTGAACGGATCTACTACTAACAATGGTTTCAGTGCCTTGCTCGGCATCCGCGAGGTGCCCGTCCCAGCGGGCCAGGGCTAGCAGGACACGTCCTGCGAAGGTTTTCGGGTTCCTGGCGACTGGGGGCGCAGCCTCGGGCGTCTGTATCTTGGGGTAGCTGTCGTCCCAGCGCGCCAGTGCACTACCCAAGCGATGCACGAAAGTTTCTCTAGGTGACATCGGTTACCTTCTCCGCGGCAGCGACACCAGGTATTACGTGCTGTCCCCGATTCTCAGCCTTAGACGCTTCGCCGTCATTCAAGCCTGCGTCCACGCCCTGTGGCATGACAACCGCCATCCGGCTGAGCTTCTCCACTACCAAGGGTGCGGCGACGCCTAGTGCGAGTGCGGCGAACTCACCCGAGATCTGCCCGCTACTCGCCGCCGCCGCGGCAAGCAGCGCTCCCACCCCAGCTCTAATTGCCACTGATGTTAGATAGGCGGCGAGCCCCTGCGGGATCGGCTTCCGCCACGACCATTTTCGGACGCGCTTAATGCGCGCATATAATTCGAGGCTCTCCACACAGACGCCACCGGCCAAGCCCCAAAGCGTCGCCTGCCATATCGCGACCATGGCGTCACTGTACGCCGGGGTCGGTTCACCCACATAAGAACGACAATCCAGGCCCCTCAACCTTGCCGCAGGACTTTGAACAGGACGCCCCCGCGGACATCGATCACGCGCTGAGGGCTCAGGTGGCCTGCCCGTAGTAGATGGTGCGGCCGTCGGCCCAGACCAGCATGGCGTCTCCGTTCAGCTGGTTCTTGTCGATCCGGCCACGCGGGCGCTCCCCGTTCGAGTCCTCGCACCGCACGTTCGCGCAGCGCACCCGCCCCGACTCCTGCGCGATCCGCAGGGAGAAGGTGCGGCAGTACGGGCATTCGGGCGGCAGGGCCCCCTTCGGGACGTGGATCGGGATCCACTTCTCGGCCTCGCCGATGTCGCGGACCTCCCGCGCCTGCCGTACCCACGTGTCGAGCTGTGCGCGGGCCTGGCGGGCGATGTCGTCGGGGACGCCGTGCACGAGGTGGGTGATGGCGTCGAGGGCGGCGGTGGTGTTCGCGTCGCTGCCGCCGCGCGGGGCCTCTCCCTTCAGGACGCGTCGGACCGTACGGCCGTCGCGCTGCCCCGTGGTTTGGTACTGCACGCGCAGGCGGGTGTGGCCGGTCAGGTGGTAGCGCAGGTCGGCTTCCAGGTCGCGTACGCCGGCGTGGATGGTGAGGAGCAGGGGCCCGGCCTCGGCGTGCCAGGGCGCGGGCGATCCGGTGACCTTGTGGGACTGTGTGGAGCCCTTGGTGGCGTCCTCGACGGGCTCGGCGAGCAGCTCCTGCAGCTGGGCGATGAGCGGTCGGAGCTCGCCGACGAGCGTGACGACTTCCTCTGCTGGTGTCACAGTTCCGGCCCCTTCCAGATGTACAGCTGCCCGGCGGGCATGATCTCGCTCAGCGCGACCTTCACGGGCCAGGGCAGCGCGTCGCACGCCGCCTCGACCCAGTCGACGTCGTCCGGGCGGCAGAACACGATCACCGGGTCGGGCTTGAGACGCTCCCAGGCGGCGAGGATCCCCGCGATCGTCGTGGCCGGTACGGCCGGGGTCACAGCGACCACCACCGGCGGCCAGAGTTGCGGTCCACCCACCCGCTCGGTTCGTCCAACGCGATCGCCCCGCACGGGCACCGGAACACCCGCATGCCGCGGTCGAGCGCGCGGGTCTGGGGCCGGCACCGGTGCCACCGGCGCGGGAGTGGTGCTTCCGTCCAGGCGACTCCGTCGAGGTGCTCCAGGTAGATGCCGGGCGCCGACCGCTCGTCAGCGACCCACTGCTGTTCTGGTCCCTGCCGGAGAGTCCAGGTCATTCGCAGCCTCGCTTCCAGGTGCGGCCGATGCGCCGCCACCGGCACTGCCCGGCCTCGCGCGCCTGCTCGACGTTCCAGGGGGTGCCGTCGACGAGCGTGCTCGTGGCGTACGCGAGCGCGCCGCGGTCGGTCAGGGCGACCAGGCCGCCGCAGTGCGTGCACTTGCCTCCGGTGAGCAGGCGGCGGGCGAGCGCCTCCAGCGCGGCGGCCGGGCTGGTGTGGTCCTCCGCCGTGATCCGGGCCCCGCGGTACTGGGCGTGGGCGTACCAGCCGGCTTCCTCGAGGGGCACGCCGTCGTGGAGGTAGCCGATCTCCAGGTTGCTCGCGCCGGTCCGGCCGACGAGTTCGATGGCGGCGTACCCGGCGTCGCCGAGGATGTCGTCGGCGTTCGGGTCAGCCACGGCCGCCCTCCTTCCATTCGTGCTCGGGGCACGCGGGCCACCAGGCGCGGCAGTCGGTGGCGGGGCCGCTGCTCATGCGGGTGCGGTCGCCGAAGGTGCACTTGGGGTAGACGCCGGGGCGGCGGAAGGCGCAGTTGCCGCAGCGGCGGCCGGGCGCCTGGCGGTCATCGTGGGGTGCGGCCTCGGGGTGGAGGCGGAGCCCGGAGACGACGGCGGACAGCGGGTGCTTCCCGGCGGCGAGGAGCGCCGCCTGCCGCTTCGTGCGGCGCACACCCTCTGACTCGTCGGGGGCGGGCGGGTGCGCGGGCTGCTCGACGCCGAACAGGGGCTCAGCCACGGCCGCCTCCGGTCTCGTCGTCGAGGACGACGCGCAGCGGTGCCCGCGCGCCATCGGGGCAGTCGTGGATCACATACGGCCGCCGCTCCCGCCACTGCCGGAGCACACTCTCGCCAGTTCCTCCCGCCCGTAGGGCCAGGTGCGCCCGGTCGGCCAGCCATGCCGCCCGCTCCATCGCCTCACCGTCCGTGACGTGGCCGCCGGACGGCGTGCGGGTGTCGAGGATCCAGTCCAGCAGCCTGTTGACCGCGTTCGCTTCCGTGGTGTTCATGCCGTCGCCCCGGTGTTGGCGACCTCGACCAGCCACAGGGCCGCGCGCGGAGTCATCGCCGCCGCAACGAGCACGTCGTCGGCGTCGTAGATCGTCTGCCCGTGCCGGTCGATCCGCAGCGGCAGCTGGTACGCCGGCGGCTCCGGCGTCGGGGACGCTGCCACGGCGTCGTCCGCCAGGCGCAGGCCCACCCCGCGGACCGTTGTGATGTACCGCGGCTGGTCCGCGTCGTCGCCCAGCGCACGCCGCAGATGCCCGACGTGCACGTGCACGGTCTTCATCCCGCCGATCCAGGTCGAGTGCCACACCCTGCGCAGGATCTCTTCGTAGGCGACGACCCGGCCGGCGTGCGCGACGAGCAGGGCGAGCAGGTCGAACAGCCTTGGGGTCAGGGTCAGCTCGTGGTCGCCTTGCCAGGCGCGGCGTGCGGGCTCATCCACGCGGATGAGCTGGAGGGGAGTGTCCATCAGGGGTCTCTTTCTCGTGGTTGATGGGCGTGGCCCGCCGCGGCCCCCGGGTCGCGGCGGGCCCGCTTCAGCCGTCCGCTTTGCGGTAGCCGGCGGCGAGCAGCTGCCGGGCGAGGTCGCGGCAGTCGCCGCGACCGACGGTGTTGTTGTTCTGCGCGGCCCAGGTGCGCAGCTGCTCGGCGAGGGCCGCGAGCTCGGCCGGGTCGGGCTCAGAGTCGGCGGCGTCCGCCAGGCCGGCGAGGACCGCGGCGAGGCCGCGCGCGGTGACCGCGTTGACCGTTGCGCGGGGCAGTGTGATGGTCTTTCCGTTCCTGGTGATGCGGATGCCGTTGAAGGCGAAGGCGGTCCGGTCGGTGCCATACCAGTTCACGTCCGGGAGGATGATGACCTTGCGCCCGGCGGCGGCGTACATCGCGGTGACCAGCTCGTCGAGGGCGCTGCCACGCACGTGGACGATGACCTCGTGGTTGTCCGAGGGATCGTGTGCGGTGAGCGCGGTGCCGCCCGCGATCGGCTCCACGGTCAGGGTGCACCGGTCAGTGTCGGAGTGGGTGTACGGCTCGGTCATGCCCCCACCCGCCTCGACAGCGGATGCGGCAGCTCCACGATGACCCCGGTGCCCGCAGGCTCGCCGTAGGTCCAGCAGTTCGGGTCGAGGTCCCGGTCGCCGACCTTCCGCCAGTCCTCCTCCCGCCACACGCCGCTGTTCTCGTACGGCACGTCAGCGGGCAGGCGGACCGGGGCGTCGGTGCTGGACTCCCCCAGCTTCAGGCCGCAGCGGTCGCAGGAGATGACGAGGCAGGTGACCTTCACGGTGCTCACGACTCCTCCGCCTGGTCCGCTTCGGCCGTACGCCGGTCGATCGCTTCGACCCACGCCAGGGCGACGGCGGCCACCTGGATCAGCTCGGTGCGCAGCTTGGCCGGGTCCTCCTCGGCGAACAGCTCGGCGACCTCCTCGTTGAGGATGTTCTGCCAGGTCACCTGTCCGGCCTCGGCGGCGCTCTGGCACCACTCCCGGGCCATGTCGGCGTAGGCGCGGGTGTCCTGGCAGTCGTGGGTGCCGTCGGGGTGGTTCTGTTCACCCCACTGCGCGTCCTGGCGGGCTCGTTCGGCGCGGACCTCGGCGAGCGGTCCGTCGAGGAGCGCGCCCTGCTGGGCGAGGATCTGCACCGCCCGGCCCGCGCGGAGCCAGCAGTACGCGCACGGCTTGTCGCTGCCGACGTTCTCGTGCATGTGGATCGACTCGTTCGCGTGGTGGTAGGCGGCGACCGCGTCCACCAGGGCCTCACGGCCAGAGCCCATCCGGTGACCGGTCTGCCGGTAGTCGTGGCTCATGCTTCCTCCCACACGGTTCCGTCCGGCCACGTGATCCGGGGACGTTCCTCGAGCGCCTGGCCGTTCTCGACGCGGACACGCCACAGGTCCGGCGACTCCTCGCCGCGCACGAGGATCAGCCCGAGGAAAGCGCGGCCCTCGCCGTGCGCCGTGACGATCTCCTGCACCTCGCGCGTGAGCCCACCGGCACGCAACTCGTCGGCCTGAGACGGGCGGATCGCGACGGCCTGCTTCCGAATGAGCGTGCCTTCGTCGGTCTCCACGGTCTCCTCGACCATGCGTAGCCAGACGAGCCGCTCGTACTCCTTCCGCTCCGGCGTCCGGACGAAGGGGCTGCTCTTAAGCTCGGACCACGGGATCGGTGGGTCGACAGCGATCTCGCCGGACAGGTAGCTGGTGTAGCTCACGGCCGGCCCTCCTGCTTCCGGCGGTCGGCCTCGGCGACCGGAGAGGCGGCCAGCGCCCGGGCGGCGCCGTCGAGCAGTGCCCACGTGGTCTCCGCCACGACGGTCCGGCCGTCGGGCAGGCGGATCAGCAGCGCGACCGACGGCCGGCCGCCCTGGGTGCCGTTCGGCAGCAGGCCGACCCGCTCCAGCGTGCCGTGCAGGTCCGGGCCGCCCGCCGCGCCCAGGTCCGTCCAGGGGGCGGCTTCGAGATCGGGGCGGATGTCGAGAGACGTGAACATCAGGAGTCCTCCTCTGCACGCGTCCAGGTGTGGCCGAGCTTGTCGTCGTCGTCGCCGCCGTGGCCGCGCTCGCGCTCACACCAACTGGCGCCCTCGGGGCCGCTCTCGTCCGCGCACGGCTGGACAATGCCGTGCTCGCGGAAGGCCTCGACGATGGCGGGGTCGTGATCGAACTCGCCGAGGCTCTCGCCCTCGGTGTCCCAACCGGGCCCCTGCAGGGCCTTGACAAGGACGCTGCAGACTCGCCGCTTGATCTCCGGCGCAGCACCCATTTGGATCAGCTCACGAGCGACGGGATCGAAGATGTCTCCTGCGGATGCCCAGCCCATCACGCCTCCTCGGGGGCGTTATCGAGCAGGGCGCGCAGGCCGTTCGCGACCAGGTCCAGCTCGTGCCGCATCTCGGTGTCCGTGAGGTTGGTCTGCGAGTTCACCCGGGCGGCGTAGTCCACCCAGCGGCGCAGGCCTGCGCGGAGGCGGGCGACCTCGACCTCGTGCAGGAGGCCGCCGATCTGCTTCAGCGTGGCGTCGGTGAGTACGAACTCGCCGTCGTCGTCGAGCGTGCCGGTCGCGGTCCGCTGCAGGTACAGCGCGCGCTGGGCTTCCCGGACCGCGCCCTCCTGGTCCTTGTTCGGGATCTCGCACGAGATGATCCGCACCTTCACCGAGGGGTCCTTCTCGGATCCGGCGGCCGGCTGGGTGCGCTCGATGTGGCGGAACTCGATGATGGCCAGGCGGGTGGAGTCGGGCCGGTCGTAGATGGGCCGGATGTGGGGCTCCAGCGCGGCCGACGCGCCAGCACCGAGTTTCGTATCGAACTTGAGCTGGGTCATGAGACTCCGTTCCAGATGCGGATGACGGCGCCTGGTGCTCCGAGCGCGCTGGGGTGGACGTGCGGGTAGGTCGTGATGACGCGGCCGTCGACGACCTGGGAGTCGTCGGCGTAGGCGACGCCGGTGAGGGCGTCGCCGATCGCGCGGCCGTAGTGGTCCCAGTCCGAGGAGGAGCGGGTGATCGGCCAGTCGGAGTGCGCCGTCTTCGGGCGGGCCACGGTGACGACGGCCTCCAGCCGCACCGGGCCGAGGATCTCGGTGTGGTCCTTCGGCACCAGGCCGCACAGGACACACGGCTGCTTGCCGGTGCCGGTCCATTCGTGAGCGCCGAGGGCGTCGAGCGCGGCGGCGCGGATCTTCTCCCGCCAGGCCTTCAGCTCGCCGCTGTTGGCGTGCCGCAGCTTCCCGCTGGCGGTGCCCTTCAGGTTGCCCTGCCCGGCCGGCTCGCCCAGGACGGTGAGGACCAGCAGCGGGGCCGTCATGCGCCCACCGCCGCAGGCTCGGCATGTAGGAGGGTGAGGCGGTAGCCGAGCAGGGTCACGTGGTCGTGCACCGTGACCAGCCCCGGCTCGGTCATGCGCTCCCGCTTGCTGATCACCGCCTTGGACACGTAGCCGCGGCCGGCGACGTCCCGCTGGGACAGGTTCTGCCGGCGGCGGAGCCAGCCGAGGTCGTCGGGGATGTCCTCCCCCTGGGAGAGGACCCGCCCGTTCTCGACGACGGCCAGGCGCAGCCCGATGTGCTGGGCCCAGGCGGCGGTGTGGGCGAAGCTCGGAAGGTACTCGCCGCGGAACCAGGCGTTGACCGTGTAGCGGGTGACGCCGAGCGCGTCGGCGAGTGCCTGCCGAGTGATGCCGAGCTGGTTGGTGCGGGCGACGAGCCCGACGATCAGGCCGCGGCAGTCGCGGTGGTCGGTCATGCGCGCAGGGCCTCCGCCTGGGGTGGCGTGTCGTGCTGGGTGGGCATGGGCGGCTCCGGCAAGGTCGGGCTGGGCTCGAGAGGTCAGGTTGGTAGGGGTCGGTGCGCTGAAGGCATGGCTGGTCGCGTAGGGATGGGCCGGAATGGGGCTGACTTGGCTGGTCGGCTGGGGCAGGCGTGGCATGACCGGGCATGACTGGGGGAGAGCAGTCGTCTTGGGTCGGCTCGAAACGGAAAGTCGGCCTGGCCTGGCGTGCGACGGAACGGCTTGGCATGTCGTCTCGGAACGTGATGGCCAGATGCGGCGGGGCTTGTCGGCTCGCGGCGGGGACGGCCGGGATCGGGTAGCGGTAGGCCAGTCGGGATGGCGCGGCAGGGCAAGACCACGAGTGGCACTGTCAGCAGGGCTAGCCGTATCGACCACGGCGTCGCGGTTCGGGAGCCTCACACCTGCTCCCAGCAGAGCAGCTCGAAACGACCGTCAGACCGGGACCGGTCGGCGCCGAGGCCGATGTCCTCGCCGCGCTCCCAGATGCGGCCCCACTCCTCGATGGAGAGGAAGTCGTCGTGGACGCGGACGGTGAACTCCAGCAGCGGACGCTCGACGTACTCCACCCGGGAGATCGAGGACCGCGGGCCGGACGGCGTCTTGACGTGCTTGACGCGCTCCTCGATCCCCGTCGGCGCGGTCACGCCCAGCGGGATGAACACCTCCGGGACGAACACGCGCTCGGCGAGGGTCGCCATCAACCCCTTCCTGAAGCTGCTCGCCACCTTCTTCTTCGACGGCCAGTCCACGCCCGGGTAGGCGCTGTTCGCCCACTCCTTCAAGCCGGCCTTCACGCACCGGCCCTCGAAGGCGAGCACGCCGTCCGGCATCCGCTTGAAGCCGTTGACGGACACCTCGGCCGCGTCGGACTCCATGAGGGCCTCGGCGAGTGCGTCCGCCGTCGGCTGGCGGTCGGGGAACCGCTGGGCCAGGGTCTGCTCGGCGAGTTCCTGGAGGTCCCGGTCGCCGAGGTCGAGCCTCGACTTCAGCCAGCCCTTGATGACGCTGGGGCTGGACGGAACGCCGCCGATGATCTTGTCGAGGATCTGCAGGCGCACCCGGTAGGAGACGATCTGGGAGCTGGTGCCGAAGATGGCGGTCGCGCTCATGACCGGCCCCCAGCGGCGTGCGGCAGCGGCGTCGCGCCGTGCCCGCGGGACAGGGCGTAGTTCTTCCGCTTGAGTTCCTCGTTCGACCTCTCCAGCTCCAGGATGCGGTTGCGGGCGAGCCGCAGCGATTCCTCGGCGTCGGCGTCCGCCTCGAGCGCCGCGCGGGTGTCACGGATCGCCTGGCGGGCGCGGCCGTAGTTCACGACGGCGATCTGCACGTCTGCGGCCTTCTGGATCGAGCGGAACAGGTTGAACAGGTCGCGGGGCGACTTACCGTCGAGGGTCTGGCCGGTGATCGCTTCGATGTCGGCGCGGAGTTCCGGATCGTTCTGGATCATCGCGACCACGGCGTCGAACTCCTCCGGCGAGTAGTCCTGCGGGTTTCGTCTCTTCATCAGGGGGTCTCCAATCAGGGGGTCGGTACGGGTAGCTGGGCGCGGTGCCACTGCCGGTGGGTGCGGGCCTCCGCCTCGGCCGCGGCCTTGACCGCGTGCTCCTCGCCCCGCCAGGGAGTGCCGCCGGGGCCGGCCGTGCAGTCGTCGGTCATGTCGCAGCGGGCCTGCTTGCGGCCGTTCGGCAGGGTCTCGATGTGCACGCTGATGCGCGGGGCCATCAGGAACTCCTCGAAGGGGCTGGGGTGTAGGTGGGGCAGCCGCACCTGGTGCAGGCCTCCCGGGCGCCGCAGACGAGCGCGTGCTCGCCGACGAGGTGATGGCAGGTGCACGGCGGCCGGGTGTCGAGCGCCGCCTTCCGGACGAGGTACTCCTCCGGCAGGCGCGGCGCGGCCGTCTCGCCGCCCTCCGCCGGCGGGGTCGGGGGCGGGGCGAGGTTCGCGACGGGCCGCCATCCGTGCCCGCGGGCCATGACGACGAGTTCGCCGGCGAGCAGGTCGGAGGTCGGGGCTCCGGCGTCGCGGAGGCGCCGGGTGAACGCGGCGGCCAGGCGGCGGGCGTCGTTCTCGAACGGGTCGGCGTCGGTCATGACACCGCCTTCCGGTCGGCTGCGCAGCTGCGGCAGGGCTGGGATTCGTACGGGTGGACCGGGCAGGGCTCGGCTGGGCCCGGCGGGGGCAGGAAGTCCTTCGGTCGCTCGCGGATGGCGCGGGAGACGTACCGGTACGGGTTGGTGACGTCGCGGCCGTCGATGAGGTCGCGGCGGATCTTGGCTGCCCAGTCGGGCGGCACGGTGCGCCCGGTGAGGTCGGCGAGCAGCTCGGTGATCCGCTTGTCGATCTCCGGACTTCGATCGTCGTCGTCGCTCGCGCGCCCGTTACGGCGAGTAGATGACGACGACTGAGAACCACCTACAGAGGGAGTGGGACTGGGACTGGGACTGGGGCTGGGAAGAGCGGGACGCTCGCGGGACTCCCCTGGAGAGTCCCCCGGGTTGTCCCCGGGGGACATCTCCCCTTTCACCTGCGGCTCTTCTCCCCGCGCCTTCCTCTTGGCGCGTTGTTCGGCCTTCTTGGCCCGCCATTCCTCGCGCTTCTGCAACCGCTCCGTCCGGGACTCCTGATAGACGGACCAGTCGTGGAAGCGGTATCCGCCCTTCGCTCGCCTCCACAGCCCCGCGGCGACGAGCTGCTTGGCCAGGTCCCTCGAGCCTTCGGCCAGTCGCGGCAGCGCGTAGTCGGGCACGAACCCATCCGTGAGGTTCGCGCAGGACCACGAGCCTGCGATGACCCACAGCCCGAGGGCAGCTGGATCCGAAGCCAGCGCCATCACCTTGGGGTGGGAGTGGAACGAGTCGTCTACTGCGAACCAGGTCATGAGCCGCAGGCCGCCCCGCCTGCAACCGCGTCTGGTGACGAGGTGAACATGAATCCTCTCCCCCTTCGCTGGGGCGGTCGCGAAGCGCACTTCACGCCGCCCCCGTCCGTGTGGCCGTCTTGCGCCGCTCCCGCGAGGTCAGAGCCCCCCAGATGCCGAACTCCTCGCCCCGCTCCAGGGCGTAGGCGCGGCACTCCGGCCAGACGGGGCAGGAGCCGCAGATCCGCTTGGCCTTCTTGACCTCGGGCTTCGAGGCCAACTCCGAAGGCGGGAACCACAGGTCGGGCTCCACCTCGCCCCGGGCGGCGAGCTCGCGGCACAGGCCACGCACCGCCCAGTCGGGGCCGGCCGCCCAGTCGGGGCCGGCCGCCCGGTCGGTGGTGAGGCCGTGGTCGCTGCGCGTCATGGCCGCCTCCTGGTGGCCCGCCGCGTCCCCTCCGGCGCGACGGGCCACGTGCGGGTCCAGGCCCGGCCCTGACCCCCCAGCCGGGCCAGGCCTGGACGTGTGGGGCCCGCCTCACCCCGTCCCCAATCGGGGCGAGGCGGGTTCGGCACGGCGCTGCTTCCCCTCAGCGCGCGTGCCGGGTCGCCGCCGGAGCCCAGGTGGGTCGGCTCAACGGCGGCGAGTCCAGTGGTCGTGCTCACGCCTGGGCCTCCGCCTTTTCCAGGGCGGCGACGATCGCGGCGTACGACGGGGAGGACTTGGGTATGACCCCGCGTTCGAACGCGGACACCGTGACCTGGTGAACGCTGGCGAGCTCACCGAGTTGGGCCTGCGTGAGGCCAAGGTCCTTGCGGCGGCGGGTCAGCTCCTTGGCGGCGCTGGGCACCCGGAAGGAGTGCATCTGCCCGACGCGGAAGTTCATCGCCTGCACCTTGACCGGGCGCAACTCGGCGGGGTCGGTACGGAGCTGCTTGGCCATCCACCGGGTGACGAACTCCTGGGCGCGCTCAACGGAGTCGCGGCCGTCGAACTCGAAGGTCACGGTGAGCCGGAGGCCGGGCGGTTCCTCGGTCTCGACGGTGGTGGTCTGGTCGGTCACCGCCACCTCCCGAAGATGCGGAGCAGGCCAGGCGTGGGCGTGGCTGCGGGCTGGGGCGTGGTGGGCGTCGGCGGCGTGGGGTTCGCCGGCTGGGTGGCGTCCACGAGGGCGTCCATGTCCGGGCCGGTCTCGATCTCGTGGGCGAGGGCATGCAGGGCCCGCCAGACGTCGGTGGGCTTCTGCTGGGCGAGCCCGCGCAGGCGGGCGGCGATCTCGGCGTACGTCATCCCCGCCCCCGGAAGAACTCGTCGACGTTGAGGATGCGCATGCCGGGGGTGGGGCAGGTCCGCACGTGCTCAGCGACCTCACGGGCGCTGTCGTACAGAGGCCCGGGTTCGCCGGCGAGCGCGGCGCGGGCGTCGGCGTGGATCTCGGTGACGGTGCGGATCAGCTCGTCGTCCAGGTCGCACACGTCGCGGGTGTGCTGGTCGAAGCCGGTGATGATGACCGGCCCTGGGTAGGGGTGGAGCGCGGCGCCGCAGCCGGTCAGGACCAGCGACCCGGCGACGTTCCGCGGGTAGGTCTCCGGCTTCAGCAGGCCGACGTCGTTGACCCAGCCGCGGAGCCAGGTGCCGGGCCATCCGTCGTGCGGCGGGATGGTCACGCCGGTGGGGCCTTCAGGGCCGACCTCGACGCGGATCTCCGACCAGGTCCCGTTCTTGACATGGAGGTCGCCGTCGTTGTCGATGAGGACGTACTTCATGCGTCACCGCCTGGGCGCGGGAGGATGCGGACGGTGGAGTCGGGGCCGACGGTCATGCCCCAGGTGCCGGAGCACGCGACCCGGGTGCCGGGCCCGAGGACGCCCTTGAGGCCGCCGTTGTAGGGCTCGAATCGGTCGATCGGGTAGTGCTTGGCGAGGTGCACGATGACGTCGCCGATCTCCAGCTCGCGCCCGGCAACGGGCAGGCCGATGTGCGGCCGGTCGGTGTCGAGGGCGGGCGGCGGGGTCAGCGTGATGGGTGCCGCGGGGGCGGCGGCCGTCTTCGTGCGCGTCTTCTTGCCGGACGCGGCGGCGTTCGCCTCGCGCGCGGTGCGGCGGTCCTCGGCCAGGGCCGCCTTGCACTCGTCGCACGCGTCGGTCTTGCGGTAGCGGTGCTGGTAGTAGCCCTGCTTCGTGCCGTGCTTGACGCCGTCGTCCAGGCCGACAACGCTCATGACGGAGCACCTCCGGCCTGCTCCTGCTGGACCTCGGTGGCGATCTCCTCCGCCATGTGGGTCAGCGCGTCGATCAGGTCGTAGCGGTCGCTCATCACTGCCTCCTGGCGAGGGACGGCCAGCCAGTGACCAGCTGCACCGCGGCGGCGTGCGCGCACTCCGCAGGCCGCCCGCAGGTGCAGGACCAGGCACCGTCCCGCAGCGTGACCAGGTACTTGCCGGAGTTGCCCTCGACGATCGCCACGACCCCGGCCGGGCGGCGGGCCTGCTCGTCGCCCGGGGTGACGTTCGTGACGATGACCTTGCCGCGGGACAGGTAGCTGCAGGCCATGGAGCGCGGATCAGTCGCCACCGGGGGTCACCCCGCTCCCGGGTTTGGTCACCGGCGGCCAGCCGTCGTCGGCCGGCTGCTGCTCCCCCGCGAGGGCGGGCGAGTCGGCCAGGTCGTCGGCCGGAGCGCCCGGGGTCTCGGGCTCCTCGCTCTCCGAAAGGGCCTCGACCTCCCAGTCGACCTCGGGCAGCTCGGACTCGCCGGCCTCGTTCTCCCGCTGGAGCAGCTCGACGAGCTCGGGCGACTGCGGGACCCAATCGGCGAGGCGGCGGACCGCGGACTTGCGCCACATGGCGTCGAACTCGGTGTGCCAGGTGGAGTTGAACCAGCCCTTGTCGGGGGTGCGCTCGAACCCGGCGGGGTCCTCGCGGCGGTGCTTCTCGGCGAGCTGGTAGGCCTTGCTGTACTTGTCGCGGACCTCTTCGGCCTGGGCCCGGTTCAGGGTGACGATCTTCGACCGGCCGCCGCCCTTGATCTCCGCGAAGGCGTACACCAGGACCGGCTTGCCGCGGTCGGCGACCAACAGGTTCGGCCGGTGCCAGAACGTCCCGCCGTCTCCGATCGAGTAGTCCCACTCGTCGTGCTCGTAGATGAACTCGGCCACCACCGACGTGACGCGGCCGGAGTTGTACATCAGGTGCACGAGGCCCTGCCACTGCGCCACGAAGGTCGCCGTCTTGCCGTACGGCACGATCGCGGCCTGCTTGGTGCCGGGCTCCAGGCCCAGGCGGGCCGACTCCAGCAGCGCGGCCAGCAGGCTCTCCTGGCTGCAGTCGAGCAGCGCCGGGGTCTTCTGCACGCATGTCAGCGCCATGCGCATGAACCGGTCGACGGTGACGTGCTTCGGCAGCGCCATCTGGAACTGCGGCGCCATCTGCTTGAACAGCTGGCGCGCGGTGGCGACCTTCTGCTTGACGGCCAGTTCCTTGCCGGACGGCCGCTGGCCGGTAGCGCGCGTGGCGACGCGATCTTTCAAGGTCATTCGGGGCTCCCAGGGACACGGAGCACGCGGGCGCGGAACGCCGCGTACACGTCGGGGTGGTGGGACTTCAGGGCGTCCAGGTCCAGCCGGGGCGCAAGGGTGCGGTACTCAGCGGCGAGATCGGGCCGGGCCTCGCGGAACCGCTTCGGCGCGAAGTTGCCGTTGCGCTTCCACGAGTAGAGCTCCCGGCCAGGGGCGATCGCGATCTCCGCGTCGCCCAGGTTGGCCTTGAGCTTGTTCTCGACGGCGCCCAGGTCGCGTTCAAGGTCGGCGATCTGCTTCTTCAGGTCGTCGCGGCGGGCGATCAGGGCGTCGGCCTCAGCGGCTTCCGTCGGAGTGAACAGCTTGATCGAGTCCGGCTTCACGTCCCACATCTGGGACAGCAGCTCGTCGGTGCTCGCGAGGTCGCCCGGGTCCGGCTCGACACCAGCGAGGACGTGGTCGTGCCAGAACTCCCCGATCAGCTGCACCAGGTGGCCGATCAGGTCCTCGTCCCGCTCCAGCCGGAACCAGCGGAAGTCGTCGTCTACGAGGCCGGCGACGAAGGCCGCTTCGTAGCCGGTGACGGCCATGTACCAGTGCGCCTGGAGCGCCGGGCCGTCGGGCGGCTCGTCGCCGCCCCAGTCCTCTCGGCGGGCGGAGCGCCAGGTGCGGGACTTGCATTCGAGGATGCGGCCGTGGAGGAGGTCGGCGTGTTCCTCGAAGACGATGCGGTCGGGGTTGGCCAGCATCCAGGGGTGTTCGGCGTGCTGGAGCGTTCCCGGGGATGCGACGACGGCGTGGCCGGTCTCTTCGGCGAACAGCTCAGCGACGAGCCCTTCGAGGCGGTGGCCTCGGCGGGCGGCGCGGTCCAGGCGCGGGTTACGGCGCTCTGCCAGCTCGCCGCGCTTGTCCTGGTAGACGTGGAGGGGTCCACGGTGGCGGTCCATGCCGAGGATCGCGGCCACGTCACTGCCGCCGATGCCTTGCTGTCGTACGGTCAGCCACTCGTCGCGGGTGATCTCGGCGGGGGCGAGCAGGCGGGCCGTCGGGGTGATCAGCTCATCTGTGGTGGACATCTCCTCCCCCTCAGCATTCGAACAGCAGGTGTCGGCGGGTGCCGGGCTGCTCATCGCACGGCTTCCCGTTGGGCGTGCCATCAGGGAAGTGGTCGGCGATCTCCCAGCGGGAGCTGATGCCGGTCGGGTGGTCGGTGTTGAGGCGGGCGGTCATCTCCTCGGTGCTGAGCGCCGTGCAGACGATCGCGGTGCACAGGCCGATCTGGCCCGTGTAATCGCTCACTTCGCCGGGCATGCGCCCTCCTGGATCTGGACGTGCAGCTCGGTGCCGTCGTCGAACACGACGGTGAACTCCTCGGTGAAGCCCTCCTCGCCGGGGCCCTGGTAGGTCTCGGCGACGTCGTGTATGCCGAGGGCGTCGTGCTGGAGCGCGGCGCGGAGCTGAGTGATGCGGGGGTTCATCGGCCGCACCCCTCCGCGCAGTCGGGCGTGCAGGGCTCGCCGGCCGCCATGCGGGTCATGTCCTCGTCGGGTGGCCAGGCGAGGCCGAGCCCGGTCGCGAACGCCTTGATCTTCGGCGCGCCGTACTGCGCGTAGTCCGCCTGATCCATGGCCGTGACGACGTCGTCCTTGCCGAGCAGCCAGGCGAACTCGGTCAGCTTGGCCACTGACCGGCTGGCGGAGATGCCGCGGTGGTCGCGGATCTTGTCGAGGGCGAACTGGTAGTAGTCGCGGGCCTGGGCGAGGATGGCCTCGTCATCTGGGGCCGGCCCCCACTCCTCGGCCGTGGTCTCCGGCTTGAGGAACCCGCGGGCGTGCTCGTATTCGAGGGCGCCGACGAGGACCTCTGTGCGGAAGCCGAAGAAGTCGTCGTTCTGGATCGTGCGGGCGCGGGTGAGGATGTCGTCCTGGGTGCGTGTCGTGATCACGGCTTCTCCTCGATGAGGTTCTTGCCGACGACGAGCAGCAGCCCGGCCAGGCGGCGCGGCGGCACGTGCGGGGCCTGGTCGATGACCTGCTTCAGTCCCCCGGCCATGTCGAGGTAGACCCAGCCGAGCAGCTGGGGGGAGACGTCGGGGAAGTTGCCTTGTACGGCGGTGGCGACCCAGGTGCCGAGCCGGTGGATCGCTGCGTCGATCTCGGTTTCGGGGTGCTCGGGGTCGAGGGCGGCGAGGACCTCGCGCATCTTCTCGGCGCGCTCCGACCAGAGCGGGGTGTAGGTCATGACCGGCCGCCCTTCGAGATGGCCTGGCGCAGGCGCAGGGCCTTGCGGCCGACGCGCTTGGCCAGCAGCAGGCCGCGGTCGCGGTACGTCTGGCGCATGCGCTGCTCGACGCGGGAGCCGCCGCGGCGCAGCGGCCCCATCCACTCGTCGGGGTTCTGCGACCGCCACAGCTGCTCCCACTCGGCGAGCACGTCGTCGGTGAGCTTCCGCTGCGGCGCGGTGTGGCGTCCCATGAGCAGCAGCGCGACGAGGGCCGCGATCGGCAGGGCCACGAAGGAGAGGCAGCCGCGTCTCCGGGTGGTGGCGTCCCGGAGCAGTCGGTCGGTCGCCGCTGTGCAGCGCGAACACGTGCAGTTGGGGCCGTGCATCACGAGCTCCGTGTGCGTCGCCGGGCCGGCCGCTTGCCCGTGTCGCCGTTGGGGAGGTCTTCCTCGATGTCGGGCTCGGGCGGCTGGGTGGCGTGGCCGGCCTCGAACTTCTGGAAGGCGCGCTCCTGGTTCTCGGGCAACTCGCCGATCCCCGACGTGTCGGCCGCCGGCTCTCCGGCCGTCCCCGGGTCGTCGGCCTGGGGCGTCTCGGGCTCTGCCGTCTGCTTCGCGTCGACGGCCTCCAGCTCGGCCTCGATGGCGCCGAGGTCGCGGTCCCAGAAGTCGGCCTGCGCGGCGATGGTCCGGGCGAGGGCGCGGGCGGCGCGGACGCGGCTGACGTCGGTGCGGGGCACCTGGACGCGGAGGGGCCCGAGGTCGAAGGTGGACCAGCCGTCTTCGCTGAGCTGGTGCCGCACCTGGTCGGGGGTGAGGGTGCCGTGGATGACGGTGGTGAGGTGCAGGTCGTTCACGAGGGGTCTCCTTCGCAGCCGCAGTCGGTCATCCGCTCGCGCAGGACGGCGCAGGCGGCGGCCATGACGGGCGGGTAGAGGGGCTGACGGCCGACGGCGCTGTCGTCGTGACGGGCGACCAGCTCGTGGAGCGGCATGTGCCGGAAGTTGGCGACGGCCAGCTCGGTGAGCTGCTGGTCGTTCTCCGCGAGCTGCCGCGTGTTCTCGGCGAGCTGCTCGGCGTTCTCCGTGAGGAGGCGGTCATTCTTGGCGAGGCCGTAACAGGTGCCGGCGGCCATGAGGGCGACGGCGGTGTGGACGACGGCCAGCCACGGCATGCCCTCGGCCAGGTTGAACCCGACGGTCGCGGGGACCAGGGCCAGGCAGAGCCACATCATCAGGCGGTGCTTCATGACCGAACCTCCTGGCAGACGGCCTCGTGCACGCCGTCGGGGAGCGGCGCGCCGCAGGAGCACAGGGGCACGCCCCGCTCCTCCAGCACCACCTCGACGGCGGCCATCACTTCCGGCAGGACCCCGCCGTAGCGGGCGCCCACGTTGTGCCGGGCGACCAGCGCCTCGGTGGGCATCTGCCGGGCCTTGGCGATCGCCTCGTCCCGCAGGCCCGGGTCGGCCGGCGGCAGCACCGTGGTCGGCTCGACCTTCGTGGTGGTGACGGGGAAGGACAGCGCGGCGACGCCGAGGCCGCCCAGCGCGCCGATCACGAGGAGCACGCTGGGACCGTCCTGGATCATCGTGACCACGGCGAGGGCCGTGAGCCCCACCCCGATCAGGAAGAGCAGGCGGTTCATCGGATCACCGCCCCCGCGACCAGGAGCAGCACGGCGTTACCCGCGAGCACCAGGCCCGTGCCGGTGACGCCGAGCGCGGCCATCCACCCGCCGGCGACCGACGCCTCCAGCAGCGCGGCGATCAGCAGTACGACGCGGACGGTCCGGGTCGTGTCGAGTCGGTGTACGGCGCGGGCGGCGCGGACGGGCAGGGGTGCGCGGGCGTGCCGGGGCGGGGAAGCGGGGTGCGCGCTGCGGGACGGCCCGGCATGGTGAGCGATGGCGGTCACAGCGCCTCACCCCCGCGCAGCAGTGCGGCGACGGCGGGGTCGAGCGGCTCGATGTACGGCAGGCCGAGCACCTCCGCGACGCGTCGCGCGTGCGACGGCATGGCCTCCAACGGAATCCAGTCCTCGCGCCGGTGGTAGGCGGTCGGCTGGTCGGGCCGGACCTCGGCGATGACCAGGCGGGCGGCGAGGATCGTCTCCTCATCGCGCTCGGCGGCGGCCCGGTCCCGGCCCGCGTCGGGCACGGCCTCGATCGTCACGTGCGGCACGGTGCCGATCAGGAGGCCGACGTTCTCCCGCAGGTCGCCCAGGTCGTTGACGCCGTCGAACAGCTCGGCCGCCTGACCCTCGTTCAGCCCGAGCAGACGAGCGGCGCGGTGGTGGGCGGGGGTGACGCGCACGCCGTCGAGCTCGGCGACGTAGGTGTCGCCGGGTTCGGCGACCAGGCAGGACGCCGCGAACCAGGGCTCATGGTCGGGGAAGCGGACGGTGCGCATGTCGTCGATGCCGGTCGCCCACTGGCCGCCGGACAGGTCGCACCGCCACCCGGCGAAGCACATCCCGGACTCGCAGCGGTAGGACCCCTGCTGCCAGCCCTCCAGGTTGGGCAGGGCCTCGATGTGGGCGAGGGTCTCGCGCAGCGCGGAGGCGTTGACGCTCATCGCCCCTCCTTGCCGACCTTGCGGAGGGCGCGGGGCCGCATCCAGCAGCCCTCACGGTCCGACCAGTCGACCCAGACGATCGGCCCGTCACCGAGGAACATGTGCGCCCTGGAGCCGCCGCCCTGGTCGAGACTGATCGGGTCCCGGGGCGGGCAGGTCGCGATCCGGCCGGTCGCGCCGGTCTGCCGATGCGCGACCGGGGTCCGCTCCGGCCACGTCAACGCGAGATCAGTGAGACTGCTCACGACCGGCCTCCGTCCGTGGTGGCGAGCACGGCGGCCAGCTCCTCGCTGTCCCACCCGGCGTACCGGGGCGACCGCTCGGCCATACCGATCGCGTCGTCCAGGACGTGGGTGAGGCCGGCGAGGGGCCGCCAGTTGCGCCCGCTACGGCGGAACGGCAGGTACGTCGGGCGCGCGGTGTGGTCGTACTGCGTGACCGACACAACCGCGTCGACGTCGCCGCCGGGCCGGTGCCCGACGAACTCGATGGTGTACGCCTCGCGCTCACCCAGCAGGGTGCGGCAGGCGGGCAGGATCAACGGGGCCATGGCTACTTCGCCGCCGTGTTGGTGCCGTTGAGGAGCGCGCGGACCTCGGACTCCTTGTAGCGGCGGTGACCGCCGAGGGTCCGGATGGAGGTGAGCTTCCCCGCCTTCGCCCAGCGGGTCACGGTCTTGGGGTCGACGCGGAACATCGTCGCGACCTCGGCCGGGGTCAGCAGCGGCTCGGAGGCCGGAACTTCGATGCGTGCCATCTTCGGGGGTCCCTTCGGACTAGGGTTGGGAGTGCCGGGGGTCCCGGCACCCGCCCCGGACTGGTGACGCAGCCCGGGGCTTCGGCTTTTCCGGGGGTCCCGCACTCCGCGGCGGCCAAGGGGGCACCGCGGCGCCGGGGGTGCGGGAGTCATCGGGGACTAGCGGACGTAGTAGCCGCCGTTCCAGTCCCAGCTCTTGTTGGCCAGCTCGCCGCCGTCGGCCTTGGTCACCCAGGCCGTGTCGGCGTCGTTGTTGTAGAACTGGCCGAAGGTGCCGCAGTCGGTGTCGCTGTTGGCGTACAGCCGGTACTCGGCCCCGGCCTTGTAGTCGCCGCCGACGCGGGTGCCGTTGAAGACGGTCACGTACTCGCCGTTGGCGATCTCTGTGGTGCTGTTGTCCGGCAGATCGGTGATCTTGTAGGTGTTGCAGGTGTGCGGCCGGTGCGCGAGCGTGCGGCCGTGGGCCCAGTTGTCCTCGACGAGCACGCCCGCGACGTTGACCGGGTGGCCGGACACGTTCTGGAAGGTGACGTACTCGCGGTTGCGGTTGGCGAAGCTGTCCGCTCCCATGGCGTCGGTGCCGACCCTGACGATCCGCAGGTCGCCCGTGACGGGGGCGGGGGCGGCGTCGGCGGTGCTGGCCGGCGCGACGGCGATGCCGCTGATCATCAGGGCCGCGAAGGCGGCCAGGGAGAGCAGGATCTTCTTCATCTGAGATGTGATCTTTCTGTCGTGGACGGCCTGGTTGGCCGCCCGGTCTGTGGGCCCGCTGGTCAGCGGGCGAAGGGGGAAGCGAGGCGGATCTTGCGGAGGGCGCGACGCTCGGCGCGGGCCTTCCTCGCGTCCTCGCGGCGGCCGGTGGCCTCCGGCGACTGGTGACCGTCCTTGTGGTCGATGCGGCGGCGCTGGCGCGGCGTCAGCTCGCGGCGGCCGGTCTGGGCGCGGTAGCGGTCGGCGCGCTGGTCACGGTCGAGCATCGGGGCTCCTGGGGGGTGGGGGTCGGGTAGGTCAGGCCGCGGCCTGGTGGCGGGCGGCGCTGCGGGTGCCGGTGCCGTGGAAGACCCGGCGGAGCGCGACGATCTGCTCGGCGGTCAGTGGAGGCGCGGCGGCGGCGATCCGTTCAATCGCGGCCCGGCGCTCTTCGTCCCGCACGGCTTCGGTGGTTCTGGAGCGCTCCATGATCAGTCGCTCAGGGGCTGCTGGCAGTTGCGGCAGGTGGTGCGGTACGGCTCGTTCATCGACTGGCAGCCGCCGCACTGCTTCATCGGCTGCTGCGGTGGGTAGGGCGTGAGGTTGTTCATGCTGACTTCGCCTCAGCGGTGATCGCCTCGGTGTCGTAGCCGGGGCTCACGATCGCACCGACCGGGACGCCGAGGGCCTCTGCGATCTGCCGGGCGAGCTTGCCGGGGCACCGCTTGCGGCCGGCCTCGATGTTGCAGATGTAGGCGTGGCTCTTGCCGACGGCGGCGGCCAGCTCGGTGATGGTCCATCCGAGTGCGTTTCGCAGAGCCCGGATGGTTGCCCCGATCCGGACGGCCTCGGGGTCCAGGTCCGTGCTGTCTGTCATGTCCGCAACAGTAGGGAAGAACCGGGAAGAATTCAAGGGAGGAACGAGGCAGAACCTGGAAGTATCGGGAAACGGTTGAGCCATTGCGGTGGATTAGGCCTCTGACCAGGCTTGCTACGTTCCTGTAACTCACCGGCGGGGGCCGATGGATGTTCCCACTTGTTCCCGGCATGATTGGGGGCATGAGCCAGGACCGCGCCCGGGCCGCGCGTCACGTGATCTCACGACGCGGCGAGCTAGGCCTGACCCAGCAACAGCTGGCGACCCGCGCCGACGTCGACATCAAGACGATCTACAACCTTGAGTCCGGCGAGCGTTGGCCGCAGGCCCGCAACCGCTTCAAGATCGAGCAGGCGCTTGGATGGGCACCTGGTGCGCTCGACGCCCTCGCCGCCGGCCAGAAGCCCGGCCAGCGCCACACCACCCTGGTCGCCCTTCTTCATGGGGCGCGGCAACGACGAGGGCTCTCCGAGACGGAGGCCGCCACACTCGCTGGCCTCACCGAGGAGCAGTGGGACGAGTTCGTCGCAGGACCCGCCACGACCGACGATGCCAGGAAGGCCGACACGGCTTCGTGGTTGGCTCGGGCGGCGCGGGTGCTGCACATCACGCCGGACCAGCTCTCGATGGTCGGCCGCACAGACGCCGCGGAAGAGCTCGCCCGCATGCTCCATGGCGGAGCCCCGGAAGGCCGGCCGTCGCTCGAGCCCTGGGAGCGGAAGATTCACGCAATTGAGGAACTGACTGAGCAGGAACGCGCCGCGGCCGTCGCGTTGATAAAGGCGTTGCGAGGTACGGCGACAGCGTCGCGGGAGCAGGGTGAGGGCGCTCGCCGGGCCAGCGGTTTATGACCGACCGAAAATACGTAGTGACGACCGAAAAAGTAATTGAAGCGTGAACTGTAACTTTCAGGTCACAACAAGTCTGAAGATATAGACCGGTCCAAACGGGTAATTTTTTCTAGAGAGACGCCTGGGAAGCGGACAGATCAACACGCACGACCGCCGAGGTGTCCCCCAGATGCAAACCCCCGCAAACGGTGATTCAGTACCCGCCAGCCCAGAGGAAATCCTGCAGCGGGTGCAAGCCAGAATGACCAAGCTCAACACGGTGTCGCGCTGGACCGATCGAATGGCCGCCGAACTCGCGCAGATGACGCAGGAACTCGCCGATGCGCGGACACTGATCGCCCTCCAGTTCCGGGCACTCAACATCGACCCCGACGACCTGCCGCCCGGACCGCTCGTCGAAGCCTGGCACACGCGATCGCACGCCGACCGACCGGTCACCGTCGACATGGACGGCATCGAAGTCACCCTCGTCGTCTCCGCGGAACCGCAACCGGACGACGCGGTCCGCGAGGCCCTCCACTGGCAGCAGCTCCGCAGGGCGTTCCGCCGCGTCCGAACCGAGCTGGGCCGCGCGTCATGACGACGATCCGCTACGAAGAACTCCCGCCCGACACGGTCGTCCAGATGTGGGACGAGGACGGCGAGACCATCATCGTCGTCAACAGCACGCTGCCGCCTGACCGGCAGCGTGACGCCGTCCGGGCCGCCCTTCGAGATGCCCGCAAGCGGCGCCGCGGCCTGGTCGTCCTGCCGATCGGTGTGATCCTCGCGGTCGAGCAGATCAAACGGGCCCTCCGCGCGCGCCCGATCGCCGTGGCTGCCGCCACGTCCGCCGCCGCAGTCTTCACCACGCTCGGACCCCCCCAGCCGCTGGAAGAGCGCGAAGAACTGGTGCCGCCCACGATCGCCCTGTCCCAGCGGCCGAACTCCCCCACGCACGAGCGCACGCCCGCCTCCGCCCTCACCATGACCCACGCCGCATCGGCGCCGCGGCAGCCCCGGACCCGCTCTCCGGCCCACCGCGCCGTGTCCTCGACACGCCGGGCCCCGGCCACGCCCAGCCGCAGCCCCCGGCCGCACACCCCGCGCCCCTCCCCGCCGGAACCCACCATCGCGCTCACCCAGATCAGACGACCGCCGGCCCCGCTGCCTTCGCCTCAGCGGCCACCGCAACCCCCACCCTCGCCGGCGGTCATCGTCCGGCCCGAGGAGCGGCCTGCCGCCGAAGCTCCGACCCCGCCGCCGCCCGCGGGCGACTGCGACGGGATCGGCATGGGGGCGACCCTCGACCCGCTCCTCGGCATCGACGCATGCCTGCTGGGTTAGATCCGGTCACCCAGAGACAGCCCGCGAGGCGGCCCCGGCTCCGACCCCGGCATCGGGGGCAGGGACCCGCAGTGCGCGCACTGACGTGCGAGCTGGGAATCGCGGGGCCGGCAAGGGTGCGCGTGCTCCCGTACCCGGCCGCTCGGTGTCCGGCACGGCTCGAACTCGGGGGCGAGGCACGAGCGGCACGGCACGTCGAACGGCGGCACTGAGTAGTCCGGCTGCCCGTGCATGGTGCGGGCCGCAGCGATGGCTCGGCGATCCTGCCGGGCCTCCCATGCGTCCGCCCGTGCCGACCGGCCTGGGGTGCCGTTGCCTGCGACATTGAACGCGGAGTGCTCGTCGCGGATCGCCTCAGCCTCCGAGATCAGCGCCGCCTCGCGGGTCGGAAAGTGCTCGAACGTCGCATACGAGGGCGGGCCGCGAGCATGAGGCCCGCGCGATGTACCTCGACTGATCGGTCCCAGACACGCCGCAGCCCCCGGCCCTGACGGGGTCGGGGACTGCCTGCTGCTCAGCGCGTTGCCCTGCAGCGGCGCGGGCCGCGTTGGCACATGCGTAGGCGTGGAGGGTGAGGCCGGCGGGACTGGTCTTGTCGTCGTCGGTCTCGACCAGGCATCCGGCCTGGGTGGCGATCCCGCGCGCCGCGGCTGACACGGCGAGGCGGGATAAGGGAATCGCGGATGGCGATCCGGTGCCGGTGTCAGGCCTCCTCCTCCTCGGTAGCCATAGGAGGAGCGACCGCGTCCGGGGCGGGGTCCGGGTCAGGTTCGTCGGCGGCATCGGAGGAAGGCGCTGGCAGGTACAGCCCAGGAGCGGCCGCCGGCAGCCCGGTGGGTGGGTACGACCAATTGGCAACGGCTTCGAACCACACCTCGCCGCCGGAGAACTCCGCCCCGTTGAACGACACCTGGCTGCCGGAGAACTCCGCCCTGTCGAATGGCACCTCGCCGCCGGTGAACAGGGCCCGGTCGAACGACACCTCGCCCCCGGCGAACTTTACCGAGTCGAACCAAACCTGGCTGCCGGAGAACTCCGCCCCGTCGAACAACACCTCGCCGCCGGAGAACACCCCCTCGTCGAACCACACCGCGCCACCGGAGAACACCGCCCCGTTGAACGACACCTCGCCACTGGAGAACACCGCCTGCCGGAACGACACCTGGCTGCCGGTGAACTTCGCCCAGGTAAATGACACCTCGCCGCCGGAGAACACCGCCTCGTCGAACCACACCGTGCCGCCGGAGAACACTGCGTCGATGAATGAGACCGCACCGGCGGAGAACACCGCTCCGATGAACGACACCCGTCCGCCGGAGAAGGCGACGCCGACGAAGGTGGCGTCGTGGTCGAAAACGACTCCAGTGAAGTCCAGATCGCTGCCGCGCCAGGAGACGGTTGCGTGCTCACGGAGGTGGGCGGTGATGAGGCGGACGATGGTGGCACGGACCTCGCGCATGGCCCGCCAGGTGGCATGTTGGGCCGCGTCCTGGGCTGGATCGGGTTCGGGTTCGGGGGGCATGCGCAGGTAGGCGCATAGGACGTCGATGCACATCTGGCGTCCGCCGTCCCAGTCGTCGGCGAGTGCGGCCAGGGCGTGCACGCCGGCCAGACGGACCGCGGGGGCGTTGCTGCCGAGCTTCTCGGTGGCTTTGTCGAAGCGGTCGGCGTACAGCTTGGTGTCCTCGCGGCGGGCGTCGTCCTCGGACAAGCGCTGCTTGCGGTAGGCCACAACCAGGGCGACGGCGCCGCCGATGCCGCCGACCACGGCCAGGGCGATCTTGACGAGCTCCAGGAGGGTCGTGGAGGTGAGCGGCGTCAGCGCGGACTTGGAGGGCCAGCCGATCCACGACAGCACGGCGGCCAGCAGGCCACCGGCGACGGCGACGGCCGCTGCCAGGGTGAGCGCCAGGGCCACGCCGATGTGTAGCAGGTGGACCGGCCGGTGCCTGGTGGCCCGGAGGGGACGCCGGAGGCGCAGGCGGACCTTCAGACCGGCCAGGGGGGCGATGGCGCGGCGAAGTGGGTGGAGGAGTCGTGGCACGCCTTCAGAATGGCGGGCACGGCCCCGGCGCGCCTGGCGACCCAGGACGCGGCAGGGACCGGGCCCGGTGGGTGTGACGCGGCTCGGGCTCGTCTATGCGCACCAAGTGCCACCATCGCTGCGTCTGCGCGTGCCCAAGCGGGGACTCGCTGATCCCGACGTAGAGCAATATCCCGGCTTCGTCGAAGAACCGGTAGACGGTGGCGGTCATCACTCGCCCGCCTGCTGTTCCACCACTGCGAGCGGGTCCGACCCCGGGTCCTGCATGCCGCGCCAGGTGATGCGCGTGACGTCGGGGTCCCAGTCGTTGTAGTTCCGCCGTCCCTTCCCGACGGGCAGCACCTCGATCTTCTGGATCAGCGCGCGGATCACCTCCCGCTTGCGGGGCATATCGAGGGCGGCCCACCGGGCTGCGACCACCTCCCGGTCGGGGTGCACCAAGTCGTCCACCGCCGGGATCGAACGGATGGACTTGGCCCGTTGTTTCAGCCGCTCGATCTCCGGCAGCATCATGGCCTCGATCTTCGCGAGGCCGACGTCGGACAGTTCCCCAGCGGCGGCCTTGATGTAGAAGGCATCCAGCCGCTTGGTCTTGGCGTCGATCTCCTCCAGCAGATTCCGCAACTGGTCCGGCTGATCGTCCGCTGCCCAGATCGGTTCGGCGTCCAAACGCACCAGGCGGGCGACGATGACGTCCTCCACCAAGGTGTTCAGACGCCATTCCAAGCGGGCGACATGAAACGCACTACCGGCCCCGGTTCCGGGCGCGCGCCGCCAACACGAGTACGACAGCGCGCCGCGGTTCTTGACTACTCGCATCAGCGCATGGCACACCCCGCACTCGGCGATCCCGGACAGCAAGTGCTTGATCGCCGGGTCCCTCTGGATCTTCCGCGCCGGGTCCGTCAACCGCGCGAGGCAGGTGTAGAAGTCCCGCTCGTCCAGGATCGCCGGCCACGTCGCCGGGCCGACGTCCTTGCCCCGGTGGACCCGCCGGGCGATGTAGCCGGGGTTGGTGACCTGCTCCTTGACCTGTTCGGGCCTCCACCCGAGCAAGGCGCGGCGCGGAGTGGGAATGCCCCGCCGGTTGAGCACGGTGGCGATCTTGATCAGGCTGTGCCCGGCGAGCACCATGCGGGCAGCCTCCCGGATCACCTCCACGGGCGTGTACCAGGTGACCGGCAGCGGTCCGGTCAGGGGCGTCACGCACCCGCCGGCGATGGCAGCCCGCGGCGTCTCGTCGAGCAGCTGCGCGGACAGCGCGCCCGTGCGCGCGTCGTACTCCCGCCGATACCCATAAAGGATCTTTCCGTGCGGCTTTCCGGCCGCCGCAGTGGACGCCGTCGTCCGCAGAATGCGGTCGCGAGTCTTCTCGCTCTCGTACGCGGAGTCGACGCCGTCCTCGGCGAGGCTGCGCCAGTCGCGGGCGATGCGCACGTCGTAGGTTCGGCCGTGACTGGTGATGTGGATCAGCACGGCGCGGTCGCGGCAGATGTCGAGGAAGTCGAGCCACTCTCCTGCCTTCCGGTCGCCGCGGCTGCTTTCCCACATGACGAGCACGCCGTACCGGCCAGCGTCGAGTTCGGCGACGAGCTGGGGCCAGTCCTCGCGCTCCTTACGGGCGAAGCGGCTCGCGCTGATGCCGTCGTCAGCGTAGACGGCGGCGATGTTCCACCCATTGGCGGCGCATGCGGCGCGGTTGAGCTTCTCCTGATCGGCGACGGAGCGCTGGTTGAGCTTGCTGACCCGGTCGTAGATCACGGCGTCCACGCGGGGGGTGTCCAGAATCACGGCGTCCATGGCCGGGAAGCCTACATGCATAGAACTGTTGACAACCAGGATTCGCGCCCGATACTGCGGTGAGATGGCCGAGCCCCGCCGTCGCCAGGTCGAGCCGCACCTCCTCGTCCAGGCGCGACACGTCGCCGACGACCAGGCCGGGCAGCAGCCCGCGCTGGTCGTCCGGCAGCACGTCGCTCGCCTCGCGCAGACCGGCGCGCAGCGCTCCGGCGGCCCGTTGCACGGCCGAGGGCGCGCCGATCGGCTCGGGCGCCCCCCGGACGAGCATCACCGCCGCGACCGGTTCACCCTGCTCCGCCGGGCTGAACCGCCCGCGTACCCTGACCCGCTGGCTGGGCAGCAGCGGACGCCATCCTTCCGCGGGACCGATCAGCACGACGGGCACGTCCACGGCGTATCGCTCCCGGGCGGCCGACACCAGCAGCAGCCGGGCCCGGACGACCGCCGTCTCCCGCCGGGCCACCCCGCCCTGGTGCGGCCGGATGCGCGGGTCGTCGCTGATCTCCGCCTCGGCGGTCACCGTGGCGCCCCGGCCGGCCAGGTCCGGCACGGGTCCGGTCGTCACCTTGAGAACCGTGAACGCCGCGACCGCGGCCGTCACGGCCACGGCCGCGAGCACCGCCATCGCGATCCTGGCGGCGGCCCCCGGCGCTCCCGCTGGACCGGCGAACTCGCCGGCATGTCCCCCTTCGGTCCGTGAGCCCGTCTCGCCGGTCCCGTCCCCACGCCGCTCGGCCGCACGGCCATGCTCGACGCTGCGGCTCCGCTCGACGTCACGGTCCCGCTCGGCGTCGTGATTCCGCGGCCGCCGCGCCACCGCCCACGTGACGACGCCCGCCACGGCGGCGGCCAGCGCCACGGCGGCTCCGGCGACGGCGGGGCAGCCCAGCACCACGAGCGCGGTGAGCCAGGCAGCCATCGCTGGAGCGGCCAGTGCCGCCGGGCCGGGCCCCGTCCTGCCACGCCCCTGCTCCTCGCGCCCCGGCTCCTCGCGCCCCGGCTCCTCGCGCCCCTGGTCATCGCGCCCCGGCTCATGGCCGGTTCCGGCAGCCGGCTCGCCCCGCCCGCTCTCGTGATGGCCGGCGGCGGTCACACGGAGACCTTGTCGCGCATCTCGGCGAACTTCCTGTCTCCGATGCCGGGGACCTCCTTCAACTGGTCGACGCTCTGGAAACCCCCGTGGGCGTCCCGGTAGTCGACGATCCGCTGCGCGATCACGCCGCCGATCCCGGGCAGCGCGTCCAGTTGCTCGGCCGTGGCGGTGTTGAGGTTGACCACCCCGGCTCCCGGCATCCCCGGCGCCGATCCCGGGGCGGCGCCCGAGGCGGGGCCCATCCCGGCCGTCACCGGGCTTCCGGCGACGATCTGCTCCCCGTCCGTCAAGCGCCGCGCCAGGTTGATACCGCCCGGCTTCGCACCCTTCCGGAGACCACCCGCGGCCTCGATCGCGTCCGCGACCCGCGAGCCGGACGCGAGGACGTACACCCCCGGATCGCGGACCTTGCCCGTCACATACACCACGACCCGCGCCGGCGAGCCGGGTGTGGCGGCCACGGCTCCGGCAGAACCCGCGACGTACGCCGTCGCGCCCGGCCCGGCGCCGTCGGCGGGGTCCGGCCTCGCGTGGGACGCCGGACCCGGCGCAGCCCCGGGGCCGCCCGCGGAGTCGGCGGCGGGACGGAGGTCCTGAACCGCGGCGGCCGGGATCGGCGGGGCGATCGGCTCCGCCACCGGCCTCGACCGCCAGGCCAGGATCCCGGTGACGATAGCGGCCAGAAGCCCGGCGGCAACCAGCGCCCGGAGCCCGGGCATGCCCGGGTCGAGCCGTGGCAGGGCGCGACCGAGGGCCGCCCGTCCGAAAGCCAGCCGTCCGAGCATCCGCGTGTCCCGCGGGGGCGTCCCCGGCCGGTCCGCGCGGACTTCCCACCGATCGGCGGCCTCCTCCGACAGGTCCGAAGCCTGCCGGTACGGATCCTTCTCCGCCTTGTCCGGCGGATGGTCCGGCGGACGGGCCTCCGTACGGACGACGTGGGGCGCGCCGAACGACGGTGGCGGTCCGGGCGGGGTCGGCGTCGACCGCAGGCGGACGGACGGGGGCACCGGATCGAGTGGTCGCAGCAGCCCGCGCAGGCGGGACTCGCCGACGACGGCACCGCGTACGGCCCCACGAGACTCCTTGCTTCGCACGCAACGGACGGTAGGCACCTGCCGTGGCCCGATCCGCTCCCGAACGTGATTCTGTGGACAACCCGCGGCCGTCGAATCACCCCCGCGCCGTAGAGGCGCGGCCGGCGCCGAACGGCACCGTCTCGCCCGGCCGCACTTCACCGCACGGCGGAGGATCAATCCACGGGGGCGACGGTGACCCCGAGCATTCCGGGGCCGACGTGGGCGCCGAGGACCGGCCCGATCTCGGCCACCCACAGCCGTACGAGCCTGGGCAGCCGCGCCGTCAGTTCCTTCGTGAGCGCCTCGGCCCGCTCGGCCGCCATCAGGTGCTGCACGGCCACGTCGACCGGCCGGTCCCCGGCTGCCTCGACGGCCAGGTCCTCCAGGCGGGCGAGGGCGCGGCTCGCGGTGCGCACCTTCTCCAGCACGCCGATCTCGCCGTCCGCCATACGCAGCAGCGGTTTGATCGACAGCGCCGACCCCAGGAGATTGGTCACGCGGCCGATGCGGCCGCCGTGACGCAGGTAGTCGAGCGTCTCGACGTAGAAGAACGTGCTGGTGGAAGCGGCCCGCCGCCGGGCCACGCCGGCCACCTCGGCGGCCGCGGCTCCCGCCGTGGCCGCCCGCGCGGCGGCCAGCACGGCGAAGCCGAGCCCCATGGCCACCGACCCGCTGTCGACGACCTCGACCGGAACGGAGGATTCACCCGCGGCGAGACGCGCGGAGTCGGCGGTGCCGGACAACGCGCCGGACAGGTGTACGGACACGATCGCGGCGGCGCCGTTCGCCGCGGCCCGGCGATAGGCGTCCGCGAAGCGCTCGGGGGCCGGGCGCGAGGTGACGATCGGCGACCGGTCCTTGAGAGCGTGCGTGAGAAGACCGGCGTCGAACGGGGTCACGTCGTCGATCTCGCGATTGCCGAGGAGCACCTGAACCGGTACGACGGTGATGTTCCACCTGCCGGTCGCCTCGGCACCTAGGTACGCCGTGGAATCGGTGACGACAGCGACAGATGGTGACATATCGCGAGATTACCCAGCACTGATCGCCCGGCAACCTCTCTGTGAAACTCGGCCCCGCCGGCACGCACCGAAATCCCGCGGAACCGCGTGCCGCGGCCTCACCGCGAACGGCGCGCGGCGTACGGCGCGATTCACGACCGCCGCCCCGCGAAGCCGGGCGAGGGGCGATCGGGGGCCGTCACTGGACCGGGACGCCGCCCCGCCAGACCCGGCGCGGCTTGAGGCCGAACGACCAGGCGAACGCGCCCTCGTGGTCGGCGTCCCACTGGACGATGTCGGCGAGACGCCCGGGCGCGAGGATGCCGCGGTCGGGAGCGCCGAGGACCTGGGCGCCGCCGAGGGTCGCGGCCCGCAGGGCGTCTCCGACGCTCATGCCGAACGCCGCCACCGCCAGGCTGATGACCAGGGACATCGAGGTGATGCCGCAGTGGCCGGGGTTGTGGTCGCTGCCGAGCGCGATCGGGACGCCCTGGGCCAGCATCCGGCGCACCGGCGGGAGGTGGCCCACCTGCAGCGCGGCGCCGGGGCAGACGACGGCGGGCACGCCGTACCTCGCCATCATCGCGATGTCCTCGTCCGAGGCGTGGTGGAGCAGGTCGGCGGAGGCGCAGCCCATCTCGGCCGCGAGCTGGACGGCGCCGCGCCGGTTGTAGGCGCCCGCGTGGATGCGCGGCAGCAGCCCGACGTTGCGGCCGGAGGCCAGCACCCAGCGGGCCTCCTCCGCGGTGAAGTGGCCGTCGTCGCAGTAGACGTCCACGCTGTCGGCCCCGGCGCCGGCGGCGTCCGCGCACCAGGAGGCCACGGCCTCGACGTAGTCGCGCTGGCGGCCGAAGTATTCGGGCGGCACCACGTGGGCGGCCAGGAAGGTGACGTGGACCCGCGGCATCATCGGCTCTTTCTCGAGCTCGCGCAGCAGCCGCACGTCGGCCAGCTCGCCGTCGCGGGTCAGGTGGTAGCCGGTCTTGGCCTCGACGGTCGTCGTACCGCCGAGCAGCCACTCGCGCAACCGCTCACGGACGCCGTTGCACAGGGTCCAGGGATCGGTGCCGCGCGTCACGGTGACGGTCGAGCCGATGCCGCCGCCCGCCGCGGCGATGGCCGAGGCACTGGAGCCGCCGGACCGCATCGCCATCTCGGCGTACCGGTTGCCGGCGTACACGGGATGGGTGTGCGCGTCGATGAGGCCGGGCGTGACGAGCGCTCCGCCGAGGTTCTCCACATGGTCGACGTCGACGATGTCGTCCACGACTCCGGGAACGCTCTGGGGAAGGTCGGCGGCGCGGCCGACCCACGCGATCCGGTCGTTGTGCACCAGGATCGCGGCGTTGCTGCACACATCGTGCCCGGTCCAGAGCCGGCCGATGTTGGTGAGAAGGCGAACGGTCATGCGACCACCTGCGCAACATCCGTGGACGGCGAACGGCCCCCGCCTGCGGGCGCCTGGCCCGCCGGGTCCGCTGCGCGTCCGGACGTCATTGGGGGGTCTCCTGCCTCATCGCGCACCGATGTTGTGCGATGACCCTACCGCCGGGATCTCGAACCCGGGCGATTCAGTTCAGTTACGGTATTTCACAGGCGGGCTGGATGTACAGGGTTAGCGACAGAAACCCGCGCGGTATCATGCGCATCGCCGCGCATCAGTCGTCTCACACGCTGCGGCGGGATCGGGATCGACGACGTCGATCCAATGGCCGCGAACGCCTCGGATAGGGTGACCGCACTGCCTGGAGTCATGTTGTTACCCACACAATAAGGTCCCATTAGGCTTTCCTTATCGTAGCAAGGGCAACCCTTGGCGGGCCACCGACACGCGGAAGGTGACCCGCCGATGGCAGGTGTCAGACGGTCTCGACGGGCTTCGCCACCCGGTCCAGCTCCGCGTACAGGTCCGCGAGGACCCGGGCGTGCAGGACCGTGCCGTCGCCGGTGTGCTCGAGCGACAGGACCTCGCCCTCGCTGTGCGCCCGCGCGATCAGGTCGCCCCTGTCGTACGGCACCAGCATCCTGACCTCGTGGTCGAGGCGGGGAAGCTCACGCTCGATCATCGACATCAGCTCGCCGATCCCGGCCCCGGTGCGGGCGGAGACGACGGCGCTGTGCCGTTCCTTCATCGTCAGCCGGTCCAACACCACCGGGTCGGCGGCGTCGGCCTTGTTGACGACAATGATCTCCGGAATGTCCCGCGCGCCCTCGATCTCGGACAGCACCTCCCGGACGGCCGCGATCTGCGACTCGGGGTCGGGGTGCGACCCGTCCACCACGTGCAGGATCAGGTCGGCGTCGGCGACCTCCTCCAGCGTCGAGCGGAACGCCTCGACGAGCTGGTGGGGCAGGTGCCGTACGAAACCGACCGTGTCGGCCAGCGTGAACAGGCGGCCCTCGGGCGTGCGCGCCTTGCGCACGGTGGGGTCGAGGGTGGCGAACAACGCGTCCTCGACGAGCACACCCGCGCCGGTCAGCCGGTTGAGCAGCGACGACTTGCCGGCGTTGGTGTATCCGGCGATCGCCACGGCGGGCACGTCGCGGGCCTGCCGGCGGTGGCGCATGGTCTGCCGGGCGGTCGACATCTCCTTGATCTGCCGCCGCAGCTTGGCCATCCGCTCGCGGATCCGCCGCCGGTCCAGCTCGATCTTGGTCTCACCGGGGCCGCGGCCGCCGATGCCGACGCCGCCCGCGGCGCGACCGCCGACCTGGCGCGACAGGTTGCCACCCCAGCCTCGCAGGCGCGGCAGCAGGTACTGCAGCTGCGCCAGCTCGACCTGCGCCTTACCCTCGCGGCTCTTCGCGTGCTGCGCGAAGATGTCGAGGATCAGTGCGGTCCGGTCGATGACCTTGACCTTCACGACCTCTTCGAGCTGGCGGAGCTGACCTGGGGTCAGCTCACCGTCGCAGATCACGGTGTCGGCGCCGCTGGCGGCCACGATGTCGCGCAGCTCGACCGCCTTGCCCGATCCGATGTAGGTGGCGGGGTCGGGCCGGTCGCGGCGCTGGATCAGACCCTCCAGCACCTGGGAACCGGCGGTCTCGGCCAGGAGCTTCAACTCCTGCAGCGAGTTCTCCGCGTCCAGCGCGGTGCCGCCCGCCCAGACGCCCACCAGGACGACGCGCTCCAGCCGGAGCTGCCGGTATTCGACTTCGGTGATGTCTTCGAGCTCTGTCGACAGACCCGCTACGCGGCGGAGCGCCTGGCGCTCTTCCAGTTCGTAATCGCCCATGGCGAGGTCTTCGGGCTCGTTTCGCATATATGTCATCTCTACTAGACAGAACAGTCTGACACCCCGATGCCTTCCCGGCCCGGGCGCCTCCGTCGATGGTGACACGACCCTGGGGAGTGCCGCACTCCCTTATGTGCCAAGTCGGGCCACAAGTCGCGCGCTCTCCTCCGCCCAGTGATCAAGGCCGAGCCGGACGTGGACCTCGTGCGCACGCCGCGCGTGGTCCCGGGCCCGCCCCCGCTCGCCCATCGCCAGCGACAGCATCGCCAGCGCCTGATGGATGGAGCCCCAGCCGACCGTGCCGCTGCCGTGCAGGGCCAGCCGGTCCGCGTACGGCGCCAGCATCTCGTACAGGTTCGAGGGGTCGGGGACGCCGAGCTGAGCCGACACGTACGACCAGATGACGGCGACGAACTCCCCCGACCAGTCGTCGGGGATCGTCGTGCCCCATCGGGCGATCAGGTTCCGGGCCAGCTCGCGATCGCCCACGTCGAGCGCCGCGAGCACGGCTATGGGACGCAGCGGGTCGTTGTGCGGCTGCGACGCCGCCGTGACGACCTCGTCGAGGATCTCGGCGACCCTGCCCTGTCCCCGCCGGCAGGCGTAGAGCATGGTCGGCCGCACGACGCCCAGGCCCCACATGCTGCTGTCGCCGAAGACCTCGCCGAGCTCGCCGGCGAGGCGCTCGACCTCGTCCCAGCGGCCGTCGAGGGTCAGCCGGGCGGCCTGGGCGATGCGCACCATGGCCGTCAGCTCAGGTCTGCTGACCTCCTGCAGCAGGTGCTCGGCGCGGGCCAGGTCCCGGTCCCATTCGTCCAGCTCCCCCGCCCTGAACAGGCACGCCATCCGGTGCACCCGGGCCACGATCTCGGCTGCGGCGGGCAGGTCGGGCACCGCGAGCATCTCCTCGGTGGCGCGGCGGCGCTCGGTCTCCCGCTCCGGCACCCAGGACGCGATCATGTAGTTGTTGAGCACCTGGAGGAGCAGGGCGGGATCGCCGATCCCGCGGGCGATCCGCACGGCCTCCGCGACCATCGCCTCGCCTTCGGCCCGGCGAGGCCCGTAGTTGAGCTCGATGCCGAGAGTGCCGAGCAGCGCCGCCCGGTGGGCGTCGTCCAGCGGACCCGCCAGCAGGTTCTCGAGGAGGGCGACCGTGTGGTCGTCGACCACTCCGTACGGCCGCCAGTTCCAGACGCTGAGGGTGCCGAACACCGCCACTGCCTCCACCAGGGCCGGCCGGTCGCCCGCGCCCTCCGCCAGCCCGATGGCCTCCTCGAGTGCCGCCCGTGCCCGCACGACGTCCCCGACGACGCGCAGCGAGCGGCCCAGCTCGATCAGCAGGCGGCACCGCCTGGCCGGGTCGCGCGCGCCGAGGGCGAGCAGCGCCTTGTCCCACAGCTCGACCGCCTCGTCGTACGCGCGCTGCGCCGTCGCCTGCCTGGCCGCCCTGGCGGCGTAGCCGACGGCCTTGTCCGCTCCCCCGACCCGCGCGGCCATGGCGAAGTGGTGGGCGAGGACGGGCAGGCGCGCCGCCCCGTCGCCGCCGGGCGGCGCCGTCGGCAGGGACTCCAGGGCCTCCGCCACGCTCAGGTGGAGCCTGGCCTTCTCCAGGCGGCCGAGCCCGGCGTAGAGCGCGTCACGCACCAGCGCGTGCGAGAAGCGGTAGTCGAAGCCTCCCGGCGTCTCGGCGAGCACGCCGACGGCGACGGCGGGCTCCAGCAGCGACATCACCTCCTCCGCGTGGGTTTCCGTGAGCGCCTCCAGCACGTCGAGGCTGACGTCGCGGCCCAGGACGGCGGCGCGGCGCAGCAGGTCCCTCGTGGGGTCGGGCAGCCGCGCGACCCTCCGCTCGATGACCTCCATGACGCCTTCGGGCACACCCAGCGACGCGGCGTCGAGCCGGTGCTCACTGCCCAGCAGCCGCAGCAGCTCGCCGAGGTAGAAGGGGTTGCCGCCGGTGCGCCGATAGAGCACCTCGGCGAGCGCCGGGTCGGTCAGGTCGTGCCGCCGCAGGAACGCGGCGACCTCCTCCGCGGTGAACGGCGCGAGGGTGAGGCGCTCGGTGCCGGGCTCACGGGTGAGGGCGGCGAGGGTGTCGCGCAGCCGCTCGGGCTCCCTGCCCGGCTCCGGCCGCACGGTGGCCAGCACCAGCACGGGCCTGCGGTGCAGCTCGGCCGCGAGGAAGGCGAGCAGCCGCAGCGAGGCGGCGTCCGCCGCGTGGAGGTCGTCCAGCACCACCAGCGTCGGTGTGCCCGGCCGGGCGAGCGCGGCCAGCACGCCCTCGTACAGCTCGAAGAGCGCGGCCTCCGGATCGGCGGCGGCGCCGCCCTCGCCCGCGAGGAGCCGCGCCGCGGCCCGGCCCCGCTCCCCCAGCTCGCGCAGCGCCTGCAGCCAGGGCCAGAACGGCGGCGCCGCCTCGGCCTCCACGCAGCGGCCCCAGACGACCGCGACGCCGCGCGCCTCGGCCTCCTCCGCGGCGAGCTGGGCCAGCCGGGTCTTGCCGATCCCCGGCTCGCCGGTCACCAGCAGCACGCCGCCGCGGCCCCGCCGTACGGCGCCGAGCCGGTCGCCGAGGCGGGCGAGCTCGTGCCTGCGCGCGACGAGGGCCGCGGACGGCGGCGGCTCGGGCGCCGGGAGGGACGGCTCCTTCGCCGTCAGGGCGGCGGCCGGCCGCTCGGCGGCGGGCGTGCCCAGGGGCGCGGGCGCGTCCAGGGACGGCGACTGCTCCAGCACGGCCTGCTCCAGCCGCCGCAGCTCGGGTCCGGGCTGCAGGCCCATCTCCTCGGCGAGCAGGGCGCGCACCCGGCGCAACGCACCGAGCGCGTCGGTCTGCCTGCCCGACCGGTAGAGGGCGAGGACGAGCAGGCTCCACAGCCGTTCGCGGTACGGGTGCGCCTCGACCAGCCGCTCCAGGTCCGCGACGCACGAGGGCCCGTCGCCCGTGGCGAGCCTGGCCTCGAACCGGTCCTCGACCGCCACCGCCCGCAGCTCGGTCAGACGGGCGATGACGGGCTGGACGAACTCGTAGGCCGCGAACTCGGCGAGCGGCTCGCCCCGCCACGTCTCCAGCGCCCGGTCGACGAAGGCGCGCACCGCGGCGTACTCGCGCCGGGCGAGCGCCCTGCGGCCGTCCTCCACCCAGGAGACGAAGCGTACGAGGTCGACCTGGCCGGGCGCGACGGACAGCAGGTAGCCGGGCTCGCGCGTGAGCAGCACGGCGGGGGGCGTGCGCGGCCTGCGTCCCGGCTCGAGCACCTTGCGCAGGTTGGAGACGTACGACTGCAGCGTCGCGGTGGCGCTGGAGGGCGGCTCGTCCGCCCACAGCTCGTCGATCAGCCGGTCGAGGGAGACGATCCTGCCGGGCTCCAGGGCGAGGACGGCGAGCACCGCGCGCTGCTTGCGCGGGCCGAGGTCGATGACGCGGCCGTCGCCGCCGGTGACCTCGAAGGGGCCGAGCAGCCGGAAGGACAGCGTGTTCATGACCGAAACCCCTCTAATCGCTGCGGCAAGCGTAGAGCCGGGACGACCGCCACCGGAACGGTCCACTTGGGGGCGACTTGGACGGTCTCCAAGCCGCGCTCATACGCGCTCCGATCCCCGTGTCCCACGGTGGTCCCGCACGAGGAACCCACCATGTGAAGGGGAAGAGATGGACCAGATCAAGGCGCTCGGCGCCGATCTGCGCCGGGTGGCGCGCGGCCGGGTGCTGGTGCGCGGCGACGAGGGCTTCGACGAGAGCAGGCGCCCCTGGGACATGGCCGTCGACCAGCGGGTCGCGGCGGTCGTCGAGGCGCGGGACGCGCACGACGTCGCGGCCGTGGTCGGCTACGCGAACCTCGCCGGGCTGCGCGTCGCCACCCAGCCGAACGGGCACGCCCCCGCGTCCTTCGACGACGCGATCCTGCTGCGCACGGGTGCGCTGCGCGGCCTGACCGTACGGCCGGCGGAACGGGTGGCCCGGGTGGAGGCCGGCGTCCCGTGGAGCGAGGTGCTCACGGCGGCGGGTGCGCACGGGCTGACGCCTCTGGCGGGCAGCACGGGGGTCGTCAGCGCCACCGGATTCACCCTGGGCGGGGGCCTGAGCTGGTTCGGGCGCAGGTACGGCTTCGCCGCCGACAGCGTGCGCGCGTTCGAGGTCGTGGACGCCTCGGGCGAGCAGACGACCGTCACGGCCGGCAGCGACCCCGAGCTGTTCTGGGCGCTGCGCGGCGGCGGGGGCGACTTCGCGGTGGTGACCGCGATGGAGTTCGACCTGCACCCGGCGCGGGTGCTGTACGGCGGGCGGATCCTGTGGCCGGCCGAACGCGCGGCGGAGGTGCTGGCCGCCTTCCGCGCCACCACGGCCGTGGCGCCCGAGGAGCTGACGGTCTGGTTCCAGCTGCTGCGGTTCCCGCCGCTGCCCGAACTGCCCGAGCCGCTGCGCGGCCTGTCGGCCGTGACGATCGACGTCACCTATTTGGGCGACCCGGACGAGGCGCGGGCCCTGCTGCACCGGTTCGACCGGATCCCCGGGCCTGTCTTCGACACCCGCGGCCGGATGCCGGTGGCGAACCTGGCGGACATCTGCGCTGAGCCGACCGACCCGACGCCCGCCCTGCTGCGCTCCGAGCTGCTCACCGGGCTGGGCGACGCCGACGCGGCGGCGCTGCTGGCCGCCGCCGGGCCCGGCACCATCGCGCCGCTCGCCTACGTGCAGATCCGCCACCTCGGCGGAGCGCTCGCCCAGGTCGACGAGAAGGGCGGAGCCTGCGGGCACATCGCGGAGCCCTACCTGCTGAGCACGCTCGGCGTGCTCGCGGCTCCCGGCATGCGGGAGGCGATCCGGCGGCGGCAGTCGGCCGTCGCGGACGCGGTGGCCGGGGTCTCGACCGGCCGCAAGCCCTTCACCTTCCTCGGCCACGGGGAGCCCGCGGCGTGCGCCTTCCCGGCCGAGATCCTGGCCCGCCTGCGCGAGGTCAAGCGCCGCCGTGACCCCCATGGCGTGATCCTCGGAAACCACCCCGTCCTCGGGTGACGGCGGCTCGTCCGTCCAGCCCGCTCACTCCAGTCCGGCGAGGAGACGCGCGCTCTCCCCCGCCCAGTGGTCCAGCCCCAGGCGCAGGTGGGTCTCGTGGGCCCGGCGCGCGTGGCGCAGGGCGAGGCCGCGCTCGCCGGTCGCGGCCGCCAGCTCGGCCAGGACCATGTGCGTCGATCCCCATCCGGCGCCGCCCATGCCGCTCACCACGAGCCGTCCCGCGTACGGCGAGAGCGTCCGGAGCAGGGCGGCGGGATCGGGCGTGCCGAGCCGGGCGGCGACATGGCCCCACACGACGGTGAGGAACTCGGCGGTCCAGTCCGGGGGAACCCTCGTGCCCCACCGCTCGACGAGCCTGCGGGCGAGAGCCGTGTCCCCGACGTCCAGCGCGGCGAGCACGGCGACGGGGCGCAGCGGCACCATGTCGGCGTCGTGGGCGCGGGACACGAGCCGGTCGGCCAGCTCCGCCACCCGGCCCTGGCCCCGCCTGCAGGTGTAGAGGGTGATCAGGCCGGGATAGTCGAGCCCCCACATGCTGAAGCCCTCGATCAGCGCGGTGAACTCCGCGGCGAGCCGCTCGGCCTCGGCCCAGTCGCCCCGGAGCGTACGGCCGGCGGCCTCGGCGATGCCCGCCATGCCGGTCAGCTCAGGGCGTCTGACCAGCTCCACCAGGCGCCGGCAGTGGGCGAGGTCACGGTCCCATTCGTCCAGCTCGCCCGCCCTGAGCAGGCTTGCCATGCGGAAGATCCGGGCCACGGCCTCGGCGGACGCGTCCAGGGGAAGGGCGAGCATCTCCTCGACGGCGAGGCGGCGTTCCTCCTCGCGCTCCGGCACCCATGCGGCCATCAGGTAGTTGTTGAGCGCGCGGGCCAGCAGCCGGGGGTCGCCGACGCGGCGGGCCAGCCGCACGCCGTCGGCCGCCAGCCGCTCCCCCTCCGCGCGGCGCGGCGAGTAGTACAGCTCGAGCCCGAGGGTGCCGAGCAGGGTGGCCCGCTCCGAGTCGCCGGCGGCCGGTTCGGCCAGCAGCCCTTCGAGCAGCGCGACCATCTGCTCGTCCACCACGCCGTAGTGGCGCCAGTTCCACACCGACAGCCCGCCGAACACGGTGACGGCCTCGATCAGCGTGGCCCGCCGCCCGATCGGGGCGGCCAGGGCGATCGCCTCCTCCAGCACCGACCTGGCCCGGTCGACGTCCCCCACGGCCCGCAGCGCCTCGCCATGGCGCACGAGCAGGGCGCAGCGCCGGGCCGCGTCCGTCGGGCCGAGCGCGGTCAGGGCCCTGCCCCACCAATCGACCGCCTCGTCGTACGCGCACTGGGCGGTGGCCTGACGGGCGGCGCGCACCGCGTACTCCACGGCCTTGGCCGCGCCGCCCGCCCTGGCCGCCATCCCGAAGTGATGGGCGAGGACCGACGGCTCGATGCCCGCGAGCGTCTCCAGGGCCTCGCCGGTGCGCAGATGCAGCCGGGCCCGGCGCACCCTGCCGAGATCGGTGTACAGGGCGTCGCGGACGAGGGCGTGGGAGAACCGGTAGTCGAAGCCATCCGGGACCTCGGCCAGCAGCCCGGTGGCCACGGCGGGTTCGAGCAGCGCCATGACCTCCTCCGCGGGGGTGTCGCAGGCGGCCTCCAGCACGTCGAGGCTCACCTCGCGGCCGAGCACGGCCGCCGCGCCGAGCAGCGCGCGGGTCTCCTCGGGCAGGCGGGCCACCCGGCGGCCGATCACCTCGCGCACGCCCTCGGGCACGCCCGCGGAGGCCGCGTCGAGGCGGTGTTCGCTGTCCAGCAGCCTGACCAGCTCGCCCAGATAGAAGGGGTTGCCGCCGGTCCGCTCGAAGAGCACCGCGGCGAGCCGCGCGTCCGGCAGGTCGCGCCCGGCCAGGTAGGCGGCCACGTCCTCCCGGGTGAACGGCGGCAGCGTGAGGCGCTGCGCGCCGCGTTCGCGGGCGAGCGCGGCCAGGGTCTCGCGGAGCTGGTCGGGCTCGCCTCCCGGCTCCGGCCGCATCGTGGCCAGCACCAGCACCGGCGCGCGGTGCAGCTCCCCGGCCGCGAAGGCCAGCAGCCGCAGCGACGCGGCGTCCGCCCAGTGCAGGTCGTCCAGGACGACGAGCGCCGGTCCGGCCGCGACCAGCGCGCCCGTCACCCGTTCGTGCAGCGCGAACAGCGCCGCGCTGTGTCCCGGGAGCCCGTGCGCCGCAAGCCCGTGTGCCGCAGGCGCGTGCTCCGGCAGCCCGTGTCCAGAAGACCCGCGCCCGGAAAGCCCCTGCCGCGCGTCCGCGCTCTCCGGTTCCGCGACCCCCGACAGGGCCGCGAGGGCCCGGGCCACGTCCGGTCCGCCGCCAGACCCGTCCACGTACGACGCGGGCCCGTACGACGCGGGCCCGTACGGCCCGGTCTCCGGCGGCACGAGGTCGCGCAGCACCTGGAGCCACGGCCAGAAGGCGGGCGCGCCGGTGTCCTCGGCGCACCGGCCCCAGGCGACCGCCATCCCCAGCGCCGACGCCTCGTCGGCGACGGCCTCGGCGAGGCTGGTCTTCCCGATGCCCGCCTCGCCGGACACGAGCAGCACTCCGCCCCGCCCGCGCCGCGCCGACGCGAGGCGCTCGGCGGCCCGATGAAGCTGCTCGCGCCTGGCGATCAGGCCGCCGGCGTGGGACGTCGGCGCGGCCTCCGGACGCGCGACCGACGCCGGCGAACCGGCGGCCACGGCCGGTCCGGTCCGGCCGTCCGGGACGACCGGGACAGCGGGGACGATCGGGGCGCCGGGCACCACCGGGGAGCCGGGGATGCCGCCCGTGCCGTGCTCCGGGGCGACCGGGGGCGTGTCGAGGCCGGGCTCCTGGTCGAGCACCGCCTGCTCCAGCCGCCGCAGCTCGGGGCCGGGCTCCAGGCCCAGCTCGTCGGCGAGCAGCGTGCGCACCCTGCGCAGCGCGGCCAGCGCGTCGGCCTGCCGTCCCGCGCGGTAGAGCGCCCGGACGAGCAGCGCCCACGACCGTTCCCGGTACGGCTGCCCGGCCACCGCGCTCTCCAGGCCGGGCACGCACGAGCCGCTCTCACCGGTGGCCAGCCGGGCCTCGAACCAGTCCTCGGTGGCCGAGGCCCGCAGTTCCGTCAGCCGCGCCACGACCGGCTGCGCGAACTCGTACGCGGCGAACTCGGCGAGCGGTTCGCCCCGCCAGGTCTCCAGCGCGCGGCGCAGCAGATCGGCCGCCGCGGCGGGCTCGCGGGCGAGCGACCGGCGGCCGTCCTCAGCGAGCGCGGCGAAGCGGACCAGGTCCACCTGTCCGGGGGCGACGGCGAGCAGATACCCCGGCTCGCGGGTGAGCAGGACCTTCGGCGGCGTGCGCGGCGGTCTCCCCGGCTCCAGCGCCCGGCGGAGCTGGGAGATGTACGCCTGCAGGGTGCCGGTGGCGCTGGAGGGCGCCTCACCCGACCACAGCTCGTCGATGAGGCGGTCGAGCGAGACGACCCGTCCCGGCTCCAGGGCGAGCATGGCCAGCACCGCTCGCTGCTTCGGCGTGCCGAGATCTATGACGCGACCGGCCGGGTCGATGACCTCGAGCGGACCGAACAGGCGGAATTCCATGGCTCCTCTGACGCGGGATTTGGATCCGTAGCGTATTGCCCGGCTTGTCCGCCGCACGACTAGCGGACTCCTAGTCGATTACTAATCCACCGCAAACCGCCTGCATCAGGATGTGGAGCGATCAGAGAGCGTGAAGCGGGAGGAAATAGTGTCGACTGTGGAAACCGATCTGCGGCGGACGGTGCGCGGGCGGGTGCTCGTGCCCGGCGACGACGCCTTCGAGGCGGCCCGGCTGCCCTGGAACCGGGCGGTGGACCAGCGCGTGCGGGCGGTCGTGGAGATCGAGGACGCGGCGGACGCGGCCGCCGTTGTCCGTTACGCGAGCCTCGCCGGTCTCGCCGTGGCCGCGCAGCCGAGCGGGCACGGCGCGTCGGCCCGTCTCGACGGGACGATCCTGGTGCGCACCGGGCGGCTTCGCGGCGTCGAGGTGCGGCCGGAGCAGCGGACCGCCAGGGTCGAGGCCGGCGTGCAGTGGGGTGAGCTGCTGACCGCGGCCGCCAAGCACGGGCTGACCGGACTGCCCGGCAGCTCTCCCGTCGTCAGCGTCACCGGCTACACGCTCGGCGGCGGGCTCGGCTGGTTCGCCCGCAGGCACGGCTGGGCGGCCGGCGCCGTACGGGCCTTCGAGGTGGTGGACGCCGACGGCGTGGAGGCCCGGGTGACGGCGGACTCCGACCCGGACCTGTTCTGGGCGCTGCGCGGCGGCGGAGGCGACTTCGCCCTGGTGACGGCGATGGAGCTGGACCTGCACCCGGCGCCCCTGCTGTACGGCGGGCGCATGCTGTGGCCCGCGGAGCGGGCGCCCGAGGTGCTCGCCGCCTTCCGGGAGGTCACCGGTACCGCGCCCGTGGAGCTGACCGCCTGGTTCACGATGGTGAAGTTCCCCCCGGTGCCCCAGGTCCCCGAGCCGCTGCGCGGTCTCGCCGCGGTCGCGGTGGACTCGACGTTCCTGGGCGGGGAGGAGGAGGGACGCGGCCTGCTACGGCGATTCGAGGACATCCCCGGCGTGATCCTCGACACCCGCACCCCGATGGCGCCGGACGCCCTGGGCGGCATCTGCGCCGAGCCGACGCAGCCGGTGCCCGGCGCCGGCCGCGGCGAACTGCTGACCGGGCTCGGCGCGGACGTGGCCGGCGATCTCCTCGCGGCCGTGGGCGGCATCGCTCCCCTGGCCACGGTGCAGGTGCGCCACCTGGGCGGCGCGCTGAGCGGGCCCGTCGAGGGCGGCGGTGCGGCCGCGCCCGTCGCGGAGCCGTACCTGCTGGGCATGATCGGGCCGGTCATGTCTCCGGAGGGCGGCCGGGCCGTCGCCGCGCGGCTGGCGGAGATCGCCCGGGCGATGGCGCCGCACACGACCGGCCGCAAACCCTTCACCTATCTGCACGGCGACGAGAAGGCCGCCTCCGCGTTCGACGCGGACACCCTGGCCCGGCTGCGTGAGATCAAGCGCCGCCGCGACCCCGCCGGCGTCTTCCGTTCCAACCAGCCCGTGCTCGCCTGAGGCGCTCCCCGGCCCCGGGCCGCCCCTCGCCCGCGGGACGAGGCACCGCGGACGGCCCCGGTAGCGCCGGGAATCACAGCTTGTGCAGCTCGGCGTCGCCCGATCCGGTCCTGATCGTGATCGCGTGCGGCGCCGAGTCGTCGTCCGCCAGCTCGATCCTGCGATCGCCGCTCCCGGTGGACGCGTCGATGTCGTAGGCGCCGTCCGGCACCCAGAGCCGGCCGTCGCCCGACCCCGTCACCGCCTGCACCTGGTCGGGGACGACGGTGAACCGGAGCGTGATGTCCCCCGACCCCGTGCGGGTGCCGACCTGGGTGGCGGCGAGCCCGCGCGCGTCGACGTCGCCCGACCCGGTGGAGGCGTTGACCTGCCCGCTCAGGTTCCGCAGCGTGATGTCCCCCGAGCCGGTGTCGATCTTCACGGTGAGGCCGCGCGGCACCTCCACCTTGTAGTCCACCGAGCAGTCGCCGCACTTGTAGGAGAGCGTGAGGGTGTCCCCGGCGACGGAGTGGCCGTCCGCGGGCTTGTCCCCACGCCAGTGCAGGGTCTCGGTGACGTGGACGCCGGACCTGTCGCTCTCGTTCACCACGACGTCGCCCGATCCCGTACGGGTGTCGATGACGGTCACCTTGTCCGTCACGTCGTAGGACTGCACGGCCTGCTGCCCGTCGAAGTCGAGCCGTACGTCGCAGGCGGCGACGGCGAGGCTCATCCCCAGGACGGCCCCCGCGACTGCCATCGGCTTGTATCTCATGTCCTCGATCTTCGGGGATGCGTACGCCGCCTCCCATCAGGGAAGTCCCTCAGCATCCCCTGAGCCGTCCCCGACGAGCCGCCGCGTTGACCCCCGGCCCTCCCCTGAAGTAGCGTCGATTCCACGATTCAGAACTATTTTTCCGGAAGGTGGAAAATGACGGAAGACGTCGAGGTCAAGGGCCCTCTGCTGGACCGGTTCGACGAGATCCTCACCCCCGAGGCCCTCGGCTTCGTGGCCACCTTGCAGCGCGAGTTCGACCCCAGGCGAAGGGAGCTGCTCGCCGCCCGGCAGGCGCGGCAGGAGGAGCTGTCCGCGGGCGGCATGCTCGACTTCCTCCCCGGGACCGCCCAGGTCCGCGAGTCCGAGTGGCGGGTCGCCCCGCCCGCGCCGGGGCTGGAGGACCGCAGGGTCGAGATCACCGGTCCGGTCGACCGCAAGATGACGATCAACGCCCTCAACTCCGGCGCCAAGGTCTGGCTGGCCGACTTCGAGGACGCCAACTCCCCGACCTGGGAGAACACGGTGAACGGGCAGCTCAACCTGCGCGACGCCCTCGACCGGACGATCGACTTCTCCTCCGGCGGCAAGACGTACGCGCTGCGGCCGGACGAGGAGCTGGCCACGATCGTGGTCCGCCCGCGCGGCTGGCACCTGCCGGAAAAGCACATCCTGGTGGACGGCTCCGAGATGTCCGGGTCGCTGCTCGACTTCGGGCTCTACTTCTTCCACTGCGCGCGGCGGCAGATCGACAAGGGCCGCGGGCCGTACTTCTACCTGCCGAAGATGGAGTCGCACCTGGAGGCGCGGCTCTGGAACGACGTGTTCGTCCGCGCCCAGGAGCTGCTCGGCGTCCCGCGCGGGACGATCCGGGCGACCGTGCTGATCGAGACCTACCCCGCCGCGTTCGAGATGGAGGAGATCCTCTACGAGCTGCGCGAGCACTCCGCGGGCCTCAACGCCGGCCGCTGGGACTACCTGTTCAGCGTCATCAAGAAGTTCCGCACCCGGGGGCGGGAGTTCCTGCTGCCCGAGCGCAACGCGGTGACGATGACCGCGCCGTTCATGCGGGCCTACACCGAGCTGCTGGTGCGCACCTGCCACAAGCGCGGCGCGCACGCGATCGGCGGCATGGCGGCCTTCATCCCCTCCCGCCGCGACCCCGAGGTCAACAAGGTCGCGCTGGAGAAGGTCCGGGCCGACAAGACACGCGAGTCCGGCGACGGCTTCGACGGCTCCTGGGTGGCCCACCCCGACCTCGTGCCGATCTGCCGCGAGGTCTTCGACGGCGTGCTCGGCGACCGGCCCAACCAGCTCGACCGGCTGCGCGAGGACGTCAACGTCACGGCCGAGGACCTGCTCTCGGTGTCCAAGACCCCCGGCGAGATCACCGAGGCCGGGCTGCGCAACAACGTGGACGTCGGCCTGCGCTACCTGGCGGCCTGGATGGGCGGCAACGGCGCCGCGGCGATCCACAACCTGATGGAGGACGCGGCGACGGCCGAGATCTCCCGTTCGCAGGTCTGGCAGTGGATCCACAACGACATCACGCTGGCCGACACCGGCGCGGTGGTGACACGGGAGCTCGTCGAGCGGATCATCGAGGAGGAGCTGGCCCGCATCGCCGCCGAGCCGGGCTACGACGAGAAGCTCTACGCGCAGGCCACGGCCCTGTTCAAGGAGGTCGCCCTTGACGACGACTTCGCGGAGTTCCTCACGCTTCCCGCGTACGCGCGCATGCCGTGAGCGGATGAGGGGAGGCCGATGCCCGAGCTCGAACGGCTGACGGAGCGCCTTGCCGCCGTGCTCCCGCCGGACGCCGTCATCACCGATCCCGTACGGCTGCGCACCTACGAGTGCGACGGGCTGACCCACCACCGGGCGACCCCCGGCGTGGTCGTGCTGCCCGGGACGGCCGAGCAGGTCGCCGCGGTGGTGCGGCTGTGCGGTGAGCACGGCGTGCCCTTCGTCGCCCGGGGGTCGGGCACCGGCCTGTCCGGCGGCGCCCTGCCCCGCACGGACGGCGTGCTGATCGTCACCTCCCGCATGCGGCGGATCGTCGAGATCGACATCCCGAACCGCCGGGCCGTGGTGGAGCCGGGGGTGACGAACCTGGCGATCACCGAGGCGGTCCGCGACCAGGGGTACTACTACGCCCCCGACCCCTCCAGCCAGCAGGTCTGCTCCATCGGCGGCAACGTGGCGGAGAACTCGGGCGGCGCGCACTGCCTCAAGTACGGCTTCACGGTCAACCACGTCCTGGCCGCCGAGATCGTGACACCGGACGGGGAGATCGTGGAGCTGTCCGCCGACGATCCCGGCTACGACCTGCTCGGCGCGTTCATCGGCTCGGAGGGCACGCTCGGCATCGCCACCAGGATCACCGTACGGCTGTCGCGGGCGCCCGAGGCGGTCACGACCCTGCTCGCCGCCTTCACGGGCATCGAGGCCGGCGGCCGCGCGGTGTCGGCGATCATCGCGGCGGGCGTGGTCCCGGCCGCGATCGAGATGATGGACGCGCTGGCGATCGAGGCGGCCGAGGCCGCAGTGCACTGCGGTTACCCCGCCGGGGCGGGAGCCGTACTCGTGGTCGAGCTGGACGGGCCGCGCGCGGAGGTCGAGCACCAGTTCGCCGCCGTGGAACGGCTGTGCCGTGACAGCGGCGCCTTCGAGATCCGGGTGGCCGCCTCCGCCGAGGAACGGGCGGCCATCTGGAAGGGCCGCAAGTCGGCGTTCGCCGCCGTGGGCCGGATCAGCCCGGCGTACATCGTGCAGGACGGCGTGGTGCCGCGGACCGCGCTGCCGCGCGTGCTCGCGGGGATCGACCGGCTGCAGGAGGAGTACGGGATCCGGGTGGCCAACGTCTTCCACGCCGGCGACGGCAACCTCCATCCCCTCGTGCTGTTCGACGACTCCGTGCCCGGCGAGGCCGAGCGCGCCGAGGCCGTCAGCGGGCGCATCCTCGACCTGTGCGTCGAGCACGGCGGGTCGATCACCGGGGAGCACGGCGTCGGCGTGGACAAGGCCCGCTACATGCCCCGGATGTTCACCGAGGACGACCTCGACACCATGCAGCTCCTGCGGTGCGCGTTCGACCCGGAGGGCCTGGCCAACCCCGGCAAGGTCTTCCCCACCCCGCGGCTGTGCGGGGAGGCGCCGGGAGTGCGCAGGGGTGCGCACCCGCTGGTGGAGGCCGGCCTGGCGGAGCAGTTCTGATGGACGCCGCCGAGAACGCGCTGGCCGCGACGGGCGTGGAGATCCGCGCGGCGGGCGACGTAGACGAGGTCGCGGGCGTGCGCCCGCGCCTGGTGGCGCTGCCCGGGTCGGCCGAGGAGATCGCGGCCGTCATGCGGGCGTGCGCCGCGCACGACCTGGCCGCCGTCGCGACCGGCGGCCGGACCAAGCTGCACTGGGGCGCCCGGCCCGAACGCTGCGACGTGCTCGTCGACCTGTCCCGCATGAACCGGGTGCTGGAGCACACGGCGGGCGACCTGGTCGTGCGGGCGCAGGCCGGGGTGACCCTGGAGGCGCTGGCGGACACCCTCGCCGGGGAGAACCAGGAGCTCGCGCTCGACGTGCCCGTGCCCGGCACCACGGTCGGCGGGCTGCTCGCCACCGGGATCGCCGGGCCGCGCAGGTTCCGGTACGGCACGGCCCGCGACCTGCTCATCGGCGTCACGGTCGTGCTCGCCGACGGCACGATCGCCAGGTCGGGCGGGAAGGTCGTCAAGAACGTCGCCGGGTACGACCTCGGCAAGCTGTTCACCGGCTCGTACGGCACGCTCGGGATCATCGCTGACGCGACGTTCCGCCTCCATCCGGTGCCCGCCGCGCGCGCCTGGGTGACGGCGACCGTCGAGCGCCCGGTGACCGAGACCGCCGAGCCCTGCGCGTACGAGGGCAGGACGTGGAACACCACGTCCACAGACATGGCGGCGTCCCTGCGCACGGTGGTCGCGGCGGTCACCGAGTCGCCGCTGGAGCCGAGCGCGGTGGAGGTGGACTGGCCCGACGTGGACGGCCCCTGCACGGTCGCGGTCCTGGTGGAGGGCGCCGCCGCGGCCGAGCGCGCCAAGGCCCTGTGCCCGCTGATGGGCGAGACGGCGGAGGTGGCCGAGGAGCCGCCGCCCTGGTGGGGGCGCCTGCCCGAGCCTCCGGGACCGGACGGGCCGCGCGACGCCGGGGGCCGGGCCGTGGGCAGCGGGGACACCCTGCTGGAGGTCAGGATCAGTCCCTCGGCTCTGGCCGAGGTCTTCGTCGGCCCGTTCCGCGCGGCCCGCGCCGCGGACGTGCGCCCGGCGATGCGCGGCTCGCTCGCCGCCGGAGCGCTGCACGTGAGCGTCCGCGGCCTTCCCGGCGAGGTCGCCGGGTTCGTGGGCGTGCTGCGCGACGATCTGGAGAGTGTCCCGGGCGGCCGGGTCGTGGTGCCGGCCGCGCCCTGGGAGACCGCGCGCCGCCTCGACCGGTGGGGGCATGTCGGCGCGCTGCCGCTGATGCGCCGGGTCAAGGAGCGCTTCGACCCCGGTCGCCGGCTGTCCCCCGGCCGCTTCGTGGGAGGCATCTGAGATGGATCCCGAACTGATCAGAGACTGCGTGCACTGCGGGTTCTGCCTGCCCACCTGCCCGACGTACGTGCTGTGGGGCGAGGAGATGGACTCCCCGCGCGGGCGCATCCACCTGATGGGGCAGCACGCCGAGGGCACCCCTGTCACCGACGCGATGGCGGGCCACTTCGACGCCTGCCTCGGCTGCATGGCCTGCGTCACCGCGTGCCCCTCCGGCGTGCGGTACGACCGGCTGATCGAGCAGACCCGGGCGGTCGTCGAGCGCGAGCACGTGCGCCGCCCGGACGAGCGCGCGATCCGGGCCCTGGTGTTCGCGTTGTTCCCCTACCGGCGAAGGCTGCGGGCCATGCGGCTGCCGATGCGGTTGAGCAGGCGCCTCCAGCCGTTCCTGGAGCGGGTGAATCCCTCGCTCGGCGCGATGGCCGAACTGGCCCCTCGCGTCCCCCGGCCCGTACGGCTGCCGCCGCTGGTGCGGGCGAGGCGGCGGCGCAGGGCGCGGGTCGGGCTGCTCACCGGTTGCGTGCAGGGCGAGTTCTTCCCCCAGGTCAACGCGGCGACGGCCCGGGTGCTCGCGCTGGAGGGCTGCGACGTGGTGATCCCGCCCCGGCAGGGCTGCTGCGGGGCGCTGTCGCTGCACTCGGGCCGGGAGGCCGAGGCACGGAGGTTCGCCCGCCGAACGATCGCCGCCTTCGAGCGGGCCGGCGTGGACACGGTGGTGGTCAACGCGGCGGGCTGCGGGTCGAGCATGAAGGACTACGCCGAGGTGCTGGCGGACGAGCCCGGCTGGGCGGCCCGCGCCGAGGCGCTGCGGACCCGCGACCTGGCGGAGTTCCTGGTCGAGCTGGGTCCCGTCGCCGAGCGCCGTCCGCTGCCGGTCACGGTCGCCTACCACGACGCCTGTCACCTGGCCCACGCCCAGGGCGTGCGCGCCCAGCCGCGCGAACTGCTGCGCGCGATCCCGGGGCTGCAGCTGCGGGAGATCGAGGAGTCCGCGATCTGCTGCGGGTCCGCGGGCACCTACAACCTCTTCCGGCCCGAGGCGGCCCGGCAGCTGGGCGACCGCAAGGCCGAGCGCGTGCTCGCCGCCGGCGCCGACGTGCTGGTGTCGGCCAACCCGGGATGCACCATGCAGATCGCGGCCGCCGTACGGAGGGCGGGCAAGGGGGAGATCCGGGTCGCGCACACGGCCGAGGTGCTCGACGCCTCGCTGCGAGGGCTGGGGAGTGTCTGACAGGGCTTGATGTGCCGGACACGACCGAGAACCCGGCATCCTGGGACGGTCCCCGATGCGGAGGAGGAGGACGCGGTGAGCGTGCAGAGCGTCGACCGGGCGCTGGACGTGCTCGAAGCACTGTCCGAGCACGGCGGCCAGGCCGGCCTGTCGGAGATCGCTGCCACGACCGGCCTGCCGTACGGGACGATCCACCGGCTGTTACAGACGCTGCTGGCCCGTGGATACGTTCGGCAGGAGTCCGACCGGCGCTACGCGCTCGGCGGCGCGCTGGTGCGCATCGGCGGCGTCGCCGAGCGGATGCTCGCGGTGTGGGCCGAGCCGTACCTCGCGAGGCTGGTCGAGCTGTCCGGCGAGACCGCGAACCTCGCCGTGCTGGAGGGCGACTACGTGGTCTACGTGGCCCAGGCGCCCTCGCCGCGCAGGCTGCGGATGTTCGCCGAGGTCGGCCGTCGCGTGCTGCCGCACAGCACGGCCGTCGGCAAGGCCCTGCTGGCCGAGCGGGACGACGCGGCGGCGGTGTTCCGGCGCACCGGGCTGCCCCGCCGTACGGACCGGACGATCACCGAGGTCGGCGACCTGATGGAGGAGCTCGACCGGGTACGCGCCCGGGGATACGCGCTCGACCTGGGCGAGGAGGAGAACGGCGTGCACTGCATGGCCGTGCCCGTCCACGACGGCGGGCGGACCTTCGCGGCGATGTCGGTGTCCGGACCGGCCGAGCGCATCGACGCGATCGACCGCGAGGAGCTCGCCGCGATGCTGCGCAAGGTGGCGGAGGACTTCGGCGCCGCCGTCTTCCGCTCCTGACCGCACCCCGGATGGGTCACTATGGGGTCATGTGCCGAAGCATCAAGACCCTGCGCCCGCCGTTCACCGACGAGGTGACCGAAGAGGACATCCGGGCGGCGGCCCTGCAGTACGTCCGCAAGATCTCCGGGTTCCGCGCCCCGGCGGCCCACAACGCCGAGGCGTTCGACCGGGCGGTCGAGGAGATCACGCAGGCCAGCACGGCCCTGCTGGCGTCCCTCCAGGTGCGCGGCTCGGCGACCGGGTAGCACGGCCGGGTCCACCCGGCACGGTCCAGGCAGCGTGCTCATGGCAGCACGGTCCAAGCGGATCACAAGTGGTGGGCGGGACAGTGGCCGCATGGGTGCCATCTCCGATTTCCTCCTGGCCCGGCGGCTGCGCAAGGGGCCGACGCTGTTGCTGCCGTACGTTCCCGATCTCACGACCGTGCTGGAGACCGTGCGGCTGCACGACCCGCAGGCCGGGCCGTACTGGCGCGGGTTCAAGATCGGCGAGAACGTCGAGCTGCGCGGGCCGATCGAGCTGACCCCGGAGCTGGCGGCCAGGGCGGGACTTCCGGCGGGCTGGGGTGCCGCGTTCTTCGCCCGCAACATCGACAGCGAGGCGGGCGGCGACTTCGCCCGGCCGAGCCTGCTCGTGCGGGGGCTGGCCGAGCGGCTCGGCGGCCGGGAGCACCCGGAGTGCCAGGAGCCTCCGGAGGACCTGGCCGAGGTCACCGGCGGGCGGCTCATCCCGGTGGACGAGGTGATCGGCCTGCTCGCGGACGACGTGCCCGGGCTCGCCGTCACGTCGGTGACCGACGCCGGCACGACGTTGCTCACCAGCGGCGAGAGCCCGATCGAGGTCTTCGTCAACGAGTGGGACGCCGACGACGTGACGTACGAGCTGTCGGCGGACGGCGGCTACGGCACGGAGGTCCCCGCCGCCGCCCGGCGGGCCGCCCTCGCGATCGCGGCCCGCGCCGGCGGGGTGGCCCGCGACCACAACGGGTTCCTCATCACGCGGTGAGCACATCGGGCGCCTCCGCGCCGTACAGGACCGGGCCGTACGGGACCGGGCCGGACCGGAGGGCGCCGAGCCGGGCGACGCCGGGCTGATCGAGGCGCCGGTTACCACGCCCGGGCTTCTCGGGTCTCTGCGGGTCCGCGGGACGCCGTCGCCCGCCTCGCCCGCGCAGGGTGATTGCCCGTCCTGACTGGAACGCTTTGCAGCAGACGGGAAGCGTGTCACGATTAATGATCGCATTGGCGGTTCCGAGGGAAAGGGGGCGGACCGGTGCCACCTGCGATCGTCGGGCATGAAGGTCCCCTAGCCGGTCAGCGCTTCCCGATCGACGACAAGCCGATCACCTTCGGTCGCAGAGGCGACAACAGCGTGGTGATCACGAGCGAGCGGGCCTCGCGCTTCCATGCGGAGGTGCGCCGCGAGCCCGAGGGCTACGTGCTGCTCGACCGGGGCAGCAGCAACGGGACGCTGGTCAACGGCAGGCGCGTCACCACGCATGTGCTCCGGCCCGGAGACACGATCGCCATCGGAGGGGAGACGTTCCGCTTCGAGGCGTTCGACGACTCCGAGACGGTCATGGACACCTCGGTGCGGCAACGGCTCCGCTGGACGTTTCCGGACGTCGAACCGGAGCAGGTCCTGCACGTCACCGTCTCCGGTGGCGGGCCCGTCGGGCTGGCCTTCGCCCTGCTCCTCGACCACCTCATGGGGCAACGCGTCGCCATCACGATCTACGACGGCCGCTGGACCGAGGACGGGCAGCGGATCGTGTGGAAGAACGCCACGCAGGGCAACAACCGGCGGCAGCAGGTCGTGACGGTGCAGAGCCGCCAGTATCTGAACCTCCCGGAGGACGTCCAGTCGCGGCTGTTCACCGAGGGGTCCTACAGCGAGATGTGGCCGGCCGGTCCGGACTCGATCCGCGGCTACGGCCCGCGGAACATCCGAATCGCCTACATCGAGGACACCCTGCTGGAGATGGCGAACGAGAGGTCCGCCCGCATCCGCCTGGTGCCCGAGATATTCGACGCCGCGGCGCGCCAGGACGCCGTGGCCAAGGAGCATGTGCTCGCCATCTGCGAGGGAGGGCGCTCGCGGACCCGCGAGCACTTCACCGACAGGTTCGGCCGGGCCGACGATTCGATCTTCTCTGTCGACGGCCGGCACCTGCAGGACGTGGTGCTGGGGCTGCGGGTGAAGTCCAGCCTGCCGGACCCGGCGATCGTGCTGCTGACCGTGGCGCAGAACCGGTTCCTCCTGAACTCCCTGCGCGGCGAGGGCTTCCTGAACATGCGGCTCACCGACGACGAGGCCGCGGAGGTCGTCGGCATCGACCCCGTCCGGCACGTGTTCGAGGAGTGCGTCGCCTCCAGTCCCTGCCTCATGGAGCGCACCGAGGACGGGGACTTCCACTGCTCGACCCACCACACGCTGTTCCTGCCCGCCCTCATCAGGGGTTCGGCACTGTGGAGGCGGGCGAAGGAAGGGCTCGCGCTCTTCGGCGTCGCCGACGGCGACGTGAGCGCGGTCACCGCCTTCCGGCTGGACATGGTGCAGCGGCCGCGGTTCACCGCCCGGTTGTACTCCCCCACCTCGACCACCCCGGGGACGTACGGGTTCCTCCTGGGGGACGCGGCCAACGCGATCCACTTCTGGCCGGGGCGGGGCCTCAACAGCGGGCTGGCGTCGGCCATCTCGCTGGCCCGGTCGCTCAACCGCAACTGGCGCGGCAGGCCGTTGCGGGACGCCGACTTCGTACGGCACGAGGCCGCGATGTCGATGCTGCAGTATCGGCACAAGAGCCGCGCGTGGAACGCGATGGTGACCACCGACGAGCAGGGGGTCACCCGGGCGATCAAGGACACGATCGTCCAGGGCATCGAGGAGGGCCGCGCCGCCCCGGACAGGGAAGCGGACATCGACGCCCTGATGGAGCGCCTGCGACAGATCCGCGACCGCCTGTCACCACGTGTTCCCGGCATGCCCGACGACGCGACCCTCATCCGGCACCTGCGCGAACTGCGCAGCGAGACGCTGCGTACCCTGCTGGTGAGCGGAGCCTGGGAGACGCTGACGGTCGGCGGGGAGGAGGTCGACATCGACATCTTCGACCAGCCGGTTCCCGCGGCGTCCCCCGTGGCGTCGTCTGCCGAGGGGGCGCTCGTCGCGGGGCAGGCGGACGGACCGGCCAGGCGGCCCGGCGGCACGCCCTCCGGCTGACGTCGCTCCGGCGAACCAGGGAACCGGCCCGGGCCGTCCGGCGGAGTAGGGGTGAAGGGCGCGACGACGCCCGCGGAAGGATAACCCCTATGAACGGACAAAACGGGTGGTGAGGACGGTCTCCGGCGACACGCGCTTCCCCACGGTCGCCCCCGGTCGCGAGCCCGGCGGCTCGCGCGACGGCACGGCGCCAGGGACCGGGACCCGCAGCGGGGCACGCGGCGCCGGCGCCGTCGGCACCCGGCGGTACGACACCGCATCACGCGGCACCGGGCCGGAGGGCGACGAGCCGAGCGACGCCGGGCTGATCGAGGCGTCGCTGACCGCGCCCGAGCGGTTCGCCGGCGTCTTCGACCGGCACGCGGACGAGATCCACGCCTACGCCGGCCGCCGGCTCGGCCCCGAGCACGCCGACGACGTGACCGCGGAGACGTTCCTCGTGGCGTTCCGCAAGCGGCACAGGTACGACACGTCCCGGCCGGACGCCCGTCCCTGGCTGTACGGCATCGCCGGCAACCTCATCTCCGGGCACCGCCGCTCCGAGGTCCGGCGCCTGCGAGCGCTCGCCCGCGCGCCGCGCGACGCCGGCGAGCGCGGCTTCCACGAGGAGGAACGCGGAGCGGAGCGGGCGAGCGCCGCCGCCCTGCGGCCCGCCCTCGCCGCCGCGCTGGCCAGGCTGTCGGCCGCCGAGCGCGACCTGCTCCTGCTGGTCGCCTGGGCCGACCTCTCCTACGAGGAGGCGGCCGAGGCGCTGAAGATCCCCATCGGCACGGTCCGCTCGCGCCTGCACCGGGTGCGCGCGAAGCTGCGCCGCCATCTCGACCTTCCCGAGGAGAACGGCTCATGACCGACGAGATCGACCTGGTGGCGCGGGAACGGCCGGACGTCGCGCCTTACTCTCTGGCGGCCAAGGCCGCCGTACGGCGGCGGCTCGCCGACCCCGCGGGGCGTCCCGCCCGCCCGCGCCCGCGTCCGTACGTGCTCCTCGCGGGCGGGACGGCGCTGCTCGCCGCGGCGGGGGCCGCGGCCGTCACCACCGTCCTCACAGGGCCGGAGCCCCGGCCGGCGACGGTGCGCCCGGGGGTCGTGAGGCTGCCGGAGGTGTCGGCCATGTCGGCCGAGGAGGTGCTGGGCAGGGCGGCCCGCGCCGTGACCGACCTGTCGCCGCGCGACGACCAGTTCGTCAAGGTGAGCTCCCAGACGATGTACGAGTCCACCGTGGTCGGCGAGGGCGACAAGGAGTCCCGCTACCTCTACCGGACCAAGCGGACGATCTGGCTGTCGGCCGACGGCACGAGGGACGGCGCGCTGAAGATCGACCATCTGGAGCCCCGCGCCTACCCCGGCTGGCCGATCCCGCCGGAGGCGTACAAGGAGAAGGGCACCGAGTGGATGCGGCTCCCCGCCTGTGACAGCGTGCGGGACACCGCCTACATCACGCTGAAGAAGCTGCCCGCCGACCCGGAGAAGATGCGCTCCTACCTGTACGACCGGCCGCGCGGCGACAATCCACCCGACACGGGGGCGTGGACTGCCGTCGGCGATCTGCTGCGGGAGACGTACGTGCCGGCCCCCCAGCGCGCGGCGCTGTTCAAGGCCGCCGCCACGATCCCCGGGGTCACGGTGACCGAGAACATCGAGGACGCCGCGGGACGGTCCGGCATCGGCGTCGGCCGGGTCTCCGGCGGGGTGCGCGAGGAGATCATCTTCGACCCCTCCACGTACGAGCTCCTCGGGGAGCGCGGCATCGTGGTGGACGAGAAGGCGGCGGAGGCGCCCGCCGGGAGCCTGGTCGCCTCGACCGCCCAGCTGGAGGTCACGGTCGACGACACCGCGCCCGAGGTGGACGACCCCCACACCGTCTGCGGCTGAGCCATCGGCCCGGCCCTCGTCCTGAGCCGGTCACGCGGGTGGCCGAGCTGTCCGAAGCGGGCTGCCCGGTCTTCCGGGCCCGGTCTTCCGGGCCCGGTCTTTCGGAGCCGGTCTTTCGGGGCCGGTCCGTCGCAGCGGGCGGCCTTCGGGTACGTCGGGCCGGTCCGTCCGCCCGGTTTGCCGGGCGGTTCATCGGGCCGGTCCGTCGTGACAGTCCGTCGGGGGCCTGTCGGTGCGGCCCCCTAAGATCGTCCTCCTGCCGTGCGGAAGGACGTGACGTGGTGCGGCTTCGCCCGGAGCTGTGGGTGCCGAGACTCTACCTCGGCGTCGCCGGCGTCGCCGCCGTGGCCGCTCTCGTCACCTGGGACGTCGGGCCCCTGTGGCTGGCGGTGCTGTGGTGTCCGCTCGACGAGTTCCGCGCGGACGTCCTGATGGACGGGCACACCGTCGTGGTCGCGGTGCCGGTTCTCCTCGCGATCCTCGCGCTCAAGACCTGGATGCTGCGGCAGGTGCTCGCCCTCCCCGGGCAGGCGGGCCCGCACGGCGGCCGGGGGAGGTCTGGCTGCGGCGTCTGCTCTATCTGACCGTCGCCCACGCCGTGGTCCTCCGGTTGCCGGCCGGCCTGCTCCCCGGGTTTCTGAAGGACTTCGTCGAGCCGACCCTGTGGGGCCTGATGCAGGTGCTGTTCGCGCTGGTCCTCTCCGGCCGGTGGGTCCGGCTCTGCGCCGTCGTCGCCGCACTGGCGGCCTCGGCGGCCCTGGTGGAGAACTGGCTCCTGCCGCTCGCCATCGCCACCATGTCGCCGCACGCGCCGTCGCTGTTCCCGGGTGAGCCGTCGCTGTTCGCGGGCACGCCGTCGCTGAAGATCGGCATCATGCTGCTCAGTCTGGCCGCGCCGGCCTGGCAGACGCTGGTCCTCATCGGCCAGCACCGCGACGGGCGGTGGAGCAGGGCGACGCTCGCGGCCGGCTGGCTGAGCCTGGGGCTCTCGCCAGCCGTCCCGTTGGCGGGCGCGGGCCTCGAATGGGTGGTCTCGTCCGCCGCCTGGCCCCTGACCCTGCTGCTGGACGAGGCCGACGGCGTGATGCTCGCGGTGTGGCTCGCCCGCTCCGCCCACGAACTCGCCGCGCCACGGTCCGTGCCACGCCCCGCGCGCCCGTTCCGCCTGCCCAGGCCGATCCCGGCGGCGGCCGTGATCCTGCCCCTCCTCGTGCTGGTGCGGCCCGAGACCGCCCCGAGATTCACCTTCACCGGCTGGGGCGAGGAGTGCTACGAGTGGACCGCCTCGTACCGCCGTTACGGCGACACCCGGCCGGAGGACAGGGAGAAGGCTTTCCTCTGCCATGCGCGCAGCACGATGGACGGGCTGCCGCCGATGTTCCCCGACACTCTTCCCGACCAGTACGTCCTGGCCTACGGCAGAAGGCTCTGCGCGGCCGCGGACGGGGCGCAGCAGCACGCTCTCCTCGAGGAGGCCGGCAGCGAGCGCGCTTCGTCGGGCGCCGGCAGGAACGCGCTGGTGTTCCTCTGCCCCACGGCTGTGGCCGCCGACGAACCCGAGTCGCTGCGCTCCGAGTCCTAGGTGCGCGCGGACGCCGACCGCCACGTCGCGGAGGAGAACGCCCGCTGCCGAGATCCCTGGCCCCGGCTGCGGGCCCGGCGGCAGGGCACGGCCGCGTACTTCCTGTTCGAGGGCGGGGGTTACGCCGTGTACGACCCGGAGGACACCTCGGCGGAGGGCGAGGGCGTCTTCGACGCGGCGATCGACGACGGGTTCGTCGCCGCCGGAGGCGGCACGGTGGCCGTGATGACGTACGGCGAGAACCAGCCGATGTGCCTGACCGTCAAGGCGTTCGACGCGGCGCCCCCGCTGCGGCTGCGGGGCTGGGAGCAGGTGGCCGAGGTCGGCGTGGTCAGCCGCGGCGGGCGGCTGCAGATGCCCTCGTACGCCGACGGCGACGACGAGGGTGCCGGGGCTCGACTGCCGAACCTTGCGGTGAAAGGCCCCGGGCGCTACCGCGTGCGGGTCTACGCCCGGGGAGTGGACGGCACCGGCCCCGAGGAACACCTGGTCGTCGTCTTCCCCGGCCGGTCGGCCAGGAAGATCGTCTACCGATGAAGCAGGCCTTCTACTTGCACTGCTCCAGCTACTTGCACTGCTCCAGCATGGCCGCCTTGTCGGCGGAGGTCACCGGCAGGTCGTACTTGAGCGCGACCTGGGCGAAGCGCACGGCGTAGGAGCAGCGGATCTCTCTGCGGGGCGGCAGCCAGGTGGCCGGGCCCGAGTCGCTCTTGGAGCCGTTCGTCGAACCGTCGACGGGGATCAGGTTGAGCGGGTCGTTGGCGATCTGCTTGCGCTTACTCTCGCTCCACCGCGACGCGCCCATCTGCCAGTCGTACGACAGGGGCATGACGTGGTCGATCTGGACCTCCGCCGCTTTCGACTTGCTCCAGTCGATCGTCTTGCCGGTGTAGGGGTCGTACAGGGTCATGGAGGTGATGACGCAGTTCGACCCGCTGCGATACTTGACGTCCCGGCCGTCCCGCTTCAGCAGGTCGTTGCGGGTGTCGCAGCCGTTGCGGCCCCACGGGATGTCCTCCACGTTGTCGGCCCAGGCGTAGCCGAACTTGTCGCGGTCGTAGCCGGTCTTCGCCCCCCGGCCCTTCGTCGCCACCTTGTCGATCAGCTTGCGGGCCTCCGCCCGGTCCTTGTCCGACGTGATGGCCTTCAACCCGGGTCCGGTGCCGTCGGGATTGTCGAGCGGATTGACGCCCCCCTCTGTCTGTGAGTCGCTCTTGCCGCCCCCGCCCTGGCCCGTGAGGGCGTCGTCGAGTTCCGGCATCGGCCCACAACCGGCCAGCACGGCCACCGCTACGGAGATCCCGGCGATCAACCGGATACCACGCCCGCCCACTGTCACCCCTAGGTAATGAAATATCCCCCTCAGATATAGCAAAGTGCAAAAAGGTGGCAAAGGAGGCACGCACAGAAGTGCGAGTTTCGTGATCACCCCGGCGAACTCCGGCACAAGGCATCAGGTACGGCTTTGCGGCGGTTCCAGGGCATCGGGCGCCAGTCGCGCGGGACGGGGACACCACCACGACGAAGGGCGCGGCACGCCGTGCGCGCCACGCCCCTCGCTCAGGCCCGGTGAAATCGGTCCGGTGGATCCGGCCGGGTGAAATCAGTTCGGTGGATCCGGCCCGGTGAAATCGGTCTGGTGGAATCCGGCCCCGTGGATCAGCGTCCCCGGATCAGGCCGGGATCCAGTCCTGCCAGACGATCTTGTTGGCCTCGACCCACTTGCGGGCGGCGTTCTCCGCGCTCATCTTGTTCACCGCCATGTCGTAGGCCACGGCGTTCTGGTCGTCGTTCGTCCAGACGAAGTTCTTGATCAGCTCGTACGCGCTGCCGCCGCTCTTGGCGAACTTCACGCTGACGATCTTGTCGAGCAGGTACGGCGGATAGTCGCACTTGACCGTCTTGACGTTGTTGTCGCACCCGATGGCGTACGGCGGGAGGTTGATCTTGACGAGCTTGAGCTGGTTGAACAGCCACTGGGGCTCGTAGAAGTACATCAGCAGCGGGGTCTCGTTCTCGGTGGCCTTGCGGGCCGCCGCGATCAGCGCGTCCTCGCTGCCGGAGTAGACCACCTTGTAGGGCAGCTTCAGGTTCCTGATGAGCGCCTCGTCGTTGGTGACGAAGGACTTGTCACCGGCGAGGAACTGGCCCAGCCCGTCACTCTTGTCGGTCTTGAACAGGTCCTTGTACTTGGTCAGGTTCTGCCAGTCCGTGATGTCCGGATATTTCTGGACCATCCACTCGGGGACGTACCACCCGATGACGCCCTTGTTGCCGTTCTCCCCCGCGGTGATCGCGACCTTCTTGTCCTCGATGAACTCCTTCTTCAGCTCCGGGTGGCTCCAGTTCTCGAGGACGACGTCGACCGTGCCCTTCTCGAAGCCCTTCCAGGAGTCCGCCTCGCCGCTCTCGATCTCCTCGACCTTGTAGCCGAGCTCGTGCTCCAGGAGATAGGCGACGACAGCGGCGCTGGCCTCGTAACCGATCCAGGGGTTGATCGCCAGTCGCACGGTCTTCGTGCCGCCTGCGGCGCCTGCTCCGGCGGCGTCATCCGAACTCCCGCCACTGCAGGCGGTCATGGCCAGCGCGAGCGTCAGCACGCCGGCAAGGAGACGGATCCTCATATCTGACCTCATCTGATGTCGTACGGGCGGCGAACGCGAGCGGCGGGGCCGCGGCGACACCGGGAGAGTATTCCACAACAAGCGTGATCGGCCGCGATCGCGGGGATCGCGGCCGACGAGTGCTCGCGCCCGGCCGGGCGCGCGGGGTCGTGATCCCGGGAGTGTCCCGTGATCTCCTGCCGCGGCGACCGCGGCAGGCAGGAAAGACCCGTTAGATCACTTGGGCATCCAGGCCTGCCACTTGGCGGTGTTGGCCTCCACCCACTTCTTGGCCGCGTCCTCGGCGGACATGCCGTTGTTGGTGATGTCGTCGGCGACCGAGTTCTGGTCGTCGTTCGTCCACTGGAAGGCCTTGATCAGCTCGTACGCCTTGCCGCCGGTGTCGGCGAACTTCTTGCTCACGATCTTGTCGAGGTCGTACGGCGGGTAGTCACAGGCGACCTTCTTGGGGTCGCTGTCGCAGCCCTCCGTGTACGCGGGAAGGTTGACCTTGACCAGCTTGACCTGGTTGAACAGCCACTGCGGCTCGTAGAAGTACATGAGCAGCGGCTTCTTCTGCTCGGTCGCCTGCTTGGCGGCCTTGATCAGCGCGGCCTCGCTGCCCGCGTACACGACCTTGTAGTCGAGCTTCAGGTTCTTGACCAGGGCCTCGTCGTTGGTGACGAAGGACGGGTCGCCGTCGAGCATCTGGCCCTTGCCGTCCGACTCGGACGTCTTGAACAGGTCGGCGTACTTGTTGAGGTTCTTGTAGTCGGTGATGTCAGGGTGTTCCTGCGCCATCCACTCGGGCACGTACCAGCCGATGACGCCCTTGTTGCCCGTGCTGCCCGCCTCGACGGCGACCTTCTTCTCCTCGATGTACTTCTTCTTGAGGTCCGGGTGGCCCCAGTTCTCGATGATGACGTCGACGTCACCCGACTCCATGCCCTGCCAGGAGGGTTCCTCGGCGAGGGTCACCTTCTCGACCTTGTAGCCGAGCTCCTTCTCCAGCAGGTACGACACGACGGCGGCGCTGGCCTCGTAGCCGACCCAGCCGTTGATCGCGATCTTGACTGTGCCCGCCGCGGACGCGCCCGCGGAGCCCGCGGCGTTCGCGCTCGGCGCCGCCGCGGAGTCGTCCTCGACCTTGGCGCCTCCGCAGGCGGCCATACTGAGGCCGAGAACGAGAACCCCTGCGATTAGGCGTAACTTCTTCATGCGTTCCTCTTCTTGTGGGGAGAGCGGCGCCCGTTGGCGCCTTGCGTGATCCGGTCGAGCATGACTCCCAGGAGGACGAGGGCGACGCCGGCCGCGAGGCCCTTGCCGTAGTCCTCCTGCTGCGCGATTCCGGCCACGACGTCGTATCCGAGAGCTCCGGCGCCGACCAGCGCGCCGATCACCACCATCGCCAGCGTCATGACGATGCCCTGGTTCGCCGCGAGCAGCAGCGAGCCGCGGGCCATCGGCAGCTGGACCTTCCACAGCAGCTGCCGATCGGTGGAGCCGGCGGACTTGGCCGCCTCCATGACGGTCGCGGGGACCGCCCGCAGGCCGTCCTCGACCAGGCGCGCGACCACCGGCACCGCGTAGATGAACGAGGCCATGATCGCGGTGAAACGGCCGTTGCCGAACAAGGCCACGGCGGGCAGCAGGTAGGAGAACGATGGCATCGTCTGCGCCGCGTCCAGGATCGGCCGCAGCCCGGCGGCGAACCACCGCGACCGCGCGGCCAGCACGCCGAGCGCGAGCCCCGCCGCGATCGTGATGACGGAGGCGACCAGCACGATGGTCAGCGTCTCCATGCCGTGCTGCCACAGTTGCAGCGCGGCGACGCCCGCGAGGCAGGCCGCGGCGATCACACCGGCCACCGGTCCGCTCACCCGCCAGGCGAACACCAGCACCGCCGCGGTGATCAGCCACCAGGGAGCACTGGTCAGCACGTCCTGCAGCGGATTGAGCAGGCCGTACGCGACGACGTCGTTGAGGAAGCCGGTGAAGGTGTACCAGTGCGTCTCGATCCACTCGACCACGTCGTTGATCGGCCGGACGAGTTGCACGTGCCACTGCTCGGGGAACTCCTGCGCCAGCACGGGGGTCAGGACCAGCCCGGCCGCGGTCAGGACGGCGAAGCCGGCCCAGCGGACCACGCGCGCACGCCCCCCGCCGTCACGCCGCTGGGCGGCCGCCCGCGTCATGCGGTCGAGCACGATGGCGAGCAGCACGATCGCGACGCCGGGGATGAGCGCGGCGCCCACGTTGACCCGGGCGAGGGCGCGGAGCAGGTCCACGCCGAGTCCGGGGGCCGCGATCAGCGCGACCAGCGGCACCATCGACAACGCGGCGGCGATCGTCTGGTTGACGCCCAGCATGATCGTGTTGAGCGCCAGCGGCAGGCGGACCTTGCGCAGTGTCTGCCAGCCGGTCGCGCCCAGCGACTCCGACGCCTCCACAGCGACGCCCGCGACCCGCTGGATGGCCAGCGAGGTGATCCGGATCGCCGGCGGCATCGCGTAGATCATCGTGGCGACCGTCGCGGACGCCGGTCCGATGAGGAACAGCAGCACGATCGGCGACAGGTACGAGAACGTCGGCATGATCTGCATGACGTCGAGCACCGGTGTCACGATCCGCCGTACGCGGGGCGAACGGCCGGTCCAGATCCCCAGGGGGATGCCGAACAGCAGCGACAGCACCACCGCGGACAGCGTCAGCGCGAGCGTGTCGACGCTCGCCTCCCAGAACCCGAGCACCCCGACGCCGGCGAAGCCCGCGAGCGACACGAGCGCGATCCGCCAGCCGCCCGCGAGCCAGCCGAGACCGGTGGCCAGGCCGATGAGCCCCGGCCAGCCCAGGGCGACCAAGGCCCCCTGGAACAGCGTGTAGATCTCGGACACGCCCAGGCGCAGGTAGTTGACCACATAGAGGAAGATCGGGCTGGTGTTGCGGTTGGCGTCGACCCAGTCACGGGCGTCGTTGAGCCAATGGAACACCGAGGCGTCGTCGTCGTGCGGCAGCACGGCCTTGCCGCGGAAGGCCACGTAGAGGGCCACCACCGCGACCACTCCGGCGACCGGCGCGACCCATCGCGGCAGGCGCCGGACCCGCGCCGGGGCCTGCACGGGCGGCGCCACCTGCACAGGTGCGCTCACCATCTACGCCTCCCCGGGCGCGCCGGCGGGGGCGACCGCCGCGCCCCCGCGCGTCCTCGTCTCGGCGGTGACGGACGTGTCGCCCTCGTCCCGCGCCGCCCGCTTCTCCTGGACGGCTTCGACGGCGGCGTCCTCGCCGGCCTCGCCGGAGGCCACAGACTCATCGGAAGCGACAGGTTCGCCCGAGGCGACAGGCTCGTCCGAAGCGACCGGCTCGTCCGAAGCGACAGGTTCGCCCGAGGCGACCGGCTCATCGGAAGCGACGGGCTCGCCGGCGTCCGCCCTCTCGGCCTCCTGCGCCTCCTCGGCCTCCGACGCCTCCCCGGCCTCCCCGGCTTCCGCCGGCGGCTCCTCGGGAGCGGGCTCGGGCTCCTCACCGGCCTTGGCGGGGGCGGCGACTACCACGGGCTCGCTCTCGGGCCGTACCGCGCCGAGGATGTCGACCCGGCTCACCACGCCGACCAGTTCGCCGTCGGCGACGACCCGGATGGGACGGTCGGAGGCCATCGCGGCCGGGACCGCGTCGTGGATGACGGTGTCGGCGGGGAGCTCGGGACCGTCGAGCGGCTCGTCCGGCTCCGGGGCGCGGCAGATCCAGCGCAGCGACAGCACCTGTGCCCTGGGGACGTCCCGCACGAAGTCGGCCACGTAGTCGTCGGCGGGCGCCCCGACCAGCTCCTCGGGGGTGCCCACCTGCACGATCGCGCCCGCCCGCATGATCGCGATGCGCTCGCCGAGCTTGAGCGCCTCGGACAGGTCGTGGGTGATGAAGACCATGGTCTTGCCGACCTCGCGGTGCAGACGGATGACCTCGGCCTGCATGTCGCGGCGGATCAGCGGGTCGAGCGCGCTGAACGGCTCGTCGAACAGCAGGACCTCGGGGTCGACGGCGAGCGCGCGGGCCAGCCCGACCCGCTGCTGCATACCACCGGACAACTGCTCGGGATAGGAGTCCTCATGGCCCTCCAGCCCGACCAGCGACAGGATGCGCCTGGCCTTCTCGTGCCGCTCGGACTTCCCGACGCCCTGGATCTCCAGGCCGTAGCCGACGTTGTCCACGACCTTGCGGTGCGGCAACAGCCCGAAGTGCTGGAAGACCATGCTCACCCGATGACGGCGGAGCTCCCGCAGCTGCTTGGCCGACATCGCGCGCACGTCCTGACCGTCGATGCGCAGTTCGCCCGCGGTCGGCTCGATGAGCCGGGTGAGGCAGCGCACCAGCGTCGACTTACCGCTGCCGGACAGGCCCATGACGACGAAGACCTCGCCTGGCCGGACCTCGAAGCTGACGTCCCTGACGGCGGCGGTGCACCCCGTCTTCGCCCGCAGCTGAGCGGGTTCAAGGTCGGCGTCGGGGCTGCCGATGATCCGGTCGGCCTTGGGACCGAAGATCTTCCAGAGCCCGCGAACCTCGATCGCGGCTGTGCCCACTCTGATTCCCCTCACTTGGCGCTCGCCCGCGAGGCGGCGTGGACGCCCGGAAACGCCAAAGCACGGCGCGAGGGCTGCCGCTCGCACGCCGTGAATGAAGAGCGGGGGGCCAACGACTCCTCAGGGCACACGCACAGGCGTTGCGCTTGACGCAACACGGATCCTGTTTTTTACAACAGGTCTGAGGCTAGGGCCCTGCTGCCCTTCTTATGGTGAAAAATGCCACCTGATCTCCATATCGTGATCGTCCGGTGATCTTTCTCCACACGGGCATTCCGGGCCGTGAGGGCCCGACGGCGATGGGTGAGGACGACCCACTCGGCGGGCGGCGATCAGGTGGCGAGGATTCCCCCGTCGACCGGAATGACCGCTCCGGTGACGTACGAACCGGCGTCGGATGCGAGGAAGACGACGGCGGCGACGAGTTCCTCCGGGTCGCCCGAGCGCTTCATCAGGACCCGCTGTTCCCGCATGCGGTCGAGATAGCCGTCGGGATACCCCGCCGTCATCTCGGAGTCGAAGAAGCCCGGCTCCAGGCAGTTGACCCGGATGCCCCTCCGCGAGGTCCACTGCTGGGCGAGGTCGCGGGTGAGCCCGGCGACGGCGGCCTTCGACGCGCTGTAGGCCGCCTGCGGCAGCCCGGCCGTGGTCTCGCCGAGCACGCTGCCGATGTTGACGATCGACGACCCCGGCCGCATGACGCGGGCGCAGGCCTGGGCCATCCAGTAGGTGCCGTTCAGGTTGACGTCGAGCACGCGGCGGAACTCGGCGGGCGTCTCCCGCAGGGCGGGCACGGCCGTGCCGACGCCCGCGTTGTTGACCAGCACGTCGACCCGGCCGAACTCGCCCATGGCCGCGTCGACGAGGGCCTGGCACTCCTCGGGGACCGACACGTCGGTCGGGACCGCCAGGCAGCGGCGGCCGGTCTCCTCGACCAGCCGCCGGGTCCGCTCCAGACCCTCGGGACGGCGGGCTCCGATCACCACGGCGGCGCCCGCCTCGGCGAGGCCCCGGGCGAAGGCGACGCCGAGCCCGGACGACGCCCCCGTCACGATGGCCACTTTCCCGTCAAGACGGAACCGGTCCAGGATCACGCCGCCTCCTCGCTCACGAATCGAAATCGACTCTAGAGCAATGTTCCACCAGGGTGCGGAACGGCTGGATCAGAGGCCGTACTCCTTGGAGATCCGCTCGTGCCGCTCGGCCTCGATGCCGACCTCGCGGGCGAGGTCGAGCCACGCCAGCGGGTGAGACCACTGCTCGGTGACGTCGTCGAGGACGGCGTCCAGCTCGGCCGGCCGCACGGTGGGCGGGATCGCGATCCAGCCGAACACACCGGGAAGCTGCTCACCGGTGGCCGGGTGGGTGACGCGGTAGCTCTCGTCGCTGTAGACCCACATCGGCCAGCCCCGCTCGGCGAGGACCTCGTTGAACTCGGCCCACTCGTCCTCCGACGGCGCCGCGCCGTCGAAGAACCAGCTCGTGTAGCCGCCCGGGCGCAGCATCGTCACCCCGGCGAACGGGATCACGAAGCTCTCCCGCTCCTGCTCGTCCTCCGGGATCGGCTCCAGCGGCCGGGGGTCGATCACGACCACGTCGCCCGCGTTGTACTCCATGCCGCGCGGCTGCGGGATCGCCAGGCGGGCGGTGGCCGGGCCGGTCCGCACGGCGAGCACCTCCCGCTGGGTGCCGTCGGGGGCGGGGAGGATCACCCGGACCAGGTGCCACTCCTCCTCGATCGGTCCCTCGCCCGGCTCGATCGGCATGCCGAGCTTGGTGCCGGCGGCCCGTACGGTCGCCCAGTCCTCGACGGCGGTGGACAGGACGATGATCCGCCAGACGTCCTCCTCCTCGCCCTCGCCGGACTCGACCAGCGGCTTGAGGATCTCGGCCGCCTTGGCGTTGTCGCCGAGCTGCTGGACCGCGCCCGACCACAGGCGGCGCGCCTCCAGCCCGCCGCCGTGGGCGACGGCCTGCTCGGCCTCGGCCGCCGTCTGCTCCCACCGCTCGCGCGCACGGTGCAGCCGGGCGAGCGCGAGGTGCGAACCGGTCTCCGGCAGCCGGGCCGCCAGGGTCTCCACCCGCTCGTCCTGCCCGGCCTCGATGAGCAGGCCGGTGAGATAGGCGATGTCCTCGTCGCCCGTGGCGGCCGGGTCGCCGTCCTCGACGATCGTCTTCCAGTAGACGTCGGCGCCCACCGGGGCGTAGCCGAGGAAACCGAGCGTCGTGGTGTGACGCCGGGTGGCCTCGAGGTCGGTGCCGGACAGCGGCCACAGCCAGCCCACCCACCGCTCGGGGTCGGCCGTGCGGCCGTCGGCGGCGTCGAAGTAGGCCACCAGCTCGTCGCGGGGGCCGGGCGGCGGCAGTTCCTTGGCGGCGTCGGCGGCGGCGCGCAGCTCGGCCACCCGCTCGGCCAGTCCCTCGGTGACCCGGAGGGTGGCGATCGCGGCCTCGGCGTAGTCGGCCAGCAGGCGGGCCTGCCACAGGCCCTGCCGGGCGACCGCCAGGTGCCCGGCGGTCAAGGCGAGCTCGAACCGCGCGCGGTGGCCGCCCACGCTCTCGAAGTAGGACATCCACTGCCGCAGGATGCGGCCGAGCTGCCAGGTGTTGGCGATCGAGCCGCCCGAGGAGAGCATGCGGACGGTGTGCGCCCACTCCACCCATTCGCGCGCGTGGTCGCCCACCACGTCGAGGTCGGGGAGCGCGTCCACGGCCTCCTGCATCCGGCCGAGGGTGGCCAGCACCTGCGAGCGGAGCAGGGCCTCGCGGCGGCCCTTCGCGACCGGGTCGTCGGGCTTGAACTCGGCCGAGGCGTCCACCGCGGCCAGGGCGTCGTCCGGGCGTCCGGCGGCGAGCAGGGCTCGCGCGGAGGCGGCGCCCAGCTCCCAGCTCGCCTCGCGCCCGGCCCCGCGCAGGCGCTCGACCGCCGCCTCGGCGTACGCGACGCCCTCGGCCGCCTTGCCCGCGTCGATCAGGGCCGCGACGTACTGCGTGGCCAGGCCGGAGAAGGCGAGGGAGTCCGGGCCGACGCCGTCGAGTGCCGCGCCGAGGGCGGCCAGCCGGGCCTCGGCGTAACCGGGACCGTCGGTGTTGGCCTGGGCGATCGCCAGGACCTCCACGGCGCCGGGGGCGCCGGGGCACTCGCGCACGTCGTCACGCTGGGCGAACTCCAGCAGCGAGGCGGCGTCGTCGAGCGCGAGCGCGCCCATCGCCCGGTCGCCCACCCGCCCGAGCAGGTGCCAGTAGCGCGCGAAGAACTCCAGCCACGGCTTCTCCAGCGTCTCGGCGTGCTGCGCGATCGCCGGCGCCACGACGTCGAGCTGGGCGAAACGGCCCTCCAGCGCCTGCGCGGGCACGTCACCCAGCGCCATGGCCAGTCCCGTGTTGCCCGCCTCGTGCAGTTCACGCTGGGTGCCACCCACCCAAGCCCAGATGTCCACGTCCATGAGGAGTCAGTCTGCCAGGTCGCCGACCATGACCCAAACAGCACGCGGCCGTCGCCCCGCGGTCATCGCCCGAGGGCCACCTGGGAGGCCTCCCGGAGCAGGGCGCACAGCTCGGTGAGCTCCGCCGGGCCGAGCGCCGCGTAGGCACGGGCGACGAGGTCGTCGGTCAGCCCCTCCGCCGCGGCCCTGCGCTCCGCCGCCTCCGCCGGCGGCTCCGGGTACGGCTCGGGCCAGGCGAGGAAGCGGGCGACGTCGGAGGTCCGGTCGTACGGAAGCGGGGTTCCCGTGTTGTCCGCGCCGACGAGGACGGCCTCCAGCGGATCGAGACCGTGCGCGACCACGGCAGTCGCGTGCCGGGCGCCGCGCAGTTCCCGCACGACGTGGAGCAGGTGGGCGGCCAGGGCGGGCCCGCCGCCGGGCCGCGGCATGGCCCGCCATCCGGCGAACAGCGGCGCGCAGAACGGGTCCGCGCCGTCGGCGACGGCGGCGAGCAGCTCCGCCAGCCGGTCGGGATCGCCGAGCCCGGCGAGTTTGCGCCGCCCCCAGTCGTGACAGGCCCCGGCGTAGAGCGCGGCGGCCTCCTCGGCGGGGAGCTTGCGCCCGCCCTCCCACGACTCGCGGACGTGCCCGGGCGAGAAGAAGACGACGGCCGCGAGCACGACGTCCGCGTCCACCTCGCCGAGGACGCCGCACCGGCCCCGGAAGTACATCTCCCGCGGGCCGAGGCCCTGGCCCTCGCACAGCGCCTTGACCTCCCGCGAGATCATGAATCCCCCGCCGAGCGCGCCGATCGCCGCCTTCGTCTCCACCACCGCGTCGCGCGGGTCCATGCGCCCTCCTAGGTTCAGCAGCCAGACTCAGGGTGGCGGATCAGAACAAGGTTCTGCAAGTCCCTGAAACGATCAGAGGACGGCGGGCCACTCCCCCGAGGCGACGAGGACGGCGGGCCCGGACAGGTAGCTCGTGTCCTCCTCCAGCGTGACGGTGACCGTGCCGCCGAGGATCCGCACCTCCCACGTGCCGGTGGTCTCACCGGCGGCGTGGGCGGCGGCCACGGCCGTCGCGACCGCGCCGGTGCCGCACGAGCGCGTCTCCCCCGAGCCCCGCTCGTGCACCCGCATGGACACCTTGTGGTCGCCCACGGCGTTGAAGATCTCGACGTTGACGCCCTGCGGGTAGACGCCGCGGTCGAAGTCCGGCTCGCGGCCGAGGTCGAACCCGGCCACCGGCTCCGCCACCGCGCACGCCAGGTGGGGGTTGCCCATGTCCACGTTCACGCCGCGGCACTCGCGCCCGTCGACCGTGGCGCGGCTCTCCCCCAGCACCAGCGGCCTGCCCATGTCGACGGTCACGTCGCCCGAGGCGCCGAGCCGTACGCGCTTGACGCCCCCGCGGGTGGCGACGGCGAACTCGCCGGGCGCCGCGAGGCCCGCGTCCACGAGGTAGCGGGCGAAGACCCTGACGCCGTTGCCGCACATCTCGGGGATGCCGCCGTCCGCGTTGCGGTAGTCCATGAACCACTCGGCCTCGTCGGCCTGCCCGGCCGCCTCCGGGCAGAGCTTGGTGCGCACGACGCGCAGCACTCCGTCGGCGCCGATGCCCGCGCGCCGGTCGCACAGCGCCGCGACGTCCCGCGCGGACAGGTCCAGCGTGGCGTCGGCGTCCGGCAGGATGACGAAGTCGTTCTCGGTGCCGTGGCCCTTCACAAAGCGCATGGGAGAAGTCTAGGAGGTGCCCGTGATCACGCCGATCGCGCGGTCTGCCAGGTCGGGGGCGTCGAACGGCAGCCACACCACCCGGGGGTCGCGGCGGAACCACGACTCCTGCCGCCTGGCGAACCTGCGGGTGGCGCGCACCGTCTCCTCGCGGGCCTGCTCCTCGGTCCACTCGCCGCTCAGGAACCGCAGGACCTGCGCGTATCCCAGGGCTCGGCTGGCGGTTCTGCCCTCGGCGAGGCCCCGCGCGGCGAGCGCACGCACCTCGTCCACCAGCCCGGCCTCCCACATGCGGCCGACCCGCAGCTCGATCCGCTCGTCGAGGACCGGCCGCGGCACCTCGACGCCGATCTGCACGCTGTCGTAGACCGCGTCGTACGACGGCATCGTGGCCGAGAACGGCCGCCCGGACAGCTCGATGACCTCCAGGGCGCGGACGATCCTGCGGCCGTTGCTCGGCAGGATGTTCTCCGCGGCCACCGGGTCGAGGCCCTTGAGCCGTTCGTACAGGGGCGCGGGGCCGGTCTCGGCGAGTTCCTTCTCCAGCCGGGCCCGGATGTCCGGGTCGGTCCCCGGGAACTCCAGGTCGTCGATCGCGGCGCGGACGTAGAGCCCCGAGCCGCCCGCCAGCACGGGCACCCGCCCACGGGAGCGCAGATCCTCGATCAGGGGACGGACGAGCCGCTGATACTCGGCCACGCTGGCGGTCCGCGTCACCGGCCAGATGTCCAGCAGGTGATGAGGGACGCCGCGCCGCTCCGGCGCGGAGAGCTTGGCCGTGCCGATGTCCATGCCCTCGTAGAGCTGCATGGAGTCGGTGTTGATCACTTCACCGCCCAGCCGCAGCGCCAGCTCGACGGCCAGGTCGGACTTGCCCGCCGCGGTCGCGCCCACGACGGCGATCACAGGAAACTGCCCCACACCGTCCAGTGTCCCAGCGGCGGGGAGGTCACAGGTCCCAGTCGAGGGTGGGCGGCAGGTGGCCTTCGAGGGTGAGCAGCCACCGCTTGGACTCCACGCCGTCGCCGCCGCTGAAGCCGCCGAGCCCGTTGCTCGCGACGACCCGGTGGCACGGCACGATGATCGGGATCGGGTTGCCGCCCATGATCGAGCCGATGGCCCGCGCCGGGACCCCTGTGCCGCTGCGCGCCGCCAGCTCCCCGTACGTCACCACCTCGCCGTACGGGACGGTGGCGAACAACGTGCCGAGGACCTGCCGCTGGAGCGCCGACATGAGCCGCCAGTCGACCGGCACGCGGAACTCCTTCAGCTCGCCGTGGAAGTACGCCGCAAGCTCCTCCCGTACGGCCTCGGTACGGGAGGGGTCGTCGGCGGGGGTCATCCCGAGGCGACCGGCGATGCGCTGCCTTATCAGGGGCCCGTCCCGGAAGTCCGTCGCGGCGACCCCGTCCCCGGTGACGGCGGCGAGCACGTCGCCCAGCCTGGTCGGTACGGTCGCGAACGCCACCGTGCTGCTGTCCATGCGTCCCATTCTGCGTGTGATCCGTCGGGGTAGGGTGAGCGGGTGCTGGTCGCCGCTGCCGTCTGCCCGCATCCTCCGCTGCTCGTCCCGCAGGTCGCTGGGGCCGCCGCACCCGAGCTCGACGCCCTGCGCGCGGCCTGCGCCGCGGCGGTCGGCTCGCTGCTGGACGCCCGTCCCGACGTGCTGGCCGTGGCCGGCGGCGCGGACGTCACCGCGTCCTTTCCCGCTGACGCGGCCGGGACGCTGCGCCCGTGGGGCCCCGACGTGCGGGTGGGTCCGGGGGATGCCGTCCTGCCCCTGTCGCTCACGATCGGCCGCTGGCTGCTGGAAGGGACGCGTGTGCTTCCCGGCCTGCGCTTCGAGGCGCTGGGTTTCGACGCCCCGCCGGACGAGTGCGCCGCCACCGGCCGCGTGATCGCGGGATCGGCGCCTCGCGTGGCCCTGCTGGTCATGGGCGACGGCTCGGCCAGGCGCACCGAGAAGGCGCCCGGCTATGTGCACCCCGACGCCGTGCCGTACGACGAGGAGCTCGCCGGCGCGCTCGCGTCCGGCGACGCCGGGCGGCTGCTGGCGCTGGACCCGGCCCTGGCGCGGGAGCTGTGGGCGGCGGGCCGGGCGGCCTTCCAGGTGCTGGGCGGCGCGGCGCGGGAGGCGCCCCCGCAGGCCGCCGAGCTGCTGTACGACGACGCGCCGTACGGCGTGGGCTACTTCGTGGCCCGCTGGACCTGGTAGTCCGCTCGCTTCGGCACCGGGACGCGCATGAGGTCGCGCGCCGTCACGACGTCCCCCGCGTAGGACTTGCGCACCTCGTCCACGAAGCGCGGCTCGTCCGCCGTCGTGTACCGCTCGGAGAAGTGCGTGAGCACCAGCCGCCGCACCCCGCACGCCGCCGCGATCTGCCCTGCCTGGGCCGCCGTCAGGTGCCCGTACTGCGCCGCCATCGCGCTCTCTTCCGACAGGAACGTCGCCTCGATCACCAGCAGGTCGACGCCGTCGGCCAGGGCGAACGCGCCGTCGCACAGCCGGGTGTCCATCACGAAGGCGGCGCTCTGGCCCGGCTTGGGGGCGCTGCACTCGTCCAGCGTGACCGTCGAGCCGTCCGGCAGCGTCAGCGAGCCGTGCCGCTGCAGCTCCCCGATCATCGGGCCGCGCACGCCCCGCCTGGCCAGTTCCCCGGGCAGCATGCGGCGCCCGCCCGGCTCGTCCACGCGGTAGCCGTACGACTGGACGGGGTGCGACAGCGGCCGCGCGGTCAGCGTCACGGGGCCCGACGGCCACCTGACCTCCTCGCCGGACACCGGGCGGGGCGTGATCACGTCGGTGTCGGCGAAGGCCGACGCGTTGCGCAGCCTGCGCCAGTACGTCTCGCCGCTCGCGGGGTAGGCCGCCCGCACCTCGTGACTCACCTTGTCCCTGGCGATCCGCTGGACCACACCCGGCACCCCCAGGCAGTGGTCGCCGTGGAAGTGGGTGACGCAGATCCAGGTGATGTCGTGCGCGCTCACGCCGGCGTGCAGCATCTGCCGCTGCGTGCCCTCACCCGGATCGAACAGGAACCCCTCGCCGTCCCAGCGCAGTAGGTAGCCGTTGTGGTTGCGGTGACGGGTGGGCACGGCGCTCGAAGTGCCGAGGACGACCAGTTCACGAACGGACACACCGCCGATGCTAAGTCGTGCCCGATGATCGGAGCCCGCCCTCACCCCGTTGCTCGGCGGGTGGACAGGCCGCCGAGGCCGGACGGCCCCCGATAGTCCCGCCGCCCCTGTCTTTCTCCGACGAGACCTCGGATAAATCTCCAAAAATCAAGAAATACGGTAATTGGAGTCGTCGGACTGAACCACCGAAAGGCGCCACCGGCGTCGCGCGTAAGCCGATGCTGCCTGGGGCGATGCGAGCGGACCCCGGCCAGGACATTTCTCTGATTCATGGTCGAGGCGGCATATCTGGGACTCCCGGAAATCGGTGGAACCGCCTCGCGAATCCCTATGTGACGGGCAGACTGAGAAATCGGAAAGACCAGACCGACGCACGGAAGAACACGACCTTGCCGGATTACTCCCCCACCCCGCGGCACCGGCGCGACGGTCATCCCGTCCTCGCCCTGACGGGCGTGATCGGCGTGACCGCGATCGCCGGGCTCGGCGTCGTGCTGGCCGTCCTGTCCGGGCAGGACCCCGCGCCCCCGGCCGCCCGGCCGGTGGCCGCCGACCCGCGCTCCCCGGTCACGCCGACACGTACGGCGCCCGGATTCCCCGCCGCCGGTCCCTTCTACTCGCCACCGGCCGCCCCGTCCGAGCCGCCGGAGACGGAACCGGAGCGCGCGGCGGTGCACCGGGAAGAGACGACGGACGACGTCCCGGAGCGGGAACGTCCGGCGGGTGAACGCGACGCTCCGCCGCCCGGGCACGAGAGCGGGGCGCCGCGGCCCCCCGGACGCCACCTCCGGGCGGAAGACCCCTCGTCCCGATCCCGGCCGCCGTCGCCGGGCTCGACGGGCTCGACGGGCACGGCGGGCACAGCGGGCCGCGGTGGGACGAGAGAGGAGGAGCGGCACCGACCCGCCCGGATCGCCGCCCCCGACGCCACGAAACCGGCCGAACGAGACACCGGGGCCAAGGGGGCTGCACCCAAGAGCGCTGTGCCCAAGGACACGGCGGCCCGGGACGCGGGCACACACGACACGGCCCAGCCCCTCACTGAGGCGGACGGGGCGGCGCAGACCCAGGTCGAGGATCCCTGCCTGCGATTCGACGACCTGCGGCGCGACTACTGCTACGAGGTCCTGCGCCGCCTGTCCTGACGACCGGCGCGGCCTCCGCCGGCGCTCAGACGGCCGAGCAGGCGGACGGCTCCGCGGGAAGCGGCGCGGGACGCCCGATGGTGGGCATGCCCAGACTGACCGCGTTGCCCCGCTGCGGGGCGGCCTGCCGGGCCTCCCAGGCGTCGCCCGCGCGGGTCCGCCGTACGGACAGGACCTTGTCGGCCACCAGGTGGTGCGGCGCGGCGTAGGTGACCTCGACGGTGACCATGTCGCCGGGACGGGCGCCGGCGGCGACATCGGAGGCGGCGAGGTGGACGAGCCGGTTGTCGGCCGCGCGGCCGGACAGGCGGCGGGTGGCGTCGTCCTTGCGGCCCTCGCCCTCGGCCACCAGCACCTCCAGGGTGCGCCCGACCTGCTTCTTGTTCTCCTCCCAGGAGATCTCCTCCTGGAGGGCCACCAGGCGCTCGTACCGCTCCTGGACGACTTCCTTGGGCACCTGGTCGTCCATGGTCGCGGCCGGGGTGCCCGGGCGGATGGAGTACTGGAAGGTGAACGCGTTGGCGAAACGCGACTGCCGTACGACGTCGAGGGTCTGCTGGAAGTCCTCCTCGGTCTCGCCGGGGAAGCCCACGATGATGTCGGTGGAGATCGCGGCGTCCGGCATCGCGGTCCGGACCCGCTCGATGATCCCGAGGTAGCGCTCGGACCGGTACGACCGGCGCATGGCCTTGAGGACACGGTCGGAGCCGGACTGCAGCGGCATGTGCAGCTGGTGCATCACGTTGGGCGTCTCGGCCATCGCGGCGATCACGTCGTCGGTGAAGGCGGCGGGGTGGGGCGAGGTGAAACGGACCCGCTCCAGGCCCTCGATGTCCCCGCAGGCCCGCAGCAGCTTGCCGAACGCCAGCCGGTCGCCGAACTCCACGCCGTAGGTGTTGACGTTCTGCCCCAGCAGGGTGATCTCCAGGACGCCCTGGTCGACGAGGGTGCGCACCTCGTTGAGGATGTCGCCGGGGCGGCGGTCCTTCTCCTTGCCGCGCAGCGACGGCACGATGCAGAACGTGCAGGTGTTGTTGCACCCGACCGAGATCGCCACCCAGGCGGCGTACGCCGACTCGCGGCGGCTCGGCAGCGTCGAGGGGAAGGTCTCCAGGGACTCCTTGATCTCGACCTGGGCCTCTTCGGCGATGCGGGCCCGCTCCAGCAGCACCGGCAGCGACCCGATGTTGTGGGTGCCGAAGACGACGTCCACCCAGGGGGCCCGGCGGACGATCTCGCCCTGGTCCTTCTGCGCCAGGCACCCGCCGACCGCGATCTGCATGCCCTTGCGGGCCATCTTGGCCGGCCTCAGATGCCCGAGGTTGCCGTAGAGCCGGTTGTCGGCGTTCTCCCGCACGGCGCAGGTGTTGAACACGACGACGTCCGGCGTCTCCCCTTCGGCCGCGCGGACGTATCCCGCGTCCTCCAGCAGCCCGGACAGCCGCTCCGAGTCGTGCACGTTCATCTGGCAGCCGTAGGTCCGCACCTCGTAGGTCCGGGCCGCACCCTCGGCGCCCTGTGTCGTCACAGTCTGTGTGGTCGCAGTCATCGCATTACAAGGGTAGGCGCTTCCCCGCCCCCGTCCGTACCGGGGACATCGCACACGCGATCCGGCCGGGGAAGTGACGGCAGGAGGGGTTTGTCATTACCCAGGCTTGTATGAAGCGAAAAGTTCGTTTTATTGAGGCTTTCGTCTGTGTGTGGTCGTCTTATGGAGGTGTGGAGGCACACGCGCGCTCGTCTCCCCGACGCGGTCGAGGACCGTGACCGAGCGCACAGACCCACGCTCCCCGAGGGATTGGCCTGAAGCGATGGTGAACTGGAACCGATCATCCGTCCTCGTTCGCAGGACTGTCGGTTACTCCGCTGCCGTGGCGCTGGTGTGCGCCGGGGTCAGTGTGCTCTTCCTGGTCTTCATGGGCGGCAAGGAGGCCGACACGGCCCGGGCTCGCGTCACCGGGGCATGGGACCGCACGGTGCCCCTCATCAGGCAGGGGTACCTCCCTCCCGTGCTGCCGGCCGGCAAGGACGTGGCGATCCAGGTCCTGGACACCCGGCACCGGGTCGTCGCGTCGACGCCGCAGCTCGCCGGCAGGCCCCCGATGGCCACCTTCCACGCGACCACCGAGAACGTCTACACCGAGCGGGTTCTGTGCTCTCCGGCCGGGCTGAAGGGCTGCATGAGCGTCTTCTCGTACAAGGTCTACCAACCGGACGGGCCCTGGCTGCTCTACGTGGCGGTGCCGACGGTGCCCTGGTACGGGAGCACCGCGGCGCTGTCCTTCGCGATCGGCATGTCCCTGCTGATGACGGCGATGACCGCCGGCGGGACCTACCGGCTGATCAGAAAAGACCTCATCCCGGTGGACGCCATCCGCGCGGAACTCGCGGAGATCACGGCCACCGACCTCCACCGCAGGGTCCCGACGGCCGACAAGAACCACCAGGAGATCAACCTCCTGGCCGAGACGGTGAACGACACCCTGGACCGGCTCGAAGGCGCGTACAAGCAACTGCGCCAGTTCACCTCGGACGCCTCCCACGATCTGCGCAGCCCCATCACCGCCATGCGCGCCCAGCTCGAGGAGGCGCTCATGCACCCGGACGACACCGACTGGCCGACGATGACCGAGGCGGTGCTCGGCGGAGTGGACCGGCTTCAGGCGATCGTGACCGACCTGCTGACCCTGGCCAGGCTGGACGCCCGCGCCCCGCTCGACCTCAGCCCGGCCGACCTCGGCCGGCTGGTCCGCGACGAGCTCGACCGCCGCACCTATCGAATACGGATCGTCACGGATCTGGGGCAGAACGTCGTCGTCGACTGCGACCGGCTGCGGATCACCCGGCTCCTGGTCAACCTGCTCGACAACGCCGAACGGCACGCCACCTCACAGGTCCTCGTCAGCGTACGAGTCACGGGACCGGCGGCGACGCTGGAGGTCGTCGACGACGGTGCCGGCATCGCTCCGGAGCACCGGGAGACGGTCTTCGACCGCTTCACCCGGCTGGACGCGTCACGCGACCGGGATTCGGGAGGGACCGGATTGGGGCTGGCGATCGCACGGGAGATCGCGGAAGCCCATCGGGGGACCCTGACCATCGAGGACAGCGGGCGGGGAGCCCGGTTCGTCCTGCGCCTCCCCCTCAGCGAAGCGCTTCAGCCGGCCGGTCGCGGCGACGACCGTGCCGCGCACGCCGGCGTGTCCGGTCGTTAGGTTCACGCCCCTCGCCGATATATCCGGCATCGCGCACTGTCCTGGGACATCGTCCTGTTCGTCTGGGCATATCGGTCGCTAGCCTGAGCCCGAGTCGGCGGTCGCGCCGGAGGCGCGTGGAGGAGGCGGGCGGTGCGGCGTACTGCGTGGGCTACTGCGTGGGCGGTCTGCGCGCTCACCCTGCTCCTGGTCGCCGCGGCCCTGGTGTTCGGCCAACGCAACGGCGCCGGGCTGTTCGCCCAGAGCCACCTTCTCTACGTCGTCGTCTGCGCCCTGGTCGGCGGCCTGATCACCGCCGCCCGTCCGGGCAACGCCGTCGGGTGGCTGATGGCCGCCTCCGGCCTGTGCTTCGCGTCGCTGGACGCGACCGGGCACTACGCGCTGGCCGGGCTGCCGTTCGCGACCCCGATGGCCTGGCCGCAGACGTGGTTGTGGGTCCCGGCCAACCTCTCCGTCGCCGCCGTTCCGGCGTTGTTCCCGTCGGGGCGGCCTGCGTCGCCCGGCTGGCGCGCGGTCCTGTGGGGGCTCGCCGCGGTCGCCGCCGTGACGGCCACGCTGAGCGCCCTGCTGCCCGGTCCCAGCCACCAGCTCGGCTGGGGCACTCCACTGCCCAACCCCCTCGGAGTGCCGGCGCTCGCCGTCGTCGCGCCGTTCGTCGAGCCGCTCACGACCGGACTCATGGGCGCCCTGTTCGTGGCGGGCGCGGCCGGTCTCGTACGGCGGGCCCTTCGCGGCGGCGCCGACGAACGGGCCCAGCTCAAGTGGCTCGCGTACGCCGCCGGGCTCGCCGGGCTGATCGTCGCGGGGCGGGTGGCCGCGGGGCTCTCCGACGGCGACCCGCGCTCCATCTGGCCCATCACCAGCGCGTTCTGGGAGGTCCTGGGGACGATCGCGGCCTGCCTGCTCCCGGCCGCCGCCGCGGTCGCGGTGCTGCGGCACGGCCTGTTCGACATCGACCTCGTGATCAACCGCACGCTCGTCTACGTCCTGTTGTCGGCGTGCGTGTTCGGCGGCTACGTGCTCGTGGTCACCTATCTCGGCGCCGTGTTCCGCGCGGCGGACGGGCTGCCGGTGTCGGTGGCCGCCGCCGGGGTGGTCGCCCTCGTCTTCGCGCCGCTGCGCGAGCGGCTGCAACGCGCCGTCAACCTCGTCATGTACGGCAGGCGGGACGATCCGTACGCGGCGCTGGCCCTGCTGGGCAGGCGCCTGGAGGAGGTGGCGGAGGCGGCCGAGCCGGGCGCGGTGCTCGCCGCGGCGGCGCGGTCGGTGGCGGAGGCGCTGCGCCTGCCGCACGTCGCGGTCGAGGTGGCCGGCGGGCCGACCCACGCGTACGGCGCGCCCTCCCCCGGCGCCGTACGGCTGCCGCTCGTGCACCGGGGCGAGCCGATGGGCGACCTGGTCCTCTCCCCGCGTCCGGGCGAGAGCGGCCTCGGCGCGAGGGACCGCCGCGTCCTCGCCGACCTCGCCCGCCAGACGGGGATCGCCGTGCACGCCGTGCGGCTGTCGGCGGACCTGCAGCGCTCGCGCGAGCGGCTGGTGGCGGCGCGCGAGGAGGAGCGGCGGCGGCTGCGCCGCGACCTGCACGACGGGCTCGGGCCGACCCTGGCCGCGCTGACCATGCGGGCCGAGGCCATGCAGGACATGGTGCGCGATCCGGACGCCCTGGCGATGCTCGAAGAGATCATGACGGACGCGCACACGGCGATGACCGACGTACGGACGCTGGTGGAAGGGCTGCGGCCACCGGCCCTCGACACGCTGGGCCTGGCCGGGGCGATCAGGTCGCACGCGGCGCGGCTGCCCGGCGTCGAGGCCGACGTCGAGATCGAGGGGACCCTCCCGGCGCTGCCCGCGGCGGTGGAGGTGGCGGCGTACCGGATCGCGGCCGAGGCGCTGGCGAACGCGCGCCGTCACGCCGGGGCCGGACGGGTGCGCGTACGGCTCGGCATGACCGGCGGGGCCCCGCCCGGCGCGCTCGAAGTGGAGGTCGCCGACGAGGGCGGCGAGCCGTACGCGGACACCGGCGGCCCGGCAGCCGCCCGCTCCGGGGTCGGCACGGCGTCGATGCGGGAACGAGCGGCCGAACTCGGCGGCGCCTGCCTGATCGGGCCGCGCCCCGGAGGCGGGACGCGGGTGCTGGCCCGCCTTCCCGTGCGGAGCGCACCCCAGGACACGGCGCCGGACAGGGCGCAGGACACGATACGACGGGAGGCGGGCGATGGAGCCGATCCGCGTGCTGCTGGTTGACGATCACTCGGCCTTCCGGGCGGGGCTGCGCGCGCTCCTGCGGCCGGTGGAGGAGGTGGAGGTCGCCGACGAGGCGGCCAGCGGCGAGCAGGCCCTCGCGCTCCTCCCCCGCGTGCAGCCCGACGTCGTGCTCATGGACCTCGCCATGCCGGGCATGGGCGGGGTGGCGGCGACCGAGCGGATCACCCGGGACAACCCGCACGTGCGGGTCCTCGTGCTCAGCATGGCGGACGACGACGACGCGGTCTTCGCGGCGGTGCGGGCGGGGGCGCGCGGGTACGTGCTCAAGGGCGCGCGGCGGGCCGAACTCGTGCGGGCGATCCGGGCCGTGGCCGAGGGTGAGGCGATCTTCGGCCCCGCCCTCGCCGGACGGCTGATGGGCTACTTCTCCGACCTCGGCAGGACGCCGGAGCCGAGCTTCCCCGAACTCACCCCGCGTGAGCGGGAGATCCTGGCCCTGATCGCCGGCCACCTGACGAACGTCCAGATAGCGGCGCGGCTCGGGCTGAGCCAGAAGACCGTGCGCAACCACGTGTCGAACATCTTCACGAAGCTGCGCGTGGCCGACCGGGCCGAGGCGATCATGCTGGCCAGAGAGTCGGGCCTCTAGCCCCATCCCTCGGCCCGGGAGCGGAAGCCGACCCAGGAGCGGAAGCCGACCCAGGAGCGGAAGCCGGGTCAGGCGGCTCGCCAGTCGTCGACGGGCATGCGCAGGACCTTCAGGGCGACCGTGCCGAACGCGGCGAGGTGGAACAGCGACCCGATGGCCTGGACGGCCGGCGGCTGCCCCATCGTGAGGAACGGACCGCAGACGCCCGCGAGCGCCGCCACCGGGACCCACCACGGCGCCCGCCGCACGGCCGCCAGGCCCGTCAGCAGCACCAGCAGGCCCACGTGGAGGAGGAAGCCCGGCAGGAGGACGCCGTACACGAACCCGCCGAGCGCGCCGGCCACCTCGGTCACCCGGGCGGCCTGGCCGTCCGGAAGGGTCAGCGCCAGCGCCAGGTCGTAGAAGTCGGTCATGAACAGGCAGGTGGCGGTGGCCGCGCCGGTCAGGCCGACGGCCGCGCCGATGTTGCCGGTGCGCGGCGCCCGCTGGCGCAGCAGATGGGCGAGCCCGAGGATCACCGGGACCAGGCAGACGGTCGCCCACTGGAACAGCAGCGCGCTCGCCTGCACCTGCACGGGACTCGCGCGGAAGACGGCGGGATCGTGCTCGGTGCCGGGGGGCGAGGTGAGGAAGGCCAGGCCCAGCAGGACGGGCCACGCCAGCATGGCGGTTCCCGCGACGGTCTTACGAAACAGGTCAGGATTTCTCAGCATTTGGACTCCTAGACGACGAGTGATCGGCAGGAGCCAACCGGGACCGCGTCCCGGGCCGCATGGGCCGGACGTACCCGGCCCCCGGGATGGGGTCCTGAACAGCCGGGATGTGACCGATTCGGTACCGGGGCGTTAGTGACTTGGCCGTCTTGACACCCCTACGTTTGATGACCATGACGGAGAACAGTGGTGGGACCCCGCTTGTCAGGCTGGAGGGAGTCAACAAGCATTTCGGTCCGCTGCACGTGCTCAGGGACATCGACCTGAGCGTGGGCCGGGGCGAGGTGGTCGTCGTCATCGGCCCGTCCGGCAGCGGCAAGTCGACCTTGTGCCGTGTGATCAACCGGCTGGAGACCATCGACGGCGGGAGCATCGTCTTCGACGGTCAGGAGCTTCCCGCGGAGGGCCGGGCCCTCGCCCGCCTGCGGTCCGAGGTGGGGATGGTGTTCCAGTCCTTCAACCTGTTCTCCCACAAGACGATCCTGGAGAACGTGACGCTCGGCCCGGTCAGGGTACGGAAGGTCTCCCGGCAGCAGGCCGAGCAGCGGGGCATGGAGCTGCTCGAACGGGTCGGCATCGCCTCACAGGCCGGCAAGTATCCCGCCCAGCTGTCCGGCGGCCAGCAGCAGCGTGCGGCCATCGCCCGCGCGCTGGCGATGGACCCCAAGATGATCCTGTTCGACGAGCCCACCTCGGCCCTCGACCCTGAGATGGTCCAGGAAGTGCTCGACGTGATGACCGGCCTGGCGCGCGACGGCATGACGATGATGGTCGTCACCCACGAGATGGGCTTCGCCCGCCGGGCGGCCAACCGGGTGGTCTTCATGGCCGACGGCCAGATCGTCGAGGAGGGCGAGCCCTCGGAGTTCTTCACCCAGCCGAGCACCGAGCGCGCCCGCGACTTCCTTTCCAAGATCCTCACCCACTGATCCCCGCTCACAGCAAGCTCCACGAAAGCGAAAGGTGACACGGATGCGATTCGGAGCCGGCCTGCTCGCGCTCGCCGCCCTGGCTACCGGCCTGACGGCCTGCGGCAACTCCGGGGCGGACTCGATCGCCGACAAGGCGAAGAACGACAAGAAGCTCGTCGTCGGCATCAAGATCGACCAGCCGGGCTGGGGGCTGAAGAAGCCCGACGGCAGCTACGGCGGGTTCGACGTGGATGTGGCCAGGTACGTCGCCAAGGAACTCGGCGTGCCGGAGAGCGGGATCACCTTCAAGGAGGCCCAGTCGGCCAACCGTGAGCCGTTCATCCAGCAGGGCCAGGTGGACATGGTCGTCGCGACCTACTCCATCACCGACGAGCGCAAGAAGAAGATCTCCTTCGCCGGCCCCTACCTGGTCACCGGGCAGGACATCCTCGTCCGCGCGGACGACACCTCGATCACCGGGGTCGACTCCCTCAAGGACAAGAAGGTCTGCGGCGCCCAGGGCTCGTCGTCGCCGAAGCGGCTCGCCGAAAAGTTCGGGGCCGAGTGGGAGTCCAAGAACCTCACCCAGCAGCAGGGGTACGGCGCCTGCCTGCCGCTGCTGGAGAACAAGCAGGTCGACGCGATCTCCACGGACGCGACGATCCTCGCCGGGTTCGCCGCCCAGTTCCCCGGCAAGTTCAAGCTGATCGGCCAGCCGTTCAGCGAGGAGAAGTACGGCATCGGCATCAAGATGGACGACAAGGCCGGCCGCGACGCGATCAACAACGCCATCGAGAAGTTCTTCAACGACGGCAGCTGGCGCAAGGCCCTCGACGCCAACCTCGGCGAGTTCGGCAAGTACTTCACGACGCCGCCGTCCGTCGAGCGGTACTAGGACGGCGCGGAAGCGGCACTGAGAGGAGGCCGGCGGTGGAGGCCGTCGTCGACGAGCTTCCCGTCATCCTCGGCGCGTTCTGGCTGACGGTGAAGCTCACGGTGGTCAGCGGGGTCATCTCGCTGGTCTGGGGGATCGTGCTGGCGGCCATGCGCGTCAGTCCGCTGCCGGTGCTGCGAGGGGCGGGCACGCTGTACGTCAACGTGCTGCGCAACACGCCCCTCACGTTGATCATCGTGTTCTGCGGCCTCGGCCTGGGCACGGTGATGAACGTCCAGTTCTCCCGGGACGACCTGTCGCTCAACAGCTTCTGGTTGTCGATCATCGGGTTGTCCGCCTACACCGCCGCGTTCGTCTGCGAGGTGGTGCGGTCCGGGATCAACACCGTGCCGCTCGGGCAGGCGGAGGCGGCGCGGGCGATCGGCCTGACGTTCCTGCAGACGCTCCGCCTGGTGATCCTCCCCCAGGCGGTGCGCACGGTCATCGCGCCGCTCGGGACCCTGCTGAACGCGCTGGTCAAGAACACGACGGTCGCGGCCGCGATCGGCGTCATGGAGGCGGCGCTGCGGATGAAGAACCTGTTCGACGCCCACGGAGACGCGATCATTCCCATCTTCCTCGGCTTCGCGGCCGGGTTCGTCGTGCTGACCCTTCCCATGAACCTGCTGTCCGGCCGGCTGGCCCGGCGCCTGGCGGTGGTCCGATGACGGAGCGCGGCGCCACCGTCCTCTACGACGTCCCGGGCCCGCGGACCCGGCTGCGCAACAACGCGCTGACGCTCGCGTTCGGCGTCGTCCTGCTGCTGGTCGCGTACTTCGTATGGACGAAGTTCGACGAGAAGGGCCAGTGGAAGGGCGAGCTGTGGCAGCCGTTCCTGCGGGCCGACACCTGGACCGAGCTGATCCTGCCCGGCCTCCTCAACACGCTGACCGCCGCCGCGCTCGCCGCGGTGTTCGCGCTGCTGTTCGGGGCCGTGTTCGGCATCGCACGCCTTTCGGACCACCGCTGGGTGCGGATCCCGGCCGCGGTGGTCGTCGAGGCCTTCCGCGCGGTCCCGGTGCTGATGCTCATCTTCTTCGCGCAGTACGGCGGGAGCCTGGCCGGGCTGGTCGTGACCGAGTTCGCGGCCGTGGTCTTCGGTCTGACGGTCTACAACGGGTCGGTTCTGGCCGAGATCGTGCGCGCGGGCATCCTCGCCGTGCCGCGCGGCCAGGCCGAGGCGGGATCGGCCATCGGCCTGCGCAAGAACCAGGTGATGCGGCTGATCCTGCTGCCGCAGGCGGTCACCGCGATGATGCCGGCGATCGTCAGCCAGCTCGTGGTGCTGCTCAAGGACACCGCGCTCGGGTTCGTCGTGGCCTACGCCGACCTGCTGAACGCGGGCGCCCGCGTGGTGCCGGCCAACTACGCCAACCTGATTCCCTCGGTCATCGTGATCGCGGCGGTCTACATCGCGATCAACCTGGCGCTGGGCTACCTCGCCACCTGGCTGGAACGGCGCAGCAGGCGCAGCCGCAAGGTCTCGGCCGACCCGGCCGCCGCGGAGATGGCCGCCGGCGAGGTCCCGCTCGTGCGCTGATGCCGTACGGCCCGCGCGGGTAAAGAGATGTTTGCCGTGTCGCTGCTGGCACCGGGAGGCGCCCGGCCTCGATATTGAGCGCGTGTGGCGTGGCGGTGCCGTGGTCGGCGTCCTGGCTGCCGCGTTCCTCGCCGGCGGATGCGGGAACGACGGCACGCTGGTGGTCGGCGTGCGTCCGGGGCAGCCCGGCCTGGTCACCCGGCTCCCCGACGGCCGTTACAGCGGCTTCGACGTCGAGGTGGCGCAGTACGTGGCGCGGGCGCTCGGCTACCGGGACGACCAGGTCGTCTACACGCTCGACCCGTCGCGGGCCGATCTCGTCGTCGGCGCCACCGGCCCGGCGGGCTCCCGGTACGTCGCCGGGCCCTACCTGGTGACCAGCACCGACATCCTGGTCCGGGCCGGCGACCTGTCCGTCCGCCGCCCGCGCGACCTCGCCCGCAAGCGCGTCTGCGCCACCCGTGAGTCGGCCGAGCCTCTCGTGAAGAGGTTCGGCACCCGGTGGCGGCAGTTCTTCCTCGCCGAGGCGAACCTGCCCGCGGCCTGCGCGCCGCTGCTGGCCTCCGGCCGGACGGACGCGATCGTGGCCGACGCCCCCGTGCTCGCCGGGCTGTCGGCGCAGTATCCCGGCAGGTTCCGCTTCAGCGGCAGGCCCCTGGCGACCGAGGAGTACGGCATCGCCGCCGGGACGCCCGCGCTGCGCGACCAGGTCGAGGAGGCGCTGCGCCGGATGTTCGAGGACGGCACCTGGAAACGGACGGTCATCGACCAGCTCGGCCCGCTCGCCACCCGCTACACCGCTCCCCCGTCTCTGGACTGACGCCTTGCCGCATTCCCACCCCCGGGGGCGGGCTCGTCCGGCAGGATGCGGTCATGCCCCCCACGCCCGGTACGAGGCCGTTCTCGCCGCGCCCCTCGCCCATCTCCACCACCGACGTGGCCCGCGCCGGTCTGCGGCTCGGCTTCCCGAGCGTGCTGGGCCGGGAGACGTGGTGGGAGGAGGACCGCCCCGCCGAGGGCGGCCGCCGCACCGTCGTCCATCGGGCCGCCGACGGCACCCTCACCGACCTGCTTCCCGCGCCCTGGGACGCCCGTACGCGGGTGCACGAGTACGGGGGGCGGTCCTATGTCGTCGTCCCCGGACACGGCCTCGTCTTCGCGCACCATCCCGACCAGCGGCTCTATCTCGCCCCGTCCCGGCCGGGCGACGGGCCGGACCCGGCCGCGGAGCGGCCCGTGCCGGTCACGCCGGCGCCCGACGCCCCGGGCGCGCTGCGCTACGCCGACCTGCGGGTCCAGGACGGCCCGGGCGGGCCCCGGGTGTGGTGCGTCCGGGAACGCCATCGCCAGGACGCGGAGGTCACCCGTTCGATCGTGTCGGTGGCGCTTTCCGGGGCCGGCGACGTCACCGAGTGGGCCGCCGGGAGCGACTTCTACGCCTCGCCCACGCCGTCCCCCGACGGCCGGCACCTCGCCTACATCTGCTGGAACCACCCCCACATGCCCTGGACCGGCACCGAGCTGCGGGTCACGCGGCTGTCCGACGGCGTCACGTGGACGGTGATGGGCGGGCCCGACGAGTCGGTCCTCGCGCCGCTGTGGTGCGGCGAGCGGCACCTGTACGCCGTCTCCGACCGGTCCGGCTGGTGGAACCTCTACCGAGCCGACGTGTCCGGGTCGTCGTGCGAGGCGCTCTGCCCCCTCGACGAGGAGTTCGCCGGGCCGCCGTGGCAGCTCGGCGGCCTGCCGTACGCCGTGCTGGGCGACGGGCGGATCGCCGTGCCGCACGGGCGCGGCGACCTGCGCCTGGGCGTGCTCGACCCGGAGACGGGCAGGCTGAGCGACCTCGACGTCCCCTACCGGGGCTGGTCGCCCGTGCTGGACACGGACGGCGACGTGCTCGTCGGCATCGGCTACGGGCCGGACGTGCCGCGCTCGGTCGTCCGGATCGACCCCACCGGTGACGCCGGTCGCGCCGAGGAACTGCGACGGGAGATCGACGACGTTCCCGCCGGCGTCCTTCCCGTGCCCCGGGCCGTGGAGTTCGAGGCGGGGCCCGGCATGCGCGTCCACGCGTACCTGTATCCGCCGGAGGGGGCGGACGACGGCGGCGCGCCGTACGTCGTCTTCGTGCACGGCGGGCCCACCGGGCACGCGACGAGCGAACTCGCCCTGGACAAGGCGTTCCTCACCAGCCGCGGCATCGGCGTGATCGACGTCAACTACGGAGGGTCCAGCGGATACGGCCGGGCCTACCGGGAACGCCTGCGCGGCCGGTGGGGCGTGACCGACGTGGAGGACGTGGTCGCCGCGGCCAAGTGGCTGGTCGCCGAGGGCCTCGCCGACCCCGCCCGGATCGCCGTACGCGGGGCGAGCGCGGGCGGGTGGACGGTCATGGCCGCCTGCGGCGCGTCGGACGTCTTCGCCGGCGGCGTCTCGGTGGCGGGCGTCAGCGCGCTCGCGCCCCTGGTCGCCGCCACCCACGACTTCGAGTCGCGGTACGTGGAGTGGCTGGTCGGTCCCGAGGACCGCTACGCCGAGCGTGAGCCGCTCGCCCTGGCCGACCGGGTGACCTGCCCCATGCTGCTGATGCAGGGGCTCGCCGACCCCGTCGTGCCGCCGGCCCAGTCCCAGGCGTTCGCCGACCGCCTGACGGCACGCGGGGTGCCCTGCACCTATCTGACGTTCGAGGGCGAGGCGCACGGGTTCCGGCGGCTGGAGACCCGGGCCGCGGCCCTCGCCGCCGAGCTGTCGTTCTACCTGCAGATCTTCGGCTGAGCGGAGGCGGTCACCCGTCCATCTGGGCGAGGAGGCCGCGCATGCGGTCGATCTCTATCCGCTGGTCCGCGTCGACATGGGTGACGAACTGGTTGATCTCCGCCTCCTCGCCTCCCCCGTCGCCGAAGAGCCCCTCCACCATCGTCAGTGCGCCCATGTGGTGCTGGATCATGTTCTCGTAGAAGAGCCGGTCGAACCGCGCCCCCTTGGCCTGCTCCATCTCGGCGAACTGCTCCTCGGTGAGCATGCCGGGCATGAGCGCCCCGCCGCCGTGGTCGTGCCCGGCGCCGGAGCCCACGCTCGGCACCTGCTGGAGCCTCGCCCTGAGCCAGCGCACCATCTGGTCGATCTCGTCCTGCTGGGAGATCTCGATCCGTTTGGCGAAGCGCGGCAGGTCCTTGCTCTCGCTGCGGCCGGAAACGAGCGCGGTCATGCGCAGGGCCTGGGAATGATGCCGGATCATCCCCTGCATGAACCGCACGTCGGCGTCGGTGTACTCCCGGTCGTCCGGGCGCGGCACCTCGTCGGCCGGCACCACCTTGCTGCCCTGTCCCGGCGCACCCGGCTGGACGACGTTCACCTTGGCCCGTTCGGCGGTCTCGGCCGTACAGGCGCTGATCGCGGCAGCGGCGAGCACGAGCGCGAGAAGCTGCCGAAACGAGGTGGAGGAGATCATGGCCTGGGCTCGCTTCATCGGCGGTGGGGGATACCGGCCAAACCGGAGGATGTGTAGGGGTATAGCACATTCACCCCAGATTCAGTTAGTGTCCCCCAAACGCCGCGTAGATCTTTTGGGTCGGGCCGGGCCCGGGGATCTGTCGCACGCGCAATTGGGTCACTCCGGAAAGAGCGGAAAAGGAGGGGTGCGACCCTTGAGAATCAGCCGTGCGGCAGCACGTTGGGGGCGTGCTGGATTAAGGAAGATCGGAGTCGTCGCCGCAGGGGTGGCCCTGGTGGGCCTCATGCCCGCCACGGCCATGGCCGACGACGCCGATCCCCGAGCCGGCCTCGGAGCCGGTTGGCTGGATGCCCAGCAGGCGAGCCAGGGGCTTGAGCTGCTGGCCCACCGGGACAAGCCGGAGGGCTTCTACCAGGCCTCGAGCCCGGGCAACTCGTCGTTCGCGAACTCGGACTTGGCGTTCAGCGGCAAGTACGCGTTCGTCGGCAACTTCACCGGATTCAACATCTACGACGTCTCCACCCCCTCGAACCCGGTCCTGACCACCTCCGTGGTCTGCCCCGGCGGCCAGGGCGACCTGTCGGTGTACGGCAACCTGCTGTTCATGTCGGTGGAGGAGACCCGGGGCAGGACCGACTGCGGCACGCAGGGCGCGAGCGGCACGGTGAACCCGGACCGCTTCCGCGGTGTCCGGGTCTTCGACGTGAGCGACATCAGCAAGCCGGTCCAGGTGGCTGCCGTGCAGACCTGCCGCGGCTCGCACACGCACACCCTGGTCACGAGCAAGAACGACCCGGCCAACGTGTACGTCTACGTGCAGGGCACGTCGAGCATCCGTTCGGGCGCCGAGCTCGCGGGCTGCGCCAACACCGCGGCGACCGACCCGAACACCGCCCAGTGGCGGATCGAGGTCATCAAGGTGCCGGTGGCCGCGCCGCAGAGCGCGGCGATCGTCTCCACGCCTCGGCTGTTCACCGACCCGGCGACCGGCGCGATCAACGGCCTGCAGAACACGCCGCAGACCCCGCGGCACCCGTCCGGCTCGGCCTGGTCGCCGTCGCCCGTCACCACCCACTGCCACGACATCACGGCCTACCCCGAGATCGGCCTGGCGGCCGGGGCGTGCGCGGGCAACGGCATCCTGATCGACATCTCCGACCCGGCCGACCCGAAGCGGCTTGACGCCGTGACGGACCCGAACTTCGCGTACTGGCACTCCGCCACGTTCAACAACGACGGGACCAAGGTCATCTTCACGGACGAGTGGGGCGGCGGCAGCGGGGCACGGTGCCGCGTGACCGACGAACCGTCGTGGGGCGCCAACGCCATCTTCGACATCGTCGACGGCAAGCTGCAGTTCCGCAGCTACTACAAGCTGCCCGTGGCGCAGACGAACCAGGAGAACTGCGTCGCGCACAACGGGTCGCTCGTCCCCGTGCCCGGCCGGGACATCATGGTCCAGGCCTGGTACCAGGGCGGCGTCTCGATGTTCGACTTCACCGACTCGGCCAACCCGCGTGAGATCGCGTACTTCGACCGCGGTCCGATCAGCACGACTTCTCTGCTGCTCGGTGGCTTCTGGTCGGCGTACTACTACAACGGCCATGTCTTCGGCAGCGAGATCGCGCGCGGGTTCGACGCGTTCAAGCTGCTGCCGAGCGAGGACCTGGACCAGGCCGAGATCGACGCGGCGGCCACGGTCACCTACGACCGGTTCAACAGCCAGCACCAGCCTCGCGTGACGTGGCCGGCCAGCTTCCCGCTGGTGCGTGCCTACTACGCGCAGGCGCTGCGCACCGGCACCCTGCAGAAGAACACCGCCGACAACGTGCAGAAGTTCGTCGACCGGGCCGAGCGGTTCACGGACGGGCCGCAGAAGAACGCCGCCGTGGCGCAGCTTCGGGCCGTCTCCCACCAGCTCGACACCTCCGTCGAGGCACAGGCGTCGCTGTCGAAGGCGCTGAACGACCTCGCCGACGCGCTCAGCCGCAAGGCCTAGTCGTGTCCGACACTCCCTAACCGGCCAGGGGGCGTCCCACCGGGACGTCCCCCGCGACCCCGGGTCCCCGCCCAGCACTCTGGACGGGGACCCTCGGCTTTGGGCCGCGGGGGTGTCGGCCTGGCCCGGGTCGGAGGGCTCTACCGGGCGAACTCGGTGGCGCGGGACTCGCGGACCACGGTGATCCGGATCTGACCGGGGTAGGTCAGCTCCTCCTCGACCTGCTTGGCGACGTCCCTGGCGATGACCTGGGCCTGGATGTCGTCGACGTTGTCGGGCCGGACCATGACCCGGATCTCCCTGCCCGCCTGCATGGCGAAGACCTTGTCCACGCCCTCGTAGGACTGGGCGATCTCCTCCAGGCGCTCCAGCCGCTTGACGTACGCCTCCAGGGACTCGCGGCGGGCGCCGGGGCGGCTGCCGCTGATCGCGTCCGCGGCCTGGGTGAGGACCGCCTCGACGGTCCTGACCTCCACCTCGTTGTGGTGCGCCTCGATGGCGTGGACGACGTCCTCGTGCTCGCCGTACCGCCGGGCGATCTCCGCGCCGATCATCGCGTGGCTGCCCTCGACCTCGTGGGTGAGCGCCTTGCCGATGTCGTGCAGAAGCGCGCAGCGCTTGACGAGGTCACGGTCGAGCCGCAGCTCGGAGGCCATGATGCCGGCGATGTGCGCCGACTCGATGAGGTGCTTGAGCACGTTCTGGCCGTAGGAGGTGCGGTAGCGGAGCTGACCCAGCAGGGTGACCAGCTCGGGGTGCATCTCGGTGATGCCCAGCTCGACCAGCGCGTCCTCTCCGGCCCGCACGCACAGGTCCCGCACCTCGGCCTTGCTGCGCTCGTACGCCTCCTCGATGCGCTGGGGGTGGATCCGGCCGTCGAGCACGAGCTTCTCCAGCGTCAGCCGGGCCGTCTCCCGGCGGACCGGGTCGAAGCACGACAGCAGCACCGCCTCGGGCGTGTCATCGATGATCAGGTTGACGCCGGTGGTGGACTCGAAGGCCCGGATGTTGCGGCCCTCGCGGCCGATGATGCGGCCCTTCATCTCGTCGCCGGGCAGGTGGAGGACGCTCACCACCGACTCGGCCGTCTGCTCGGTGGCGACCCGCTGGACGGCCAGCGTCACGATCTTGCAGGCGCGCTTCTCCCCCTCACGCCGGGCCTCGCTCTCGATCTCCCGGACGATCAGCGCGGCCTCGCGCTTCGCCTGGTTCTCGATCTCCTTGACCAGCTCCCCCTTGGCCTGCTCGGCCGTCAGGCCGGCGACCCGCTCAAGGATCTCCTGCCGCCGCTCGGCCACCCGGTCCAGCTCCTCGCGGCGGTCGGCCAGCTCGGTCTCCGTCTCGGCCAGCTTGCGGGCCCGCTCGGCCTGCCTGCGCGCCTCCTCGTCGAGCCGCTGCTCACGCTCGGCCAGCCGGTTCTCGCGGCGTTCGAGGTCGGAGCGCAGCTCTTTGAGCTCGGTCTTGAGGATGCGCGCCTCCTCCTCGACCTCCTTACGCGTCAGCGCGGCGCTCTCGGCCAGTGTCTCCGACTTCTTGAGAATCTCCCCCGCGTCACGCTCCGCCTTCGTACGGATCTCCTCGGCCTCGCGCCTGGCGCGTTCGAGTTCCTCGTTGACCTCGGCCTTCACCTCGGCGAGCTGCTCGGGTGAGGGACCGGACGGTGCGACGACGCCGCCGGTGCGGCGCATGACTATGACAAGGGCGGCGATCATCACGAGAGCCAGCAGCACCACCGCAACCGCAAGAACGATCACGATCGTGTCCATGCGCTCACCCCTCACGACAACTCTTGGCAGGGGTCACACACGCAGCATGGCAGAGCCCGGTGGCGTCACCAGGACAAATATGGTCGCAATGCCCGGACGCCCCGAGGGGCGGCCGATATGGCCCGAAGGCCGGTCAAAGTCTCTCGTCCGTCGTGTACACCGTTATGGCAATCCGCGCTGCGCGGAGTAACTCCTCACTGCGGTCGAGATTAAGCGTCAGAGAGGTAACGAGCAAGCAAAGATGCCCTGTCAAGTGACTTTTGCATGGTGCTATGGCTCACTCGAAGGTATCCGGAAGCCCATCTGACGGGCTGCCTTCGGCCTCGATCGCCTCTCGGACCACACGGAAGGCCAGGCCCGGCGAGTAGCCCTTGCGGGCCAGCATGCCGACCAATCGTCGCATGCGCGCCTGCGGCTCCACGCCTCGGGTGGCCGCCAGTTTCCGCTCCACCAGCCTGCGCGCGGTCTCGGTCTCCTCGTCGGGATCGAGCCGCCCGACGGCGTCCTTGACCGTCTCCTCCGCGACTCCGCGCTGCCGCAGTTCCTGGGCGAGCGCGCGGCGGGCGAGCCCGCGACCGGCGTGCCGGGAGCTCACCCACGCGGCGGCGAACGCCTCGTCGTCGATGAGCCCGACCTCGGAGAACCGCTCCAGCACGGCGTCGGCCGCCGCCTCGGGCACGTCCCGCTTGCGCAGCGCCTCCGCGAGCTGGGCCCGGGTCTTGGGCGCCATCGTCAGCAGCCGCAGGCAGATGGCCCTGGCCACCGCCTCCGGGTCGGCCGGCGGCCCCTCGCTCGCCGCGGTGCCCTCCTGCGGCCCGTCGGGCAGCCATCCGCCGGACCGCCCACGCGGCTCGCCCCGGTCTCCCCGGCGCCGCCTGCCGCGTCCCTGGCGCCGGCGTCCGGGCCCGGGATCCTCCCGGCCCGACGCGTCACGCTCCCAGAGGCCGCCCCCGCCGGAGCCCACGGTCTCGTCCCCGGCGTCGCCGATGCCCCCGGCGCCGCCGAACCCGCCGGCGTCGCCGAAGTTCCGGGGGCCGTCACCACCGCGCCGGCCGGAAGTGCCACCGGAGCGCCTGCGCATCTCCGCCCGCAGGGCGGCGATCGTCGCGGACGCGTCCTCGGCGGATCCGGGCGGCTCTTCGGCCGGTCCCCAAGGTCCGGAGTTCCAGTCCCCCGGCCCGATCTCGCCGTCCGGGCCGGGGAACTCCTCACGCCCCATGCCTGCGCTCAGACGTCACCCGGCTTGGGCGCGGCGGCCGCCTTGCCCCGGCCGGAGGCAGCCGCGGGCGCCCGGCCGGACGCGGGAGCGGGCGGCGCCGCCGGAGCGGCGGCGGGCTCGCCCGGCGTGTCGAGCCGCGGGCCGACGCCGAGCTTCTCCTTGATCTTCTTCTCGATCTCGTTGGCGATGTCGGGGTTGTTCTTCAGGAAGTTGCGGGCGTTCTCCTTGCCCTGCCCGAGCTGGTCGCCCTCGTACGTGTACCAGGCGCCGGCCTTGCGCACGAACCCGTGCTCCACGCCCATGTCGATCAGGCCGCCCTCGCGGGAGATGCCGATGCCGTAGAGGATGTCGAAGTCGGCCTGGCGGAAGGGCGGGGCCATCTTGTTCTTGACGACCTTCACCCGGGTCCGGTTGCCGACCGGCTCGGTGCCGTCCTTGAGCGTCTCGATCCTGCGCACGTCGAGCCGCACCGACGCGTAGAACTTCAGCGCCTTGCCACCCGTGGTGGTCTCGGGGCTTCCGAACATGACGCCGATCTTCTCGCGAAGCTGGTTGATGAAGATGGCGGTCGTGCGGGTCTGGTTCAGGGCGCCGGCGACCTTGCGCAGGGCCTGCGACATGAGCCGGGCCTGGAGGCCGACGTGGCTGTCGCCCATCTCGCCCTCGATCTCGGCCTTGGGCACGAGGGCCGCCACCGAGTCGATCACGATGATGTCGACGGCGCCGGAACGGATCAGCATGTCCGCGATCTCGAGCGCCTGCTCACCGGTGTCCGGCTGGGACACGAGCAACGCGTCGACGTCGACCCCCAGCTTCTTCGCGTACTCGGGGTCGAGAGCGTGCTCGGCGTCGATGAAGGCGGCGATGCCGCCGCCCTTCTGCGCGTTGGCCACGGCGTGCAGGGCGACGGTCGTCTTACCGGAGGACTCGGGACCGTACACCTCGACGATCCGGCCGCGGGGGAAGCCGCCGATGCCGAGGGCGACGTCGAGGGCGATCGCACCGGTGGGGATGACCTCGATCGGGGCACGCGCGTCGTCTCCGAGGCGCATGACGGTGCCCTTGCCGAACTGCCGCTCGATTTGCGCGAGGGCGGTCTCAAGGGCCTTCTCGCGGTCGTTGATTGCCATTGGGTGCCCCCTGGAAGGTGGTCGTCTGCTCGGTCACCGAAAAGCTACGGGGTGCCACCGACATTTTCCGGAGCTTCCCGCACACCACCCGGGAGGCGGGCCGGGAACCTGCCGCGCCCCGGCGACCTGACGGCGCGCACCCCGGAGGCGACCAGTCCAATATAGCCGAACGATTGTTCGATCACATGCCCGAACCGCCGCATGCGGGAGACGAACGGCGTCCCATCCGCGCCGTTACATTCCCGGGCGTTACCTCCGCATGGTTGCCAGCGCGCTGACCTGGGACGATCCTTGTAGCCAAAGCTGGATCTCCCGCTGGAGGGGCCACGTGACGGGCACCGGCGACTACAGCGGACAGCGTCTGACCCACCTTGCGGCGCTCGCGGCGCGACTCCCCGAACACGGTCTCGTCGCGCGCCTGCTCGGCACGGACGACCCGGTCCTGTCCGTCCGGCACCCGGGAACCGGCAGGCAGACGATCGTCTTCGCGACCCCCGCCAGGGAAGGCTGGATGTTCCTGTGGGCCCCGGGCGGCCAGGAGAGCGCCGACGACCCCGGCCGTGCGGCCGAGATGATCAGCCGGACGCTCTCCAGGCGCCCCTGACCCCCTCCCGGGCCCGGCCCGTCAGCGGACGACTTCGCCCAACTTGACCCGGGCTCCGGTGCGGAGCACCGCCCGCCGGTAGACGCGAGCCGCGCCCAGCAGGACGGCGGCCACGGCCACGACCATGAGCACTCCGGCGATGAGGATCTCCCCCAGCGGCACGTCCGCGGCCGCCGTACGCACCGGCATGACCATCGAGGAGAACGGCGGCACGAGCGACAGGACGCGCGCGAGCGTGCCGGTGGGCTCGACGGCGGCGAAGTAGGCCGTCACGTAGGTGAGCATCATCAGCGTGGTCATCGGCGTCAGGACGCTGTTGAGCTCCTCCTGCCGCGAGACCAGCGAGCCGAAGGCCGCCGCGAGCGCCGAAAAGAAGGCGTAGCCGAGCACGAACCAGACGATCGCGCTGACCACGATTCCCGCCATTCCGGGCGGCAGGTCGGCCGTGAAGCCGGTCGCGAAGGACACCGCGAGGCCGACGACGATGATCACGGCGAGGTTGATCAGTCCCAGCGCGCCAAGCCCGACGATCTTGCCGCCGAGGAGCTGCCAGGGGCGCACCGAGGTGAGCAGGATCTCGACGATGCGGCTGCCCTTCTCCTCCACCACGCCCATGGCGACGTACATCGCGCTGTAGATGAGCAGGAAGAACAGAACCATCACGAGAAGTGTGGCGAGCCCGGTGCGCACGCTCTGGTATTGGGCGTCGGCGCCGACCGACTCCACCCGCAGCGGCGTGATCGTGACGCCGGCCGCCTTGATCTGGGCGTCCCGGTGCGCGGCTTCGAGGATCAGGCCGAGCCGCTGGTCGAGTTCGCCGTTCGCGAGGACCTTGCCGCCGTCGATCAGGGCCGCGTCCACGTCACCGTCGATCACGGCCTTCCGCGCCGCCGCCTCGTCCGGCAACCGGGAGTACGCCAGCTGGGCCACGGGCGCGGGCGCGTTCCCCACGACGCCCACGTCGTAGGTGTCGCCACCGCCCAGGACCTTCGGCAGGAACGCGAGCGCGGCCACCAGGACGGCACTGACCGCCAGGCTGATCAGGAACGACTTCGTCCTGACGCGCGTGCGGATCTCCCGCTGGGCCACCAGCATCAGCCCGTTCATGCCACCGCCTCCCTGAAGATCTCGGCCAGCGTGGGCTGCCTGCGGCCGAAGTGCTCCACCTTGCCCGCGCCCATCGCCGTACGGAGGATGGCCTGGTCGTCGCCCTCCTCGCACAGCAGGACGTCGCGGTCGCCCTCCCGGGTCAGCTCGCCGGGCAGGCCGTGGGCCCAGCCGGGCGCGGCGTCCCTGACCACGACACGCAGCACCCCGCGGCCCTCCCGCTCCCGCAGCTCGTCCACCGGGCCGTGCGCCACCATGCGGCCCGCGGAGATGATGCCGACCGAGTCGCAGAGCCGTTCGACCACGTCGAGCTGGTGACTGGAGAAGATCACCGGCACGCCCGCGGCGGCGCGGTCCTTCAGCACCTCCGCGAGCGCGTCGACCGCCAGCGGGTCGAGGCCCGAGAACGGCTCGTCGAGGATCAGGACCGCCGGCTCGTGGACGAGCGCGACCGCGAGCTGCACCCGCTGCTGGTTGCCGAGCGACAGCGCCTCGACGGCGTCGTCGCGCCGCTCCACCAGGCCGAGCCGCTCGATCAGGGCGGCCGTGGCCGCGCGCGCGGCCGACGGGGCGAGCCCGTGCAACCTGCCGAAGTATTCGACCTGCTCGGCGACCTTCATCTTCTGGTAGAGGCCACGCTCCTCCGGCATGTAGCCGAAGGCGCGGCGGTCGTCGTACGTCACCGGGTTGCCGTCGAGGCGCACCTCTCCGGAGTCGGCCTCGAGCACGCCCATGACGATCCGCATCGTCGTCGTCTTGCCGGCGCCGTTGGCGCCGACGAATCCGAACATCTCGCCGGGCCGCACGGTGAAGCCCACCCCGTCGAGAGCGGTCTTGTCTCCGTAGCGTTTGCGCAGGCCGTCGAGTTCAAGCACGGGGGGTCGCCTCCACAATTCGTCGCAGGACATTCATGTAGGTCTCGAAGGCCGTACGCCCCTTGTCGGTCAGCGAGAGCCACGTGCGCGCCCGCTTGCCGACGAAGGTCTTCTCCACGCGGACGTAGCCGGCCTCTTCGAGCGTGAGGATGTGCTTGCTGAGCAGCGAGTCGCTGACCTCGATGGTGTCGCGGAGGAAGCGGAAGTCGGCCTTCTCCGCCGCGGCCAGGGCGGCCATGATGGACAGCCGTACCGGCGCGTGGATGATCTCGTCGAGCTCGTGGCGCGGGTGGGTGGTCATCGGTTCCTCATCAGGAGGAGCCCGCCGTACACCAGGGGCAGCCCGGCGAGCACCGACAGAGCGACGAGCGCCGCCGTCCAGCCCGCCGTGGGCCTGTCGGGCAGCATCCAGACTCCGACGACGAACGGCAGCATCATCGTCAGCACGTACGCCGCCGAGACCGGCCCGTTGATCCGCTTCATCAGCCGGTCGTGGACCCGCAGCCGGGCCATGTACACGCAGAGGGCGACCGTCAGGACGATCCATCCGATTCCGGCGATCAACGGCAGCGGGTGGAAGCCGAGGAACATCGCCGGCCAGTAGACCATCGTGGCCAGGCCCACCAGCAGGTATGCCCGTCCGGGCCCGCGCGAGGAATAGCGCACCCGCCGGTCCACGCGTCCGATCTCCCGGAGTGCCTCATCCGGGGTGAGATGGTCTCCGCTCATGTGCTTCCTCCGTGTTCATCCGTTCAACACGGTAGCAACCACTCAACCGTCGTTCAAGTAGATGCCGTCGACGACGAGAGATGGCGAGCGGTGGATGGGCGCGCACGCGGAAAGAAGGCCGCCCCGGTCACCGAGGGGCCGGCGGAGAGGCCGGAGAGCGACGCCCGCCGGGCGGCACGGCGGTGGGCGCGAGAGGGGGGGAGGGCGCGTAAGAGGGGATCAGCGCAGTCTGGGGTCCACGTCGACCTCCTGGCAGACGGCCTGCCAGACCTGCTTGGCCCCCACGCCCTCCGCGAGGGCCTGCTCGACCGTGCGCCCGCCGAGCCCGGCGATCACATAGTCCTTCGCCCACGACTCCGCGTACGCCTCGCCGAAGTGGCGGCGCATCCTGTTCCAGAAGTCCGTGAGACGCATGCGTTCAGTATGACGCCGCGGCCGAGATGAGCCGTCCCGGCCGCGGCGGCCTCCTCGGCGGGGAGACGGCTACATCACGCGGCTGCCGTACATCTCGCCGAGCGGGTCGGCGAGCAGCTCCAGCCGGGCGCCGTCCGGGTCCCGGAAGTAGATCGAGCTGCCGCTCTCCACCTGGTACGGCACACCGGCTGCGTCGAGCTTGCCGCGCAGGCGCTCCCACGCCTCCCGCTCCACCGATATCGCGATGTGGTGGAGCCCTCCGAGGACCTCCTTGTACGGCTCCAGATCGAGGCCTGGGAGGTCGAAGAACGCCAGCAGGTTGCCGTTGCCGATGTCGAAGAAGAAGTGGTTGGAGCCGCGGTAGTCGCGGTTCTCGAAGATCTCGGTGAGCGGGAACTCGAGGAGCTCGTGGTAGAAGCGGATCGTCCGCTCGACGTCTGACGAGATCAGTGCGAAGTGGTGCAGGCCCCTCGCGCTGCTGGCGGCACGGCGCTCGCTCAGGTAGCGCTCGCGGATCCGCGAGCGCTCCGCCTCTATGGCCGCGTAGTCGATTTCCATACTCAGGAAGATTGTCCTGAGCGTGGCATGTCATGCCAGTTCCGGGTCAGGGAAGCAGCCATTTTCGCCATCCGATCCACTCCGCGCGTTCCGCTCGCATCGCCTCGTACCGGACCTGGTGGGCCTGGCGGGCCTGGTGGGCGAGGTCCTGCCGGTCGGTGCGGATTCTCCTGCCGAACATGTCGTGTTCCCTCCGTCGTAGGTGGAGTCGTGTCGTACGGAGATCAGCCTGCCGGGGCCGGCTTGCCCCGCACTTGCCTCTCACCTGGCGGCGGGATGGCTCGCGGCGTTTTCTGTCGGTGGCGGGATGCATGATGGGCAGGTGGGTTCGCTCGACGGCTTCAGCCCGGTGACCAGGGAGTGGTTCGCCGGCGCCTTCGCGACGCCGACCGCCGCTCAGGAGGGCGCCTGGTCGTCGATCGCGCGGGGCGAGAACACGCTCGTGGTCGCACCCACCGGGTCGGGAAAGACGCTCGCGGCCTTTCTGTGGGCCATCGACCGCCTCGCCGTCGAGCACACGGCCGGCCCTTCCGCGCCGGCGGGCATGGCGGCGGACGCCGCGGCGGGCATGGCGGCGCGGCAGGAGCGCCACGGCGGGTCCGAGGCCGGGCGGCACGGCGAGCGGCCCGGTGGCCGACGTGGCGCGCGACGCGGCCGTAAGGCCGACGGGGAGCCGCCCCGGCCGTGCCGGGTCGTGTACGTCTCGCCGTTGAAGGCGCTCGCGGTCGACGTCGAGCGCAACCTGCGGGCCCCGCTCACCGGCATCCGGCAGACGGCGCTGCGGATGGGCCTGCCCGCCCCCGACATCTCGGTGGCCATCCGCTCCGGGGACACCGCGGCAGAGGACCGGCGCCGGTTCGCCGCGCGTCCCTCCGACATCCTGATCACCACTCCCGAGTCCCTGTTCCTGATCCTCACCTCGCAGGCGCGCGAGGCGCTGCGCGGCGTGCAGACCGTGATCGTGGACGAGGTCCACGCCGTCGCGGGGACCAAGCGCGGGGCGCACCTCGCCCTGACGCTCGAGCGGCTCGACGCCCTGCTGCCCGCTCCGGCCCAGCGCATCGGGCTGTCGGCGACCGTACGGCCGGTGGAGGAGGTGGCGACGTTCCTCGGCGGGACCCGCCCGGCCACGGTCGTGCAGCCGCCCTCCGAGAAGGTCATCGAGGTCGACGTCGTGGTCCCGGTCGAGGACATGACCGAGCTCGCGCCGCCGCCGCCGGGCGCGGACGGCGAGTCGCCGGAGCACCGCAGGAGCATCTGGCCGCATGTCGAGGAGCACCTTCTCGACCTGATCGAGGCTCATCGGTCCACGATCGTCTTCGCCAACTCGCGGCGGCTGTCGGAGCGCCTGTGCACCCGGCTCAACGAGCTCGCCTGGGAACGGCGGGCCGCACCCGCGCGGAGCGAGGATCCGGGCGCGGGGGGTCCGGCCCACTGGTCGGAGGCCTTCGAGGAGTTGCACGCGCAGTGGTCGGACCGGCGCGACCTGCCCGGCCCCCCGCGCACGGACACCGGGCAGACCGACGCCTCGCCACCGGATCCGCGGCTCACGGACACCCAGCACGTGATCGCCGCACCGCCGGACGACGGACGCGTGGCCACCGGGCACGGCGAGGCCGGGCGGACGGACGGGCCACAGCCGGATGCCCTGCTCCCGCAGGTTGAGCGCGGGGACGGACGCGTGGACGCCCGGCACGGCGGCCCGGCCGTCATGCCGTCGGAGTACATGGCCCAGGCGGGGGTCTCGGGCGGCGCGCTGCCCGAGGTGGTGCGGGCGCACCACGGCTCCGTCTCGAAGGAGGAGCGGTCCCAGATCGAGGAGGCGCTGAAGTCGGGCCGCCTGCCCGCGGTGGTCGCCACATCCAGCCTGGAGCTCGGCATCGACATGGGCTCGGTCGATCTGGTCGCCTGCGTCGAGGCGCCGCCCAGCGTGGCGAGCGGGCTGCAGCGCATCGGCCGCGCCGGGCATCAGGTCGGGGCCGTGTCCCGAGGAGTGATCTTCCCCAAGTACCGGGGAGACCTGGTGCAGACGGCCGTCGTGGCCGAGCGCATGCGGACGGGACGGATCGAGGAGATCCGCTATCCGCGCAATCCCCTCGACGTGCTGGCCCAGCAGATCGTCGCGATGACCTCGCTCGACGAGTGGACGGTCGACTCGCTGGAGGCGGTGGTGCGCCGGGCCGCGCCGTACGCCACGCTGCCGCGCGGCGCGCTGGAGGCGACGCTCGACATGCTCGCCGGGCGCTACCCGAGCGAGGAGTTCGCCGAGCTGCGGCCGCGCATCGTGTGGGACCGGGTGACCGGCACCCTTCAGGGCCGCCCCGGGGCCCAGCGCCTGGCGGTGACGAACGGGGGCACCATCCCCGACCGCGGGTTGTTCGGCGTGTTCCTGGTGGGCGACAAGGCGTCGCGCGTCGGCGAGCTGGACGAGGAGATGGTCTACGAGTCCCGCGTCGGCGACGTGTTCGTGCTGGGCGCGACCTCGTGGCGCATCGAGGACATCACCGCCGACCGGGTCCTGGTCTCCCCCGCGCCCGGGCAGCCGGGCAAGCTGCCCTTCTGGCACGGCGACGCGCCGGGCCGCCCCGCCGAGCTGGGCCGGGCGATCGGCGCGTTCCTCCGCGAGCTGTCGGCGGCCGGAGCGGGTGGCCGGGGCGACGCGGCGAAGGCGCTCGGGCGGATCCGCGCGGCGGGCCTCGACGACTACGCCGCCGGCAACCTGCTCGCCTACCTGACCGAGCAGCGGGAGGCGACGGGCTATGTGCCCGACGACCGCACGCTCGTGGTCGAGCGGTTCCGCGACGAGCTGGGCGACTGGCGCGTGGTGATCCACTCCCCCTTCGGCGCGCGGGTCCACGCCCCTTGGGCGCTCGCCATCGGACGTCGGCTGCGCGAGCGGTACGGCGTCGACGTCCAGGCCGTCCACTCCGACGACGGCATCGTGCTGCGCGTGCCCGACACCTTCGAGGAGGCGCCGACCGACGTCGCGGTCTTCGACGCCGAGGAGATCGAGCAGGTCGTGGTCGAGGAGCTGGGCGGCTCGGCCCTGTTCGCCTCCCGGTTCCGTGAGTGCGCCGGGCGGGCACTGCTGCTCCCCCGCCGTACGCCCGGCAGGCGCAGCCCGCTGTGGCAGCAGCGCCAGCGGGCGGCCCATCTGCTCGGCGTCGCGAGCAAGTACGCCGGGTTCCCGGTGGTGCTGGAGACGATGCGCGAGTGCCTGCAGGACGTCTTCGACGTGCCGGGCCTCCTGGAGCTCATGCGGGACGTGGCCGCCCGGCGGGTGCGGGTGGTCGAGGTGGAGACCGCCCAGGCGTCCCCGTTCGCGGCGTCGCTGCTGTTCAACTACATCGGCGCGTTCATGTACGAGGGTGACGCGCCGCTGGCCGAGCGGCGGGCGCAGGCGCTCGCCCTCGACACCGCGCTCCTCGCCGAGCTCATGGGACAGGCCGACCTGCGGGAGCTGCTCGACCCGGATGTCGTGGCGGAGACCGAGCGGGAGCTGGCACGGCTGGACAGGCCGCTGCGTGACGCCGAGGACCTCGCCGACCTGCTGCGCTCGCACGGCCCGCTGCTCGCCCAGGACGTCTCGATCCGCGAGGGCGACCCCTCCTGGCTCGCCGGCCTCGAGCGGGCACGCCGGGCCATCCGGGTGCGCGTGGCGGGCCTGGAGCAATGGGCCGCCGTCGAGGACGCCTGGCGCCTGCGTGACGCGCTCGGAGTGCCGTTGCCGGTGGGCGTTCCACACGAGTTCCTCGAAGCACCGCTCGCAGGCGGGCCCGGCGGACCGGGCGGCACGCACGCCGCCCCCGATCCGCTCGGCGACCTGGTCGCACGGCACGCGCGCACCCGTGGGCCGTTCTCCTCCGGCACGGCCGCCGCGCGCTTCGGGATGGGCGTCGCGGTGGTGGACGACGCGCTGCGCCGCCTCGCGGCGGCGGGCAGGGTGGTCTCGGGCGAGTTCCGCCCCGGAGGCCGGGGCGAGGAGTGGTGCGACGCCGGAGTGCTGCGGCTGCTGCGGCGCCGGTCGCTGGCGCGGCTCCGCAAGGAGGTCGAACCGGTCCCCCCGGAGACGCTCGCGGCGTTCCTGCCCGCGTGGCACGGCATCGCCTCGCAGAGCGTCACGCCGACCGGTGGCGGGCCCGGCGGGAACGGCGGCAGGACCGGGCTCGCGGGGTCCGAGGGGGGGCACGCGGGTCCTGGGCGGCAGGCGGGCCACGGCTCCGCGCGGGCCATGGACGCTCTGATCACGGCGATCGAACGGTTGCAGGGAGCGACCGTCCCCGCCTCCGCGCTGGAGTCGCTGGTGCTGCCTGCGCGGGTGCCCGGATACAGCCCCGCCCTGCTCGACGAGCTGACCTCGTCCGGCGAGGTCGTCTGGGTAGGCCAGGGCTCGCTGCCCGGCGGCGACGGATGGGTCGGCCTCTACTTCGCCGACACCGCGCCCCTGCTGCTTCCCACGCCAGCCGAGATCACCATGACTCCGCTGCACGAGCAGATCCTGGAGATCCTCGGCGGAGGCGGTGCGCTGTTCTTCCGTGAGCTGTCCAGCCGCATCGCGGCGGCGGCGCTCGGCGAGGGCACGGCGCCGCCGGGCCCGGACGCCGCCTCGGCCCGCCGAGCAAGGATCCTCGGCCGCACCACCGGCACGGCGGGAACGCTCTCCGCACAGCCCGGCGCCACGGGGGTCCCCGCAGCACAGCCCGGCGCCACGACGCGACCCGGCACCGCGGGGACGCCCTCCGGACAGCCCGGCGCCGCCGGCACGGCGGCGAGCGCCGCCGTCGCGATGCCGGACGACATGACGCTCGCGGCGGCGCTGTGGGACCTCGTCTGGTCGGGCCGGATCACCGGCGACACGCTCGCCCCGCTGCGCGCGACGCTGGGCACCGGACGGCCCGCACATCGCCCGGCCGCGACCCGGCGCCGCCGCGCGGTGCTGCCGACAAGAAGCGGCCCGCCGACCGTGAGCGGCCGATGGTGGCTGCTGCCCGCGCCCTCGGCCGACGCCACCCAGCGGGCCCACGCGCAGGCCGAGGTCCTGCTGGAACGGCACGGCGTGCTGACCAGGGGCGGCGTCACGGCCGAGCGCCTGCCGGGCGGGTTCTCCGCCGTCTACCAGGTGCTGCGCGCCTTCGAGGAGAGCGGCCGGTGCCGCCGGGGCTACTTCGTCGAGGGTCTGGGCGCCGCCCAGTTCGCCCTGCCGGGCGCGGTCGACCGCATGCGCGCCATGTCGTCCACCCGTCCCGCTCCGGCCGAGGACCTGTGGTCGGCCCCCGCCCCGCCGCCGCCCCGCCATGCGGTCGTGCTCGCGGCGACCGACCCCGCCAACCCGTACGGCGCGGCCCTGCCCTGGCCGGACCGTACGGACGACGTGAGCCACAAGCCGGGCCGGAAGGCCGGCGCGCTGGTGGTGCTGGTGGAGGGCGAGCTGATCCTCTACGTCGAGCGCGGCGGGAAGACCCTGCTCTCGTTCGGGTCGGAGGAGGACCTGCGGCCCGCCGTGCAGGCCCTGGCCGTCGCCGTGAAGGGGGGAGCCCTGGGGAAGCTCACGGTGGAGCGGGCCGACGGCACCGCCATCACCGACTCACCCCTGGCGGAGGCCCTGGAAGCCGCCGGATTCCACCCCACTCCCCGTGGCCTGCGTATCCGCGGTTGACCGGGAGCCGGCCGACGTGGTGACGCCCGCGGCCCGCTTCTGGGCACGGTGCCGCGCCACGGCCGGCAGCAGGGTGCCGGCGGAGACGACGACGATGCCCGCGCCGAAGATCTGGAACGTCGCCGCCGCTCCCAGCCGGTGCACGACGAAGCCCGCGGCGACGGCGGGCAGTGAGATCGCGGCGTAGGCGACGACGTAGAAGGCGGCCATGACCTGAGCCCGGCCTCCTGGGGGCGCGGCAGCGCCGACGGTGCGCAGTGCGCCGAACATCGCGAAGCCGACGCCGATACCGATCACCACGCTGGCCGCGACGAACGACACAGCGCTGTCGGCGGACAACGACCAGGACATCGACGCGATGCCGCCGATGAGCGCGAGCGTCCCCCAGACGATCTGGACGGCCGGGGGCAGCGCCCGCGCGACCAGGGGCGGCACCGCCGATGCGCCCCCCAGAGCCAGGATGGCCAGGCCGGCCGCGAGCGGGCTCGTGGTGTGGAGGAGAGCGGGGGCCAGCGTCCCGGCGAGCCCCAGGTAGATGCCGATGATCGACCAGGCGCAGATGATCGCGAGGCCCGCGAGGACGAACGGCGCGAGAATCTGCCGTGGCACACCCGGTGCCGCGATCCGGAACCCGGAACGCGACTCCTGTGCCACGGTCTCGGGGACCGCCGTCATGCCCAGGAGCAGAACGATGACCAGCGCGGCGAGCACCACGAACGGAGTGACCAACGGCCCCGGCGCGAACTGCAGGAGCACCGCGCCGAGCAGGCCGCCGGCCCCGACGCCCAGGGCGCTGGCGACGACGTTGTAGAGACTGGCCGCGCCCGGATCGCGACCCTGGCGCAACTCGAGCAGGGCCGCGCCGGACGCGCTGATCGCGATGCCGGTGGCCAGCCCCTGCACAGCGCGGGCGGCGAACAGCCAGGCCGCGCCGGACGCGTACGCGAACAGGCCCATCGAGGCGAGCAGGCCGGCCAGGCCGGTCACGATGACCGGCCGGCGACCCCAGGTGTCGGAGACCCGGCCGAAGGCCAGCAGCGAGGCCAGCACCCCGAGGCAGTACGTCGCATAGATCAGGGTCACCGTGGAGGTCTGCAAGTGCCATCGGGCCGCGTACAGCCTGTACAGCGGAGACGGCACGGCCGACGCGGCGAGGCAGAGCCCGATGACCCCCGCCGTCAGGGCGAACGCCGGCCGTCTTGTGGACGGAGCAGTGGAAGTCGCGTTGTTCACGCTCATCAGCGTGACCGGGGCGCAGCGCGCGAACGAGTGGCAGAACTGCCGCTGTCCGTCAAAATCCTGCCGCTATGGTGAGCGCATGAGCGCCGATCCCGGCATCGTGGCCCTCGCCGTCACCGCGGGCATGCCGATATTCGAGCTGTCCATCGCCTGTGAGATCTTCGGAACCGAGCGCCGCGAGCTCGCCGATCCCTGGTACGAGTTGCGGCTGTGCGCGGCCCGGCCCGGGACGACACGTATGCAGAACGGGTTCGCGCTGCACACGCCCTACGATTTCCGCGCCCTCGGCACCGCCGGCACGGTGGTGGTTCCGGCGATCCCGGCGGACGACGTGCTCGCGGGCGACACGGCCCGCATGGACGACTCGGGGCTGCCGGAAGCACTGCGGACGGCGCACGCGAACGGCGCCCGGATCGTCTCGCTGTGCACGGGCGCCTTCGTCCTGGCCGCGGCGGGACTGCTGGACGGACGGCGGGCCACCACTCACTGGATGTACACCGCCATCCTCAGCGCGCGTCATCCCCAGGTGCGGGTCGACCCCGCCGTCCTCTACGTGGACGAGGGCGACGTGCTCACCAGCGCCGGACGCAGCGCGGGAATCGACCTGTGCCTGCATCTCGTCCGCACCGACCTCGGCGCCGAGATCGCCAATCAGGTCGCCCGGCGCATGGTCGTGCCCGCTCATCGGCCCGGCGGGCAGGCGCAGTACGTCGAGGCTCCGGTTCCCCCTTCCGGCGAGGACGGGCTGGCCCCCGTCCTCCAGTGGGCGCTCGAACACCTGCACCAGCAGCTCACCGTCGCGCAGATGGCCGCGTGGGCATCGGTGAGCACGCGCACCCTGGTCAGGTGGTTCCACGCGGCCACCGGCACGACGCCCCTGCGGTGGCTGCACGCCCAGCGCCTCGCGCGGGCCCGGCGCCTCCTGGAGACGACCGACCTGCCGATAGAGCGCGTCAGCCGCTTGTGCGGCATGGGCACGGCGGGAAACCTACGGCACCATTTCAACAGGTCGGTCGGCGTGACCCCGATGGAATACCGCCGGACGTTCCACAGCCGGCCCGGGCGCGGCGTGTCCACGAGCACGCTCGCCCCGTCGCACCACGCGGTCGCGCCGGTGGAGGCGTGAACCGGCACGGCTCACGCGGCGTGGACGGCGGCGGGTGCGGCGGGGTGTGGCGGGCCGCCGCGCACGGGGCCGCCTGGTGCGGCGGAGCGATCACGGCGGAGGGCCGGGCATGACGATTCGGCCGGCCGTCAGACCGTGTCCGAAAAGACCTCTTCACGCGCTCGGTCGAGTGCCGCGACGATCGCACCCATGAGAACGGGATTGCCCTCCACTCCGGTCGCCACCACTGTGGGGCGGCTCGGGCACACCCGGGCCACCGCCTCCTCGACGCGCTCCGCGAGGTGGGTCCCACCGGCCCTGCCCACGTCACCGCCGAGCACGACGAGTCCCGGGTCGAGGACCACGGCGACCGCCGCCACCCCGACCGCGAGCCGTCCGGCCAGGTCCTCGACGAAGGCCTCGTTGCCGGCGTCGATGGCCGTGCGGACCAGGCCGGCCACCCCGGGGTCCCGGACATCGGCGCCGGCGACGCCGTGCGTGCGGGCGAGGTTCCGCAGCGCCTCTCCTCCGACGAGGCGCTGGAAGGAACCGGTCTGCGGCGCGGTGACCTCGCTCGGCAGCGGCTCCCCGGGGACGGGCAGCCAGCCGATCTCGCCCGCGCCGCCGGTGATGCCGCGGTGCAGCCGGTTGCCGAGCATGACGCCGAGGCCCTGGCCCACGCCCGTCCACAGGATCACGAAGTCGTCGGCGCCCCGCGCGGCGCCGTACGTCTGCTCGGCGAGGGCCGCCAGGTTGACGTCGTTCTCGATGATCACGCACTCGCCGAGCAGGGTGCGCAGCCCGGCCAGGATGCCGACGTGCCAGGTCGGCAGGTCGACCGAGTACCGCACGTCGCCGGTGACCGGGTCCACCACTCCGCGCGTGCCGATGACGAAGCAGCGCAGCCGGGCCAGTTCTATCCCGGCGGTCCCGCAGGCCCGCTGGACGGCCTCGTGGACGATGCGCACGGGGTCACGGGCCTCGGTCGGGTCCACGGTCACCTGGGCGACGACCGTGCCCGTGATGTCGGCGACCGCGGCCGTGACGCTGTCCGGCAGCACCTCCAGGCCGGCGACGTACGCGCTGGAGGGGTTGACCCCGTACAACGCGGCGTTGGGACCGCGCCCGCCGGGGCGCTCCCCCGCGGCCGCGACCAGCCCGCGCGTCTCCAGCCGGGCCAGAAGCTGGCCGGATGTGACCTTGGACAGCCCGGTAAGCTCTCCCAACTCGGCCCTGGTGAGCGGGCCCCTGGAGATGAGGAGTTCGAGTGCCGCGCGGTCGTTGATCTGCCGTAGCAGCCGAGGCGTACCCGGTCGTTGAGGCACCGGCAGGTTCCCCTCTCGTCACGATCCGCTAACGCGGTCTTTTTTATAAGAAAGTTTCTTGTTAGTTTATCGCGTGCCAGCCCGGAGGCAACCGATCAGCCTCGGGACGCCATGAGCGCCGACCGAAAGGAGAGCGCCTTCCAGCAGGTGAGCGGCCCGCCGACACCCCCCATGAGGCGCACCCCCGACGCGAAGCCGGGAAGGGAGAGACCCACCGTGAAGATCGCTAAGATCGCGGCCGCGACCACCGCGACCGCCGCCCTGGCCCTGGGACTCGCCGCTTGCGGAAGCGACGACTCCGGAAGCACGACCGCTCCGGCGGCCTCCGCGGCCGCCAGCGGTCCCAAGTTCGCCGGCCAGACTCTTACCGTGTGGCGACTCGGTGCCCCCACCGACGTCTTCACCAAGTACATGGACGACCTGAACGCCGAGTTCAAGGAGAAGACGGGCGCCGAGGCGAAGGTCCAGTGGATTCCCTGGCCCGACGCCCAGAAGAAGTGGACCACCGCGCTCGCCGGCGGCGAGGGCCCGGACGTCACCGAGTTCGGCAACGACCAGGTCGCCGCGTGGGTGGCGCAGGACGCGCTCGCCGACATCACCGACGCCGTCAAGAACGACACCGAGCTCCAGCAGATCCCGCAGAACCTGTGGAGCTACGAGACGATCGACGGCAAGGTCTACGCCGTGCCGTGGGGCGGCGGCACCCGCGCGGTGCTGTACCGCAAGGACTGGTTCGACAAGCTCGGCATCGAGATCCCGAAGACCTGGGACGACCTGCGGGCCGCGGCCAAGAAGCTCGTGGACGAGCAGGGCAAGGACGTGGACGGCTTCGCCTTCAACGGCGGCTCCGACGCGAACATGTCCCTGTCGCCGTTCGTCTGGTCCGCCGGTGGCGACTTCGCCAAGTTCGAGGGCGGCAAGTGGGTGGGCCAGCTCACCCAGCCGGGCTTCAAGGAGGGCTTCCAGTTCTACACGGACCTGGTCGCCAAGGACGGCGTGTCCGGCAAGGGCCGCCTGACCCAGAACTCGGTCGACATCGCCCAGCGCTTCGCCGCCGGCAAGGTCGGCATGTACGTCACCGGCGGGTGGGACATCGCCGCCATCAAGGAGCAGAGCAAGGGCAAGGTCGACGAGTCGAAGATGGGCTTCTTCTCGCTGCCCGCCAAGGACGGCTCCGGCCCGGCTCCGGCCTTCCAGGGCGGCAACGACATCGCCGTCTGGAAGGACGCCAAGAACCCCGAGCTCGCCCTCGAGTACGTCAAGCTCGCCGCGGGCAAGGAGTTCGGCGTCCGGTACGCCAAGGAGGGCGGCCTGCTCCCGCTCTACCCCGACGCGCTCGCGGAGCTGGGCAGCGACCCCGCCCAGAAGCCGTTCACGGACACCTTCAAGGTCGCCAAGGGCTTCCCGGCCAGCCCCAACTGGGCGGAGGCCAACGACACCAAGGCCGTGCTGCAGAACGCGGCGCGTGAGGTGATCGAGGGCAAGAAGAGCGTCGACCAGGCTCTCACGGACGCGAACACCGAGCTTGAGACGATCCTCAACCAGTAGATCATGACTCAGACGCCAACCCTCGCCCGGGGCGGAGCCGACACCTCCGCCCCGCGGCGCAGTCGCAAGCGGGCGCGCAGGACGGGACTGCCCACCGGGGCGGTCCCCTACGTCCTGATCCTGCCCGGCCTCCTGGTCATCGGGGCCCTGGTGCTCTACCCGCTGTACCAGATGGTCGAGATGTCCTTCCACAAGGTGGGGCTCAGGCAGATCAAGGCCGTCAACCCCGCGCCGGCCGAGTTCGTCGGCATGGACAACTACTCGCAGATCTTCGGCTCGGACCTGTTCTGGTCGTCGCTGCGCAACACCGTGGTCTTCGCCGTCGTGACCGTCACGCTGACGCTCGTCCTCGGGACCCTCGTCGGCATGCTGCTCAACAAGCTCGGCCCGAAGATGTCGACCTTCGTGGTCGTCGGCATCATGGCCGCCTGGGCCACTCCGCCGACCGCTCAGGCCATCGTGTGGAAGTGGCTGTTCGACTCCGACTCGGGCGTCGTCAACTGGGCGCTGAACCTCCTGCCCGACTGGCTGTCGAACCTGTTGTTCGGCCGCGCCGACTGGAGCGGGTTCCCGTGGTTCAACGACACGCTCACGCTCTACTTCGTGTTCATCGTGACCGTGCTCTGGGCGTCGTTCCCGTTCATCGCGGTGTCGGTGCTCGCGGGGCTCAAGAGCATCCCCTCGGAGCTGTACGAGGCGGCGAAGATGGACGGCTCGGGCGCGGTCACCACGTTCCGGAAGATCACCTTCCCGCTGCTGAAGCCGGTGTTCTCGGTGCTGGTCGTGCTGTCGATCATCTGGGACTTCAAGGTCTTCACCCAGCTCTACCTGCTGGCCGGCGGCACGGTGAACCGCGACGCGTTCAACCTGTCGCTGTGGAGCTACGCCGAGGCGTTCAGCAGCCCGCCGAAGATGGGCCTGGGCGCCGCCATCGCGGTCGTGCTGACCGTGATCCTGCTGCTGATCACCTTCGTGTACGTGCGTCAGATCGTGAAGACGGAGGACGACATCCGATGAGCCCGCTCGCGCGCAGGAGGCTCGGACAGGCCGCGCTGAACACGGCCGGGATCGCGGTGTTCCTCTTCGCGGTCTTCCCCGTCTACTGGATGGTCGCCACGGCCTTCAAGCCGAACGACCAGATCTTCACCACGAGCTTCATCCCGTTCCCCAGCCCGCCCTCGATGGACCACGTCTCGCGGGTCTTCACCAAGGGCGTCGCCGGCCACTCCATCTGGCAGTACCTGCTCAACAGCACGCTCGTGGCGCTCAGCGCCGTCGTGCTCGGCGCGGTCTTCGCGCTGCTCGCGGCGACCGCTGTGGCCAGGTTCCGCTTCCGGTTCCGCACCTCGTTCCTGATCCTGCTGCTGATCGTGCAGATGGTGCCCGCCGAGGCGCTGCTGATCCCGCTGTTCACGATGGTCAAGCGGCTCGGTCTGTACGACCAGATGCTCGGCCTGATCGTCATCAACGTCGGCCTGACGCTGCCGTTCTCGGTCTGGATGCTGCGCACGTTCGTCGCGGCCGTTCCCAAGGAGCTGGAGGAGGCCTCCTGGATCGACGGCGCGGGCCGGTTCACCACGTTCTGGCGGGTGCTGTTCCCGCTGGTCGCGCCCGGCCTCGTCGCCACCAGCATCTTCGCGTTCATCACCACCTGGAACGAGTTCGTCTACGCCCTCACCCTCATCAGCGACCAGGGCAAGTACACGATGCCGGTCGCGCTGCAGTTCTTCGTCGGCCAGCGGTCGACCGACTGGGGCGGCATCATGGCCGCCTCGACCCTGATGACCATCCCGGTCCTCGTCTTCTTCCTGCTGGTCCAGCGACGGATGGTCTCCGGCCTCGTCGCGGGCGCGGTCAAGGGATAACCCCGCCGCCACCGGCATCCCCCCTCGTACGGCCGCCTGTACGACCACCGCGCACGGTGGCCGTACAGGCCGTGCCCGCGCGCCCTCCCCCGCACTGTCACCTAAGGAGCCGCGACACCATGTCCGCCACCCGCGACCCCCTGGCGGGGGCCGCCGACCTGTCCACGCGTACCGGCGACCCGGGCCTGCACCGGCTCGCGGCGGGCGCACTGCTGATCTCGTTCCGGGGCACGACCGCGCCGGAGTGGGTCATGCGCGGCCTGGAGGACGGCCTGGGCGGCGTCTGCCTCTTCGGATCCAACGTCGCCGGCGGCGAGCAGGTCGCCGCGCTCGTCGCCCGCCTGAACCAGGCGGGACGCCCGATCGTCTCCCTGGACGAGGAGGGCGGCGACGTCACCCGGCTGGCCTACCACACCGGGAGCGCCTACCCGGGCAACGCGGCGCTCGGCGCGGTCGACGACGTCCACCTGACCGAGCGGGTCTACCGCGCGATGGCCGCCGACCTGGTGCGCTGCGGGGTGAACCTCGACATGGGCCCGGTGGCCGACGTCAACACCGCCGACGACAACCCGATCATCGGCACCCGGTCGTTCGGCTCGTCACCCGGCCTCGTGGCACGGCACACGGTCGCCGCCGTACGCGGCCTGCAGTCGGCGGGGATCGCCGCCTGCGTCAAGCACTTCCCCGGCCACGGCGCCACCCACCAGGACTCCCACCTGGAGATCCCGATCGTGGACGCCTCGCTCGACCTGCTCAGGGAGCGTGAGCTCGTCCCCTTCCGCGCGGCGATCGAGGCCGGCACGAAATCGATCATGACGGCGCACGTGGCGGTCCCCGCGCTGACCGGAGACCGGCCCGCCACGCTGAGCGGGGAGGCGCTCACCCGGCTGCTGCGCCGCGAGCTGGGCTACGACGGCGTCGTGCTGACCGACGCCCTCGACATGCACGCGATCAGCCGGAGCGTGGGGCTCGCGGAGGGCGCGGTGCTGGCCCTGGCCGCGGGCGCCGACATGCTGTGCCTCGGGCCGCTGCCCACGCCCGAGGACGTGCGGCACATGGTGGCCCACATCGTGGACGCCGTCGCCGAGGGCAGGCTCGCGGCCGAGCGGCTGGAGGAGGCGGCGGCGCGGGTGGAACGGCTGCGCGACTGGTTCGAGACCGCACGGACGCAGGTGGCGGAGGACGATGTCGCCGGTCTCGACGCCGCCCGCCGCGCCGTGTCGCTGACGGGCTCGGCGGGGCCGCTGGTCGACCCGTTCGTGGTCGAGGTCGACACGCCGCCGACGATCGCGGTGGGCGAGGTGCCCTGGGGCGTCGCGCCGTGGCTGCCGCAGGCCGAGATCGTCCGGGTCACGCCGGAGGAGGCCGACGCCGCGGCGCTTCTCGGCCGGGCGCGGGACCGCTCGCTGATCGTGATCGTCAAGGACGCCCACCGGCACCCGGCCAGCCGGGATCTGGTCTCCGCGCTGCTCGCCGCCCGCCCTGACGCCGTCGTGATGGAGATGGGCCTGCCGATCTGGCGGCCCGGCGCCGGGGCCTACATCGCGACGTACGGCGCGGCCCGCGCCAACACGCAGGCCGCGGTGGAACTGCTGAGCGGTGGTCCCTTGGCGGTCAGGTAGCCGTCGTCGGCGTCGATCGCGGGTGGCTGTCCGGGTCGTGTGCCGGACTCGCACACGTCCCGGACGTCCACAGCGGGCGACGGCGTCCTCGGTTCAGGACTGGTTGAACAGCGAAAGGGTCAGGGTGGAGTGGTACTCGCCGGCGGCGACGTCGACGGCGGTGCGCAGGGCGAGGTCGGCGTTGACCTTCGAGGTGCCGATCTCGTCGGCGGAGTTGGCGGTCGAGACCAGCAGCTCCTGGCCCTCCAGACCCACCTCGGGAGCCCCGGTGCCGTCGGAGATGACACTGGAGACCGGCTCACCGGCCGAGACCGCACCGGTGGAGGAGTCGCTCAGCAGACGCGGCTTCCAGCCCAGGTACTCCGGGCCGATGGTCTTGGCCGGGTCGTCGGCCGCGACGAACTGGCTGGCCTGGCCCACGACCGCCCAGTACTCCCCGTCGGGGATCTCCTCGGGGGTGCGGGTGTCGGTCACCGTGACCGTCGGCAGGGTGCCGGTGAACTGACGGGCGGCGGCGTCGGAGCCGTTCTCCTGCAGGGACACCCCGTTGTTGTCGGCCACGGTCATCGACAGCTGACCCGGCGTGGTGGTGGGCTGGATGTTCACCGACACATCGATGCCGCTGCCGGGCTCGTCGTCGGCCAGCGCGGGACCGGCCAGACCGGCACCGGCGAGCGCGACGCCGAGCACCGACGCGGCGAGCACCTGCGTGGTCCTGGTGATTCTCATGTGATCGCTCCGTGAATGGGGGGCGGGGCCGGCCGGCTGGTCGGCCGGCCCCTGTTCACTGCGTTCCTGTGGCGGCGCCCAGCGCGTACACCGTGTCGTGTACACCGTGTCGTACACAGTGGCGTCCACCGTGGTCACCGCCGATGCGGTCAGCCGCAGCTGACCGCGGTGTAGTCGGCCTCGTAGGACGAGGTGACCTTCTTGCCGTCGATGAACGAGGTCCCCGTGACGGTGACCTTGCCCGCGTCGATCTGCTTGGCCCGGGTGTTGAAGGACTGGTAGGCCTGCTTGCCCGGAGCCACGTCCGCCACGGTCTTCTTGCCGAACGGGGTGTTCAGCTCGATCGTCGCCGGCACATCGCCGTCGTTGACCGCCGTGACCGCGACGTACGCCGACGTGCCCACGCAGCGGGACGCGGCGGTGACGGTCAGCGGCGTCTTGGCGGTCGGCGGCGCCACGACGACCGTGAACGTGGCGGTGGCGACGTCGGAGGTGTTGCCCGCCTTGTCGGTGGCCCGGTAGCTGACGGTGTGCTCTCCCGGCTGGTCGATCACGAGCGGCTTGGTGTACAGCGCGAACGGCTGCCCGTCGGCCGAGTATTCGATCGTGTCCACGCCGGAGCCGGAGTCGGTCGCGGTGATCGTCAGCGTGGCCGAGCCCACGTAGTTCCAGGCCCAGTCCATGGTGCCGGTGAGCTGCCCCGACACCGTCGGCGGGGTGGTGTCGTCCTGCCTCGGCGCCGCCACGGTGAAGGTCACCGACCCCGCCTCCGAGGCGTTGCCGGCCTTGTCGGCGGCCCGGTACCGCACCGTGTGCTTGCCGACCTGGTTAACCGACACCGGAGCCGTGTAGGCCTGGAACGCCCCGTCGTCCAGCGAGTACTCCACCTTGTCCACGCCGGACTCGGTGTCGGTCGCGGTGATCGTCACCGTGGCGGAGCTCACGTAGTTGCCGTCGGCGTCCTTGGTGCCCGACACCGACGCCGACACTGTCGGCGGGGTGGTGTCCTTCGGCCCCGAGTCCGCGACCGTGAAGGCCACCGATTCGACGTTGGAGGTGTTGCCGGCCTTGTCGGTGGCCCGGTAGCTCACGGTGTGCTTGCCCGGCTGGTTCACCTCGAGCGCCTTGGTGTACAGCGCGAACGGCTGCCCGTCGATCGAGTACTCGGTCGTGTCCACCCCGGACTCGCCGTCGGTCGCCGTGATCGTGACAGTGGCGGAGCCGACGTAGTTGCCGTCGCCGTCCTTGTCACCCGTCACCTGCGCCGACACCGTCGGCGCGGTCGTGTCCTTGGCCGGCGGCGCGACCACCTTGAACGACACCGACGCCACGGCCGAGGCGTTGCCCGCCTTGTCGGTCGCCCGGTACTGCACCGTGTGGGAGCCCACCTGGTTCACCGACACCGGAGCCGAGTACGTCGTGAACGCCCCGCCGTCCAGGGCGTACTCCACCTTGTCCACACCCGACTCGCTGTCGGTCGCCGATACCGTGACCGTCGCGGAACCGACGTAGTTGCCGTCGGCGTCCTTCTCGCCCGACACGTTGGCGGACACCTGCGGTGCGGTCGTGTCGGTGGGGCCGCCGGGGGTGACCACGAGCTCACCCACCATCGCCGAGTGACCGGGGATCGCGCAGAAGAAGCGGTACGTGCCAGGGGTGAGGTTCACCTGAACCTCGTGCCGGCCGCCGTTCACGTCGAACGGGCTGGCGATGATGTTGACTTTGACGTCGTTGTTGTATTCGGGCGACGTCGAGTCGAAGGTCAGCGTGTGCGTCATCCCGAACGTGCTGCCGGTCGCCATGCTGTTCTCGAAGACGATCGTCGTGGGTCCCGCGACCGCCGTGGTCGGCGCGGTCTTGTACGCCGTCATGCTGTTGTCGGCGGTCCACGTGAGCACCTGTGCCGCGGCCTGGTTGACCTGCGGCCCGGGGTCGGGCTGCGGCGCGGCGGCCTTCGCCGGCGACAGCCACAGCGCCGGAAGCGCCACGCACAACAGCAGCAGTGCCACGGTGACGCCCAGCGCCCTCCGTGATTTTCCTACCAGTAACGATGCAATCCGCATCTGAGGTCGCACCTCGCAAAACGTGTGTCGGCGGCCGAGAGGCTTCGGTCCACCTGAGGGGATGGGGCGGGGTGCCGGGCGGAGGAGTCCCCCGCCCGGCTTCCGGCGTTACCGGACTAGATCGTGTCAGACTCTCCCTAGAGCTCCCGCACCCGGATGTTGCGGAACTCCGCGAGGTCGGTGTCGCTGTGGTTCTGCAGCCCGATGAACCCGCTGATGAACTGGCGCAAGCTCGTGTCCGGGTCGCCGGCGCGCGACGACTTCTTGCCCGGGGTGTTGTCGAACTCGTTGATCACGACGCCGTTGCGGATGATCGTGTAGTGCTGCCCGACCACCCGGACCTCGTAGTCGTTCCACTGGCCCTTCGGGGTCGCCCCCGCCTTGTCGAGGGTGTTCGACTGGAAGTTGTAGATCGAGCCCGTCTTCTGCGACTCGCCCGCCTCGCCGTCGTAGATCTGGATCTCGTGGCCGCAGTAGACCGCGACCCAGGCCTCCGACGTGCGGGCCGACCCGACCGTGCCGCAGCTCCCGGTCGGACGCCGGTCAAGCGGGGTCCGCAGGTCGGGGAACCGGACGAACACGCCGGTGTTGGCCCGAGCCGTGCCGGGTGCGACGTCACGGAACTGGAGCCTCACCGAGAAGTCGGCGTACGCCTTCTTCGAGTACCACAGCATGCCCATCCCCCCGGAGGTGCGGAGGGTGCCGTCCGGCTGCAGGTTGAACCGGCCGGTCGGTGCCTGGCTCCAACCCTGCAGGGACGCGGGCGTCCCGTCGAAGATGGTCTCGTAGCCGTTCACCTTGCCGATGTCGGACTTCGCCCCCGCATCGCTGAGCGCGGTGGCCTCCTTGCCGTCGATGACGCCGGCCTTGCTGAGCTCGTTCACCATGTCGGTGAGGTGGCTGACGAACTCGGCGTGGTTCGGCCACGTGCGCTCGTCGTCGATCAGGTCGTTGATCGTGCAGCCGCCGTCGACGACGCGGTTGGCCACGCCGGTGTCGGTGTCCAGCAGCCGGACCGTCGGCCGGGCGTCGGGCGCCGGGCAGGCGATGTCGACGGCGACCTCGCCGGTCGCCACCTCGCCGTTGGCGTAGGTGACCTTCAGCTTGGCCTTGTAGGTGCCGAAGTTCGCGTACGTGTGCGTCGGGTCGGCCTCGGTCGACGGCTCGCTGCCGTCGCCGAAGTCCCACTCCCACTTCACGCCGCCGGCCCGGGTGCTGGAGAACACCACGGTCTTCGGCGCGCTCTGCCGCTCCGGCCGCGCCGTCGCCAGGCTCGGGTTCGGCGTCGCCGGACCACCCTGGTAGGAGATGCGGATCAGCTTCTGGTTCCGGTCGAGGCTGAAGAAGCCACCGGCGTAGTCCAGCATGTACAGCGCGCCGTCCGGGCCGAACTTGGCGTCCATCCACGACTGGAGCTGCGTGTTGCCGCCGCCGGGCTGGATGATGGCGCGCAGGTCCTCGGCGAAGACCGGCGGCTTGGCGTCCTTGACGCCCTTCGGGTCGACGGTGACCGCGATCCGGTTGTTCCCGTTGGACTCGTCACCGATGAACCACTTGTTGTCCCAGTACGCCGGCCACGCGACACCGCTGTCGGTGTCGACCTCGTCGCGGTGGTAGGTCGGGCCGGGCATGACCGCCTGGCCGCCGCCGGTGAGGTAGGGCTGGGTGAGGGTCTCGTCGCCCAGCTTGTAGGTAGGCAGGCCGCTGCCGTCGGTCCGCTTCGGGTAGACCGGGCCGCCGCCCTGCGGCGAGTACCAGATCATGTTGTCGCGCGCCGCCGGGATGTCGACCAGGCCGGTGTTGCGCGGCGAGGTGTTCTTCAGGCCGTCGCAGTCGTACCAGCCCGCCGGCTGGCTGGCATCGGTGTTGCTGCGGTCGCGGTAGGGCTGCTTGTTGCCCATGCAGTACGGCCAGCCCTGGTTGCCCGCGGACGTGATGATCGTCGCGGTCTCGTACTTCGCCGGGCCCCAGGTCTCACTCGGGGCGCCCGCGTCCGGACCGACCCAGCCGGTGGTGAGCCAGTCGTTCTTCTTGTCCCAGGCGAGTCGCGTGACGTTGCGGACACCCATCACGTAGATCTCCGGGCGGGCCTTGCCGCCGCCCTCTTCCTTCCCGGTGAACAGGTTGCCCTCCGGGATGGTGTACGTCCCGTCGGCCTCCGGGTGGATACGGATGATCTTGCCGTTCAGGTCGTTGGTGTTGCCGGCGGTGCGCCGGGCGTCCTGGAACGAGGTGCCCTTGTAGTCCTGGGTCCAGTTGTTCCCGGAGTATCCGCTCGATCCACCCGAGGAGTTGCTGTCACCGGAGGCGACGTACAGGTTGCCGTCCTCGTCGAAGGTCATGCCGCCGCCCGCGTGACAGCAGCTGTGGATCTGCGTGTCCCACTGCAGCAGGTCCTTGCGGGTCTTCTGGTCGATCGTCTGGGCGGCGAAGTCGTAGGTGAACCGGGAGATGGTCCGCTTGCCGATCCGCTTGTCCCTGTCGATCGACTCGTGCGGCATCCAGTAGACGTACAGCCAGCCGTTGTCCTGGAACTTGGGGTCGGGCGTGATGCCGAGGAGACCCTCCTCGTTCTTCACCAGCTCGTCGCCGCTGCCGCGGTTGCCCATCACGTCGAGGGTGGTGAGGAGCTTGACCTGCTTGGTCTTGGGGTCCCACTGGTGGATCGTGCCACAGCCGAGGCCGACCTTCGGGTTGTTCCAGTCGGCGATCGGGCCGCTGGGGCAGGCCGCCTTGCCGACATAGAAGACCTTGCCGTCAGGGGCGACGGTGAGGCCGTGCGGCTCGCCGATCTGGTCGAGCTGGCCCGACTGGTTCTGCGCGGTCAGCCGCTCGGTCTTGTAGTTCGCCGCGATGGTCGCCTGACAGTCGCCGCGGACCAGACCGGCCGCCCACTTGATCGCGCCACCGAGGTGGCTCTGGAACTGCTCGTCCTCGGTGTAGCTCTCCTCGGTGCCGCCCATGCCGGTGTAGAACGACCGGCCGCCGTCGTAGTCGCGGCACCACGAGATCGGGTGGAACGCGCCGTTGCCGTTCAGGCCCGCCTTGTAGGTCCACTCCTCGACCTGCGCGACCGTGTGGACCTTGCCCAGCGGGTTCGGGCTCCAGTTCATCCACCTGTCGGACCGCGTCGCGTTGAACGGCAGGCCCTTGTTCGCCGGGTGCTGGCGGTCGGTGAAGTCCACCGTGGCCTTCTGCACCTGGCTGTCCGGCGGGGGCCCGGCGTCGGGTCCGAACAACCGCAGCTCGGCCAGCTGGACGAGTGGCTCACCGCTGTTCGCGGTGACGTTCAGGCGGTAGTACGCGTACGCGGTGGTGTTCTCGAACTTGTATTCCTTGGTCTGGAACCGCTGCGGGAACGTCTGACCGCTCCGCTTGTCCAGGTCCGTCCAGCTCTTCCCGTCCTGGGAGCCCTGCAGGGTCCAATCCTTCGGGTCACGGCCGGGGAAGTCGTTGGCCGAGGTCAGCGCGTAGTGCGCGATCGCCTTCGGCTGCTCCAGCTTCGCCGATACCCAGCCGGTCGGGTTGAACGTCAGCCACTTGCTGTTGTTGTTCCCGTCGAACAGCTTCTCTTTGCTCTCGTTCGGCGGGTTGTCACCGTTCGCCGCGATCTCCACGACCTTCTCGGCGGGCGGCAGACTGCCGGCGGGGCGGCTGCCGACCAGCTCCGTGAACCAGGCCGAGTCCGCCTGCGCGCGAACGGCGTCGTGGACGCCGACGAACCCGCCGCCGTCCCTGATGAAGGTCTGGAACGCGGCCTCCTGCGCGGCGTTCAGCGTCACACCCTTGGCCGACAGGAACACCACGCCGCGGTAACGCGCGAGGTTGCCGGAGGTGAAGACGGCCGGGTCCTCGGACACCTCGACGGAGAAGCCGTTGTCCTTGCCCAGCTCCTTGACGGCCTCCGCGGCCTTGTCGACCGGATCGTCCTGTTGCTTGGCCGGACCGTGAAACACCAGAACGGCGACCGACTTGTCGGCGTCCTGCTGAGAAGGGGTGGGGTCGGCCTGCGCCTGCAGGGCGGGGAACGCCAGGGCGGATGCGGTCTGCGCCTGCGCGGCGGGGACCGTCGCCAGTCCCAGCGTCAGGACGGCGGTGGACGCCGTGATCAGTGCACGGCGCCAGGCTGGTGGTCGAGGGTGTACGAGCAGGTCTCTGCGACCCATCGTTCGCTCCTTCGGGTTGGGGGGTTGGATCAGCACCTTGCGGAGGTCGCTCGGTCGACCGCGGCGGCGACCGGGCACGCGGATGCCGGAGGTCACGGGGTTTCACCGATCCCCTTCTCCTCTCGCTTGCCAATCGGCCCCGACCGGGAGTTCGGGGGAAGCCGCGCGATCACCGCGACGCCCGCAGGCCGTGCGGCATCGCCGTTCGTCGCACTGCCGCGGGTGTCACCGCGGGTGTCGTCACGCTGCCTGTGGGTGAGCGCCGCGGAGCCGTCGCGGACGCCCGGCTGATCGCGCGCAGCGGTCGTCGGCCGCCCCGTCGGACGGCGACCGAGACGAGGGTTCGTCTTGCCGGGTTCAGGGTGGGGAGACGTCATGCCGACGACACCCGGCGGCGGTGCCGCCGGGGCGTGTTCCGGCATGTGTGAGCCGCAGGCCCGCCAGAGCGAATGGGGGCGAGCCGTGCAGGGCGGATGTCGGCCGTGGGGGGTGTCGCCGAAGCACCGCTGAGCCTTTCGGGAGAGTCTCGGAGGGGTTGCGTGGGCGGGACTGGTGATGCTCAGGACGCTGTGGAATGCGCTGATTCGGTTGCGTCAAATTGGTGGTTTGTGCTCAACGTAGCAGCCTCACCGCACTTCTTCCAGTCCCGTGGCAAAGTTCTCTTGTCAACAACGTTAGTTCTTGACTTCTTGATAGAACTATCGCCTACTTCAATCAAAAGCTTTAGGCTTCGGCGTCGAAAGCCTTCGCTGGCTGGCTCCAACGGTCGATCCCAGCCGGGTCGCTCCCCCTAGGCGGGCCGGCATCGAGACGTAACGCCGTTGCGACCGGCCCGCCAGGGCCTGGATCATGAGCACTCACCGCCTCACGGCTGCGAGGCGTCACGACCGGATTGGGGAACCATGACCGAGGTAGGTAGGGGTACGACGCGAGGCCTGTTCTCCCGGCGCGCCTTCACCACGGCCGCGACGACCGTCGCGATCGCACCGCTGGTCGGGACGAGCCAGGCCAACGCGGCATTGGGCGACAAGGTCACGGGCGAGCCTGAGAAAGGCGACGTCCGCCGCATGACCCTTTATGTGGAGAAGCTTCCGGGCAACGAGTTGGGCTACGGCCTGGAGCCCGGGAAGGCGACCATCCCCGGGCCGCTCATCGAGATGATCGAGGGTGAGACCCTCGAGATCGAGCTGGTCAACAACACGGACGTGACCGCCAGCCTGCACGTGCACGGCGTCGACTACGAGACGAGCAGCGACGGCACGCGGATGAACGACAGCGTGGTGGAGCCGGGAGGGCGGCGCACCTACGTCTGGCGCACCCATGCCCAGATCGACCGCCCGGACGGCACCTTCCTGCCCGGCAGCGCGGGCTACTGGCACTACCACGACCACGTCGTGGGCACCGACCACGGCACCGGCGGCATCCTGCGCGGACTCTACGGGCCGCTGGTGGTACGCCGGACGGGCGACGTGCTGCCCGACAAGACCTTCACCGTCGTCTTCAACGACATGAAGACCAACAACCTCACGCAGGCGCCCGACTTCACCGCCGACCTCGGCGAGCGCGTGGAGTTCATCGTGATCACCCACGGGAACTTCTTCCACACGTTCCACATCCACGGACACCGCTGGGCCGACAACCGCACCGGATTCCTGGAGGACCCGGAGGACGAGAGCCGGATCATCGACACCAAGACCACCGGACCCGCCGAGTCGTTCGGCTTCCAGGTGATCGCCGGCGAGCGCGTCGGCCCCGGGAAGTGGATGTACCACTGCCACGTGCAGAGCTACTCCGACATGGGGATGTCCGGCGTGTTCACGGTGACCGACGCGCGTAAGCAGGTCCCGTTGACCGTCACCGCCTCGTCCCGCTGCGTGGGCACGTCGGCGTACGTGGCGGTGACGGCGGTCAACGACTCCGGCGTGCCGGCCACGATCACGCTGACCACTCCGTACGGTTCCAAGACGGTGGCCGACGTGGCCCCGGGCAAGCAGGCCTACCAGTCCTTCAACACCCGGACCGGCCGTATCGACGCCGGCACGGTGACCGTGAAGGGGACCGCCACGATCGACGGCAAGCAGGTCACCTCGACCTACGAGACCGCCTACACCGCGATCAGCTGCAGCTGATCCGGCGTTCGACAGTCCCCTTCCACCTGAGCGAATTCCTCCGGACCGGCATACCGAAGCTTCGCAGGCCGGTCTCGAGATCCCGACACCACGCCGTGCCGCCGATTCGCCGCCGGCATCACGGACCCCCCTCAGCTCGCCGCACCCAGGCGAGCACCGTCACCGATTGGGAACCATGACCGAGAAAAGCACTGACGTGACGCGACGCCTGTTCTCCCGGCGCGCCTTCACCACCACCGCCACCGCCGCGGCGGCCGCCGCCACGATCGCGCCGTTCGTCTTGGCGACTCAGGTCGACGCGGCGTCGGCGGGCAAGACCACGGACAAGACCACGGACAAGACCGCGGGCAAGACGGCGGGCGAGCCGGGCGACGTCCGCCGCATCACCCTCTACGCCGAGAAGCTGCCGGACGGTCAGCTGGCTTACGGCCTGGAGCCCGGGAAGGCGACCATCCCCGGGCCGCTCATCGAGATGATCGAGGGTGAGACCCTCGAGATCGAGCTGGTCAACAACACGGACGTGACCGCCAGCCTGCACGTGCACGGCGTCGACTACGAGACGAGCAGCGACGGCACGCGGATGAACGACAGCGTCGTGCAGCCGGGAGGGCGGCGCACCTACGTCTGGCGCACCCATGCCCAGATCGACCGCCCGGACGGCACGATCGAGCCCGGCAGCGCGGGCTACTGGCACTACCACGACCACGTCGTGGGCACCGACCACGGCACCGGCGGCATCCTGCGCGGACTCTACGGGCCGCTGGTGGTACGCCGGACGGGCGACGTGCTGCCCGACAAGACCTTCACCGTCGTCTTCAACGACGTGAAGACCAACAACCTCACGCAGGCGCCCGACTTCACCGCCAAGCTCGGCGAGCGCGTGGAGTTCGTCGTGATCACCCACGGGAACTTCTTCCACACGTTCCACATCCACGGACACCGCTGGGCCGACAACCGCACCGGCCTGCTGCAGGGCCCGAAGGACCACAGCCGGATCATCGACACCAAGACCACCGGACCCGCCGAGTCGTTCGGCTTCCAGGTGATCGCCGGCGAGCGCGTCGGCCCCGGCATGTGGATGTACCACTGCCACGTGCAGAGCCACTCCGACATGGGGATGGCCGGGATGTTCTACGTGACCGACGCGGACGGAAACGTGCCCGGCCACCACATGGACGACATGCCGGGCCACTCGACGAGCGGCACCTCGGGCGACTCCACGGGCGACATGCCGGGCCACTCCACGCACGGCATGTGACGGCGACGCCGTCGTACGTCCGAGCGCCGCGCTGCGCGCCGGTCCTGGGCCGGTGCGATGCCCGAGGCTGCCTTGGTCACCGCGCTCCTCCCGCCCGTGAGCCGGGCGGCGGAGGCGACCGGGTAGCCGTCGGGCACCAGGTCGCCGCCACGGAGGGACTCCGCCGGTAGGCGGAGTCATCGACATCGCCTTCGCGGGCGACGGGACACGCGGGTCACGAGCTTTGCGATCGCAAGGCTCCGACGGGAGGACACTCCCTATGCCGTGAAGATCTCCTCGCGGGCCTGGTCGAGCGCGGCGAGCACGGCGCCGCGCAGCACCGGATTGCCCTCCACCCCGCTCGTGACGACCTGCGGCGGGACGGGGCAGATGCGCGCGACCGCGTCCTCCACCCGGGCGGTCAGCGCCACCCCGCCGGCCCGGCAGACCTCCCCGGCGAGCACCACGAGGCCGGGGTCGAGCACCACGCACACCGACGCCACGCCGAGGGCGAGCCTGGAGGCGACCTCGTCGAGCAGCGCCTCGCCCGGGGCCCCGGCCGCGACGGCCGCGGTCACGCAGTCGGCGGCGGTGTCCCCGGCGAAGCCGTGCTGACGGGCCAGCTCGGTGACGGCCTCGGAGCTGACCAGCGACTGCAGGCCGCCCCCGAGCGACGGCAGGCGCCCGGGAACCGCCCTGACGTCGTCGGCGAGCGGCACCCCGGGCACCGGGAGGTAGCCGATCTCCCCGGCGCTGCCCGAGCGGCCGCGGTGCAGCCGCCCGCCCAGCACGACGGCGAGGCCGATGCCCCGGCCCACCCACACGAGCACGAAGTCGTCCGCCTCCCGGGCGGCGCCCTTCGCGCGTTCGGCGATCGCGGCGAGGTTGACGTCGTTCTCGATCGTGACGTCCCGGCGCAGGTCGCGCGCGAGCGCCTCGTGGATGCCCTCGTGCCACTGCGGCAGGTCGAAGGAGAACCGCACGTCCCCGGTGCGGGGGTCCACGACGCCGGGCGTGCCGATCACGACGCCACGCAGCCGCGACAGCGCCACCTTCGCGCTCCTGCAGGCTTTCACCACAGCCGTGTGCACGAGCGACACCGGGTCGTCCTGCCCCTCGGGGGAGGCCGTCACCTCGGCCACCACGTCGCCGTGGATGTCGGCGATCGCCGCCGACACCCGGTCGGGGCCCACGTCGAGCCCGGCGACGTACGCGCAGGAGGCGATCACGCCGTACAACGCGGCGTTGGGACCCCGGTTGCCCGCCTGCTCCCCCACGACCTCCACCAGGCCGCGCTCCTCCAGACGCGCCAGCGTCTGGGACGCGGTGACCTTGGACAGGCCGGTGAGCTCGCCGATCTGGCCGCGCGTCAGGGGACCCGAGGCGAGCAGCAGTTCGAGGGCGGCCCGGTCGTTGATCTCCCGGAGCAGCCGGGGCACGCCAGGACGTCGCTCCATGCTCCTGCTTCCCATCGTCTGAGTCTCCGGCTCGCCGTCGTGCGCCTGCCCACGCCCCGCCGGTTCGCTCGGCCCCCGGTGGCGCTTCGACCATGTGCGCCCGTGAATGAACAACAAGGTTTCCAGCAAGCTTAGCGAGCCGAAGAGCGCGGGGAACGCCCCAGGTCGAACGTATTGGTAACGCTCCCATTGTTCATGAGGATGCCTCATATGAGGCTCGGAGGGAGCGCCATGACCGAGACGGCCCCGCAGACACACGCCGCACCGCGCCGCGGACTGCCCGATCCCCGGTGGGCGCCGGTCATGCTCGTGACCGGCGTCGTGCTGCTGTTCGACGTGGTGCGGGTGTTCCTGCCGTCCCTCATCACCCTGTACGGCAGGGCGGGCGAGACCGCCCCCGCGAGCATGGGGGCGTACGCCGCGCTGTGGTTCGTCCTGCCGTTCGCCGCCGTCCCCGCGGCGCGGCTCGCCTCGCCCCGGCTGGTCAGGACGGCGGGCGCGGTGGCGCTCGCCGCGGCCCGGCTCGGCCTGCAGGCCGCCGACGGGGGGATGCCCCAGCTGCTGCTCGCCTCCGCCGGGGTCACGGCGGGCCTGATCTTCCTCTACGGCTGCGCGCGGACGACGGCGGGCACGTGGGTGCCCGCGGGCCTGACCGGCGGCCTGGCCGGCGCCTCGATCGTCCATCTGGCCCTCGACCGGATGGACCTCGTCTGGCGGCACGGGCCGCTGCCCTGGCTCGCCGTCGCCGCGCTCTGCGTCGCCTTCCTGTGGTCCGTACGGCTCTCGCCCACATCGCCCACCCCCGCACCGGCGGCCGTGTGGTTCGCCTTCGGCCCGATGCTCCTGCTCGCGGGCATGTACTGCGGCGGCCCGGCCATGCTGGCGCAGAACCCCTCGCAGCACAGCGCGCCCCTGGCCGCCCTGGCGGTCGCCCTACAGGTGGTGGCCCTGTGCGTGGCGGTCCTGCACGCCTGGACGGCGCCGTGGGGCTGGACGGCGTGGGACTGGACGGCGGGGCTCTTCCTGGTGTCCGGAGTGGCGGCCGCGGAGATCGGCGTGCAGAGCATTCCGGCCCTCGTGGTGGCGGTCGCCCTGGGCACCTGCGCCGGCGCCGCCGGGCGGCACACGGCCACCGGCGCGGAGAGCGCGGGCGGACGCGAGGGTGTCGCGGTGCTGGGCGGGATGCTCGTGTTCCTGGTCGCGGCGTTCCTCTACTACGCGGCCTTCGACACCGATCTCGGGTTCCCCAACGCGCTGGTCCCGGTGACGGTGGCCGTCCTCGTCACCGCCGTCGCCTTCCGGGGCGGCCGGGGGCACCGGTCCGTCCCCGTACGGCGGGCGCCGCGCCGCTGGGTCGCCGTGTCCGCGGCCCTGCTGACCAGCCTGCTCACCGGCCTGCTCGCCTGGCAGCCGCTCCCCGCCGAACGGCCGATCGGCGGGAACGAGTTCACGCTCGTGGCGTACAACATCCGGATGGGCTTCGGGCTTAGCGGGCGGCTCGACCTCGACCACATCGCCGCCTGGGCCGCGACGCGGCACCCCGACGTGGTGCTGCTCAGCGAGGTGGACCGGGGCTGGCTGCTGAACGGCGGGCACGACGACCTGGCGCGGATCGCCCGCGGCCTCGGCATGCGCTACTACTTCGCCCCCGCCGCGGACCGCCTCTGGGGCGACGCGCTGCTCACGAACCTCCCGGTCGCCTGGATCGGCTCGACCCGGCTGGGCCGGCACGGGTACCCGACCGGCGCCCAGGCTCAGTCGATCGTGCTGAAGGTCGGCGGCCACGAGGTGGGCATCGTGAACACTCACCTGCAGGAGCCGCGCGGGCAGGCGCCCGAGGTGGCCGGGATCGCCAGGCAACTCGCCGCGAGCATCATCGCGATCGGCACCGGTGTGGCCCCTCCGCGGCCGGTGATCGTGGCGGGAGACCTCAACACGACGCCGTCCGACCCCCAGATGCGCGTGCTGGAGGAGGCGGGCCTGTCCGACCCGCTGCGGGCCTTCGGCGACCCGCCGACCTCGCCCGCCGAGGCTCCCGTGCGGCGCATCGACCACGTCCTGATCTCCGCGGGGATCACGGCGGTGGCCGCGGACGCGCCGCGCGTGCCGTTCTCCGACCACCTCCCCGTCGTCGTACGGCTACGCCTGGATCGGGCCCGGCCGGGGCCCTGATGGAGGGCGGACGTCCTACCGAGGTCAACCAGGCGGGATAATCGACTACATGCGACTTTCTGCCCGTGTCGACTACGCCCTCCGCGCCGCCGCCGAACTCGCCGCCGCGGGTGAGGGACCCACCACGGTGGGCGAGCTGGCCAAGGAGCAGGAGATGCCCCCCAAATACCTGGAGAACATCCTGCTGCAGATGCGGCGCGCCGGGCTGGTGCGCGGTCAGCGGGGCCCAGAGGGGGGCTATGTCCTGGCACGGCCGGCCAGTCAGATCTCGCTCGCCGACGTCATCCGCGCGGTGGACGGACCACTGGCCAACGTGCGGGGCGAGCGGCCCGAGCACGTCGGCTACCAGGGCGCCGCGCAGGCGCTGCAGCAGGTGTGGATCGCGCTGCGCGCGAGCGAGCGGGCCATCCTCGAGGAGGTCACCCTGGAGCAGATCGCCAAGGGCGAGCTGCCGCCGCGGGTGACCGAACTGGCCGCCGACCCGGCGGCGTGGGACTCGCACATGCCCGTGTGAGCCGCCCGTCCCCGATCCTCACGGGAGGAGAGCCGTGCCGGAGGGTGACGCCGTCTACCGGACCGCCAAGCGGCTCAGGCAGGCCCTCGACGGCCGGAGGCTGACCCGCAGCGACTTCCGGGTGCCCCGGTACGCCACCGCCGACCTGCGCGGCCGGACCGTGATGACGACGATCTCGCGCGGCAAGCACCTCCTGACCCGGGTGGAAGGCGGGCTCACCGTCCACACCCACCTGCGCATGGAGGGAAGCTGGCGGGTGGGCCCGGCGGGCCGCCCGGCCCCCAGGGGCGACGTGGTCCGGCTGATCCTCGCCAACACCGAGTGGCAGGCGGTCGGCACGCGGCTGGGAATGGTCGATCTCGTGCCCACCGACCGCGAGGAGCGGGTCGTGGGGCACCTCGGCCCGGACCTGCTCGGTCCGGACTGGGACGCGACCCTGGCCGTACGGAACCTGCTGCGTGCCCCGGAGCGGACGATCGGGGAGGCACTGCTCGACCAGCGCGACCTGGCGGGCATCGGGACGATCTGGCGGGCCGAGACGCTGTACGCCGCGCGGGTGTCGCCGTGGCGTCCGGTCGGGTCGATCCCGCCGGACGAACTGGAGGCGCTGGTCTCGATCGCCCACCGGCTGATGGACGCGAGCAAGGACGCGCCGCTCCCGGTCACGACGGGCGATCCGCGCCCGGGGCGGTCGCTGCTCGTGTACGGCAGGGCGCGCCGCCCCTGCCGCCGCTGCGGCGCACCGATCGGCCGCGGGGAGATGGGACCTCAGCCGTCCGAGCGGCTGATCTACTGGTGCCCCGCCTGCCAGCGGGACTGACCGGCCCACGGGCGCGAACCTGAACACCGCGAACCGTGGACACCGGGAAACGCGAACATCGGGACCGTGAGCACCGGGAAACGCGAACGTATGAACCGCGAGCCGGGACCCCCAGCAGGGAGACATCGGATCGGGCGGACGCGGCCAGTGGAAACACCGCGATGGAGAACGGGAAAAGGGCCTGCGGGGGCCAGGCACCCGCCCGTGGGATCGGGACAGGCACCCGGGTCCGGCACGATCCGGACTGCGAGCGCGGGCCACGCCTGGCGAGCAGCCGACCTGGGCGGATCGGCCAGGCGAAGTCGCGGGGACGCCTCGCCGGGCGGCGGGGCGGTAACACGCCGCCTAGGCGGCGACCATGTCCTTGACCTCGGGGAAGCCCTCGAACTCCGGCCCCGCGGGCACGGTCTCGGGGATGGGCAGGCGCTCGTGCTCGGGCACTTCCGCAAGCACGGGGGCGGCCTGCAGTTCGGCCAGCGCGAACTGGTCGGACACCTCACGCAACACCTGGGACAGCGGGACCCCGAGCGCGCCGCAGATCGAGGCGAGCAACTCGGAGGAGGCCTCCTTCTGACCGCGCTCGACCTCGGACAGATAGCCGAGTGAGACACGCGCCAACGTGGAGACCTCGCGAAGGGTGCGATTCTGCCGCACCCTCAGCCGCCGCAGCACGTCACCGAGCAGCTGACGCAGCAGGATCATCTGTCGCTCCCTCCCCAGGGGGGGCGCCTTCACGACGCCTCGCGCGGTGGGCTCATGCCGCCCCTTCTTCATCTGCCCTTCGTACATACGCCTCGCCGTCATCATCGGTTCGCTCGGCCCCTTCGCCGGGCGTGCGCCTGTCTTGCTCCTCGCCGATGGCTCACGGACCTCACTCACAGCTCCACCGTACCTGTAGAGGGCGACACCGCGGCAGACCGAGGCGAGCATGTTCGCTGGGGACGTAACGCGGTAATCACCCTGAATGTTCCCCCGAATTTGCCTTCAGCACACCTTCCAGCAGCTTCAACGCCTCCTGACACGTGGTGTTTCTGATCGATTCCCTGTCCCCGGTCAGGCGCAGGTCGCGGTGCCAGACGCGCTCGCCCGGTCCCGACAGCGCGATGTGGACCGTGCCGACCGGTTTGCCGTCCTGCGGGTCGGGGCCCGCGACCCCGGTCACCGCCAGGCCGTAGTCGGCGTCTGTGAGTTTCCGCACTCCGGCGGCCATGGCCGCGGCCACGGCGGGATGCACCGCCCCCTCCCTGCCGAGGAGGTCGGAGGGGACGTCGAGAAGGCTCGCCTTCAACTCCGTGGCGTAGGCGATCACCCCGCCCCGGAACGCGGCCGAGGCTCCCATCGGGCCGGTCATCGTGGCCCCGATCAGGCCGCCCGTGAGCGACTCGGCCACGGCGGCGGTCACGCCCTGCCGGACCAGCAGGGACAGCACTTCGCTCGCCAGGCCCATCATGAGGTTCGCGCGCTCCTCGCCACCTGCCGCAGCCGCACCGCCCGCACGACGTAGTCGGCTCCGGTCCCCACCGTGACCAGCAGGGCGAGGCCCATCACCGCCCACCTGACCAGGTCGGGCACGACCGGCACGATGTAGAGGGCGATGGCCACGATCTGCAACACGGTCTTCACCTTGCCCCCGTAACTGGCCGGGATAACCCCGTGCCTGATCACGAGGAAGCGCAGCAGCGTCACCCCCGCCTCGCGGGCGATGATCACCAGGGTGACCCACCACGGGATCTCGCCGAGGTACGAGAGGCTGAGCAGCGCGGCGCCGATGAGCGCCTTGTCCGCGATCGGGTCGGCGATCTTCCCGAAGTCCGTGATCAGCGCGTACTTCCTGGCGAGCCAGCCGTCGAGCTGGTCGGTGAGCGACGCGAGCAGGAAGACGCCGAGGGCCGCCAGGCGCCAGGCCTCCCCCTCGACGAACAGGAAGACGGTGAAGACGGGGACGATCGCCAGCCGGGCGATGGTCAGGGCGTTCGCGATGTTCCAGGTGCTGACGCGGCGCGCCGGGGCCTCTCCGGCGACGCCCGCGGACGGCGGCTCCGGCGCGGTGCGGCCGTCGGCCCCCGTGCCGCCCGCCTGCTCCCCCGCGACCGCCGACCGGCCGGCGGAGCCGGCGTCAGGCTCCTTCGGAAGGCCGGACCCCGCCTGCGGAGCGGGCGCCGGGGTCGCCACCGGCGCGGCGGCGGGCACGGCGGCGACCGGCGGCGCCACGGGCTCAGGTGTCACCTCTCCCGGGCCCGCCACGTCCACCGGCGGCTCACCGCGCTCGGTCATGTGCCTGCCTTGATCCGGGCGATGAGGTCGACCCCCTCGGAGTCGACGGCGACCGCCTGGACGATCTGACCGGGGACCAGGCCGATGCCCTGGACCGTGACCGCCCCGTCCACCTCGGGCCCCTGGTGCGCCGCACGGCCCTCGTAGCCGCCGTCGCCGAGGTCCTCCTCGATCAGGACCCGCAGCTCGGTGCCGATGCGCTCCTCGGCCCTCTGGGCGGTCAGCTCCTCTGCGAGCTCGGTCAGCGTCGCGACCCGCTCGTCGACCACGTCCTGGTCGAGCTTGCCCTCGAAGCCGTACGCCTCGGTGCCCTCCTCGTCGGAGTAGCCGAAGACGCCGATGACGTCCAGCCTGGCCTCCTCGAGGAAGCTCACCAGCTCGTCGAACTCCTCCTGCGTCTCGCCGGGGAACCCCACGATGAAGTTGGACCTGATGCCCGCCTCGGGCGCGCGGTCGCGGATCTGCGCGAGCAGGTCGAGGAACCTCTTGGGGTCGCCGAAGCGCCGCATCCGCCGCAGCACGGTGCCGCTCGCGTGCTGGAAGGACAGGTCGAAGTAGGGCGCGATCCCCTCGGTGGAGGCGATCACGTCGAGCAGCCCGGGCCGCAGCTCGGCGGGCTGCAGGTAGCTGACGCGGACCCGCTCGATGCCCTCGGTCGCGGCCAGCGGGGGCAGCAGCTTCTCCAGGGCGCGCAGATCGCCCAGGTCCTTGCCGTACGACGTGGAGTTCTCGCTGACCAGCACGAGCTCCTTGACGCCCTGTCCGGCCAGCCAGGCGGCCTCGGCCAGCAGGTCCTCCGGTCTGCGGGAGACGTACGAGCCGCGGAAGGCCGGGATCGCGCAGAACGTGCAGCGCCGGTCGCAGCCCGACGCGAGCTTGAGGGAGGCGACCGGGCCGCCGGTGAGCCGCTTGCGCAGCGTGCGCGGGCCGCTGGCGGGGGCCACGCCCGCGGGGAGCGCGTCGTCCTGGCCGTGGCCGGGGATGTGCGCCCGGGCGGCCGAGCGCTCCACCGGCGTGATCGGCAGGAGCGTGCGGCGGTCCCGGGGCGAGTGCGGGACCAGCGGCCTGCCCGCGAGCACGTCGTCGAGACGCTCCCCGATCTCCGCGTAGTCGTCGAAGGAGATCACGGTCGCCTCGGGCAGGGCGTCGGCGAGCTGCGCGCCGTATCGCTCGGCCATGCAGCCCGCCGCCACCACCTTCGCGCCCGAGTCGGCCGCGGCGAGCAGGGTGTCGATCGAGTCCTTCTTCGCCGAATCGATGAAGCCGCACGTGTTGACGACGACGACGTCGGGATCGTCGTCGCCGGTGTGCCAGCCGGCGGCCTCCAGGCGCGCGGCCAGCTCCTCGGAGTCGACCTCGTTGCGGGCGCAGCCCAGCGTGATCAGCGATACGGTTCGGCGAGAAGACATGATGCGAACTACGGTATCGGCAGTCGGCGATTAACGGGGACTCGGGCCGCCCGCCTCGAAGGTGCGGCGGATCGTCTGGCCGTCCCTGCCCGGCGTTCCCAGGTCCCTTCCGTCGACCTCCAGACGTACCGCCCCCGCGTCGCCGATGACCATCCGCACCTTGTCCTTGGCCGAGTAGGTCGTGGTCTTCCCCTCGGGCAGCGTCCCCCGGAAGATCTCCTTGCCCTTGGCGTCCTTCACGTCGAGGTAGGCCGGCTTGCGCGCGGTGACCTTCACGACTACGCGGCCGGGCCCGAAGGCCTCCTCGAGGGTCTTCCTGCCGTGGCCCTTCTCCTGCCGCTCGTGCGCGTGCGGTGCGGTCACCGGAAGCTGGGCGGCCGTCGGGCCCGCCTTCTCGCCGGAGCCTCCGAGCATCCGCGCGACGACGACGACCACGACGATGGCCAGGGCGACCGCGGCGGCCTTCGTCCAGCCGGGGGCCCTGCGGGCCCGCTCGCCCACGTCGCCCCGGAACACGGCCGACGCCCTGACCGGCGACGCGCCGTCGGCGTTCTCCTGCTCGTACTGCCGCAGGACCTCGTCCGGGTCCAGGCCGAGATCGGAGGCGATGGTCCGGATGTGCCCGCGCGCGTAGAAGTCACCCACCGAGAAGTCGTCCCGCTCGAAGCGTTCGATGACGGTCTCGCGGATCCGCGTGCGCTCGCCGAGCTGACGCACGGTCAGCCCGGCGCGCTCACGGGCTTCGGCCAAAACAGCACCTACGCTCATCGTTCCGCCCCCCTGTCTCCAAGCGCACCGTCGTCCAGCTCGCCCCACGATGCGTAGTTAGTCACATTCAATCAGTAACTGACTACGGAGGGTACCCATGGGGGGACTCCGAGCAACTACCCTGTCACCTCCATAGCGGTTTCAGGGGCAGGACGGGACACGACGATCTCCAGCCGGGAGATCCGCCGCGCGGCGTCGAGGTCGAAGCGATAGTCGAGGTCCACGGGACTGCCCGGGAACGTGCCCTCGAGCCTGCACATCACGACCGTACGGCCGGCGGGCGGATCGGCCTGACGGCGGGCGGCGGCTTTACGACTCCCCGCGCAGCTCGGCGAGCAGGCCGGGCAGCTCGTCGGGCTTGACCAGCACCTCCCTGGCCTTGGATCCCTCGCTCGGGCCGACCACGTTGCGGCTCTCCAGCAGGTCCATCAGGCGGCCGGCCTTGGCGAAGCCGACCCTCAGCTTGCGCTGGAGCATGGAGGTTGAGCCGAACTGGGTCGACACGATCAGCTCGGCCGCCTGGACCAGCAGGTCGAGGTCGTCGCCGATCTCCTCGTCGATCTCCCGCTTCGCGGCGGCGGGTGCGGCGACGTCCTCCCGGTACTCGGCCTGCATCTGGGCCTTGCAGTGGGTGACGACCTCCGCGATCTCCTTCTCGGAGATGAAGGCGTTCTGCAGCCGCATCGGCTTGCTCGCGCCCATCGGCAGGAACAGCGCGTCGCCCTGCCCGACGAGCTTCTCGGCTCCGGGCTGGTCGAGGATGACCCGCGAGTCGGCGAGCGAGGAGGTCGCGAACGCCAGCCGCGAGGGCACGTTCGCCTTGATCAGGCCGGTGACGACGTCCACGGACGGCCGCTGGGTGGCGATGACCAGGTGGATGCCGGCGGCCCGGGCGAGCTGGGTGATGCGGACGATCGAGTCCTCCACGTCGCGCGGCGCGACCATCATCAGGTCGGCCAGCTCGTCCACGATCACCAGCAGGTAGGGGTACGGCTGGTAGACGCGCTCGCTGCCCGGCGGCGGCACCAGCTTGCCCGCGCGCACGGCCTTGTTGAAGTCGTCGACGTGCCGGAAGCCGCTGGCCGCGAGGTCGTCGTACCGCCGGTCCATCTCGCCCACCACCCATTCGAGGGCCTCGGCGGCCTTCTTCGGGTTGGTGATGATGGGCGTGATGAGGTGCGGGATGCCCTCGTACGCGCTGAGCTCCACCCGCTTGGGGTCGACCAGCACCATGCGGACCTCGTCGGGCGTGGCCCGCAGCAGGATCGAGGAGATCAGCCCGTTGATGCACGTCGACTTGCCCGCGCCGGTGGCGCCCGCGATGAGGATGTGCGGCATCTTGGCCAGGTTGGCCACGATGGTGCGGCCCTCGACGTCCTTGCCCAGCCCGACGATCATCGGGTGGTGGTCGGCCTGGGCCACCTGCGAGCGCAGCACGTCGCCGAGCGACACGAGGTCCTTGTCGACGTTGGGGATCTCCACGCCGATCGCCGACTTGCCGGGAATCGGGGACAGGATCCGCACGTCCGCGGACTTGACGGCGTAGGCGATGTTCTTGGTGAGCGCGGTGACCTTCTCGACCTTGACGGCCGGGCCCAGCTCGATCTCGTACCGGGTCACCGTCGGGCCCCGGGTGAAACCGACGACCTGCGCGTCGATGGAGAACTGCTCCAGCACGCTGGTCAGCGCGTTCACGACCGTCCGGTTGGCCTTGGTCTCCTGCTTGGGGGCGCTGCCCGGCCGCAGCATCGCGAGGTCCGGCAGCGTGTAGGGCCCCTCCTGGCTGGACAGGACGAGCTGCTCCACCTTGCGCGGCGCGGGCGTCGGCAGCGGAGGCTGCGGCGCCGGCTTGGGGAGCCGCAGCTCCGGCTCGGTCGGCTCGGCCGACTCCGTGACCTCGTCCACCAGGCCCGGGACGATCTCCGGCGCGTGGTCCTTCTCCGACAGCACGGGCGTGTCGTACGGCTTGACGCCGTCGCCGCCCTCGGCGGCGTCGCGCCCGCCGCCCTGCTGCTTGCGCGTGCGCTTCCTGGCCGGCGCCGGGCTCTTGCGGGGCTCCCCGGTCTCCTCCGGCCGCTGGAAGAGCATGTGCTGGATCTCGGCGAGGCGCTCGGGGATCCGGTGGACCGGTGTCGCGGTGATCACCAGCAGGCCGAAGCCGGACAGCATCAGCAGCAGCGGGATCGTGATGAACGCCGGCAGGATGCTCGACGGCGGAGCCGACACGATGAAACCGATCATGCCGCCCGCCGCCGACACGTTGTCCATGCCGTCCTCGGGCCCGCCCGAGGGGTACGGCGTGCCGTGGGCGACGTGCACGATTCCGAGGATCCCGGCCAGCAGCGCGGTCCAGCCGATGCCCATCCTGCCGGTCTCGGCGTTCTGGTCGGGGTGGCGCAGCAGCCGCCAGGCGAGCAGCGCGAGCAGCACGGGCACCCCCCAGGCGAGCGCCCCCACCGTCCCGCGCGCCACGGCGTCGACGAACGCGGCGAAACCCGTCTTGGTGTCCCGCCAGGTCAGAGCGGCGAGCACGATGGCGCCCGCGAGCACCGACAGGCCCTGCCCGTCGCGGCGGTGCACGGGATCGAGGTCGCGGGCGCCCTGACCGAGCCCCCGCGCCGCCTTGCCCACGCCGTTCGCCACCAGCATCCACATGCTGATGAAGATCTTGCCGATGACGAGGAAGAACCAGCTGACCGGGTCCTGGCCGGTGGCTACCGGCCGCTTGGGCGCGGGCCGGGGCGCGGCCCTGCCTCGGGAACCCGCCGGGGATCGCTTCGGGGAAGCCGTACGGGATCCGGAGCGCGACGCGGGGCGCTTGCCGGACCCCTGTCCGGACGTACGGGTGGCCATGATGCCGAAGTTACCCCGGATGCGCGCGATTACCGGGGCGGCGCGCCGGGCCGCCCCCTACTCGGCGCGCCCGGCGATCCGGTGCAGGAGCAGGGCGAGCCGCCCGGGCGCCGAGATCATCGGCCAGTGTCCGGTCGGGAGCGTGTGGAAGCGCCAGTTCGGGGCGGCGCGCAGGGCGTCGACGTCGGCGGCGACGCGGCCGTCGAAGTGTTCCATCGAGCAGACGACGTACGTGGCGCGCTGCTGCGTCAGGGGGCGGGTCAGGACGGCGGGCTCCGCGATGGTGCGGCCGGGATGGCCGACGAGGCGCTCGGCCAGCCACCGCGCCTGCCTGCGGGACAGGCCCTGCCCCTCGCCGACGACGGCGGCGTCGGGCGCGGGCCAGCGGCCGCCGTTGTCCTCGATGAGCCGCAGCTCCGCGGCGTGCTGGCGCTCGGGGAACGCGTGCAGCATCGACTTGCCGTCGTGCGGCAGGAACGCCTCGACGAACACGGTGTGCGCCACCCGGTCGGCCGCGCGGTCGGCGACCTGGCCGGCCACGATGCCGGAGTAGCTGTGCGCCACGAGGACGACGTCGCGCAGGTCCTCCTCCTCCAGCAGCGACAGCACGGTGCCGACGTGCGTCTCCAGTCCGACGCCCGCGACGTCCCCGTCGGGGTCGGCCAGGCCGGGGAGCGTGATCGCACGGGCGGCATGGCCGTAGCCGCGCAGGCGCCGTGCCACCGGCCCCCATGCCCAGGCCCCCATCCAGGGGCCGGGGATCAAGATGAAGCCCTTGTTCACGAGAATCAGCCTTCTTCTGGTCGGCCCGGTGCGGATTCACGCGGCGAGGTCGTCTTCACCCGCCATTGAGCGGCCTCGCACCGGGCGTCGTCAACGCCGCTCACGCGGCCTGGGGTGCCGTCGCGAAGCCGTCGCCCCGGCGCAGGAGCGCGGCGTCCGCCTCGCGGACCGTGATGCCGTGGTCGCCGCCGAGCACCGCGACGACGGCGACGTACCCGGGGCCGGGGTCGAGCGGGTGGATCCGCACCGCGGCGGGCGGCACGTCCAGCGGCCAGCTCAGCAGCGCGGGGCTCTCCCCCGGGCCGGTCACCTCGACCCGGTCCGGGGAGATCCGCAGTCCGTGCCCGGTGGCCTTGAGCGCGGCCTCCTTGCGCACCCAGATCCGGGCGAAGCCTTCGTACCGCGCGTGCTCGGGGAGCGCCACGAGGGCCCGGCGCTCGGTCTCGGTCAGCGCGCAGCGCGCGAGGTCGTCCACCGGCGTCGCGGGCACCGCCTCCACGTCGACGCCCAGCGGCCCCACGGCCGTCAGCGCCACCGCGACCCGGTCGCCCGAATGGGAGATGGAGACGTGCAGGGTCTCCCCCTCCGTCAGGACGCGGGGCTTGCCGTGGTACCTGTCGCAGTCGGGGCACGAACGGTCCACCACCACGTCCGCCGGACGGACGCCCAGCCGCTCGGCCGCGGCCTCCCGCAGCAGGTGCGCCCCGGTCAGGAAGCGGCGGCGGTCGGGCTCGCGGCGGAAGCGGGCCGCACGGCGCAACTCGTTCGCGCTGAGATCCCGCACCAAGGTGTCGATGCTCTCCAGCCGCGGGTCCGCCCACCACACATGGCACTCACCCGCCGCCACAACCGAGGCGATCATCGGTTCGTCTCCTTCGTTAGCGTCCTACTGCCGGGGACCCTCCAGGGGACGGCAGGCGACCAGTTCGAGGTGGCTGACCTCGGGGCTGGTGAGGATTCTCGCCACCTCGGCGCGGACTCCTCCCGCCGTCGTCCCCTCCGCGCGGATTCTGATGACGATGTCGCCGGCGACCTGTTCGAGGTGCTTGTGCCAGCTCCCGGGAAGAAGCGCCAGCACCCGGATCCCGTCCACCGGTGAGCCCGGCGCCGCCTGCCCGTCCGTCCGGCGCATCGTCAGCTGAACCAGCATGGCCTCGGCTCCCTCTCCGGCCGCCGGCCTGGCGGCCTCGCGCGCCGCGGCTGCCGGGCCCCGCCCGCGGCTCCTCCGGGGAGGCGGGCGCACGCGGGGCGCCGCCTCCGTCCGCTGCCTGTTGTCGTCACACCTTCAATGTGCGGCTGTGGGGGGCGCGGAACCAGGGCTTGCCCAGGCAGCAAGCTGCAGGGGGGTTACCGCATCCTGCCAGCGGATGCGTCCGGGCACGCGAACGCCCGCCGCCGCCCGGACGGGCGGGGCGGGCGCGGGACAGGGGCGGGCGTGGGTTGAGGCGGGCGCGGGGGTGAGTCGGACTCGGGGATGGGGCAGTCTCGGGGATGGGGCCGGCCGGGGATGGGGGCGGGCGGTCGGCTGGGGCGGGCGCGGGGGATGGGTCGGCGCGGACGCTTACAGGGGCACGTTCCCGTGCTTGCGCTGCGCCCCCGGCTTGCGTTTGTCGCGCAGCATGGCGAGGCCGCGGGCGACCGCGGAGCGGGTCTGCACCGGGTCGATCACGTCGTCGACCAGGCCGCGCTCGGCGGCGTACTGCGGGTGGACCAGCTCACCGGCGTACCGGGCGAGCAGCTCGGCGCGCAGGCCCGCCGGGTCGGCCGCGGCGGCGAGCTCACGGCGGAAGACGACGTTGACCGCACCCTCGGCGCCCATCACCGCGATCTCGTTGGTCGGCCACGCCAGCGACAGGTCCGCGCCGATCGACCGGGAGTCCATCACGATGTAGGCCCCGCCGTACGCCTTGCGGAGGATGACCTGGATGCGGGGCACGGTCGCCTCGCAGTACGCGTAGAGCAGCTTGGCGCCGTGCCGGATGATGCCGGCGTACTCCTGGTCGGTGCCGGGCAGGAAGCCCGGCACGTCGACGAGGGTCACCAGCGGGATGTTGAAGGCGTCGCAGAACCGCACGAACCTGGCCGCCTTCTGCGCCGCGTCGGCGTCCAGCACGCCGGCGAGCACCAGCGGCTGGTTGCCGACCACTCCGACCACCGCGCCGTCGACGCGGGCGAGCGCGCAGATCACGTTGCGCGCCCAGCCCTCGTGCAGTTCGAGGAAGTCGCCGTCGTCGACCAGCTCCGCGATCACCTCGCGCATGTCGTACGGCTTGCTGGGCTCGACCGGGACGATCTCCGCCAGGCGCGGGCGCACGTCGCCGGACGCGCCGCACGGCGGCGCCGCGGGCGGCGGTTCGAGGTTGTTGCCCGGCAGCATCGAGAGGAGGTAGCGCACCTCCGCCAGGCAGGCCTCCTCGTCGTCGTGCACGAACGCCGCCACGCCCGAGCGGGTCCCGTGGACCTGGGCGCCGCCCAGCTCGGCGTGGGTGACCCGCTGGCCGGTCACCGCCTCGACGACGTCCGGGCCGGTCAGGTAGAGCTGCGAGGTGCCCTGCACCATGAAGGTGAAGTCGGCCAGCGCGGCGGAGTAGGCCGCGCCTCCGGCGCAGGGCCCGAGCACGACGCTGATCTGCGGGATCACGCCGGACGCCTGCACGTTGCGCCGGAAGATGCCGCCGTAGCCGTTGAGGGACATCACCCCCTCCTGGATCCGCGCGCCGCCGCTGTCGTTCAGGCCGATGAACGGCGAGCCGGTGGACATGGCGAGGTCCATCACCTTGTGGATCTTCTCGGCGTGCGCCTCCCCCAGGGAGCCGCCGAACACCGTGAAGTCCTGGGCGTAGACGAACACCCGCCGGCCGTGGACGGTGCCGGAGCCGGCGACGACGCCGTCGGTGTGCGGGCGCCGCCCGTCCATGCCCAGCCCCTGCGCCCGGTGCCGCCGGTAGATGTCGATCTCCACGAACGAGCCCTCGTCGAGCAGCAGGTCCAGCCGCTCGCGGGCGGTCCGCTTGCCGAGCGCGTGCTGCCGGGCCACGCCGTCGGGACGGCCGGCGACGGTCCGGGCGCGCAGCCGGGCCAGTTCCTCGCGCAGCACGCCCATCGAACGGGCCGGCCGCTCCGGGGGTGTCCGCGGCGGCAGATCCGCCGGTGCGACGTCGAGTTCCGAGATGCTCATAGCGCTCCTTCCCCCGCGGTGCGCGTTGTGTGCGCGCCGGCGTTCCGGGTCACGTGGCCTCAGTCAAAATCTCGCGGGCCCGCGCTGTCACCTCCTCATTTGCCATGCGACGCCGGGATGGCAGGAAGCGGTAACGCCGGTGCAGCTTGCTGCACGCCGTACGCATGGTTCCGGGTCCTGTGCCGACGCACAGTGGGTAGTGCGAGAACAACCCCTCCGGCAGCGAAAAGAGGCACTGAGATGAAGACCCTGGTCTCCTCCCCCACCGCTTCGTGGAGCACCCTCAAGTGGGCCATCGCCCTGGCGTCCGGCGCCCTCGCGTGCGGGCTCACGGCGGGCGTGGCCGGCATGGCGGGCACGGGAGGCGCCGGCGTCGCGGACGACCGGCCGCGGATCACCGTGCTCGCCGACGACAACGACGGGAACACCTGGGGCAGCCCGGTGCAGTACGGCAACACGTGGGGGTGAGCGCCGCGCCCCCACGTGGGCCGCGCCGAGCTCAGATCCAGTTCTCCTCCTTGGCCCGCAGGGCCGCCTGGAACCGGTTGACGGCGCCGAGCCTGGCCATGAGATCGGCCACATAGCGCCGGTAGGTCCGCACCGAGACGTCCAGCTCCCTGGCCGCGATCTCGTCCTTGTCCGCCGTGGCCATCACCGCGAGCACCCGCTGCTCCATCTCCGACAGCGCGGGCTCCACGGTCGTGGGCTCGATGATGTCGCGGAAGTCGGTGGCGGACTTCCACACCCCGTCGAAGTAGATGACGAGCTGGGAGACCAGCCCTGGCTCCCTGACCAGCAACGCGCCCTTCGCGCTCTCCTTGGGGTCGATGGGCACGACGGCGGCGCTGCGGTCGTAGATGAGCATGCGGTCCATCGGCTGATCGGTGACGCGCACCTCGGCGCCGAGGCTGACCAGCTCGCGCAGGTAGGACACCATGAACGGGTCGTCGAGCGCGGCCGGGTGGTAGACACCCTTGATCGCCAGGCCCCTCCGCAGCGAGCGGGTGTCCAGCGGCAGCGCCGATTCGATCATCACCCGGCTGAACGGGCCGCCCGGATGCAGGCAGAGCGTCTCCTTGTAGGAGAAGAAGGCAAGGTCATCGATGCGCTGGCGGACCCGCTCGACGCCTTCCACCCGTTCGATGTCGAGGACCGTCGCCGCGCGGTCGCCCTCGTGCTTGTCCTCCATGAAGACGGCGATCGCGTCGCGCGCCGCGAGGACCCGGCGGATCTCGGCGTTGAGCTCGTTGAGGCGCTTTTCCACCAGCCGCTCGATGCCGATCCGCGGCTCCGTCGCCACGACCCTGTGCCGGTCGGCGATGTCGAGCAGGGACAGCCGGCTGAGCGTCTCCACGGCGGCCTCGACGGTGTCCGCGGCGAGGCCCAGGGCCTCCGGCACCGAACCGACTCCCTCGCCCTTGCACCGGAGGAAATACCGGTAGATCTCGGCCGCCTCGGGTGAGATGCCGATCACGGACACGTCCACGGCTCACCTCCCGCGTCTTCGTGGTGCGATGTGCGCGGCGGGGTGTGCGTCGGGGCGGGAACTAGCGAACCGGACACGGCACCCCGATCCCCGGCCGCCGTCTCCGGTAGCAGGCGGCGCCCGGGCAGACCACCTTGACGGCCTCGCTGAACTCCCCCGCCTCGACGAGGATCGGCTCGTGCCCGAACCGCCGGTAGGCGACTCCCGCCCAGCCGGACGGGACGGGCCCGGCGGGCTCGTCGACGATCCCGGGATCGGCGTCGACGGCCGTGCGCTCCAGGTCCGCCGGGTGCCCGTCCTCGTGGCGCCACGCGGCGAGGCGGCCCGGCGCGCTCAGGTCCGGGACGGCCCGCTCCGGCTGGGCCGCGGCCGCGATCGCGAGCAGGAACGCCTCACGCACCGCCGCGCCGAGTGTGCGCCCGCAGGCGGCGGCCGTGGTCGTGGCCGCGCCGTGCACGCGCAGGAGCACGGTCCTGACCTCGCCGGCCGGCAGCACGTACGCCGAGACCGGCAGACCGAGCCCGGAGGCCGCATCCGCGACCCCGGGCGGCAGCAGTCCGCCGAGGTAGGGCGTGATCCGCAGCGGCGGGCGGCGGGACGCGGCCCGCCACCGGAGGACCGCGTCGTGGGCGAGCACGTCGGCGACGCCGGCGGGGGCGCAGTCGTCCACCACGCCGATCGCGGTGGGTTCGATCGGGCCGCCGTGCTCCCCCAGCCACACCACTTCGCCCGGCAGCCGGTAACCGGCGCCGGTGAGCAGTCCCCTGCCCGCGACGTGCGGGCCTCCGCTCCCTGTGCTGTGCGGCACGGTGCTGTGCGGCACGGTGGGGTGCGGCGCCGTGCCGTGCGGGGCGGTGGGGTGCGGCACGAAGTCGGACAGGCGCAGTGCCCTGCCGCCCCCGCCGGGCGTCGCCCCCGCTCCGGGTCCTTCACGCAGCAGGCCCAGGGCCCGGGCGCGGGCCCGTGCCCTGGACAGTGCCGCTTCGGCGGAGAAACCGGCGGCGACCACCGGAGGATCGGCCGCCGACGCCCGCGCGTACGCGAGGTGGACCGTGCCGTCCAGGCAGCCGGCCACCTCTCCCGCCGTCCCCGGCGTCTCCCCCGCCGTCCGGAAGCCCGCGGGTGTGGGCCTCATCGGTTCCTCCTTACTCCGCCTCCGGCTACACGCGCGCGGGAGCGAACTGGCCCGGCCTGCGACCCTCTCCGGCCGGGCCGCGGTAGGCCTGGGCGATGTCCAGCCAGCGGTCGGCCTCGGCGCCGACGGCCGTGACCGCGAGGTCGTCCCGGTGCCGGCGCCGGGTGACCAGAAGGCAGAAGTCGGCGGCGGGACCGGAGACCCGCTGCTCGGCGTCCTCGGGCCCGTACGCCCACACCTGGCCGGAGGGCGCGGTGATCTCGAAGCGGAACTGCTCGGCCGGCGGCGTGAGGCCGCGCGACAGGTAGCCGAAGTCGCGGGTCAGCACGGCGAACACGACGAGGTGACCCAGGCGGTCGGTGCGCTCGAGTTCCACTCCCAGCGTGTCGGCGATGTCCTGGCCGTGGGCGAACTGCTCCATGATCCCGGCGCACGCGAGCACGACCGGCGGCAGCGGGTTGACCAGCCAGGGCACGGTCGCGTCCGCGGGCACGGCGGCGAGCGCCTCGACCACCTCCGCGCGCACGGCCCGCCACTTGGCGAGCAGTTCGGCCGGCGTGTCGTTCTCGAAGGCCTTGAGCGCGGCGTTCACCGCCGCGTCGAAGTTCCCCTTGGCCGGGGCGGTCATCGCCTCGAACGCCTCGGGGTCGCTCGCCGCCGTCGCGGCCAGCCGGAAGACGAAGGTGAGGTGGGCGATCTGGTCCCTGACCGTCCATCCGGGCGCGGGAGTGGGCAGGTTCCACTGGTCCGGGTCGAGGCCGGCCACGATGCGGTCGAGCTGCTCGCCCTCCGCGGTGAGGTCCCTGAGCACGGTCTCCAGCTGGGTCATCGGGCAGTCCTCTCACTAGAAGTCGTCGCGGTGTCACGGTCACCGACGTGCGGGCGGGCCTCGTGGGCCCAGGCGCCGGCGCGGCGGGCGGCGGACATGGCGGCCCACGCCGTCAGTTCGACGAGCGCCCGGTCGTCCGGCTCCACGCGCCTGAACGCGTCCACGACCCCCTCGTCCACCTGGTAGGAGGCGAGGGCGGTGAGCAACGCCAGGCGTCCGGCCGGGCGGTGCCGGTCGGGCAGGGCGGACACGGCGCCGGCGACCCAGGCGCGGCCCAGGCCGGGAGGCTCGCCGTTCCAGCCGTCGAGCATGTCCGTGACCAGGTCGCGCACCGGTTCCGGCACCGAGCGGCGCCCGGCCTCCTCCACGGCCGCCGCCGCCCGGGCGAAGGCCCCGGCGACGTGCGGGACGTCCCGCGCCCAGGACAGGTCGGGCGGCAGCGGCGCGTCCGGCAGCAGGCTCAGCGAGTCGCCCGGGGTCGCCGCCCTGCTCGCCGCGGGGGCCATGAGCAGCCCGAACAGCCGCATGAGTCCCTTGCGGGCCCGTACGGGCACCCCGGGGGGCAGCGGGGAGTCGCCGAGGAAGACGTTCACCATCCGGTTCAGGTACTGGAACGTCACGGCCACCGCGATCAGCTCGGCGGCCTGGTGCGACGGCACCGGGAGGGCGTGCGAGGCGGCCTCCTCACGCCGCGCGGACGCCCGCGCCCACTCCTCGATCCGCGAGGTCCGGGGGTCGGCGGCCGCGCCGCCACGTCTGACGAGGGCGTCCATCGTGGCCCGGTGCACGTCCACGCAGTACGGGCAGGAGTTGCCCCGCGAGACGGCCGTCGCGACGGCCTCCTTGACCGGCCGGGCGACCGCGCCCCGCGCGAGCAGCGACTCACGCAGCGCGAGCCAGCACGCGGCCAGGACGGGCGGGGCGGGCGAGTGCAGGATCACGGGCGGCGCCAGCATGCCGAAGTCCCGCTCGACCTGCGCGTACACCCGGCGGACGAGGTCCGGCGCCGCGTTCGGGCGCACCGGGGCGACGTGGCGGACCTGCGCCAGCGTGCCCGGCAGCGTGGCGCGGGTGAGGACGGCCCCCATCTCGGCTCCTCCCCTACCTTCTCGTCAGGCTCGGCAGCAGGTCGGCGACCCCGCGGCGGCCGCTGGTCCCGCCGTCGGGGGCCGGCGCGCCGTAGGTGACGTCCACGCCGCGGTCCTGGGCGGCCCGGACGATGCCGGGGATCGCGCGCTCGGCCAGCGCCGCGATGGTCATGGCCGGGTTGACGGTCAGCGCGCCCGGCACGGCGGAGCCGTCGGTGACGAAGATGCCCGGGTGCCCGCGCAGCTCGTTCCGGTCGTCGAGGGCGGAGGTCGCGGGGTCGTCGCCGATGCGGCAGGACGACAGCGGGTGCACGGTGTAGGCGCCGATCACGTCGTTGGTCCAGGCGGTGACGGTGGCCAGGCCGTCGCGCTCCAGGATCTCCTTGACCTCGGCGTCCGCCATGGCCCAGGCGCGCAGCGTGGTCTCGGCGGGGTCGTACTTGAGGCGCCCGACGCCGAGCATCTGCTGGGAGACGCGGTCGGCGTTGCCCTTGGCGGGCGGCGGGCCGAAGACGCCCTCGTTGGCGTCCTCGATCATCTGAAAGATGATCAGCCAGGACTGCCAGCGGCGCAGCATCTCCTTCTTCTTCACGCCGAACCAGGTCGACTCGCCCGGGGCGGCGTCGGCGACCTGCGCGAGGATGGTGCCGAGGCCGGGCGGGAAGTAGAGCTGCTCCAGCGAGTAGCGGGTGAACTCGGGCAGCGACCCGTCGAGCCGGTCCCAGTTCGCCACGGTCGGGCCCTTGCCGATCTGGTTGGCCGCGTACGCGAGGCCGTCGCCCCGGGACAGGCCGAGCACGTCGCGCACCCGGTCCTCGTTGAGCACCGCGGTGTTGAGCCGCTCGCCGTTGCCGGAGAAGTAGCGGCCCACGGCGTGCGGCATGGCGCCGAGCGTCGCCTCGCTGCGCTGCAGGATGACGGGAGTGGCACCGGCCCCGGCCGCCAGCACGACGATCTTGGCGTCGATCGCCCCGCCGTCGTAGCGGATCCGGTAGTCCTCCTCGTCGATGAGGTCGTAGTGCACGCGGTAGGAGCCGTCGTGGTTGCGCTCGATGCGCTGCACCTCGTGCAGCGGGCGGATCTGCGCGCCGTGGGCGAGCGCCGCCGGCAGGTAGTTGGTCAGCAGCGAGCGCTTCGCGTCGAAGCGGCACCCGGCCATCATCCAGTTGCAGTTGACGCACTTGGCGTTGTCGATCGCCACCGGCACCGGGTTGGCGGTGCGGCCGGAGTGGTCGCAGGCGGCGGCCCACAGCCCGCCCGCGTAGGTGACGTCGTTCCAGTCCTGGGTGGTGACGGGGATGGACTCCGCCACCCGGTCGTACCAGGGGTCGAGGGTGTCGCGGCTGACGGAGGCCGGCCACATCCGGCGGCCGATGGTTCCGTGGCGCTCGAAGACGAAGCGCGGCGCGCGGGGCATGGCGGCGAAGTAAACGACGCTTCCGCCGCCCACGCAGTTGCCGCCGAGCACGCTCATGCCGTCGCCGACGACGAAGTCGAAGGCCCGCGTGTAGGACGAGCCGAGCTTGAAGTCGTGCTCGAAGTCCTGCGTGCCCAGCCACGGCCCCCGTTCGAGCACGACGACCCGGGCGCCGCCCGCGGCCAGGTGGTAGGCCGCGATGGCGCCGCCGAAGCCGCTGCCGACCACGAGGACGTCGGTGCGTTCAGTGCTGGTCATGCGGGGCTCCCTGAGGGGGTCGTGTCCGGGTGCAGGCGGGCCAGGGGCCTGCCGTAGGAGTGGGCGGGGAACCGCCACAGGCCGTCGTCGCCGGGGCGGGCGACGCCCATCGCGAGCAGCCCGGGATGCCCGGCGGCGATCGCCTCGGCCGTGCTCGTGTGCGCCGCGGAGTCGTAGGCCATGTTGCTGAACAGCGCGAGCAGGACCCAGAACGCCTTCTCCGGGTGGTCGGGCGCGGTCAGCCGGCGCACCAGGGCGGTCCGGTGCTCGAAGGGCAGGGCGACGAACGGCGGCACCGAGTCGTCCAGCGTGAGCCCGTGCTCCGCCGCGTAGTCGCGGGCGTGGTCGCCGAGCAGCCGGGCGTAGTCGTCCAGGCCCTCCGTGACGCCGGTCGCGTTCCATTCGAGCAGCTCGATGGCCCCGGCCTGCACCGCGCCCGCGCCCTCGGCCGCGCCGGCCACGGCCAGGTCGCCGGGGTGCCTCTTCTCACCGGGGACGATCGTGTCCGCGAAGGCTTCCAGTGTGCTCGTCCTGGGTTTGTCGTCTGCTGGGGCTCGCGGCGGCATGGGCGTTCCCTCGTGTCTCAGTTCGACTCAGGTCACCTTCATCGTCCGGGCACCGCCGCGCGCGCCGCATCTTCCGCGTTGCGCGGCGCCGCCGCGGCCGTGCCGTCCGCGGCGGCCGTCAGGGCCGTACGCAGGGTGGCCAGCGCGCGGACCGTCTGGCTGCGGACCGTGGAGCCCTCGCTGCCCATCGCCGACGCCGTCTCCTCGACGCTGCGGTCCTCCCAGTAGCGCAGGACGACGGCGGCCCGCTGCCGGGGGCCGAGACCGGCGAGCGCGTTCATCAGCAGGATGCGGTCGACCACGAGCGTGTAGGGGTCGGCCGGGGGTTCGGGCTCGGGCGGCAGCTCGTGCAGGACCTCCCGCGACCACCGGTGCGACCTGCGGTCGCTGTAGACGAGCCGGACCATGATCGCCCGCGCGTACCCGGAGATCCTGTCGTGCCGCTCCAGCCTGTCCCAGTGGCGGTGGAGGGCGATCAGGGTCCGCTGGACGAGGTCCTCGGCCTCGTGCCAGTCCGAGGTGAGCAGGAAGGCCGTGCGCCGCAGCGCCGGCCAGGCCTGTCTCGCGTAGCGCGAGAACCCGTCGTCGCGAGCCTCGGCCATCCGCCACACTCCCCATAGGGCGCGTCCCCTGCCCGCGGGCGGCGATAGGAGCGCGCGGCCCGCGGCCTGGGCCAACGGAGCCAGAATTGGCCGCCCCAACCTGGCGTCACAACCCCTATCCGGACCCCCTGTCCCCTATCCGGAAATCTGGGGTCCCATAACCGCCGCGAGCGATTCCCGCGCCCGCCGGATCCCTTTACGATTTCGTCGTGACCGGCCGGCGGACGAAAAATGGAAGACTGCTCGCGATAAGCGACCTCCATGTCGCCCACCCGGAAAACCGGGCGCTCGTGGAGTCGCTGCGTCCCGGCGCGCCGGGCGACTGGCTTATTGTCGCCGGCGACGTCGGTGAGCGGATTTCCGACGTCGAATGGGCGCTCGCCACGCTGCGGGAGCGTTTCGCGGCGGTTGTGTGGACGCCCGGCAACCACGAATTGTGGACCACGCCCGGCGACCCCGAGCCCCTGCGGGGCGAGGAGCGCTACCGCCGGCTCGTCCAGGTCTGCCGCCGGATCGGGGTGCTCACACCCGAGGACCCCTACCCGGTGTGGACCGGGGCGGGCGGCCCGGCGACCGTGGTCCCCCTGTTCCTCCTGTACGACTACAGCTTCCGCGACCCGCACACCACCAAGGAGGAGTCGCTCGCCCAGGCGTACCGGCTGGGCGTCGTCTGCACCGACGAGATCCTGCTCGACCCCCACCCGTACTCCAGCCGGGAGGCGTGGTGCCGGGCGCGGCTGCGGGAGACCGAGGCGCGGCTCGAGGCGCGCGACCCCGGACTGCCGACCGTACTGGTCAACCACTTCCCGCTGCTGCGCGAGCCCACCCGCGTGCTGCGCCACCAGGTGTTCGCCCAATGGTGCGGCACCGAGCACACGGCCGACTGGCACCTGCGCTACCACGCGTCCGCCGTGGTGTACGGCCACCTGCACGTGCCGCGGACGACATGGCACGACGGCGTCCGGTTCGAGGAGGTGTCGCTCGGCTACCCGCGCGAGCGGCGCCACCACGCCGGGCCGCCGGCGCCCCGGCAGATCCTTCCCGCCGCGGCGTAGCACCGGCACACCGCCCGCGTGCCGCCACGCGGCACGGCGGACACGGAAAGCGACCGGACGACCACCCGAACACAATTGTCAAATTAATTCCCGTTTCCATGCAGCGCCGGGCCCCTCCGGCCGCATGTAAAAGAACGAAAGACCGGAACGAGGCGGCCGGAAATCGGAGGGCGCCGCCGCGAATTCCGGGCGACGAGCATTCCACGAAATCCGCGGGCGGCACGATTCGCGCGCGCGGACCCGCCGATCCGATTCAGGATCGCTCACCAGACGCCTCCGGACGCCGGGAGGAGTAATGGACGACGTAATCGAGCGAGCCGCGCTGAGGGTGATCGAGAACATGCACGAGAACCTCGGCGAACCGATCACCATCGACGACATGGCCCGGGTGGCCATGTTCAGCAAGTTCCACTTCTCGCGGGTCTTCCAGCGGGTCACCGGACTGTCCCCGGGACGTTTCCTGTCGGCCGTGCGGCTCCGCGAGGCCAAGAGGCTGCTGTCCTCGACGGTGATGAGCGTGACGAACATCAGCCACCAGGTGGGCTATTCGAGCGTGGGCACCTTCAGCTCGCGGTTCACCAGCAGTGTGGGGCTGTCCCCGAGCAGGTACCGCGTGCTCGGAAGCGTGACGCCGCAACTGCTCGCGGCCGGCCGTGGCGCCACCCCCTCCGGTGCCACGGCGACGATCGCGGGCGAGATCTCCTCGCCGCTGCCGGACCGGCCGGTCTTCGCCGGGTTGTTCCCCGAGCGGATCCTCGGCGGACGCCCGGTCTGCTACACCCTGCTCGACCGGCCCGGGCCGTACGTGCTGGAGAACGTGCCGCCGGGGCGATGGCACCTGATCGCGCAGTCGGCCGCCGAGGGGCACGAGGACGCCTTCGGCATCCCCCGCGGCGAGGACGAGGCGCAGTGCATCGCGTGCAGCGGGCCGATCACCGTGCGGCCCGGCGCGGGAGCGCAGGTCGCCGACGTCCGGCTCCGGCCGATGCGCCCGCTCGACCCGCCGGTCCTGCTGGCCCTGCGCGACCTGTTGTCGTCGCCGGTGGGCGCCGCCAGGCAGGCCTGCTGAACGGCGCACCCACGCGGCTCCCACGCGGCATCGAACGCGAAGACGGCCGGGCGTCACCGCCCGGCCGCTCGCTTTTTCCGCGGTTCGCCCGCGCGGTTCCCTACGCGCTGTGCACGGTCATCGGCAGGCCGCCGCGGACCCGCAGCGACAGCATCGCCTCGGGGACCACGGGACGGCCGGGCACATGGGTCAGCCGCAGCTCGCGGGAGACCATCGCGAGGACGAACGTCGCCTCCATCATGCCCAGGTGGTTGCCGACGCAGAACCGCGGTCCGGCGCCGAAGGGGATGTAGGCGTAGCGCGGCCGGCCGTGCGCGCGGTCCGGGTCGAACCGCTCGGGGTCGAACCGCTCGGGGTCGGTCCAGTAGGCGGGGTGCCGGTGCAGCGTGTACGGGCTGATCATGACGTCCGCGCCGGCCGGCACGTGGTAGCCGCCGACCTCGTCGTCCCGCTGGGCCACCCGGGTCAGCGCCCACACGGGCGGGTAGAGACGCATCACCTCCTCGATCACCATGGCGGTGTACCTGAGCCGGTGCAGGTCGTCGTACACCGGCGGCCGGTCGCCGAGGACCTCCACGGCCTCGGCGCGCAGCCGCTCGCGCACCTCCGGATGCCGGTCCAGCAGGTGGAAGGCCCACGACAGCGTGCTCGCCGTCGTCTCGTGCCCGGCCAGCAGCAGGGTGACGAGGTCCTCCCGCATCCGCACCCGCGCGGGCCGGGGATCGGCGCCCCCGGGCGAGGCGAGCAGCCGGGTCACGACGTCGTCCCCGCCGTCCGGATGACCCGCCACCAGGCGGTCGGCCACCCGGTACAGGTCCCGGCGGGCGCGGCGGAAGCGCAGGTGCCCGGGCAGTGGCAGCCACAGCGGCACCATGCTCAGCGACACCATCTCGAACATCGCCTGGTCCTGCATGTCCTCGAAGGCGTGCCCGAGGGAGTGGAACCGGTCGAGGTCGGCGCCGAGCAGGGTGCGGCCGAGCACGCCGAGGGCGAGCCGCGTCATCTCCCCCGCCAGGTCGACCGGCGGCCCGCCCACCCGCGCCCGCAGCCGCTCCACCAGGCGCGCCGCCTCGCCGGCGATCACGGTGTCCTGGCGGGCGATGCGCTTGTTCTGGAACATCGGCTGGACCGTCCTGCGCTGGGCGCGCCACACCTCGCCCTCGCTGGTGAGCAGCCCGTCCCCGATGACCCGCTTCGCCTCGGCGAGGCCGATCCCCTTGTGATAGGCCGCGCTGTTGTCGGCCAGCACGTGCTTGGCGTGGTCCGGGTGGTTGAACAGGTAGATGCTCTTGGGCCCGATGGTCAGCCGTACGGCGTCGCCGTACGCCGCGGTGGCCGAGGTGAGCATCCCCAGCCGGTCGCGGACGAGCTGGAGGAACAGCCGCGGCGTGGCCGTCACCGGAGGGCCGGGCGGCGCCACCTGGGCGCCGCCCGTGCGGGTCCGGGGCGGGGCGAGGACGGCGCGGCGGCTCGTGGCGCTCACGCCGGCACCCCCGGCCGGTCGGTGAGCTCCTGGAACCGGCCGCGGTAGACCAGCAGGCCCTCCCGGTCGGTCTGCTGCTCCATGGACAGCACCTTGCCGAGGAAGATCGTGTGGTCGCCGCCGTCGTAGGTGCGCCACAGCTCGCACTCGAACCTGGCGACCGTCCCGGCGATCAGCGGGACCCCGGTCAGGTCGCCGGGCAGCCACTCGACCTCCTCGAACTGGGCGGCGCCCAGCGCGCGGTAACGGTTGGCGAAGTGCCTCGCCTCGCTCTCCTGGTGGGCCGCGAGGACCGAGACCCCGAAGAAGCCCGTCATGCTGAGGCATTGGTGCATGACGGCGGCCCGGTCGATGCAGACCAGCACGAGCGGCGGGTCGAGCGAGACGGAGGCGAAGGAGTTGGCGGTCATGGCGTGCGGGACGGACCCGCCCGTCGTCACCACGGTCACACCGGTGGCGAAGGCGCCGAACGCCCGCCGCAGCGCCTTGGCGTCGTTCACCTGGCCGTCCATCTGCAGGGATGATGCCGTTGATTGGTCGACAGTCACGCTGACCTCCTGGGGTTAGGACGCGTACGGTTCGAGCGCCCTGACCAGCGACTCGGGAACCCGGGCGGGCGCGGTGCGGGTGTTCGGCCCGCGCATGCAGGCCACGCGCTGCCTGCCGCGGGCCACGAGCGTCTCGCCCTCGCCCGGGTTGAGCCGCACGTAGTCGAAGCTGAACTCGACCTGCGTCTGGGCGAGATCGACCAGGCGCATCCGGATGGACAGCTCGTCGAACGCGGTGATCTCGGCGAAGAACTCGCAGTCCACCTTCAGCGTGAACAGCTTCAGGTCGTCCTGCAGGTCGGCGAGCACCTCCGGCGCCCGCTCCTTGAGGAACATCTCCCGGCAACGTCCCTGCCACCGCAGGTAGTTGACGTAGTAGACGTTCCCGACGAGGTTCGTCTCCTCGAATCCCACGGTGTGGAGGTATTCGTAGTAGTCGCTCACGCCCGCGACCGCCCTTCGGTGAGAACCGCGATCACTACCGGCCCCGCGACGTCCCGCAGGGAGGTGACGAGCGTCGCGATCCGCGCGTCCCCGGCGTCGACGACCGCCCACGAGCCGGACACGGCGCCGGCCGCGAGCGGGGTGTCCTCCGGCAGGCCGGCCCGCCGCAGGGACCGCACCCCGGCCAGGACCCGCGCGGCCGCGACCTCGGGGGCCTCGCCGGTGAGGGCGGCGACCCGCTCGGCGACCGCGGCGTTCGGCCCGAGGGCCTCCCGCCACCGCTCGTCGCCCTCCCCGGACGCGGTCACCTCGGTGATCTCGCAGCCCAGCGGCCCGGCGCCGGCGACGCACAGCGTCACCCCGGCCCCGTGTGCCGCCGACACCGCGACGCCGTCGCCGGCCTCGCCGTCGATCTCCGGCTCGCCGCCGGGACCGGACCGCACCTCGACGGGGCGGCCGAGCGCCCGGCCCAGCCCGACGGCCGCGCGAACGCCGCGCCCGGCGGCGCCGTCCGGCTCGCCCGGCAGGCCGGGTTCGACCACGACGGCCACCCGGTCGCCGGTCAGGTCCTCCAGCGTCCGCTCCAGGTAGGAGCCGAGCAGGGGGGCCACCCAGGGACCCGCGCCGCCGTCCTTCTTGCGTACGGCCTGCAGGGTCAGGCCGTCCCACCGCTCCACGACGGTGCCGTCCTCGGTGCGGACCGCGATGTCGTAGACGTAGGTGTCGCCGTCGCGCTCGCGTTCCGTCGCGCAGTACCGCAGCGCGCCCGCCTCCGCGAGGGCGGGGCCTCCGGGACGCACCCGTTCGATCCCCACCGGCAGCAGCGTGGCGTCCGGCACGCAGACCTGGTTGCCGTGCATCAGCGCGTCCCGCGTGCCCGGGTCGCCCAGGAGCAGGGTGTCCGGCAGGTAGCGGGCGAACCAGTCCCCGTCGGCCAGCGCGGCGACGTCGGCGTCCACGTGACGGGCGGCGGCGCGGTGGTAGCGGCGCAGCCGGTGGAAGCGGCCGCCCTGGAACAGCAGGTCGCCGTACATCTCCCGAGCCGGGTCCAGCGTCACCGGAGGAAGCCCCTCGGCGACCTGGCCGGGCGGCCCGTCCGCCACCGGCTCGCCGGTGTAGCGCAGCCGGGCGCGGAAGTGGTCCACCTCGAAGCCGGTGTCCGAGCTGCGGATCGCCGCCTCGACGGTGTCGTCGCCGGTGACCGTCGCGGCGATCCGCAGCGTCGTGCTGCCGGCCGGCGGCACCACGATCGGCCGCAGGAACCGCGCGTCCTCGATCGCCGGCGTCTCCCGCCGCCCGGTGGCCGCGTACGCGACCTGGGCCATGGCCTCCATCCCGAAGACGGCCGGGAACAGCAGGTTGCCGTCGAGGAGGTGGTCGGCGAGATAGAGATCGGTGCCCGAGTTGACCTCGACCTCGGTGACGAGCTCGACGCCGTGGTAGCGGACCAGCGGGCGGTCGACGAAGCGCAGCAGGGGCAGCGGAGGCTCGTCCCTGCGGACCGTGCCGATTCCCTCCGTGCGCCCGCTGATCACGACGACGACGGGCGAGGCGGGATCGGCGACCAGCCTCCGCATGATCTCCACTCCCTGCTCGGGGGTGATCGGGGCGATGCCCTTGCGGGTCAGCCCCTCGACCACCGACAGGCGCTCGCCCATGCCGACGTCCGACCAGACCGACCACTCCATGCAGATGGCACGGCAGCCCGGGTGCTTGTCGGCGACCTCCCTGGTCAGCTCGGCCAGCCACTCGTTGGCGGTGGCGTAGTGCGCCTCGCCGTGCAGACCGGCCCTGCCGATGATGCTGCCGAAGGTGACCAGCAGGCGCAGCCTGCCGGGGTCCACCACGTCGAGCACGTTGCGCAGCCCGCCGACCTTGGGGGCGAACGTCCGCGTGAAGGCGTCGGCGTCGAGGCCGGCGAGCCCGGCGGGCTCGTTGCGGCCGGCGCCGTGCAGGACCGCGGTGACCGGCCCCAGCTCCGCCTCCAGCTCGGCGATGCCCCGGCGCACCTGACCGGGGTCGGTCACGTCGGCCCTGGCGTACCGCACGGTCACCCCGGCCTCGGCCATCCGCGCCAGGGTCGCGGCGAGCTCCGCGTCGCCGGCCGGGTCGGAGCGGCCGAGCACGGCCAGCTTCGCGCCGCTGTCGGCGGCGACCGCCAGGGCGCACTCGGCGGTGATGCCCTTGCCGCCGCCGGTCACCAGCAGGACGTCCTCCGCGCCGAGCGGCTGGGCCTGGGCGGCCGGCCGTACCGGCAGGGCGCGCAGCGTCGGCACCCGGCGCACGCCGTCGGCGTCGTAGTACGCCTCGGCGAAGGCGGTGGTCGCCGCCACCTCGGCCACCACGCGGCCGACCGCCTCCGGCACCGCGGGGGTGTGCACGACGGTGGTCCGCAGGTGCGGCGCCTCCAGGTGCAGCGTCTTGGCGAGCCCGGCCGCGCCCCGGTCGTGCTGGACCAGGACGAACCGGGTGCCGGGCGGGCCGGCCAGGGCGGCCTTGGCGCCCAGCAGCGCCTGCTCCAGGTGCTCCTCGGCGCAGTCCGGGGGCAGGCACACCAGCACCCCGGAGCCGACGTTCCCCTCCTCGAGCGCCCGGCGCAGCGGCTCGGCGATCGGGGACGACCCGGCGGCGTACAGCCGCCACCGGCCGCTGTCCCCGGGGCCGGTCCGCGCCGGGAGCGGCACCTCGTCGAGGTCGACCGCGAACGGCCTGGCCCAGTCGGCGGCGCCGGCCACCGTGGCCGCCGGGGCGGCGGCCCGGCCCTGCGGCTCCCGCGTGAGCCGGTCGAGCGCCTCGGCCAGCTCGCGCAGGCTCGCGGTGGCGAGGTTGGTGGGGGCCTGGGCGGCGGGCACCCCCAGGCGCTGGACGGCCTGGTCGATGATGTGCATCACCGTGACCGAGCTGAGGTGCAGCTCGTCGAGCGGCCTGCTGTCCTCGCTCACCATCTCCAGCGGCAGTTCCGCCCGCTCGGCCGCGAGGCGCCGCAGCAGGTCGATGCTCGACCCGGCTTCGGCCGCGGCGTCGCCGGAGACCACGGGCGCCGCCGGCACGGCGGGCGGCGCGGCCTCCCCGGCCGCGTGCGCCCGCGTCGCCGCGACGGTGACCCGGGGGGCGGCCTCCGCCGGGCTGGCGAAGAAGCGGAACTCCGCGCCGACCTCCAGGGGCCGGACCAGCCGGCCGTGGAAGAGGTCTTCCAGGAGGACGGGCACGCCGGTCACGTAGGCCGCGCCGGCCACCCGCAGCAGCCCGGCCAGCGACTCGTCGTCGGTGTCGAGCGCGACCGCGGGCACCTCCGTCGCCGCCGCGGCCAGACCGGCGAGCACCCGGCCCGGACCGACCTCGACGAACAGAGCGACGTCCTTGGCCGCCCGCTCGACCGCCTGGGTGAACCGCACCGGCTCGGTGATCTGCCGCCGCAGCAGCTCGCGCAGGTCCGCGCCCGCCGGCAGCTCCTCGCCGGTCACGGTGGAGACGATCCGCCGCCCGACCGGGCCGAACTCCTGCCCGGCCAGGTACGCGCCGAACGCCTCGGCCGCGGGCGCCACCAGCGGCGAGTGGAAGGCGTGGGACACCGCGAGCGGCGTCCAGTTCAGGCCCGCGTCGGAGGCCCTGCGCCCCGCCTCCTCCACCGCGTCGGCCGGGCCGGCGACGACGGTCTGGCTCGGGCCGTTGTATCCGGCGATCACCACCGGCAGCCCGGCGATGAGGTCGGCCACCGTCTGCGGGGTCGCCCGGATGCCCGCCATGGTGCCCGAGGAGCTGTGCTCGGTCATGGCCCGGCCGCGGGCGGCGGCCAGGCCGAGCAGCGTGTCCTCGTCCATGGCTCCGGCCCACTGCAGCGCCGACAGCTCGCCGAGGCTGTGGCCGACCGCGACGTCCGCCTCCAGGCCGAGGAGGGACAGCGCGCGCAGTCCCGCCATCGAGCCGGTGACGATGCGCGGCTGGGCGACCGCGGTGGCCACCATGTCCCCCGAGGACGGCAGCGCCGCCCTGGCGTAGATCTCCTCGACCTCGGGGAAGCGGCGGCGCAGAGCCCCGCCGCTGGTGCCGCGGCCCGAGCCCTGCCCGGGGAAGAGGAAGCCGATCCGGCGGGGGCCGTCGGCGTGGCCGAGGAAGGCCCGGCCGTCGGAGGCGAACAGGCTGGTCTCGCCGCCGTCGAGGGCGGTGAGCACCCGCCGCAGCTGCCGCTCGGCGTCCTCGGGCGAGGAGACCACCACCGCCGCCCGGTAGGGCTGGTCCCGCAGCTCGCGCTGCAGGGTGACCGCCAGGTCGGCGAGCTGCGCGTACGACAGCCGGGTCACGAAGTCGGCCAGCGTGGCCACCCGCTCGCGCAGCGCCTGCGGCGAGGCGGCGTCGGCCAGCAGCAGCTCGGCGTCCTGCAGGGAGGAGGCCAGGCTCCTGGTGCGGGCGGGCAGCACGCGCCGCCGCGGCCCGCTCTTCTCCAGCACGACGTGGGTGTTGATGCCGCCGAAGCCCATGGCCGTGACGCCGGCCCTGACGGGGACGTCCTCGGGCCAGGGCTCCGCCTTGCGCAGCGCGCGCAGCGGGGCGTCCTCCCGCGCGAGGATCTGGTGCGGCTCGACGCAGCCGATGGCGGGCGGCAGGACCTGCTCGTGGACCGCCATCGCGGTCTTGATCAGTCCGGCCACCCCGGCCGCGGCCTTGGCGTGCCCGATCATCCCCTTGATCGAGGTGACGGCGGCGGGCGCCGCCGCCGGGGCCGCGTCGGTCCTGGCCTCCGACAGCGCGGTGAGCTCGGTGGCGTCGCCCACCGCGGTGCCGGTGCCGTGGCCCTCGAACAGGCCGACCGTCTCGATGCCGAAGCCGGCCCGATCGTAGGCCCGGCTCAGCGCGAGCCGGTAGCCGCTCACCTCGGGCCTGGTCATGCCGCCCCGGCCGTCGGAGGAGACGCCCCAGCCCGCGATGACGGCGTAGATCCGGCGACCGGCCTCGACCGCGTCGGACTCGCGCATCAGCACGACCATTCCGCAGCCCTCGCCCGGCCAGAAGCCGTTGGAGTGCTTGTCGTACAGGCGCATCTCGCCCTTGGCCAGCGCGCCGGTCTTCGCGAAGCCGATGATCTCGAAGGGGTCGATGGACAGGTCGACCCCGCCGGCGACGGCGACGTCCAGGTCGCCGTCGAGCAGCGCCTTGCACGCCGTCGTCACCGACAGCAGCGAGGAGGAGCAGGCGCCGTCCACGGTGTAGCCGCCGCCGTTGAGGTCGAAGTGGTTGCAGATGCGCCCGGCGATGGTGTTCGACAGGCCGCCCGCGAGGGTGTCCTCGTCGACCTCCGGGAACGGGCTCTTGTAGGTGGCCTCCAGGTCCGCGAGGAAGGCGGCCAGCCGTTCGTCGTCCCAGCCCTGGTCCTTCAGCGTCGCCGCGACCGTGCGGCGGACGTACGGCCAGCGCAGGCGCATGATGTTGGCGCGGGTGAACTCGCCGGTCAGGGTGTTGCCGACGACGACGCCGGTGCGCTCGCGCGGCAGCCCCTCCCCTTCGGGAAAGCCCGCGTCGGCCAGCGCACGGCCCGCCATGTCGAGGGCGAGCCAGTGCGTCAGGTCGGTCGAGCGGTAGGTGCTGCCGGCGATCCGGTAGCCGACCCGGTCGAACTCGTAGCCCTCGATGACGGCGGCGGTGCGGGCGTAGAACCGGTCGGGCACCGACGGATCGGGGTCCCAGTAGTCCTCCAGGCGCATCCGCTCGTCCGGGAGCCTGCGGAAGGCGCGCCGGCCGGCCAGCGCGTTCTCCCACAGCTCCCGCGGTGAGGCGGCGTCGGGATATCGGCAGGCCATGCCGACGATGGCGATCCTGGTCGTGCTCATACGGACGCCGCCTCTTTGCCGTTGACCGAGACGGGGCCGGTCACGATGACCGGCGCCGGCGTGTGGGCCGAGATGGCCGGTCCGGGGGCCGGAGCCGGGGCCTGCGCCTGCTGGCGGGCCTTGTTCACGAAGTGCAGCGCCCAGAAGAAGCCGCCCCGGATGGCGCAGACGCCGGCCGTGGCGAAGAACAGCGCGTACGAGATGTGGACGGCGGTGAGCAGGCCGTACAGCAGGGCGACGCCGGCGCCGAAGACGATCTGCGAGCCGGGCTTCGACGGCGTCGTGCCCGGGTCTGTGATCATGTAGTTGGTGAACAGGATGAAGGCGACGCCGGTCATCATGGCGAGCGCGGCGGGGATCGAGGTGCCGAAGAAGACGCCGCGCAGGATCGCCTGCAGGGCGAACGCGCCGACCCAGCCGGCGATGAGCGGCATGCGGCCGGTGAGCTTGCCGTTCAGCATCGTGCCGCCGACGATGATGATCCCGGGCACCAGCCAGTCGATCCAGGTGTCGACGTTCTCGGTGAAGTGGTACGGCGGGGCGATGCTGGCCCAGGGGAACAGCAGCAGGATGACGGCGATGCCGAAGTTCGACGGGTTCATGTAGTGGCGCAGGCGGCCCTTCACCGGGGCCCGCAGGACCCACTTGGCGCCGACGGCGACCACGACCCCGAAGACGAGCACCAGGACCTGGTCGTTGACGTAGGTCAGCATGTTCATGGCCAGGCTGGTGATGTGCGCCGGGTAGAGGAACTCGATCAGCCCGCGCAGGCCGTTGCCCTTGTAGCGCGGGGGCCGGCCCTCGGCGCGCGAGCCGATCCGCTCCAGGACGATCTCGGTGGTGTATCCGGTGGCGAGGGCGATGAAGGGCCACAGCCAGGGCTGCTCGAAGCCGAGAATCGTGTAGCCGACGATGTTGAAGACCGAAATCGAGATCGCGAAGTTGCGCAGCGCGATGACCACCTTGGGGTCGTGGCGCGGCCCCGCGACGGGCGTGTTCTCAGCCATGTCCGATCACTTCTCCTTGGCCTGCCGGCCGAGCTCGAGCGAGTGCCAGCCCGGGGTGAGCTGGAGATCCTGTTCGCGTACCTGTCCGGTGCGGTCGCGCCACTGCAGGCGCACCTTCACGGGCCCCGTGATGTTCTGGCCGAGGCCGATGTGCACGTCGGTGGTGCGGCGGCCCGAGTGACCGCTGCTGCCGTCGACCCGGCCGATGTAGGTCCGGCCGTCGGGGGTCATGACGCAGACCTGCGCGCCGGTCACCGGCGAGCCTGCCGCGGGCAGGGCGCCGTCTGCGGGCTTGTCGTCGCGGGTCAGGCGCAGCCCGAGGAACGCGCCCTGCGACGGGCTCTGGTTGTGGTAGAAGATCGGCGCGTCCCACTGGCGGGCGACGGCGAAGTCCAGGCGGCCGTCGCCGTCGGCGTCACCGGTGGCGATGCCGCGGGTCGGCACCGGCACGGCGAGACCGAGCTGCGGGGCGAGGTCGATGTAGCGGCCCTCGGGACCCTTGGCGAAGAAGTGCAGCGTCTGGTTGCCCGCGATGTCGTCCCCGGCGCGGGCGTTCGGCCACCAGGTCGGGTTCTGCAGCATCTGGTCGTTGGCCGTGGCCAGCTCCTGGAGCTGCGGCCAGCGGTCGGTCTGACCCTTGATGAAGCCGGTCGCCTGGGCGATGGCCGGCTCACCGCTGTTGTTGAAGTCCTCGATCTTGACGTCCCAGCCCCAGCCGGACCAGGCGGTCTGCGCCGGCGCGCTCTCGTCGCGGTACGGCGCCACGCCCTCGCGGAACTTCTCCCGCAGCTCGGCCTGGTTCTTCACGTCGGCGACGAACTGGAAGTTGCTCTCCTCGATGCCCCAGGAGGTGGTGATGTTGCTGACGAACATGTCGTAGATGCCGTCGTGGTTCAGGTCGCCGAAGTCGACGCCCATGCCCTTGAAGGAGTCGTGGCCCACGCTCTTCGACTTGGGGATGAAGGGCGTGCGGACGCCCTCGACCAGGGAGAACTTGAAGTGCCCCGGGGTGGAGCGGTTGTACAGCATCCGGTCGGGGCCGAAGTCGTTGGCCAGGTACAGCTCGGGCAGCAGGTCGCCGTCGAGGTCGTTGGCGGCCGCGCCGAGCTCCCAGCCCTTCGACACCTCCTCGGGCAGGACGTCGTCGAGCTTCTGGTAGGTCGCCGCCGGCTTGTCGCCGCTCTTGGCGCCGCTCCAGCGGAAGAAGTAGTTCTCGCCACCGTTGTGGCCGTTCGACATGGAGTGGTTCATGTGCACGCCGCCGGAGACGGTGGGGTCGAGCACCGGCCCGTCGGCGAAGTAGTTGCCGATGAAGATGTCGTCGTGCCCGTCGCCGTCGAAGTCGGCCACGGTCGCGGCGTTGGTGTTCCACTGCGGGCCGGTGTACCGGCCGTTGGTGGCGTTCACGCCCGGCACCAGCTCGACCGGCTTGTACGTCGCGGCCGACAGCCCCTTCGCGCCCGTCTTGGCGAGGTACAGGATGGGCGTGCGGCCCCACATGTAAACGAGCAGGTCGAGCCGCCCGTCCTCGTTGTAGTCGCCGGGGACGCAGCCCATCGGCGCCATGTGGTCGTTGACCGGCAGCGGGGCCGGGTTCAGCGCGAACGGGGCGTACCGCTCCGACTTGGCGCCCGGCGTCGGCGTGATCACGACCTGGTCGATGCGGGTGTCGACGAGGCACAGGTCGTTGGACAGCCCGTCGCCGTCGAGGTCGTTCATCGCGATCGCCGCCCCGACTGAGGAGATCCAGGCGTCGATGTGCGTGTAGTCCTTGTTGACCTTGCGGATCGACTGCTGGTCGTAGCCGCTCGGCAGGGCGATGGACAGCGGCGTGAAGGAGTACTTGCTCGCCGTCTCCGCCGTCTGCGCGGCGGAGTACGAGGGCAGTCGGGCGATCAGGAAGGCGGTCGCGATCAGCACGAGCGCCACGATCCCCGCCGTCTGCCTGCGCAGCCAGCCAAGTGTCGCGGTCACTGGGTAACACCTCCAAGGGAGACGAATTCGTTGGCGATGCACTGACGCCAGAGCTCGTAGGCGGGCGGGTCGCCGTCCCGCAGCGGCTGCGGCGGCCGGACCAGCTGGGTGATCTGGGCCGCCCGCTCCTCGGGCAGGCCGCAGAAGATCTCGGTGGCCAGGCGCGTGTGCGGCACGACCAGGCCGGCGCGGACCCGGGCCTCGGCGGCGAACGCGGAGCCCTGCGCGAGCTGCGGGCGGTGCTCGCCGGCCCGCTCCCGCAGCGTCAGCAGCTCTTCCTCGGCCGCGCCGCCGGCGTAGGTGGCGGCCAGCCCGGCGCCCGCGTACATGTCGGCGCGCCGCGACGGGTCGAACCGGTCGATCAGGTCCGCGCACCGCTCCGCGTCGGTGCCGGCGACGAACCAGATGGCCCGGCCGATGCCCTGGTCGATCGCCCGGTTGGCGTACGGCCGCGTGGCGTCGGCGGGCCAGGGGAAGGCCGCGTCGCGGTACTGCCCGTGGACGTACTTGTCCGTGCGGAAGTAGGCCTGGTGGAAGCCGTAGCCGTCCAACGCGAGCCAGCGCAGTTGCGGGTCGAGCGATTCGGGCCTCGGCCACAGGAACCTCGGCAGCCGGGCCATCGCCCAGCCGATGCCGACGTAGATCATGTAGTTGTGCCGTCCGCCGCGGCCGGCGAGGAACTCCTCGACCCGCCCGCCGCCGAACGGGGTGGCGTCGAGGATGGCGAAGGCCATTCCCGCGCCCTCGTAGGCGAAGCCGCGGAACCGGGTGGGCACCTGCTCCAGGCGCTCCTCCGCCTCCGCGACCGTGCACGCCTCCATCGCGTAGCCGTAGCCCTTGAGGAAGGTCTCACCGACGGTCTCGAGCAGGTCCCGGGACTCCGGGCTCTTCACGTGGAAACCTCGGGTGGCGAGCTTCGTCTCCGAGATGTCCGGTGTCATGATTCGGCGTCTCAGTGAACGCAGGAAACTCGTCAATTACCTCTCCGCCCTCCATAAAATCCCGCACATATGGCTGATTCTGGCGCTATTTACGCATATTTCGCCGGGCCCGAACCACTTCAAAAGTGCCCATTTGTCGCTATTTCCGGGCATGGCGAAAGAAATCGCGGTGAAATTAATTCGACGCGACGGGGAAAACAGGTCGGCGGGTCAGGCCACCAGGCGCGCGGCGAAGTGCTCGCGGACCCGGCCCCGCCACAGCTCGTACGCCGGAACGGACGCGGACGGGTCCGGCGCGACCTCGCTGTCGTCGGCCAGCGCGACCGCGTCCCGCACGGACAGGCCCGCGAGGGCGGCGGTGGCGACCTCGGTGTGCGCCGGCACGAACCCGGCGTAGCTGCGCGCCTTCGCGGCGAACACCACGCCCTGCGCCACCTCGGGGGCGTGCTCTCCGGCCTCGCGGCGCAGCACGGCCAGCGTGTCGGCGTCGCAGCCCCCGGCGAACGTCGCGGCCAGGCCGACGCCGCTCCACAGGTCCGCCTGCCGGTGGCTCGCGAAGCGCCGCACGGCGGTGGCGACGTCTCCCACCCGCGCTCCGTGGATGAACCACAGTGCCCGGCCGATGCCCTGGTCGACGGCGCGCGGGAAGTAGTCCGGCGAGCCCTCCCAGGGGTAGGGCGACGGGAGCCGCTGCTCGTCCACCCAGCGCCGGGTGTCGAAGTAGGCGCGGTCGAAGCCGTAGCCGTCCACCGCCAGCCAGCTCATGGTCGGGTAGTACGGCGATCCGCCGAGGTCGGGCATCACCTTCCGCCACAGCACCCGGGGCAGCCGGGCCATGGCGAATCCGATGCCGATGTAGGTGAGGAAGATGTGCGGCTGCCCGGGCCCGAGCAGCAGGTCGCGGGTGCGGTGGCCCCGCCCGCCGCCCATGGCGTCGAGCACCGTGAACGCCATCGTCGCGCCCTCGTAGGCGAAGCCGCGCAGCTCGGGCTCGACCATGCTCAGCCTGCGCTCGACCTCCCACTGGTCGCGGGCGTCGATCCCCCACTCGAAACCGCAGACGACCGCCTGGGGGATCGTCTCCAGCCGCCGGGTGACCTCGGACGGGGAGCCCGGGAACCCCCGCGCGGCGAAGGTCACATCGAGTAGGGACGGGGCCAGCACCAGCCTGCGGAGCGAACCGGACAACGTCGACATGGCACACCTCTCACTCGTGGTCCCCGGACGGGCCCAGAACCCCGTCGGCACCGCGCCGCGAAGCCGCATTTCGTCGTCCCGCGATTTCCCCGGTCGGCCTCGACGGCACTTTCCTCAGGATGCGTCCGCGGGCCCTTTACGGCTTTTCGTAAAATGCGCGATCGGTGCCCGTGGCGGGCGATTCCTCAGGCGATCCAGTGCCAGCGCACATTGGGAGAAGACCACGCGCCCCGGGCGACCGGCCGGGGGCCGGGGGCGAGCCAGGCGAAGGCGGCCCAGGCCGAGGCCCACGGCGACACCGGCGCGGCGGGCGGTTCGGGCGCGGCCGCGGCGGACCCGGCCCGCGCGGCGACGGCGGCCACGACCGCGACGACCGCCGCGAGTTCCTCGGGCGTCGGGTCGCCGCGTACGACGATCAGATCGGTGCTGTCCTCCATGTGCGCCTCCCGCCTCGACGGTCACACCGCGCGACGCGGGCGGGCAACTCTCCGGTTGCCCAGGGGATCCCGGTGTGGTGCCGCCGGTGTCAGACCCCCGCCTGCTCGCCGAACTCCAGCACGAGCGGCAGGTCGGAGCGCCGGGTGATGCCGAGCTTGCGGTAGGTGCGGGTCAGGTGCTGCTCCACCGTGCTGACCGTGACGAAGAGCTTGGCCGCGATCTCCCGGTTGGTGCAGCCGGCCGCGGCCAGGGACGCGACCCGGCGTTCGGCGTCGCTCAGCTCGCCGAGCGGCACGGCCGGGGGACGGACCGCCGTCGCCGTCGCCCCGTGCTCCGGCCCGCCGCCGGACCCGGCCCGCGATCCGGTGCGCGACGACCCGTGCGGGCCGCTGTGCGACTGCTGCTGCGCCGGGCGCAGGGACGAGGCCGGCGGCTCGACGCCGCACTCCGCGGCGACGGCCTGCGCCCAGGTGGCGATCGTCCGCGCCCGGCGGTACTCCCCGAGCGCGTCGTAGGTCTCCACGAGGTCGGCCAGCGCGCGGGCCAGTTCGTACCTGTCGCCCGCGGCCTGCAGGCACCCGGTCGCCTGCCGCAGCAGCGCCGGACGGTCGCCCGGGTCGAGGGTGGCGGCCAGCAGCCGCAGGGCGACGCCCCTGCCCCGGGGGTCGTCGGGCACGTCCCCGTCCAGCTGGCCCCGGACCAGCTCGCGCGCCTCCTCCACTCGTCCCAGGTGCAGGCACGCCTCGGCGGCGTCGGCCCGCCAGGGGATCAGGCCGGGGGTGTCGAGGTTCCACTCCGTCATCAGGTCGCCGCATCGCCGGAAGTCGGCCAGTGCCAGGGCGGGGTAGCCGGTCGCGAGGCTGTGACGGCCCCTGGCGTGCAGGTAGTGCAGCCCGTAGCGGGTCTGGAACATGACTTCGGGAACCGGCGCGTCCAGGTGCTCGCGCACCTCGTCGTACCTGCCCATGGTGGTGAGGGCGAGGATGAGGCTGCCGAGCGGGCCGCCGACCGCGACGCCCCAGCCGCTCATCGGGATGATCTGCAGCGCGGCGCGCGCGTGGCGCTCCGCGGCCGGCATGTCCCCCTGGCGGATCGCGATCTCCGCCCGGATCGCCGCGAGCCTGGCGCGCCTGCTGGGCGCCTGCCGCGCCGACGCCTCGGCGGCGAACATGTCGCACAGCGGGGCCGCCCGCTCCGCCCTTCCGGCGTAGGTCAGCGTCAGCAGCGAGTTCTCGACCGTGTCGAGCGACATCTCGTCGAGCCGGGAGTCCTCCAGGATGCGCTCGACGGCGTCGACGTACTCCTCGCGCGGCCCCCGGGTCAGCACCTCCGCGAGCGCTAGCGCCGACTCCAGCCGCCGGCTGACCGACACCGAGACGATGCCGCCCGGCCCCTCCTCCTTCGTCATCTGCCCCAGCGCGGTGAGGAAGGGGGGATGGGCCGCGCGCAGGCAGAGCCGGGCCACGACGAGCTCGGCGCGCGTCTCCTGGTCGGCCGTCCCGCCCGATTCGAGCACCTGCTCCAGCACGTCGCGCGCGTCGTCCACGCGGCCGTGCCAGAGCAGCGCCCGGACCAGCACGACGGCGTCGCCGCCCCGCAGGCTGCCCCGGTGCACGGCCTCGGCGAGCTCGGCGAGGCGGCTCGCGGGCGCGGCCGGGTTGATGCGCCACTCGGCCCGCACGAGCATCGTCATGATCTTCGCCCGCTGCGTGTCGTCCGCGCACGCGCGCCAGGCCAGCCGCAGGTATCCGACCGCGCTGTCGACCTGGCCGGCCCGCAGCGCGCTCCTGGCCGCCTCCTCCAGGATCTCGATGCCCCAGGGGGCGTCCACCCGCCCCGCCTCCAGCAGGTGCCGGGCGACCACGGCCGGGGAGGCGCCGACGCCGTACGACAGCTCGGCCGCCCGGCGGTGCAGCTCCGCCCGCTCCCCCGCGTCCATCGCCCCCAGGATCGCCTGCCTAGCGGCCTCGTGGCGGAACGTGCCGAGCGCGGTCAGGCCGGCGGCGCCGAGGGCGTGCAGGTCCTTGTTCACCTCGGCCGCCGGCACGCCCAGCAGGAGGTCGAGGGAGCGGGGCTCGCCGAGGACCGCGAGCCCGCGGGCGGCCCGCGCCACCCGCGCCTCGCCGCGGCTCAGGCACGACAGCACGGTCTGGGCGTACTGCTCGCCGACGACCACCCCCGCCGGGGGCTCCGGCGCCGTACGGGCGGACTCCTCGTAGTCGTCGGCCAGCGCGGTGACCAGGAGGGGGTTGCCGCCGCTGTGCGCGTACATCTCGTCGGCGAGCCGCTCGGCGGCCTCGCCGCCGAGTCGCGCGGCGAGCATCGCGGCCACTCCCGCCCGCGACAGCCGGGTCAGCCTGACCCGGCGGCAGTGCGGCTGGCGCAGCAGTTCGGTCTGGAAGTAGGAGTCGGTGTGCCACGCCTGGTCGGCGTGCCCGAAGATGGCCACGATCTGGGCGAGCCGCACCCGACGGGCGAGGTAGGCCAGGCAGAGCAGCGACTCGCGGTCGGCGTGGTGGACGTCGTCGACGACGAGCACCAGGGGACACCGCTCGGACAGGTCGAGCAGGACGCCGCAGAGCGCGTGGACGAGCTGGGCGTCCACCGGCCGGCGCTCGTCCACGCCCGCACCCGCCCGCGCGCCCTCCTCGATCAGGGACAGCGCGCGCTCCCGCTCCTGCGGGACCAGCGGCGCGTCCTCGACGAGCTGGCGCAGCACGCCCAGCGGGACGTCCCGCTCCAGGGGCGAGCCCGTCGCGGTGACGGCCAGCGCGCCCAGCTCGATGGCCTGCTCCGCGAACGTGTGCAGCAGTGTGCTCTTGCCCGTCGCCACCGCGCCGCCCACCAGGGCGACCCTGCCCCTGCCCATGACGGCGCTGGCGAGGAGCGCCTCGAGGAGCGCGAGTTCCTGTTCCCGTTCGACCATGGCCATCGCCGTGTCGCCGCCCTTCACGTGGTCACCTGCCGGCCGTCACCCGCCGGGTACGCCCGGCGCCCTGGCGTCCGTGCCGCCCGTTCCCCTCTGTTGCCCCCCGGCTACCGCCCCTACCGTCGCTCTGGGCGTCACCCGTGGCCGGGACCCGGTCGCGGGCGGCCCGGGCGAGGGCGGAGCGCACCGCGGCCAGCGCTGCCCGCTCGACGTCCCGCTCGATCCCGGCCCCCCAGTGGCAGACGCCGCCCGTGCGGTACTCGGCGTAGACCGCCGCGTCGTCCCGCCCCGCCGCGCCCGCGCCGGCGGCCGTGCGGGTGTGGTGGACGACCCGCACCCGCAGGCCCCGGCGCGCGAGCTCCGCGCGGACCGCCTGGACCGTGTCCGTCCTGGCCGGGCCGGTGCGGAACCAGCCGGCGTCGATGTGCAGGGTGACCGTCCCCTTGACCTCGAGGGACGGCGGGACCGGCAGGGCGGAGTCCACGACGTACTCCCGCACGAAGACCTCGAGAACCCGCTCCGGCGCGATCTCCCCGCCCTCGGCGTCCGTCAGCGCCTGCATCCTCCCGGCGAAGTCGGCCTGCAGGTCGCGCGGCAGGGTGAGGCCGTGCCGGGCGCTCATCACGTAGGCCAGGCCGCCCTTGCCCGACTGGCTGTTGATCCGCACCACCGCCTCGTACGTCCGGCCGACGTCCTGCGGGTCAAGCGGCAGGTACGGCACCCGCCACGGCAGATGCGCGGCGTCGTCCCCGGTGCGGACGGCCTCCCTTTCCACGGCGTCCAGACCCTTCTTGATGGCGTCCTGGTGAGAGCCGGAAAAGGCGGTGTAGACGAGGTCGCCGCCGTACGGGTGCCGGGGATGGACCGGCACCCCCGTGCAGTGCTCCACCGTACGGCGGACGCGGTCGAGGTCGGAGAAGTCGACGCCGGGGTCCACACCCTGCGTGGAGAGGTTGAGCCCGAGGGTGACCAGGCACACGTTGCCCGCCCGCTCCCCGTTGCCGAACAGGCAGCCCTCGACGCGGTCGGCGCCCGCCATCACGGCCAGCTCCGCGGTGGCGACGCCGGTCCCCCGGTCGTTGTGCGGATGGACGGACAGGCACACGTGCTCGCGCCGCGACAGGTTGCGGTGCATCCACTCGATCTGATCGGCGAAGACGTTGGGCGTCGCGCGCTCGACCGTGGTGGGGAAGTTCAGGACGGTCTCGCGGCCGGCCTCCGGCTGCCACACGTCCATGACGGCCTCGCAGACCTCCAGCGCGAAGTCCGGCTCGGTGTCGGCGAAGTGCTCGGGCGAGAACTGGTAGCCGAGGTCGCAGCCGTCCAGCGTCCGCTCGGCGTACTTCATCACCAGCCGGGTCCCCTGGACGGCGAGGTCCTTGCACTCGTCGCGGTTCATGCCGAACACCAGGCCGCGAAACAGCGGCGAGGTCGCGGCGTAGAGGTGGACGGTGGCGCGCGGCGCGCCCTCCAGGCTCGCCACCGTGCGCTCGATCAGCTCGTCCCTGGCCTGCGTCAGAACGGAGATCCGGACGTCGTCGGGGATCAGGTCGCGCTCGACGAGCATCCGGACGAAGTCGTAGTCGTCCTTGCTGGCCGCCGGGAAGCCGACCTCGATCTCCTTGTAGCCCATGTCCACCAGGAGGTCGAACATGATCAGCTTCCGGGCCGGCGTCATCGGCTCGGCCAGCGACTGGTTGCCGTCGCGCAGGTCGGTCGACAGCCAGCGCGGTGCCGAGCCGATGGTCGCGTCGGGCCAGGCGCGGCCCGCGAGGGGAACCCGCGGAGAACCGCTGTAGCGTCCGAGATTCACGGTCGGCTCCTTAGGTGAGCGATCCGAAATAGGCGGAGTAGGAGTACGGCGAGAGCAGCACCTGCAATTGGTAGGAGTCGGTCTCGTCCTGCATGCGGAACGTGATCGAGATCTCGGGATAGGCGGCGGTGAGCCCCAGGCCGACGAAGTACGAGTCACTCTCGAAGACGATGCGGTGCAGCCCGCGGTCGAATCTGCGCCCGCGCCACTCCCCCACCCGGCCCTCGTGGTCGGTCTCCGCCTTGACCTCGGCACACCAGATGCCGTTGTCGATGCGCTCGAGCCGCACGCGGACACCGGCGGCCGGCCGGCCGTAGAGGCCGTCCAGCGCCTGCAGAGCAATCCCCATTTCATCGCCACACAATCCCGGGCCTCTGACGACCCGGCTCAACGCTCTCGTCTTCCGACCTTGTGGCCCGGGCTTCGCCGCCTGCGTGCGGGTGCCGCCCGGGTTGCTGTCACAGTGGCGCACCCCGTTATCGGCCCGGCATCGCCCCGCTATCGCCCAGGCATCGGCCGGCGATGGCCCGCCATCGCCGGGACGCGGCCGGCCGCCGGGCCGCACCCCGCGGCAGGCGGCGCAAGACCCCGCGCTCCGTCGTCCACTCCCCCTTCGACCTGCGGTGATGGCACCCCGGAAGCGCGGCGATAAGGCCCCGATGGCGAGGGGTGTGAGCGTCGGTGCCGTAAGCGATCGGCGTACGGAACGCCGCGAACAGGGTGGAGGTAACCAAGTGGCCGCCAGCAGCAGCATCGTCAAGCGATTCGCCGTCTCCCTTTTCATCGCCCTCACGGCAGCGGCGTCGGCGGGCGCGATGATCTCGGTGGCGTCGGCTTCCCACGCTCACGCCCGCACCGCCCGCACCGTCGTCGACGACAGCGCCAGGCCGCACACCCCCGCGGGCATCCCGTCGCCGAGCCCCACCAACACCCACGTGAACCCCTGGGACTGACCCGCCGCCCGAGCGGCCGGAGACCTCGCGTCTCCGGCCGCTCGCGCTTTTCCCAGGCATTGTCCGGCCGCCCCCGTCGCTATTCTGACTTAGCGACTTTCAACAGGTAAGGCGTCCTAGCAGATGCGCACGTGAACCGGAGTTCACCTGCCGGACCGCGCATTCGCCTAGCCACCGGCCGCCTTGCGCTGTACGATCCCTGACAACAATGTCAATATGGGACGCGCGGGCGACTACATGCCAGAGCAGGCGGTGATCGCACCTGACACCGTTTCCGCCGGTGATCACGGCTCCATCGCAAACATTCCGTAAACTGCCGTCGCACCACAAAGAGCCTTTTATGTGAGGCCACAATGCGCATATCGCGGAGAGCAAGCTCCGCTATCCGCGCTGTGCATGGTTCCAGCAGTTTCAGAGGGAGATGCATGTGGAGTTTCGCCTGCTAGGAGCCCTCGAAGTCACGGAGGGTGGGCAACGGCTCGACCTCGGGGGGGTGCGGCAGCACACGGTCCTGGCCGTGCTGCTGCTGGAGGCCAACCGCCCGGTCGCCGTCAGCCGTCTCATGGAGGCCATCTACGGGGACGACCCGCCCGCCACGTCCCGGGCCCAGGTGCAGATCTGCATCTCCGCCCTGCGACGCCTGTTCGCCGCCCACGGCCGGGATCAGATGATCGTCACACGGTCCCAGGGATACGCCTTCCGGACCGACAGCGAGCAGATCGACATGCACCGCTTCGAGAGCCTCGTGCTGAAGGCGCGGCAGGCGCGCGACAACCGGGACGCGGACGAGGCCGTCAAGCATTACCGTGAGGCGCTGTCCCTCTGGCGCGGGCCGGCGCTCGAGGGCATCGAGAGCAGGATGGTCCAGGCGGCCGCGAGCTGGCTCGACGAGGAGAGGCTCGCCGCGAACGAGGACTGCGTCCAGCTCGAACTCGACCTCGGCCGGCACCACGAACTGGTGACGGAGCTGCGCAGGCTCGTGGAGGAGCACCCGCTCCGCGAACGGCTGCTCGGCCAGTTCATGACGGCGTTGTACCGTTCCGGCCGGCAGGCGGAGGCCCTGCAGGTCTACCGCGACGCCCGGCGGATGATGATCGACGAGCTGGGCATCGAGCCCAACGAGCGGCTGCAGCAGCTCGAACACGCCATCCTCACCGCGGACGAGAGCCTCCACGCGCCGCCGGAGCGGGAGAGCGCGCGGATCGCCGTGGCCGAGCCCGCCGTCCCTCCCCCGGTCCCCGGCATGCTCCCCTCGGGGATCGCCGACTTCGTCGGCCGGCACGGGCACCTCGACGAGATACGGCGCCGTCTGACGCAGGTCCCCGACGGCATGGCGCGCTTCGCCGTGCCGATCATCGCGATCGCCGGCCGCGCCGGCATCGGCAAGACGACCATCGCGGTCCACGCCGCGCACAGCGTCGCCGACCACTACCCCGACGGTCAGCTCTTCGCCCACATGCACGGCGGGGTCTCCCGCCCGGTCAGCCCGATGCAGGTGCTCGAACGGTTCCTGCGTGCCCTCGGGGTGCCCGGCACCGCGCTCCCCGACGGCCTCGAGGAGCGGGCGGAGACCTACCGCACGCTGCTCGCGGACCGCAGGATGCTGATCGTGCTGGACGACGTGGGCAGCGAGAGCCAGGTCCTGCCGCTGCTGCCGGGCAATCCCGCCTCCGCCGTCATCGTGACCAGCCGCAGCCGCCTCGTGGGGCTGGCCGGGGCCACCCACATCGACGTGGACCTGTTCGACTCGGCCCAGTCGGTGAACCTGCTCGCCCAGGTGGCGGGCGGCGGGCGGGTGGAGTCGGAGCAGAGCTCCGCCGAGGCCCTCGCCGACCTGTGCGGCCACCTTCCCCTGGCCCTGCGCATCGCCGGCGCGCGGCTGGCGGCGCGACCGCACTGGAGCGTCGAGCAGCTCGTCGACCGCCTCAGGGACGAGACCCGCAGGCTCGACGAGCTGATGCACGGCGAGATGGGCATCCGGGCCAGCCTCTCGCTCACCTACGACAACATCAGCCAGGAGGCGCGGCGGCTGCTGCGGCGGCTGGCGATCCTCGACTCCCACGTGTTCTCCGTGTGGACCGGCGCGGCCCTGCTCGACCAGTCGTTCACCGAGGCCCAGGACCTGCTCGACAACCTCGCCGACGCCCACCTCGTCGAGGTGACGGTCGGCCGGGGGAAGCACACCCAGTATCGGTTCCACGACCTCGTCAAGGTGTTCGCCCGCGAGCGCCTGGCGGCGGAGGAGCCGGTGGCGGAGCGGAAGGCCGCGTTGTCCCGGGTGCTCGGCTCGCTGCTGTCGCTGACGGACGCGGCCAGGTCGCGGGAGTTCGGCTCGGACGTGCTCGCCCGGAAGGAGGGCGCGATCCCCCAGCCGCTGCCGGAAAAGCTCGTCGAGCAGCTCGTCGCCGAGCCGATGGCGTGGTTCGAGCGCGAGCGCCACCTGCTGGTCTCCGGCATCCGGCAGGCGGCGCAGGCGGGCTTGGTGGAGCTGTGCTGGCGGCTCGCCGCGAACGCCGCGATGTTCTTCGAGTCACGGGTCTACCTGGACGACTGGCGGGAGACCCACGAGCTCGCGCTGGAGGCGGCGCGGCAGGCCGGGGACCTGCGCGGCCAGGCCGAGATGCTGTACACCATCGGCTCGCTGTCGTTCAGTGAGCAGCGGTTCGACGACGCCAGGCGCGAGCTGGAGGCGGCGGTGCGGCTGTTCGAGGAGGTCGGCGACGAGCTCAGGATCGCCCTGGCGATCCGCAGCATCGCGGTCCTGGAACGCATCAACGGGCGGTTCGCGGAGGCGGTCGCCAACTACGAGAAGGCGCTGCAGGTGTTCCACAACGCGGGCGACCACGTCTCCGCCGCGCACACCCTGCACAGCCTCGCCCAGGTTCGCCTCGACTGCGACGACCTCGACAGCGCCAAGGCGCTGCTGTCGGAGGCGCTGACGCGAAGCAAGGCCGGGGGCGACCGCAGGGTGACGGCGCAGGTGCTGCACCGGATGGGACAGGCGCATCTGCAGGCGGACGAGTTCGGCCTGTCCGCCGGCGCCTTCGAGGAGTCGCTGACGGTCGTGCGGGACATCGGCGACTCCATCGGCGAGGCGTTCGCCCTGCACGGCCTGGGCGTCGCCCGGCTGCGCCAGGGCAGGATCGCCGAGGCCGGCGAGACGCTGAGCGAGGCCCTGCGGCTCGCGACCAGCTCGCGGCACCGGCTCGCGGAGGCCCGCGTGATGTCGGGGCTCGGCGAGGTCGCCATCGCGAACGGCGAGAACGAGCAGGCCGCGGCGCATCTGCGCAGGGCGGCCTCCCTGTTCCGCGGGATGCAGATGCCGCTGCTCGAAGCGCAGACCCTGATCATGCTGAGCGACGCGCTTTACGCCACGGGCGACTACGACGAGGCCGACGACGCGATGACCCGCACGCTCGACCTCGCGGACCGGATCGACCCGCGCGCCGGGCGGCAGGTGCGCGAGCGGCTTTCCCGTACGCGGCCGGGCCGGCCCGACGTCCGCGGCGGGCTGCGCATCTCGGACGGCCTGGGACCGGTGGTCAGGACCTGACCTCGCACTCTGGGAGGTGCCGCGGCCCCCGGCGGTTGCGATGCTGTGAGGGCAGCCAGCAGGCAGCCAGGACGCCATGCGCGCCATCGTGGACGTTTGGGGAGGACACCGTATGAGTGGCAATCACCCCGGCGAGCTCGTTCTCCCGGTCATCGAGGCCAAGGTCGCCGAGATCTGGAAGCAGGTGCTCGACGTGCCGGACGGAAGTGAGGACGCGACCTTCTTCGACCTGGAGGGCGAGTCGATCGCCGCGGTCCGCCTCGTGTCCCGCATCGAGGAGGAGCTCGGCGTCAGCGTCGACGTCGGCGACCTCTTCGAGGAGGACCCGAACCTCGACGCGCTGGTCCGCATGGTCGCGGGGAAGGCGGCGGTCTCGCCCGCCGCGTGACCGAACCGGCGTGTCGTGGCCGGAGGCGTGTCCCACGCCTCCGGCCTTTCCGTCTGCCCGGGTGTCTGTCCCGCGCGCAGGCCGTAAGCGGTGGGTGGACTCCGGGCACACGTACGAGACGGTCCCGCGGCACGCCGTTGGGCCGCGGAACCGTCTCGGCGGAGGGGGTGTGGTCTAGATGTAGAAGGTGCCGGGCTCCTGGCCGCACAGCACCCGGCCGTAGAGCTCGGTGTTGGTGTTGGGGTGCATCAGCGCGTGCAGGTTCACCGCGGTGATGTCACGGGCGATCCGCTGGATCGGCACCTGGGTGTAGATGGAGGAGCCGCCGCTGGCCATGGCGAGGACGTCCGCGGCCTCCTTGCCCAGCCGGCACACCGCGCCCATGTCGGCGCGCGCCCTGGCCCGCTCCTCCAGCGTCCACTGCTCGCCCGTCACGCCCTTGCCGTCCACCAGGCCGGTCAGGCGCTGGGCGTGGAACTCCGCCTCGTCGATCTTGAGCGACGCCTCCGCCACCTGCAGGTGGGTCAGCGGGGCCTCGCTCTGGCTCTCGTAGTGCGTGTAGGTGATCTTGCGGTTGGGCAGGCGCTCGAAGAACGCCTCCCTGGCCGCCCGGGCCAGGCCGATCACCGTGCCGACCGAGGACGCGGAGGCGACCGGCAGCAGCGGCGTCCGGTAGATGGGGCTGGCGGCGTTCAGCTTCGACGCGTACTGCCCCATGAGCACCGCGGGCAGCGGAAGCACCCGCTCGGCCGGGATGAACACGTCCTGGGCGACCGTGGTGACGCTGCCGGTGCCCCGCAGGCCGGAGGTGTGCCAGTCGTCCACGATCTGCAGGTCCGACATCGGCACCAGCGCCATGATGGGCATGGGCTCGCCTTCGGGGCCGACCTGGATCGCCACGATCTCCTGCCAGTGGCTGTGCCAGGCGCCGCTGACGAACCCCCACTTGCCGTTAACCACGACGCCGCCGTCCACCGGGGCGGCCATGGCGGTGGGGCTGAGCGTGCCGCACACCCGCACGTCCGGCGTCGAGAACACCTCGTCCTGCACCTCGTCGGGGAACAGGCAGGCCATCCAGGTCGGGATCCAGTAGACCGAGGCCGTCCAGGCGGTGGAGCCGTCGGCCCGCCCGAGCTCGGCCGCCACTTCGAGGAGGGTCCGCGTGTCGCACTCGTAGCCGCCGTAGCGGGCGGGCACCCGCATCTTGAAGATACCGGCGTCGGCCAGGGCCTCGATCGACTCGTCGTGGATCCGCCGGTTCTCCTCCGCCCAGTCCGCGTGGCCGCGCAGCAGCGGCAGCAGTTCGGACGCGCGCCGAACCAGTTCCTCCCGTGTCGGAACCCCGGTCGTCAACATCGTTTCCTCCTCGTGCCGTCGGCGCTGAAGCCGCTCCTCGCGTCCCAGCTCACGGCACATGGGGCGGGCGGGGCGCCCGCGCCCGCGACGCGCCGATGCAGTGCGATGCCGTGCAGTGCCGTGCAGTGCGATGCAGTGCGATGCAGTGCAGTGCGGTGCGGTGCGGTGGCCGCCGCTGGGTCTCCTCGACTGTCGCACCGGCCCCGCGGGCGGCACACCTTTCTGGTTGCGCAGCCCGGCGCCGTACCGGGGCGGGACGTCACCGGCCGCCGCCGGTGGCGCTCCAGGGGACGCGGCTCAGGCCGCGAGCGCGCCGGCCGGTGCCGGGTGCTCCGCGCCCCCGCCGACGATGCGCGCGCGGCCGTGGTTGCCCTTCGTGAGCAGGTCGGCGAGCAGCTGCCCGCCCTCCGGGTCGCGCAGCGCCGCCGCGGCGGCGGCCAGGTCCCGCGCCACCGCGTCCAGGACCGCGGCGACCGGCTCGGCGTTCTGCCGGAGGATGTCGCACCACAGGCCGGGGGCCCCGCCCGCGACCCGCGTGATGTCCCGCAGGCCCGGCCCCACCAGGGAGAGCGTGGTCTCGTCCGCGCCGGCGAACCTCGCCGCCAGCGCCGCCGAGACCAGGTGCGGCGCGTGCGAGCTCGTGGCGACGGCCAGGTCGTGGACGTCCGGCGCCAGCAGCCGGTGCTCCGCTCCGCACGCCGCCACCAGTTCGGCCACCACGCGCACCGATCGCAGCGACGTCGTGGGAAGCGGGCAGAGCGTCCACGGCCGTCCGGCGAACAGGTCCGCCCGGGCGGCCAGGGGACCCGACGCCTCCGCACCGGCCATCGGGTGCCCCGGCACGTACGCGGTGAGGTCGCAGCCCGCCCGCTCGACCTCGGCGACGACGCGGGCCTTGGTGCTCGCGACGTCGGTGTAGACGGCGCCGAGCCCCCTGGCCTGGGCGTCCCGCAGCACGGCGGCCACCGTGGACGGCGGCGTGGCGACGACCACCACGTCCGCCGCGGGCGCGCCGGGGGTCAGCGCGACGCCCGCGCCCATCCGCTCGGCGGCGGCCACCGCGTGCGGGTCGCGGTCGGACAGCGCGACCTCGACGCCCGCCTTGCGCAGCGCGAGCGCGGCAGAGGCGCCGATCAGACCACAGCCGATGATCGTGACGCGGCGAATCGACGACGAAGTCATCATGCCTCTCCCTTGGTGCGATTACGGATCTCCGCATCGGCAATCTCGCGCGTTTGCGTGGCACCGGCCAGACAGGGCGGCGTCAGCAAGATGCCCGCGCGGTACAGCTTCCTGCCAGCCCTCGTCCCGGCCAGGGAGAACGCTTGGGATGACAATTCTCCTGACCTCCAGTCAATTCACCGGCGAGAGATCCGGGCTGCCACGAGGGGACCACGGCAGGCTCTTTCCCGTACGGGCCGACGTTGGCAGGAAACGGCTATCGGCGGGCAACATGCTGCCTTTCATTCGCCTTGTTGGCGACTTACGCCGGGCCGCACAGTTCTGCCATGAAAAACATTTCGCGGTTTCCCCGCACCCTTTCCGCGACAGGCGGGACGACGTGGGATCGGCCGTCCCCCCGCGTTCACTCATGTCGTTCCCGCGAAGGAGACGCCTCGACGAACGCCACCGCGACCGCCGCCGGGAGCGCGTGATGGTCGCCCTGGTCACCGGCGCCGCCGGCGGCATCGGAGCCGAGGTCGCCCGGGTGCTCGCCGAGGACGGCGTGCCGGTGGCCGCTGTGGACCGCGACGCGGACGCGCTGCGCACCGTCGTCGGCAAACTGGTCGCCGACGGGCTGGAGGCGGTCGCGTTCGCCGCGGACGTGACTTCGGCGGCGCGGGTCGAGGCGGTCGTGGAGGAGGTCGAGCGGCGGATCGGCCCGATCGACCGGCTGGTGAACGCCGCGGGCGTGCTGCGCGTGGGCGAGGTCAGGACGCTGTCGGACGACGACTGGGCCGCGACGTTCGCGGTCAACGTCACCGGCGTCTTCCACGTCTCGCGGGCAGTGGTGAACAGGATGGTGCCGCGGCGGGCCGGCGCCGTCGTCACCGTCGCCTCGAACGCGGCGCACACGGCCCGCGTCGGCATGTCCGCCTACGGCGCTTCCAAGGCGGCGGTGACGATGTTCACCAAGAACCTGGGCCTGGAGGTCGCCCGTTACGGCATCCGCTGCAACGTGGTGGCGCCCGGCTCGACCGACACTCCGATGCTCACCTCGCTGTGGCACGACGGTGACGGCCACCGGGCCTCCATCGAGGGCGCCCCGGACCTCTATCGCACCGGAATCCCGCTGAGAAAGATCGCGCGACCGGCCGACATCGCGGAGGCCGTCGCGTTCCTGCTCTCGGAAAGAGCCGGTCACATCACCTTGCAACACCTGACGGTGGACGGCGGCGCGACCCTCGGCGCCTGATAACGAAATCACAAATCACGGCACACAAGAGGATTTCGATGGCAGGAATTCCACAGATCGCACCGTATTCCATGCCGGAGGCCGGAGAACTGCCGGGGAACACGGCGTCCTGGACGGTCGATTCGAGACGGGCCGTGCTGCTGCTGCACGACATGCAGAACTTCTTCCTGGAGCCGTTCCCCGCGGGCCGGCCTCCGGTGGTCGACCTGGTCGGCAACGCGACGGCGCTGCGGAACCGGTGCGCCCGCCTCGGCATCCCCGTGGCGTACACGGGACAGCCCGGGGACATGACGGAGGAGCAGCGGGGGCTGCTCAGGGAGTTCTGGGGCCCCGGCATGACAGCCGAGCCGTCCCACCGGGACATCGTCGCCGCGGTGGCGCCCGCCCCCGGCGACTGGCTCTTCACCAAATGGCGCTACAGCGCCTTCCACAGGACCACGTTGCTGAGCCGGATGCGGGAGAGCGGCCGCGACCAGCTGATCCTCGCGGGGGTGTACGCCCACGTGGGCATCCTGATGACCGCGGTCGACGCCTTCACCAACGACATCCAGCCCTTCCTGGTGGCCGACGCCATCGCGGACTTCACCGCCGCCGACCACCGCATGACGCTCGACTACGCCGCCCGGCGGTGCGGTGTGACCGTCACGACCGAGCAGGTGCTGGCGGACCTCTCCGCGGCGCCGGACCTTTCCCCCACGCCGGGCCTCGCCCCGGTGCCGGGCCTTTCCTCGAGTTCGGAGGGACAGCGATGACGGCCGAACGACTCCTCGACAAGGTGCTCTCCCCGGATCCTCCCGCCTTCGCGCTGCTGCACCGTGCGGGGGCCGGCCGCCGGGGGCTGCTCGACATCCTCGTGGGCGACATGTCCGCGGTCGGGACGCTCGACGAACTGCCGCTCCCCGACGGTCCCGACGGTCCCGAGGGCTCCGCCGGGGAGGCCCGGCACGAGACGCTGGCCGTCATCCCCTTCCGGCAGATCACCGAGCGGGGCTTCACCGTTGTGGACGACAACGAGCCGCTGCTGGCGATGACGATCGCCGAGCAGGGGACGCTGCCGCTCGCCGACGCGCTGCGGCGGATCCCCGACGCACCCGTGGTCGCCGGCGGCCGCCGCGTGGACCTGGACGACGACGAGTACGCGGCCGTGGTCCGCAAGGTGATCGAGGAGGAGATCGGCCACGGCGAGGGCGCCAACTTCGTCATCAAGCGGTCGTTCACCGCCGAGATCTCCGGCTACTCCGTGCGGAGCGCGCTGACGTTCTTCCGCCGGCTGGTGGAACGCGAGGCGGGGACGTACTGGACCTTCGTCATCCACACCGGCGACCGCACGTTCGTCGGCGCCTCACCGGAACGGCACGTCAGCCTGTCCGGCGGCGTCGCGACGATGAACCCGATCAGCGGCACCTACCGCTACCCCGCGTCCGGCCCGACCCTGCCGGGGCTCATGGACTTCCTCGCCGACCGCAAGGAGGCCGACGAGCTCTACATGGTGGTCGACGAGGAACTCAAGATGATGGCGCGCATCTGCCACTCCGGCGGGCGTGTGTCCGGGCCGTACCTGAAGGAGATGGCCAGGCTCGCGCACACCGAGTACTTCATCGACGGCCACACCAACCGCGACGTACGCGAGATCCTGCGCGAGACGCTCTTCGCGCCCACCGTCACCGGGAGCCCGCTGGAGAGCGCCTGCCGGGTGATCAGCCGCTACGAGCCGGAGGGACGCGGCTACTACAGCGGCGTCGTCGCGCTCATCGGCAGGGACGCCGACGGCGGCCGCACGCTCGACTCCTCCATCCTCATCCGCACGGCGGACATCGACAGCGAGGGCCGGGTGCGGATCGCGGTGGGCGCCACCCTGGTGCGTCACTCGGACCCGCTGTCGGAGGCGGCGGAGACGCGGGCCAAGGCGGCCGGGCTGCTCGACGTGCTCTGCATGGAGCCGCCGGCGCGCTTCGCCGACCACCCCGACGTGCGCCGGGCGCTCGACGCCCGCAACGACACGATCGCCGGCTTCTGGCTGCGGGAGGACGAGGACCGGGTCCAGTGGACGCCCGGCCTGATCGGCCGGCGGGTCCTCGTGGTGGACGCCGAGGACAACTTCACCTCGATGATCGCCCACCAGCTCCGGTCGCTCGGCCTGCACGTGACCGTACGGCGGTTCGACGAGCCGTACCCGCTGGACGGCCACGACCTGGTGGTCCTCGGCCCCGGCCCGGGCGACCCGCGCGACGTCGCCCATCCCAAGATCGCCCATCTGCGCGAGGCCGTACGCCGGCTGCTGCGGGAGCAGCGTCCCTTCGTCGCGGTGTGCCTGAGCCACCAGGTGCTCAGCACCGCGCTCGGGCTGCCGCTGGTGCGAAGGCCCGTGCCGAACCAGGGCGTCCAGCGCGAGATCGACCTGTTCGGCCGCCGGGTCAGGGTCGGTTTCTACAACGCGTTCGCCGCCAGAGCCGACGCCGACGTCGTCGAGATCCCCGGACTGGCCGCGCCCGTCGAGGTCTGCCGCGACCCGCGCACCGGAGAGGTGCACGCGCTGCGCGGCCCCGGGTTCGGCTCGATGCAGTTCCACGCCGAGTCGGTGCTCACCGAGAACGGCGTGTCCATCCTCCGCGACGCCATCGTCGCGGTGCTCGACCGGCTGCCGGTCCACCAGTGAGGCCGGACCACCAGTGAGGGGCAGGAGATGACGACCGTACTGATCGCCGGCGGCGGCGTCGGCGGCCTCGCCGCGGCCATCGCCGTGGCCGGCCAGGGGCACCGGGCCGTGGTCCTGGAACGGCGCGAGGAGTTCACCGAGATGGGGGCCGGCATCCAGATCGCCCCCAACGGGTTCCGCGCGCTCGACCGGCTCGGCGTCGGCGGCGAGGTCCGCGCCCTCGCCGTCCACATCGAGGAGCTGCGCTTCATGGACGGCACGACCGGCGAGCGCGTGGCGGGCATGCCGCTCACCGAGCGCTACCGCGCCCGGTTCGGCGGCCCGTACGCCGTGGTGCAGCGGATGGACCTGTACGGCCCGCTGCTGGCGGCCTGCCGCGAGTCGGCCTGGATCGAGCTGCGCGCGGGCAGTCACGTCGTCGGCTACGAGCAGGACGCGGACGGCGTCAGCGCGGTCCTCGCGAGCGGCGAGCGGGTGCGCGGCGGCGCGCTGATCGGGGCCGACGGCATCCGCTCGGCGGTGCGCGCCCGGCTCGTCGGCGACGGCGACCCGCGGGTGTCCGGGCACACGATCTACCGGTCGGTCATCCCGATGGAGCGGGTGCCCGAGGACCTGCGGTGGAACACCGTGACGCTGTGGGCCGGCCCCGGCTGGCACTTCGTCCACTACCCCATCGGCGGCGGCAGGTTCCTCAACCTCGCGGCCACCCGCGACGACGGCGCGCGGCACGTGGTGACGGGCCGGCCCGTCCCCCGCGAACGCGTCCTCGGCGAGTTCCCTGGACTCGGCGACACCGCCGCGCGCCTCCTGCGACTGGGCGAGGAGTGGAGGGAGTGGGTGCTGTGCGACCGCGACCCCGTGGACGACTGGACCGACGGCCGGGTGGCGCTGCTCGGCGACGCGGCGCACCCCATGCTGCAGTACGCCGCGCAGGGCGCCTGCATGGCCCTGGAGGACGCGGTCCTGCTCGGCGAGCTGCTCGACTGCGGCGCCGACGAGTTTCCCCAGCGCTTCGAGAAGTACAACGCCCTGCGGCGGGCACGCACCGCGGCGGCGCAGATCGTCGCCCGTGAGATGGGCCGCGTGCTGTACCACCCGGCCGGCCCCGGCGCGCTCGCCAGGAACCGGATGCTGGCCGCGCTGTCCGAGGACGAACTGCACGACAAGGTCTCGTGGCTGCACGGCGCCCGGGACTTCGTCGAAGCCCTCCCCCTGAGCTGAACCGACCTGAGAGAGGAAACCCCTGATATGTGCGGCATCGCCGGCTGGGTGAGTTACGCGAGCGATCTGACCGGGCAGACGGAGACGATCTCCGCCATGACGGCCACTCTGGAATACCGGGGCCCGGACGCGGGAGGCGTGTGGACCTCTCCCCGCGCCGCCCTCGGGCACCGCAGGCTGGCGATCATCGACCTGGAGGGCGGGCGGCAGCCGATGGCGGCCGGCGACGAGGCCCTGCCGGTCATGACGTACAACGGCGAGGTCTACAACTACCGGGAGCTGCGGGCCGAACTCGAGGCGCTGGGCCAGGAGTTCCGCACGTCGAGCGACTCGGAGGTGGTGCTCCGCGCGTACCTGCAGTGGGGACCGGCCTTCGCCGAGCGGCTCGACGGCATCTTCGCCCTGGGCATCTGGGACCCCCGCACCGAGGAGCTGCTGCTGGTCCGCGACCGGATGGGGGTCAAGCCGCTCTACTACTACCCGACGCCCGACGGCCTGCTGTTCGGATCGGAGCCGAAGACGATCCTCGCCCACCCCGAGGCGGAGGCCGTCGTGGACGCCGACGGGCTGCGGGAGATCTTCAGCATCGTCAAGACGCCGGGCCACGCGGTGTTCCGCGGCATGTACGAGGTCCGGCCGGCCACCGTGATGCGCTTCTCCCGCGACAGCGCGTCCGAGGAGTGCTACTGGCGGCTGGAGGCCCGCGAGCACACCGACGACCTGGCCACGACGGTCGTCACCGTGCGCCGGATGCTGGAGGAGATCGTGGAGCGGCAGATGGTCGCCGACGTCACCGTCGGCACGCTGCTGTCCGGCGGCCTCGACTCCAGCGCCATCACCGCGCTCGCCGCCCGCGTGCTCGCCCGTAAGGGGGCCGGGCCGCTCAAGGCGTTCTCGGTCGACTTCCAGGGGCACGAGACGCGGTTCCAGTCGAACGTCCAGTGGGAGGACCCGGACACGCCGTTCGCGATCGAGGTCGCCGAGCACGTGGGGGCCGAGCACATCATCGTCGAGCTGGAGAACGCGCAGATCCTCGACCCCGAGGTGCGCGAGGCCGTCCTGCGGGCCCAGGACCTGCCGGTGTCCACCGGCGACATGGAGTATTCCCTGCTGGTCCTGTGCCGGGCGCTGAAGGAGCGCATGACGGTGGCCCTGTCGGGGGAGGCAGCCGACGAGCTGTTCGGCGGCTACACCTGGTTCCACGACCGCGAGGCCGTCGAGTCCGACACCTTCCCCTGGCACCACCCGTTCGAGAAGGCCGGCGGGATCGGCGCGCTGCGCGCGGTCGGCCTCTGGGACCGGCTGGGGCTCGGCGAGTACGTCAAGCGGCGCTACACCGAGGCGCTGGAGGACGTGCCGCGGCTGCCCGGCGAGACCGGTCTGGAGGCGCGGATGCGGGAGCTCACCTTCCTCAACCTCACCCGGTGGGAGCGCTTCCTGCTCGACCGCAAGGACCGGGTCAGCATGGCCGCGAGCCTGGAGGTGCGCGTTCCGTTCACCGACCACCGGCTGGTCGAGTACGTCTACAACACGCCCTGGGCGATGAAGACCTTCGACGGCCGGGAGAAGAGCCTGCTGCGCGCCGCCATGCGCGGGGTGCTGCCCGACTCGGTGCTGGACCGGAAGAAGAACCCCTACCCCTCCACGCAGGACGAGAAGTACGAGGTGGCGCTGCGCGAGCGGATGGAGGCGATCCTCGCCGAGGGCGGCCCGGTGCTCGACCTGGTGTCGGAGTCCGAGGTGCGCATGCTGCTCGACGCGCCCGTCGGCACGTACGCCATGGGCGGGCCCTGGAGCGCCCGCGCGGTCATCGAGAGGCTGATCGAGTTCAACACCTGGGTCCGGATGTACGGCGTGCGCGTCGAGCTGTGACGACGGTTCGGCGACAAGTAGCGGATGACGACGAGGAGCGAACCTCCCGGGACGGCCGTGACGCGGCCGTCCCGACGGCGTTTTCGCGCGGCGTTTCGCGGCGGCGGGTTCAGGAGGCACGCCGTGACGCGGCCGGTCGGCGGCGTTCACGGCGCTGTTCGAACGGGGTCCGCGGCGGCGGATTCAGGAGGCGGCGAAGAAACGGCGCAGCACCGGCGCGAGCGCGGCGGCCGTCTCCGCGTGGTACCCCCCATCGCACACAGGGTCCGCCTCGGCACGGCGATCCCCGCCACCGGCAGAACCCGCCTCGCCATGGCGATCCCCGCCACCGGCGGGAACCGTCTCGGGGTGGTCCCGCCCACCGGCGGCACCTGCCAGGAGCCGCAGCCGGGCGCACGGCAGGACGCCGGCGAGCGCCCGCGCCGCGCCGCGCAGGAACGCCGGGCCCCCGGCACTGCCGGTCACGAGCACGGGCGCGGTGACGCAGGCCCAGCGGTGGGCGGGCAGCGGCGCGCCGGACATGGTCGCGCCCATCACGGCGCTGTCGTAGACGAGGGTGTGCGCGGCGGCCTCGAACTCGGGCCACGCCGGGGATCGCCGGTGCACGGCGACGCGCTCGGCGGGCAGGCCCGCCGCCCGCGTCAGGAAGAACTCGACCGCGTCCCCCCGCCGGCCGGCGGCCAACAGCGCGGCGAGCCTCGGAAGGTAGTCCTGCGGCAGCGGCGGACGGCTGTCGTCGACGACGAACGGCGGCTCGACGACGGCCAGGCGTGTGATGCCGGGCAGGCGGCGGGCCGCGTCGAGGGCGAGGACGGCGCCGGAGGAGAACCCGCACACCGCCGCCGCGCCGCCGGCCTCCGCGACGAGGGCCTCGATGTCCTCGATCTCGCGGGCCACGGCGTACGGCGCGGTGTCCCCGCTGCCGCCCCGGCCGCGGCGGTCGTACCTGATCACCGTGAAGGACGGGGCGAGGAGCGCGGCCAGCCGCTCCGCGACCGGGTCGCACGCCCGGTGGCGGAGCGCGCCGCCGACGAGGACGACCGGCGGCCCCCCACCTGCGCGGTCGAACGCGATGGGGGTGCCGTCGGCCGAGGTCACGGTGCTCATCGGGGGCCGGACCCGGCGGCTGGTCAGCCGGCCGGGGGCACGTTGAGGTTGACGTGGAAGAAGTTGTCCGGGTCGTAGTCCCGCTTCACCTCGCGCAGGCGCCGCCAGTCGTCCGGGGTGTAGGCCGCCTCGGTCCGGGCGGGGTCGTGCAGGAAGTTCAGGAAGGTTCCGCCGGTCACGTGCGGCCGCAGCGCCCGCTCGATCTCGGGGACGTGCGCGTCGAGGACGACCGACAGCGGCACCGAGCGGTGGGCGACCGGCCCGGCGTCCGGCCCGGCCGCGGCGATGGCGCCGCCCCAGTGGCGGATCTCGACGGTCGTGACCGGCGAGCCCGGCCGCTCGCCCGCCCGCACCAGCGTCTCGATGACCGGATCGGACAGCGTGTGGAGCAGCTCCACGTGCATGGGCGCGGTGCCGCCCATCATGGCGTGCCCGAACGGCGTCGTCCGCATGGTGTCCAGCAGCGCCGGTCCCGCCGCCGCCCACAGGGGCCGCAGGGCCCGGCGGGCCTCGTCCGCCTCGCCCGCGTACATGGCCTGGATGCCGACCACCCGCCTGCCGCGCAGCTGCGGGGGCAGGCCCCGATCGTGCGGCATCCGGGTGATCAGGATCGCGGTGCTCAGCTCGTCGGGCGCGCCGGCGATCCAGTCACGGTAGAACGCGAGCGTCTCCGCGGCCCGGTCGGCGGCGAAGAACGCGGTGCCCGCGTGGACGCGGGCCACCGGGTGGAGCCGGAACTCCAGCGAGGTCACGACGCCGAAGTTGCCGCCGCCGCCGCGCAGGGCCCAGAACAGGTCGGGATGCCGGTCGGGGCCGACCGCGACGATGTGGCCCTCGGCCGTGACGACCTCGGCGCGGACCACGCTGTCCGCGGCGAAGCCGTACTTGCGGGCGAGCCAGCCGAAACCGCCGCCGAGCGTGTAGCCGGTCACGCCGACCGACGGGACCGGGCCCGCCAGCGGCGCCAGGCCGAACGGCTCGGCCGCCGCGGTCACCTCCTGCCACATGACGCCGGGGCCGACGCGGGCGATGCGCTGGTCCGGGTCGACCAGCACCGAGCCCATCGCGCCCGTCCTGAGCAGCAGGCCGCCGTCGCACGCGACCTGCGTGCCGTGCCCGGTGGCCTGGACCGCGAAGGGCAGACCGGACTCGCGCGCCGCCACGATCGCGGCCCGCACGTCCGCGGGGCTCGTCGCCTCGGCGATCAGCGCCGGCCGCGGGTCGATGCTCGAGTACGGCGCCTCCCGGAGTGCGTCGTAGGCGGTGTCGCCGGGGAGGTGCACGGCGCCGGCGAACTCGCGGCGCAGGTCGCGCGCCACGGCCGGTCCGTCGCCGGGCCCGGCCTGCCGGGCCTGGTACGCCTGCCGCTGGACGTGCTGGCTCATCTCGGAAAACCTTCCCTCGTCTCGCGTGTCGACGGCGCGGTCGGGCTGTTGTCCGCCGTGCGCCCCTACTCCTGGCTCCGGACCATGATCTCCCGCGGACGGGCTCCGGGGCATCCGTGGCGACCACGGATTCACCACGGACGCGCCACGGATGGGGGCTAATGGGTGAAGATGTTGCGGTGACGTCGACGGGGCGCGGTGAGGTGTCCGCACGCGAGGCCGAGGTGCTCGAGGCGCTCGGTGCCCATCTGTCGAACGCTCAGATCGCACGGCGGCTGCAGATCTCGGTGCGCACGGTGGAAAGCCACGTGTCGTCGTTGCTGCGCAAGTACGGCGTCGCCGACCGGCGCGCCCTCGCGGCCGTCTTCGAGCAGGCCGCGGCCGAGCGGGCCGCAGCCGAGCGGGCCGCAGCCGAGCGGGCCGCAGCCGAGCGGGCGGCGGCCGAGCGGCACAAATCCGAGGGGCACCGAGCCGAGGGATACGCAACCGAGGGATACGCAACCGAGGGATACACATCCAGGGGGCATGGATCCCGGGGACACGGAACCGGACAGCACGGAACCGGGCAGCACGGAACCGGGCAGCACGGAACCGGGGGGCGCGCGACGCCGGAAGGGCCGCCCGCCCGGCTGGCGGGCCTGCCCGTGGCCCGGACCTCGTTCGTCGGGCGCGAACGGGAGCGTGAGGCGGTCCTCGCGGCGTTCGAGACCGCGCGGCTGGTGACCCTGCTCGGGCCCGGCGGGGTCGGCAAGACCCGGCTGGCGATGGTGGTGGCCGGGGCGGCCGCCGCCTCGTTCGCCTCCGGCGGCGCGTTCGTCGACCTGGTGCCGGTGAGCGAGGGCTTCGTCGCGCAGGCGGTGGCCACCGCGCTGGACGTGACGGAGCGGCCCCGGCAGCCGCTCGACGACGCGGTGACCGAACGTCTCGGCCGGGACCGGTCGCTGCTGGTGCTCGACAACTGCGAGCACCTTCTCGACGAGGTGGCCGCGTTCGCGGTGCGGGTGCTCGACCTGTGCCCCGGCACCCGGATCCTGGTGACGAGCCGGGCCCGGCTGGGGGTCCCGGGCGAGCGCACGATCCCGGTCGCCCCGCTGCCGCCGGCGCCCGAGGCCGAACGGCTGTTCCACGAGCGGGCCGTCGCGGCCGACCCCGACTTCACCGCCGATCCCGCCCTGGTGACGGAGCTGTGCGCCCGGCTCGACGGCATGCCGCTCGCCATCGAGCTCGCCGCCGCGCGCAGCGCCTCGCTGGGCGCCGACGGCCTGCTGACGGCCCTCGGCGACGTCCTGCGGCTGCTGGTCGGTGGTCGCGGGCCCGACGAGCGGCACCGGTCGCTGCGCACGGTCATCGGCTGGAGCCACGACCTGCTCGGCGAGGACGAGCGGGCGCTGTTCCGGCGGCTCGCCGTGTTCGCCGGCGGCTTCGACCTCGACGCCGCCGTCGCGGTGACGCCCGGCGGCGACACGAGCGAGGTCGCCGACGTCCTCGGGCGGCTGGTCGACAAGAGCCTCGTGGTTCATCTGCGGGGCCGGCCGAGCCGATGGCGGCTGCTGCGGACCGTGCGCGCCTTCGCCGCCGACGAGTTGTCCGGCAGCGGCGAGGAGGCCGGGACACGGGAGCGGCACCTGACGTGGGCGACGGCGGCCGCCGCGGATCTGGAGGCCCGGCTCCCCGGCGAGTGGCGGGACGGCGGATGGCGCGACGGCTTCGACGCCGTGGCCGACGACCTGCGCGCGGCGCTCGCCGCGGCGCCGCCCGGCCCGGGCGAGCGGCCGCATCGCCTGGCCCGGGCGCTGGGCCACCTCACCTACGCGCGGCGGTTCCTCACCGAGTCGCTGCGCCACTACACGGAGGCCGCGCGCCGGGCGCCCTCCCCCGCGGAGGCGGCCCGCGATCTGCGGAGCGCCGCCGACGGCGCGCACGCCATCGCTCCCTCCGGCGACCAGGCCTTCGATCTGCTGCTCGCCTCCGCCGAGCGGGCCCGCGACGGAGACGACGGCGACGGCAGGGCGATCGCCCTCGCCTCCGCCGTCGTCACGGCCAACCGGTTCTCGGCCGGCTTCGCCGAGGAGGTCCCGTACGAACGCCTGTGCGGCCTGCTCGAGGAAGCGGTGCGCGCCGGCGACTCCGGCGACCCCGTGGTCGCGGCGGCGCTCGCCGCCGCGGCGGCCTGGAACGCCGGCCCGGAGAAGATGAACCCGGACGCCGCCCTCGCGCGGGCGGCGGTCGCGGCGGCCCGCGTCACGGGCGACCCCGTGCTCGTCAGCGCCGCGCTCGACGCGGTGTGCGCCGCGGAGACCACGGCCGGGCGGCTGCGGGAGGCGCACCGGGTCACCCGGGAGCGCTTCGCCCTGCTCACCGCGATGCCCAGGGACGACCCCCGGGCGGCCCCGGAGATCGTCGACACCTTCACCATGGCCTCGACGTACGCGGTGGCCACCGGCAACCTGCACACCGCGCTGCTGACCGCGCGAGCCGCCCTGGACGACGACCTGCTGGGCCACCATTCCTATCTGTCCGCGCTCAATCTGGTCATCCCCCTGGTGCTCACCGGGGAGTTCGAGGAGGCCCTGCGCCACGCGCCGGCCGTGTGGGACGGCTGGGAGCGGGCCGGCAGCCCCACCGCCGGCTGGCTGTCCCCCGCGGTCGCCGCGATCGCGCTCGCGCACGGACTGCGCGGCGACGAGCACGGATTCCGCTTCTGGCGCGCGCGGGCGACCCAGGTCGCGGGCCGGGCCCGCAACCACGCGTCGTTCGCGACGTTCGTCGACGCGCGCATCGCCGTCCACCTGGCACGGTACGGCGACGCGGCCGCGCTCGTGGACCTCGTCTTCACGGACTTCCCGCAGGGGCGCTACCAGACGTACGCGCGGGCCGCCGGGGCCGAGCTCGCCGTGGCCGCCGGGCTGCCCGACGCCGCGCGCCGGATCGCGACCGCCGCCGAGGGCGACGAGAACGACTGGGCCGCCGCCTGCCTCGCCCGCGCGACCGGGCGGCTGCACGGCGACCTCGCCGCGCTGGAGGCGTCCGTGCGGGGGTGGGAGCGCGTCGGCGCCCGGTTCGAGCGCGCCTGCACCCTGCTGCTGCTGCCCGGGCGCGCCGCCGAGGGCCGCGCCGAACTCGCGACCCTCGGCTGCCCGCCGCCGCCCCCCGGCGCCTGACGCCGTACGGGAGCGCACACGCAGAGATGCGTGGTCAGCGGCCCGGTCCCGACGATGGGGAGGTGAGTTCCAGCCGTCCAGCGAAGGAACAACGAGCATGAGCGCAACTTCGACGATCAACGACGAGATCGCGGCCCTCCGCGAGGTGCCCGGGCGCATCGTCGCCGCGTGGGCCGGCAACGACGCCGACGCCTTCGCCGCGGCCTGCACCGAGGACGCCACCATGATCCTGCCCGGTGGCGTCTTCGTCAGCGGACGCGAGGCGATCCGCGAATTCTTCAAGGCGGCCTACGCCGGGCCGTACAAGGGGACCCGGGTGACCGGCGAGCCGATCTCGGTCAAGTTCATCGGCGCCGACGCGGCCGTGCTGGTCACGCGGGGCGGCGTCCTGGCACCCGGCGAGACCGAGGTCGCGCCCGAGCGGGCCATCCGGGCCACCTGGGTGCTCGCCCGGCAGGACGGCACCTGGCTGATCACGGCCTACCAGAACACCCCGATCGGCGCGGCGGCCTGATCCGCGCGCGGAACCGGCGACGAGGAGGACTCCGCGGAGTCCTCCTCGTTCCGTTTCCGGGGGCCCGCTCGTCAGCGGCCGGTGCTGCGGGCCCGAACGCCCGGGTGCTCAAGTGGTCAAGCGGCGCGGGCGGCGCGGGCGGCTCGGGCGGCTCAGGCGGAGATCTCCACCCGGGTATGGTCGCCGACCAGCAGGCGGTGCCGCGCCGCGCCGGGCCGGGTGGGGCCGATGACGGCGCCGCGACCGATGATCGAGCCGTACAGGCCGGGGACGTCGGAGATCGAGGCCCCGTCCAGCACGATGGAGTCGGCCAGCCGGGTGCCGCGCAGCACGCAGCCCGCCCCGACGGAGACGTTCGGGCCCAGATGGCAGTCCTCCACCAGCGTGCCCGGGCCGATGATCGCCGGACCGGTGACGACGGAGCGCACCACGCGGGCGCCGGGGGCGACCAGGACCTGTTCGCCGAGCTCGCCGAGCAGGCGGCGGTTGCACTCCAGGACGTCCTCGGCCTTGCCGGTGTCCTTCCAGTAGCCGCGATACTCGGTGGCCTTCACCGCCGCGCCCCGCGCCAGCATCCACTGGATGGCGTCGGTGATCTCCAGCTCGCCCCGGCGGCCGGGCCGGATGGCCTCGACCGCCTCGTGGATCGCGGCGGTGAAGAAGTAGACGCCGACGAGGGCCAGGTCGCTGAGGGGGTGCGCGGGCTTCTCCACCAGCCGCCGCACCGCGCCCGCCGCGTCCAGCTCGACGACGCCGAACTCGCGGGGGTCGGGCACGCGGTGCACCACCACCTGGGCCGCCGGCCGCCCGGCGCGGAAGTCCCGGGCGATGCCGGCGATCCCGTCCGGGAGCATGTTGTCGCCGAGGTACATGACGAAGTCGTCGTCCCCCAGGAACGGCCGCGCCAGCCGTACCGCGTGGGCCAGCCCGAGCGGCTCGTGCTGCGGGATGTAGGTGACGCGCACGCCGAGGCGGTCGCCGTCGCCGATCACACGCGCGATCTCCGAGCTCCAGTGACCGACGACGAGCCCGATCTCCGTGACGCCGCAGTCGCGGATGTTGCCCAGCACGTGCTCCAGCACCGGCCGGTTCGCGATGGGGATGAGCTGTTTGGGCATGGAGTAGCTGAACGGCCGCAGCCGGGTGCCCGAGCCGCCGGACAGCACCAGGGCCTTCATGCGATCAACCCCTTCGGTCGCGCCTGGGCCGCCTGCCGGTCCTCGCGCTCGCGCCGCAGCCGGTCCCGGTCCACCTTGCCGCCGGCGGTGCGCGGCAGGTGGCCCACGACCGTGAAGCTCACGGGCGGCATGGCCCTGCCGAACCAGCGGCGCAGCGCCGCACGCCAGGCGGCGGGCGTCGCCTCGGCGGTCGGAGCGCGCGGGACGACGTACGCCGCCAGGCTGGCGACCTGGCGGTGCGCGCCCGGCACGGCGACGACGGCGCACTCGGCCACGCTCTCGTGCGCGTTCAGGGCCGCCTCGACGTCGCCGAGCTCCAGCCGGATGCCGTTGAACTTCACCTGGAAGTCGCGGCGTCCCTCGAACTCCAGCACGCCGTCCGCCGTCCACCGGCCCCGGTCGCCCGTGCGGTAGTACCGGCCCCGGCGGGCGGACCCGCGCGGCGGGCGGAAGGCGGACCGCTCCCCCGCCGCGGCGCCGGCGTACCCGGGAGTGAGGTAGGGGCTGCGGATGACGAGCTCGCCGGTGACGCCGGGCGGGCAGTGGCGGTCCAGCTCGTCCAGCACCAGCACCACGCGCCCGGGGATGGGCCGGCCGATCGGCACGCGGCCCTCGCCCGTCTCCGTCACCTCGTGCCAGGTGGCGAGGATCGACTCGGTCGGGCCGTACAGGTTGACCAGCCGTGTCGTGGGCAGGGCGGCGCGCAGGCCGCCGACCAGCTCGGCGGTGAGCGGCTCGCCCGCGAGCAGGAGGTGGCCCAGGGCGGGCGGGCGGCCCTCCGGCCCGGCAGCCGCGATCGCCTCGAGCAGGCGGCGGGCGAAGCTGGGCACGGTCTGCAGGTGGGTGACGCGCTCGGCGGTGAGCCAGTCGGCGAGGCGCTCCGGGTGCGCTCTGATCTTCGGCGGCACGGGGCAGAGCGTCGCGCCCGCGACGAGCGGGGCGAACATCTCCACGAGGCTCGCGTCGTAGCCCGGCGCCGCCCATTGGGCCACCCGGGCGCCGGGCCCGATCCGGAACTCCCGGGCGAACCAGGTCACGAACTGCGCGAAGCCCCGATGAGTCTGCGGGATGCCCTTGGGCCTGCCGGTCGAGCCGGAGGTGTAGGCGACGTACATCAGGTCGTCCGGGTCCACGCCGGACGCGGCCGGCGAAACGGACGAGTCGGACGAGTCGGCAGGGGTCGGCGTGGGGGCCTCGGCCGGTCCGAGCAGGCCGGCGACGTCCAGGACCGTGCCGGGCAGGGTGCGGCGGTACCAATCGGCGAGGTCGTCCCGCTCTGCCGCGTCACCTCCCGCCGCGCCGCCTCGCGCCGCGTCCCCTTCAGCCGCACCGCCGGAGACGCCGTCGAGCAGCAGCCACGCGGGGCGCAGGTCCTCCAGCACGGCGGCGCCGCGCTGTCCGGCCGCGCCGGGGTCCAGGCAGAGCAGGTGGGCTCCCGCGCTCAGCGCCCCGAGCACGGCGGCGGCCTGACGCGGGCCGGGGTCCATCCGCACCGCCACCGGCCGGCCCGCGGCGCCGCTCGCGGTCAGCGCCGCGGCGACCGCGGCCGCCTGCCGCGCCAGCTCGGCGTAGCCGACGCCGTGGCCGCCCAGGGCGATCGCGACGTCGTCCGGCCGGGTCAGCGCGTGCCTGAGCACCCGCTCGTGGACCGGCCGGAAAGTGAGCGGTACGCGCATCTCGGTCCCCCTCGGAACACGGCTCGTCTCGTGCGCAACCGGCAGCGCGGCCGGGCGGTCATCCACGTGCCCGCACGAATTCGGTGATGGACGAGACGACGTAGTCGATCATCTCGTCGGTCAGGCCGGGATACACCCCGACGTGGAAGGTCTGGGTGGTGATGATGTCGGTGTTGGTCAGCTCGCCGACGACGCGGTACGGCTGGTCCGCGTAGGCCGGGTGCCTGATCAGGTTGCCCGCGAACAGCCGGCGCGTGCCGATCTTGCGGTTCTCCAGGAAGTCCACCAGCTCGCCCGCCCCGAACGGCGCCTGCGGGTCGACCGTGATGACGAAGCCGTACCAGCTGGGGTCGCTGCGCGGGGTCGCCTCGGGGAGCAGCAGGTGCGGCACCCCGTCCAGGCCCTCGCGCAGCCGCCGCCAGTTGCGCCGCCGCGTCGCGCAGAAGTCGTCGAGCTTGTCGAGCTGGCTGAGGCCGAGCGCCGCCTGCAGCTCCGTCGCCTTCAGGTTGTAGCCGACGTGCGAGTAGATGTACTTGTGGTCGTAGCCCTTCGGGAGCGTGCCCATCTGGTAGTCGAACCGCTTGAGGCAGGTGTTGCTCTCGCCGGGCTCGCACCAGCAGTCGCGGCCCCAGTCGCGCAGCGACTCGACGATCCGGGCCAGCACCAGGTTCGAGGTGAGGACGCAGCCGCCCTCGCCCATCGTCATGTGGTGGGCCGGGTAGAAGCTCACCGTCGCGAGGTCGCCGAAGGTGCCGGTGGGCTCGCCGTCGTACAGGGCGCCGACGGCGTCGCAGTTGTCCTCGATGAGGAAGAGGTCGTGCTCGGTCGCGAGCCGGGCCATGTCCACGACGTCGAACGGGTTGCCCACGGTGTGCGCGATCATGATGGCCTTGGTCTTCGGGCCGATCGCCCGCTCCACCGCCTCGACCGTCGGGTTGTACGTGCCGAGCTCGACGTCCACGAAGACCGGCACCAGGCCGTTCTGCAGGATGGGGTTGACCGTCGTCGGGAAGGCCGCGGCGACCGTGATCACCTCGTCGCCCGGCCGCAGCCGCATGTCCTGCAGGCGCTGCGAGGTCAGCGCGGAGACCGCCAGCAGGTTCGCGGAGGACCCGGAGGTGGTGAGGAACGCCTTGCGCCGCTTCATCTTGCGGGCGAACAGCGACTCGAACTTACGCGCCCGCTGACCGGCGGCCACCCGCAGGTCCAGCGCCGCCTCGACCAGGGCCACGCGGTCCTCGACGTCGTGCACCGCGCCGGTCGGCCAGATCTCGGTCACCCCGGGCACGAATTCCCCGCCGGTCTGGACATCCTGGTGATACTTGCGGACCTCGTCCAGGATCAGCGCCTTGTGATCGTTCATCTCAGGTCCTTGTCGGTCGAGTGGACGGTGCCGGTCGTCTTCCGGCCGGCCACGGGCAGGTCACGGGGGAGCCACGGACGCACCGTCCCAGCATCCGGCGGCGCCGATCGCCCCGCATCTCCTGGATTGCCGCCCCCGGGGCCGTAATTCGCGCCGTATTACGCGCGGCGTTTTCCCCTTTCGCACGCCGGGAGATGCGGCGGACGGCGGCCGGGAATGACAATGCGAACGGAGAATCGCGTCAGGATCCGGCGGTACGCCGGAAATATCGACGGGGACGCGCCCGGCAACACCAGGAAACACATTCCCATTTCGACTCAGGAGCGTTTCATGCGTTTCCTACCCGACCAGCGGGACCTGAAAGTGGCGGTCGTCGGACTCGGCTACGTCGGCTCGTGCCTGGCGGCGATCCTGGCCGACCGCGGCTGCACGGTCACGGGCGTGGACATCGACACCGCCCTGCTCGGCGAACTGGCCCGCGGGCACTGCCGCTACCAGGAGCACGGCCTGCCCGAACTCGTCGCGGCCGCGGTCGCGTCCGGACGCCTCCGGGTGACCGCCGACTACGCCGGCGTACGGGACGCCGACGTGGTGCTCGTCGCCGTCAGCACGCCCGTCCACCCGGACGGCTCGCTGCTGGACGACCACCTGCGTGAGGCGTGCCGGCGTCTCGGCGCCCACCTGCGCGAGGGCCAGCTCGTGCTGCTCAAGAGCACGGTGCCGCCCGGCACCACCCGGGATCTGGCCCGGCCGCTGCTGGAGCGCGGCGGGCTCGTCGCGGGTGAGGACTTCGGGCTCGCCTTCACCCCGGAGCGGTTCGCCGAGGGCACCGCGCTGCGCGAGCTGCGCTCCCTCCCGATCGCCGTGGGCGGGCTGAACGACGACAGCACCCGCGCCGGGACGGAGTTCTGGCGCCGCGTGCTCGACGTCGCGATCGTCCCGATGGACTCCCCGGAGGCGGCCGAGATCGTGAAGCTGGCCGACAACTGGTGGATCGACCTCAACATCGCACTGGCCAACGAGCTGGCCAAGTTCTGCGCGCTGTACGACGTGGACGTGCTCGACGTGATCGCGGCGGCCAACACGGTCCCCAAGGGCACGGGGAACGTCAACATCCTGCTGCCGAGCGTGGGCGTGGGCGGGTCGTGCCTGGTCAAGGACCCGTGGATGGTCTGGCACTCGGCCCGCCGGCGCGGCCTGGAGATCCAGACGGCGCCGGCCGGGCGCAGGGTCAACACCGGCATGCCGGAGTACGCGGCGCAGCTGGTCGTGGACACGCTGGTGCGACTCGGCAAGGACCCCGCCACGGCCACGGTGGCCGTGCTGGGCGCGGCGTTCAAGAACGACACGGGCGACCTGCGGGCGACGCCGGTGGAGGCCTTCGTGACGACGCTGGCCAAGGCCGGGGCCACGGTCCGCGTCCACGACCCGCTGGTGGACCCGGTGCAGGCCGAGGCGCTGTTCGGCGTCGCTCCCTGCGCCGACCTGCGGGAGGCCGTGCGGGACGCCGACTGCGTCGCCGTCATGGCCCTGCACCGGCCGTTCAGGGACATCGACTTCGCGGACCTGCCGGTGGCGCCGGACTGCCTGGTGCTGGACGGCCGGGCCTACTACCCGAAAGACAAGATCGCGGAACTGCGCCGGCTCGGTTACGTCTACCAGGGCGTCGGGCGGTGAATTCCGCGCCGGACATCCGTATACGGCAATCCAGAATAAGCGTGCCCGGGAAAGCCGCTCCTACCATCTGAGCTACCCGCGCGCGCAGACACAGGGCGAAACCGCCTGCTAGCGAAAGGCTTGTGGTGTGAGCGTCTCCGAGATCCCGAACGCGCCGAGCGAGCCGGCGAGCCGGGTGCCCCTCTCTCTCAATCAGGAATTCCTCTGCATTTTCGACGAGGGAGACGATTCCGGGCCTTTCGGCCCCCGATACAACATCTTCTACGCGAGCCGGCTGCGCGGGCGGGTCCACGTCGACACCCTGCGGGCGGCCCTGCACGACGTCGCGGAGCGCCACGAGGCCCTCCGCACGCTGATCGTCCGCGACCCCGATGACCGCCACCAGCGCATCCTCCCGTCCGGCCCGGTGGAGCTGACGCTGCGCGACCTGTCCGGCGTCGCCCCCGCCGACCGCGACCGCCGCGCGAGTGAACTGGTCAACGAGATCGAGGCGGGCTCCTACAGCGCCCGCGAGGTGCCGCTGCTGCGGGCCGTGCTGGCCCGGTTCGACGACGAGGACGCCGTCCTCGTGCTGATCGCGCATCACACCGCGGCCGACGCGTGGTCGATGCACGTGATCATGCGCGACCTGGCCCACAGCTACGCCGCCCGGCGCGGACGGGAGGCCGCCGCCCTTCCCGAGGCGCCGCAGTACCGCGACTACACGTTGTGGGAGCAGGAGCGCGCCTCGTCCCCCGCCCTGGACCGCGCGCGGGAGTACTGGCGCGAGAAGCTGCGGGGGGCGAGCATCCTGACGCTGCCGACCGACCACCCGCGGTCGGCCGGGCTGGCCAAGACGACCGGGTGGCACCGGTTCACGCTCGGCCCCGAGCTGAGCGCCGCGACCCGCCGGACCGCCAAGGAGCTGCGCTGCTCCACGTTCATGGTCCTGTTCGCGGCCAACAACATCCTGCTCAACCGGATCACCGGCGTGAGCGACGTCGTGGTCCCGACGTTCACCACCGGGCGCACCCAGGAGCGGTTCCACACCACCGTGGGGTCGTTCTTCAACTTCGTGCCGCTGCGTACGGACCTCACCGGGTGCGACAGCTACCGGGAGGCGGTGCGGCGGACCCGCGCCACCTGCCTGGAGGCCTACTCCCACGACATCCCCTTCGCCCAGATCGCCGCGGAGGCGCCGGAGCTGATGGCCCCGGCGGCGGCCGACGACCGCGCGCTGTTCCTCTTCCAGGTCTTCCAGTCGCCCTTCGGGATGGCCGGCGAGGTGGTCGGCGACGTCGAGTACGCCGAGGTGCCACGGCTCGTCTCCCAGCCGGTGGGCGGGGACATCCCGGACGGCTCGCTGTGCGAGCTCAACCTCACCCCGTCGGGGGAGATCATCGGGACCCTGGGCTTCAACACCAACCTGTGGCGGGCCGACACGATGGCCGAGTGGATGACCGAGTTCGACAGCGTGCTGCGAGCGGTGGTCACCACTCCCGACGCCCCCCTGCGCTGAGGCTCGCCGGCGGGGCCGCGGCCCCGCCGGAAGCCGCCGCGTGTGCGGAGCCGGTGAAGAGCGACGCGCGCGCACCCCCCACCCGACAATCGCTCGTCGTCGCTCCCCCGCAACGGCCCGGGCGACCAGACGGAAGGACTCCTTCATGCACGCAGGCACCGAATCCGGCCCGGCCGAGCGGGCCGGGCGCAGGGAATGGATCGGGCTGGCCGTCCTGGCCCTGCCCACGCTGCTGCTGTCGCTCGACATGAGCGTGCTGTACCTGGCACTGCCGCACCTCAGCATCGACCTGGGGGCCGACGCGACCCAGCAGCTGTGGATCACCGACATCTACGGCTTCCTCATCGCCGGCTTCCTGGTCACGATGGGCACGCTCGGCGACCGGATCGGCCGCCGCAAACTGCTGCTCATCGGCGCGGCCTGCTTCGCCGCCGCCTCGGCGCTCGCCGCGTACGCGTCCAGCCCGGAGATGCTGATCGCCACCAGGGCGCTGATGGGCGTCGCCGGGGCCACGCTGATGCCCTCGACCATGTCGCTGCTCGGCATCATGTTCAAGGACCCCAAGCAGATGGGGATGGCGATCGCCGTCTGGATGAGCTGCTTCATGGGCGGCATGGCGATCGGCCCGGTCGTGGGCGGGATCATGCTCACCAACTTCTGGTGGGGATCGGTGTTCCTGCTCGGCGTCCCGGTGATGGGGCTGCTCCTGCTGGTCGGGCCGCGCCTGCTGCCCGAGTATCGGGACCCCGAGGGCGGGCGGCTCGACCTCGCCAGCGTCGCGCTCTCCCTGGCCGCCATCATGCCGGTCATCTACGGCCTCAAGGAGGTGGCCAGGAACGGCTGGCAGGTGCTGCCCGTCGTCTCCGTCGTGGCCGGCCTGATCATCGGCGCGGTCTTCGTACGGCGTCAGCGCAGCCTGGCCAGCCCGCTGCTCGACCTGCGGCTCTTCGGCAACCGCGCGTTCAGCGTCGCCCTGGTGATCATGATCGGCGGCGGCGTCATGAGCGGCACCCACCTGCTGGTCAACCTGTACCTGCAGACGGTCGAGGGGCTCTCGCCGCTGCAGGCCGGAGGCTGGCTGGTCCCCTCGACGCTCGCGACGATCGCCAGCGTCATGATGGCCCCGGCCATCGCGCGGCGGGTCCGCCCCGCGTACGTCATCGCGGGCGGCCTGGTGGTCACGGCGGCCGGTTACCTGCTGATCACGCAGGTGGGCAGCGCGACGGGCGTCGCCCTGCTGGTGGCCGGTCTGATCGTCAGCTCCGTCGGCGCGGGCCCCATGGGAGCGCTGGGCACCGGCCTCGTCATCGGGTCCGCCCCGCCGGAGAAGGCGGGCTCCGCGTCGGCGATCTCGGAGACCACCGGTGAGTTCGGCATCGCGTTCGGCATCGCCGTCCTCGGCAGCGTCGGCACGGCGGTCTACCAGGGCGCGCTGTCCGGCACCATCCCGGCCGGGGTCCCGGCCGAGGCGGCGGGCACCGCCGGGGAGAGCATCGCCGGGGCCTACGCCGCCGCGCAGCAGCTGCCCGCCCCGCTCGCGACCGAGCTGCTGACCACCGCCCGCGAGGCCTTCACCACGGCGCTGAACTCCACCGCCGGCGTCAGCGCCGCCATCGCGCTCGTGCTCGCCACGCTGGCCGCGGTCGCGCTGCGGCACGTTCCCGCGAGCGGCGACGCGGAGCAGGAGGGCACGGGTGAGGAGGGCGGCGAGCGGCTGCCCGAAACGGAGGCGGAGTCCGTCCAGGAGCCGGCCGAGGCGGCCGCGCGTATTTCCTGAGGCCGTTTCGAACAGTCCGTCGTGCACGAGAGGCGGGAGGCGGGCCCGGGGGCGGCGCGCACGCACCCGGGCCGCGAGCCCTCCGTCTCGCGCGAACGACGGTGATCGACCAGATTCGCCCGGAGATGGGCCTTGCCGGTTTCAATGACTACCGGCAGGGCCCATCTTCTGGTGCGGGCACCCGGCTCAGCGGAAGGACAGCACCACGTCCCCGAGAGCCAGGTTCTGGTTCCCTGCGCCGATGTAGCAGCTCGTCGTGCCGCAGTCCACCGTGCCCAGCGACACGCCGTCGTGCGTCACGGCCTGGTAGGTCTTGTGCACGGGCAAGGTGAACGTGGCCGCGCCGCTCGCGTTGGTGGTGAACGTGGTGGCGGTGCTCCCGTCGCACCCGAACGACGCGCCGATGTTGGCGCACTGCGCGATGCCGTACACCTCGTTCGCGCCGGCGCCGGTCACCGTGACCGTCACGGTGTCGCCGTCGTGCAGGCCGGACGCCGGCGACACGGAGAACGTGGGCGCGGCGGCCGCCGCGGCCGTCTGGGAGGCGACGGTCAGACCGACCATCATGGCGGCGGCGACACCGAGCTTGGCGAGAACACCGGTCTTGTTCCTCATTTTCCGCATCCTTTCTTCGAGCGGTCAGTGGTGCTTGCAAGAACAAATGTGCTTGATTCGCGACCGGCATTCCAGACAAATCCCTGTCAGCATGTTGCGCGCGACTTGACACCTTTCTGTCATCGAAGTCATTGATATTCGTCATCAAGTTGATCAAGGGCCCTCAGCCGGCTCCGCAGGGGACACCCTGGCCGTGCTCCGCACGAGGGAAGATGCGCGTGGTCAGGCGGCGATGTGACGCTGGCGGCATGCGAGGTCCCGGCCACGACCGCGGCGTGCCGCCGTTCGCGCGCATGCCCCGGCCGAGCACCCGCGCCGCCACCGCTCGCTCCACGCCGCCGTGCCCGCCGGGCGGCCCCGAAATCGCGCGGCCGGGTGGGACGCCCCGGCGCTCCCCCGCCGCGGTCCACGTCCGTCGTTACAGATGCAGGAGCCTCGATGAAGGTAATGCTCACGGTCTGGCCGCAGAAGTGCCACCTGTACCCGATCATTCCGTACGCCCACGCCCTGCAGACCGCGGGACACGAGGTCCGCATCGCCTGCCCTCCGGGCGCCGAGGCCGACATCGTGGCGGCGGGGCTCAGCGCGGTCGTCTGCGGCACCCCTGAGGCGACCGCGCAGGGGTGGGCCAGGCCCGACCTCGCGCCCAACCCCGGCGAGATGGACCGTCTCGCCGACGCCGTGAAGATCGGCTCCGCCGACCGCGACAGCTGGGACGTGTTCTTCCAGTTCCTGCTGTCCGCGGCGAAGTACCACCTCCCGCCGGAGCCCAGCACCGACAACGACGCCCTGGTCGCGTTCGCCCGGAGCTGGCGGCCCGACCTGGTCCTGTGGGACCCCTGGTTCCCCGGCGGAGCCGTGGCCGCGCGTGCCTGCGGCGCGGCGCACGCCCGGATGCTGATGGGCCCCGACTACAGCGGCTGGGCGACCGAGAGGTTCGCCGAGCACGCCGGCGGCGCCACCGGCTCGGGCGACGTGCTCAACCCGCTGGCCGAGGCGGTGCGCCCGTTGGCCGAGCGCTACGGCGTCGAGGTCGACGAGGAGCTGCTGCTCGGGCAGTGGACCCTCGACCCGCTGCCGCCCGAGATGCGCCTGTCCCGCGACCTCTCCTCGCTGCCCGTCCGCTGGATCCCCTACAACGGCGGCGGCGTCGTGCCGGAGTGGCTGTACGGCAGGCCGGAGCGGCCCCGGATCGCCCTGTCGGTGGGCCTGTCGACCCGGACCTACCACAAGGGCGAGTGGCGGACCCCCAAGATCCTCGAGGCCGTCGCCGACCTGGACGTCGAGCTCGTCGCGACGCTGAACGCCGACCAGCTCGTCGGGCTGCCCCCGCTGCCGCCGAACGTGCGCACGGTCGACTACGTCCCGCTGACCCAGCTGCTGCCGACCTGCGCGGTGAGCATCAACCACGGGTCGAGCGGCACCTTCTGGTCCTCGGTGGCGGCGAACCTCCCGCAGATCATCACCGACACCGACGAGAGCCAGCGGCTGGAGTTCCACGAGGACGGCGGCAGCACGATCCCCGAGCGGCACATCCTCTCGCCGATCGCCACCGCGTACGTGACCGGACGCGGGGCGGGGCTGCGCCTCGACCACCAGAAGCAGTCGGCCGAGGAGGTCCGCGACCTGATCGTCAAGGCTCTGGAGGACCCGTCGATCCGGGCGGGCGCGGACGCGGTGCACGAGGAGTGGCTGGCCAAGCCGAGCCCCTCGGACATCGTCCCCGACCTGGAGAAGCTGACCGGCCAGCACCGGCGGTAGCGCCGGGCCCGCCGAAGCCACGCAAGAGCGAGCGAGCACGAGGAGATGGAATGAAGGACCGAATCGTCCTCGACGTCTGGGTGCCGGACCTGACCTTCCCCGGCTGGATGGACCGGTGGTACGAGCAGGGCCGGGACTTCGAGAAGGCGCACCCGGAATACCGGGTGAACATCGTGGGCCAGGACTTCTGGACGTTCCCGCTGAAGGTGGCCGAGGCGGCCGCCGAGGGGCGGGCGCCGATGGTCGCGGAGATCTACTTCTACATGGGCCAGGCCGCCCGGGACATGCGCAACAGGGACGGCAGCCCGGTCTTCACCTCGGTGGAGAAGGCCGTCGGGGGACGCACCGAGATCCTCGGCGAGCCCGTCGTGATCGACGACCTGCTGCCGGCCTTCCGCGACTACTACTCCCTGGACGGCGACCTCACCTCGATGCCGTCCGGCGGCACGACCAGCCTGCTGTTCGCCAACGCGAACCTGCTGCGCGCGGCCGGCGTCTCCGAGCTGCCGCAGACGTGGACGGAGGTCGAGGCCGTCTGCGACGAGATCGCCAAGCTCCGCAACGGTCCCGCGCACGCCATCACCTGGTCGAACCACGGCACGTTCTTCCAGCAGGCGCTCGCCAGCCAGGGCGGGCTGCTGGTGGACAACGACAACGGCCGCTCCGGCCGGGCCACCACCGCCTACCTGGCCTCCGACGAGATGCTCGCCTGGGTCGAGTGGTGGCGGGGGCTGCACCGCAGGGGCCACTACCTCTACACGGGCAAGATCCCCGACTGGGCGGGCACGTTCAAGGCCTTCGCCGACCAGGACGTGGCGATCAGGTTCACCTCGTCCAACGACGTCAACTACATGGTCCAGGCGGCCGAGCAGAGCGGGTTCCCCATCGAGATCGGCATCTTCCCCTACAACGAGAAGGTCCCGTACGTCGGCAACGCGGTGGCGGGAACCTCGCTGTGGCTGGCGAACGGCCTGGACGAGGCCACCCAGGACGGCGCGCTGGCCCTGATCCAGTTCCTGCACAACCCGCGCAACGCGGCCGACCGGCACAAGTTCAGCAGCTTCATCCCGATCACCCGCGCCTCCTACGACCTGCTGGAGGAGGAGGGCTGGTTCGACAAGCACCCCTACCACCGCCTGGCCTACGAGCACGTCAGCCGCTACCCGAGCGGGGCGACCGTCGACCCCGCCCTGGCCGGCGGCGTGCCGCTCTCCCAGGGCGCGCTGTTCGGCGACTTCGCCGGCAACCAGGACGTCATGACGCGCGCCATGGGCGACGTGCTGGCCCACGGCGCCGACCCGCTGGTCCGCTTCACCGAGGCCACCCGCGAGGCCCAGCGGCTGCTGGACGCGTACAACGAGTACGCGCTGCGCAACGGGTTCCGCGACCCGGCGGGCACCCCCGGCCACAGCCTCGCCGTGGAGTCCTTCAGCGAGGCCTCGGCCGGCCGTGACTACTCGGCCGCCGACCTGGAGAAGGTCGTACGGCTCAAGCTCGCCCGCTGAGCCCCCGTCGCACTCCGAGGCCGCCGTCCCCCACCGGGGCGGCGGCCTTCTCCTGTTCGCCCCGGGAGGGGCACGGCCCTCATGGACGGCGGGAGGACGGCAGCGGAAGGGCCGGCCCGGATGCCCGGACCGGCCCTGACGTACGCCCGCTCAGCCGCGCGGGTGTCTTCTCAGCTGTGTTTTCAGCTGGGACGCTCGGCCGTGATGATGACGAAGGTGCCGGGGCCCCGCTCGTCCCGGATCGTCAGCCCCGCCGCGGCCAGCCACGCCTTGATGTCGTCGAGGTCGAACAGCTCCAGCCCGCCCTGGTGCCCGGGGAAGAAGTGGCGCGACTGGAAGTAGCGGGCGATCGGGTCGGAGGGCGTGCGGAACGTCAGGAACGTGAACGTGCCGCCGGGACGCAGACAGCGGCCCACGTCGGCGATCGCCTCGGCCGCGTGGTCGGGGAACGCCTGCAGGGCGTTCCAGCACATCACCGCGCCGAGCGTCGCGTCGCCGAACGGCAGGCTGCGGGCGTTCGCCATCACGGCCGGCACCTGCGGCAGCCTCCTGCGCAGCGCGGTCAGCATCGGCGGATACATGTCCAGCGCGATGAGCCGCTCGGCGCCCACCGCGTTCATCAGGGTCTCCGTCCACCGGCCCGCGCCGGCGGCCAGGTCGAGCACCGGCCCGTCCACCGGACGCACGTGCTCGGCGATGTAGGCGTCCTCGTCGGCGGGCGTCACCGCGGCGCCCCAGTTGGAGCCGGCCAGCCGCAGGAAGTTCGGCCGCGCGTAGGCCTCGTAGAAGTGGCCCATGCTCGGCACCTCGGCCAGCTTGTAGAGGAAGTCGCCGGCGTTGCGCTCGGCGTCCTCGGTGAGGTTGAGGATGCCGCTCGCGATCGGGTAGGACGCCGAGCAGTCGGCGCACCGCACCCCGTCGCCCTCGAAGGCCAGCGGGCCGCGGCAGTGCGGGCAGCGGAACGCCTCCGCGTGCCGCGCGAACAGGTCGACGCCGGCCTCCGGCGGGGGCGGGAGGGTGTCGCGGGGCGGCACGGTCCCGACCTCCACGGGCGTGGGCGCGCCGTTCCCGGCCGCCCAGTACGCCATGGCGCCGAGGTTGCCCAGCACGGTCTGCGTGTCGTTGTTCCAGTTGCGCGTGATCTGCTCGGCCGGCAGCCGCTTGATCCAGGAGTTGTCGAAGTCCCGCTCGGCCTCGTCCATCAGCGCCCACACCGCCGGTGAGGGGAAGACCCGCCCCAGCACGGGGTTTTCCGGGTCCAGCCGCTGCAGGGCGCGGTCGAGCTTGGACAGGTCGTACACGTCGAGCCCCCGGCCCTCGGCCGCGGCCAGGACGCGCTCGCGGTCCTCGGGGAAGTGCCCGAGGAGGTAGGCCAGCGCCAGCGACAGCGGCTGCCCGTTCGCGCTGCCGGCCCACAGCTCCAGGTAGAGGTCGAGGCCCTGCCGTACGGCTGCGGCCACCTCGCCGTCCGTGGGGTCCTCGGCCTCCGCCAGCATGCCGAGCAGGACCGCGAGGTGGGCCCCGCCGTCGTCGCCGATCCGCTCCAGCGTCTCCACCAGCAGGGGCACGGCGGGCAGGGCGAGGTCCGTCAGGGCGCCGTCGTGCCACAGCGCGTCCACCAGGCGCCGGAACTCCTCGTCCCGGCGCTCCGGCGGCGCGTCGGCGAACGCGTGCAGGAGATCGGCGACGGCCGGCTGCACAAGGGATGTGGTCATTTGCGCGTCCTTTCGCGGGGGAACTCGCGGGGGGCTTGGTCGTTGCGGGGCTTGCGCGCGGAGACGATCACGTAGCCGATCTGGTCCGGCCGGGGGGCGAAGAAGCCCAGATGACGCTGCGAGAACCGGGTCACGGCCTCCTCGCCGAACCTCCCGGCCACCTCGTCCCGCCTGGCCATCGCGGCCTTGATGTACTTCGACTTCCTGCCGAACACGCGCGGGCCGCACTGGGTGTGCTCCTCCACCGCGAACCCGGCGGCACGCACGCGGTCGAGCCAGCCCTGTGTGGTGGGCAGCTCGCGCAGCTTGAGGGTGTCCATGAACTTCGCCACCCGTTCGGGCTCGGCCGGCGACTCCAGGCTGAAGTCCGAGAGGGTGAGGCGGCCGCCCGGCCGCAGCACCCGGTGCAGCTCGCCGAGCACCCGGTCGAGGTCGGCCGCGTTCTGCAGCGACTCCAGGGCCAGCACGGCGTCGAAGGAGGCGTCCGGGTAGGGCAGGGCCGCGTAGTCGCCGTACTCGACGCGCACCAGGTCGCCGACGCCGGCGGCGCTCACCCGCGTCCTGGCCGTGTCGATCTCGAAGCGGCTCACCGTGACGCCGGTGACCCGCACGCCGTAGGTCCGGGCGAGGAAGACGGCCGTCGCGCCCGGCCCGCACCCCGCGTCCAGCAGGTGCTCGCCGGGCCGCAGGCCCAGGGTGTCGGTCACCTTGCGGCCGAGGCGGTGGATCGCCTCCGCCAGCGGGGTGTCGTCCTCGTCGTCGTACCAGTACCACATGTGGATCTGGCCGTCGCGCAGCACGTCGCCGATGGGCGAGCGCTCGTCGTAGTGCCTGCCGATCTCTGCCGTATCGACGGCTTCGGAACCCACTTCGAAAGCCATGGAGATGTCGCTCCCATCGTGCCGCCCTCATCTAGGCGGACGGGCTCGGACCCGGGACACAACGCGTCGACGCCATCGTCCGTGGCGGGCGGCGCGGCCACATCTCCCAGAGTGCGGGGGCGGACGGGCCCGGCGGCGGGGCCGCGCATTGCGCACGCTGGGAGACGCGGCGCGCGCGACCGGCGTGCGAGCCTGGGAAACGGCCGAACGCCAGGACACCGGCCTGGCACCGCTGAGCTGGAGGGCACGCCAGTCATGACGATGGTCGGCGAGCAGGGCGTGAGCATCGCGCTGCCGGGAGAGGCGGCGTTCGACGCCGCCACGCAGATCTTCAACCTCGCCGGGCGGGTGCGGCCGGTGGCCGCGACGACCGCCCGCACGGTCGACGAGGTCCGGGCCGCCATCCGGTACGCCAGAGCGCGGCGGCTGCCGGTGCGCGTCCACACGACGGGGCACGCGGCCCCCGCGGGCCGTCCCGTGGAGGACGCGCTGCTGATCCGCACGGAGCTGGGGGGCGGCGTCGAGATCGACTCCCACCGCCGGGTGGCGCGCGTCCCCGCCGGCACGCGCTGGGCCGCGGTGGTCGAGGCCGCCGCCGCCCACGGGCTGGCCGCGCCCCACGGCTCGGCCCCGACCGTCGGCGTGGTCGGTTATCTGCTGCGCGGCGGGCTGAGCTTCTACGGCCGGCTGCACGGGCTCGCCGCCAACAGCGTGCGCGCGGTCGAGCTGGTCACGGCCGACGGCGAGCTGCGCCGCGCGGACGCGACGTCCGACCCCGAGCTGCTGTGGGCGCTGCGCGGCGGCGGGGGCGGTTTCGGCGTCGTCACCGCGATCGAGATCGACCTGTTCCCGGCGGCCCGGGTGATCACCGGGGCGTCCTTCTGGCCCGCCGCGCACGCGCCCCGGCTGCTGGCCGAGTGGCGGCGGTGGACGCTCGACGCCCCCTGGGAGGTGACGACGTCGCTGCGGATCATGAACCTGCCGCCGCTGCCGGAGATCCCGCCCGCGCTGAGCGCCGGTCCCGTGGTGAGCGTGGACGGCGCCGTGCTCGGCACCGCGGGCGACGACCTGACCCTCGCACGACGGCAGGCGGAGAACCTGCTCGCCCCGCTGCGTGCCGTCGCGGAGCCGGTCATGGACACCTGGGAGGAGACCGTCCCGGCCGCCGTGCTGGAGGCGCACATGGAGCCCGACGACCCCATCGCCATCGCCGGCGACCACATGCTGCTGCGTGAGTTCGGCGACGAGGGCGCCGCCGAGTTCCTCCGGCTGCTCGGGGGACCCTCGCCGCTGGTGACCGCCGGGCTGCGGCAGCTCGGCGGCGCGTACGCGGTGCCGGACCCGACGGGCGGCGCGCTCAGTCACCTCGACGCGGCGTACGCGTACTCCGGCGCGGGCGTCGTCGAGGACGCCGCGAGCCTGGCGGCCATCGAGGAGCACTGCGCGGCCGTGCGCGCCGCGCTGAGCCCATGGGACACCGGGCGGACCGCGCCCTCGTTCGTGGAGAACGTCGAGCAGCCGCAGGGCCACCTCGACCCCGACCAGATCGCCGCGGCCGACCGGGTCCGCGAGCGCGTCGACCCGGACGGGCTGTTCCGCGGCGACATCACCCCGAATGCCTCCCGTCTGTGAAAACGCGCACCGCGCGCGGGACGGGATTGCGAAGATGACCATGGCGCCGAGGTCCGACGCCCGGCGCGGACGATTCCGAAGGAGGTCCCCCGGATGGGCAACCCGGACGTGGACGAGTACATGAAGACCAGGCTCACGCCCGAGCAGCAGGAGATCGTCACCGCTCTGCGCGAGCTGATGGCGGAGTGCGCGCCGGACGCGGCGGAGGTCATCAAGTTCGGCTCCCCGGCCTGGCAGCAGAAGAAGATCCTGGCGATCATCAGCAGCAGCAAGACCCACATCACCTTCGCCTTCGAGCGGGGCGCGGAGTTCGAGGACGCGCACGGCCTGCTGGCGGGCGTGGGAAAGCAGACGCGGCACGTCAAGATCAAGAAGCCCGACCAGATCAACCACGAGGCGCTGCGCGACTACATCGCCCAGGCGATCAGGGTCGACTCGGCCAACTAGCCCTTCCTCGGCTAGCCCTTCCCCGGCGACGTCCGCACGCGCCGCCCGGTCACGCCTCACGCGCGGCCGGGCGGCGTTCCGCGTCCGCGAAAGATGTCCGCGCGAGACGCTACGCAGGACGTCCACGCTGAACGTCCACGCGACAGGTCGACGTGAGACGTTCGCGCGGCATGTCCGCGGGGACGGGCGGTGGGCCGGGCGGAGGACATGGAGGAGCCCGGCCGGCGTGCGGGCGGCACGCCGGCCGGGCGGCCCCTTTCAGGTCGTGATCGCGTAGCGGTGCGCGACCTCGCGGGCGATCAGCGCCGCGGGGTCCGGCGCGGACCTGTTGTCGAGGATCCTGGCGGCCTTCCAGCTCACGAACGCCCCGGTGTTGGTCACCGGGTCGAGCTCGGCCTCGACCGTGATGTCCGCGTCCACCCCGGCGAGCCGGCGCAGCCGGGCGGCCACCCCCGCGCCGATGTCGCGCGGGTCACCGGCGATCTCGGGCAGGAGGTCCATGCGCACGGTCACCCTGTCGCCGCCCGCGCCGTCGCCGTCGATGACGATCTGGTAGCCGAGGCAGCCGCGCACGCCGGTGAGCACGGCGGTCTCCAGCTCGGCCGGCTGGAGCACCGCGGTGCCCAGGTGGATCCGGTCGGCGGCGCGGCCGATGACCTCGACGACCGGCCCCGGCAGCGGCGCGCCGTCCGGCGCCGGGGTGATCCGCACGAGGTCGCCGGTGCGGTAGCGGATCAGCGGCTTGATGCCGTCGACCAGCATCGTCAGCACCAGCTCCCCCACGCCCTCGTCGCCGAGGACGTCGCCGGTGTCGGGGTCGACGACCTCCACCAGGTAGTTCAGCTTGGACAGGTGCAGGTCGCCGGTGATCGCGCCGGTCGCGATGCACAGCGCCTCCTGCGAGCCGTACAACGCGGGACGGACGATCGCCTCCGGCCAGAGCGAGGAGACGTTGGCGGCGAAGGCCGGGGTGCAGACCTCGCCTAGCACCAGGAACAGGGAGACGGGCAGCCGGGCCGGGTCGTAGCCGTAGTGCCGGGCCGCCTTCGCCAGGCTGAGGCACATCGCCGGCGCGCAGACCAGGACCTCGATGCCCAGCTCCTCGATCAGGCGCAGCGCCTTGCGGAACCCGACGCGCGGCGACTCCGGCCAGATCTTCACGTGGCACGCGCCGAGAGCGGCCGTCACCGCCGTGAACACATCGCCGAACGCGTACAGCTCGGAGGGGCCCATCAGCCCGACCACCGGTCTCCGGTCGCCGAAGCGGGCCTCGAACAGCCGCCGCCAGGACTCCTCGACCGCCGAGTTGCTGGTCAGGATGTCCTTCGCCCCGCGTGGGCACGGCGTCGACGCGCCGGTCGTGCCCGTCGTCTCGTAGAAGATGGCGGCCTCCGCCGGGCTGCCCGACAGCACGTCGTACATCTCGCGGCGCAGGTCGTCCTTGGTGGTGAAGGGCAGCGTGGACAGGGTGCGCGGGGTGACCCGCTCGACGTCCACCCCCGCCAGGTGGCGGCGGTAGAACGGCGAGCGGGACGTCACGTGCCGCAGCACCGCCGTCAGCCGCTCGCCGTACCAGCGATCCCAGTCCGCCTCCGTCATGCGGCCGTCGTGGAAGGCGCGCAGCGTGCGCCGGTACTCCTGCCAGAACGCGCGCAGCGCGGGCGGGCCGGCCGGCTCGGCCGCGACGGCGTTGACCACCGGCCGGGCCGCGACGGCACTCACATCCGCTCCCGCGCGGCGTCCCAGGTCAGGCCGTCGCGCTCGCTGCGCTCCCGCAGCGGGAGGATCTCCTCCCTGCCGGTCAGCTCGCGGTACTCGTCCAGCAGCTCGATCATGTCGATCATGCGGTCCACCAGCCGGGTCACGTTGATCATGCCCTCCTCGTCGTACGCGGCGTCGCCCTTGTGCAGGGCGTGCACGGTGGCGGGGAACCCGCTGCCGACCACGATCATCCGGTTGAGCAGCGCGTTGGCGGTGAGCTGCGCCCACACCTCTCCCGCGCTGTAGCGGCGGGCGAGCGCGATCACACCGGCCACCTTGTTGCGCAGGGGCCGGTCGAAGCGCAGGTAGCCGACCCCGGCACGTTCCAGGAACGTCTGCATCAGGCTGCAGGTGCCGAAGCCGTGGACGGGGGCGGCGTAGATGATGCCGTCCGCGGCGCTCATCTTCTCCACCACGCCCGCGACGTCGTCGGTCTGCACGCAGCGGACCACGCGGTCGTTGCAGTCGCCGCACGGCCCGCAGGCCACCATCCGGATGTTCCGCAGGTCGACGGCCTCGAGGTCGACGCCGCGCTTGGCGGCGACCTCCGCCGCGTGCAGCAGGACGTCCACCGTGTTGCCGTCGCGCTCGGAGCCGTTGATGGCGACGATCCGCTTGCGCCGGCCCGTCACGACGCCTCCCGCAACGGGATCTCCCGCTCGCCGCTCCACCGGTGCGAGTAGAACTCGAAGTCGAGGGCCTGCCCGTCGAGCGCCGCGTGCAGCTCCGCCACGGCCACCCGCGCGGCGGTGGCGACGGACGGGACGCCGCACGACTCGGCCAGCTCGTGCAGGGTCGCGTAGCACTCGCGGAGCTGCCGCTCCTGCTTGGGGGACAGCTCACCTGGAGCGTTCATCATGGAACCTCGCCGCTTTCAGTTCGAATCGGGGAAGGCTGCCCGGCTCGGCCGTCTCGACCTCCGGGCGGATGCCGATCTCCTCTTTCACCGCCCTGCTGATGCGCTCGCACAGGCCCGGCGCGTCCAGGCCGGCGAGGTCGTGCGGCTCCACCCGCACGACGATCGTGTCGAGCCCGCGGACGGTACGCAGGATCACCTGGTGCTCGCTCACCTCGGGGAAGCCCCGCAGCACGTCCTCGATCATCACCGGCGTGACGGACACACCGCGGATCTTCCGCATGTCGTCGCGCCGCCCGAGGATGCCGCCGTCGAACCAGTCCCAGGTGCGGCCGCAGCCGCACTCGTGCCAGGGCCGCTTCACCACCAGGTCGTCGGTCCAGTGGCGGAACAGCTGCACGCCCTCACGGCCGAGGCCGGTCGTCACGCGGACGCCCTCCTCGCCGTACCCCACGGGCTGCAGGGTCTCGGGGTGCAGCACCTCCTCGATGAGCCCGGACTCGATGATGTGGCAGCCGCCGTTCTGCCAGGGGCACTCGAACATCGACACGGTGCCGAACTCGGTCGTGCCCGCGGCGTTGAACACCCGGGCCCCGAACGCCTCGGATATCGTCCGCGTGGTCGACTCGGGCCGCGGCTCGCCGCCCGCCATGATGATCCGCACGTTGGCGTCCCTGGCGAGGTCGACGCCCATCTCGCGGGCCGTCTCGATCAGCCGCATGGCGTAGCTGGGCGTGCAGCCGAGCACCTCGATCTGCTGGTCCACCAGCAGCCGGACGCGTGCCTTCGAGTCGAGCCCGCCCGAGGGGGCGACCCGGCAGCCCATGCGTTCGAGGCCGTAGTGCATGCCCCAGAAGCCGATGAACAGGCCGTAGCCGAAGGCGACCATCCCCCGGTGGCCGGGGCGCACGCCCATGCCGTACAGCACGGTGCACCACAGGTCCACGCCCCAGGTCCAGTCGCGCAGGGTGTCGAACGTGCGCACCGGCGGGCTGCCGCTCGTGCCGCTGGTCTGGTGGTGCCGGATCCCCAGTATGGGGTCGGTCGACGGCCAGGCGCCGTACGGCGGGGCCGCCTCCTCCGCGGCGATCAGCTCCGACTTGTGCAGCAACGGGACGGTCGCGAAGTACTCCTCCAGTGAGCCGATCCGCTCGGGCAGCCGTTCCCGCCAGAACGGCGAGTTGCTCCGGGCGTAGTCCAGGGCCTTGGACAGCTTGCGCCACTGCCACTGTTCCAGTTCCCGGCGCGGCATGGTCTCCGTCTTGCGGTTCCAGTACTCGGCGGTCTCCGGGCGGGCCGGTCCGAGCGATGCCATCAAGCCTCCCCTACGACCTCGTCGACAACCGGCTGCGGTGACGGCGCGACAGGCGCCGGCGCGGCACCACGAAACTTGTCGATAAATCCCTGATTACCGTGACATCGTGGTCGGGCCGCGCCGCACGCCGCATCTCTGAAATTGCGGGGAAAACTTCTTTCAGATTGCGCTGTCCTGACAACGCGTTGTCGGACGGCCACCGCGGGCGAGAAAATACGACGGAATGGCCGACGACAAGGGAAAAGGACATGAGCGAACTCCAGCGGAAAGTTCAGGAAACCATTGACCAGCTGGTCGAGTCAGGGGCCGAGACCGGTTTGCAGGTCGCGGTCTACCAGGACGGCCGTCAGGTGGTGGACGCCGTCGCCGGCGTCGACGCCGCGACCGGAAGCCCGATCACGTCCGGCAGCCTGATCTACAGCAGCTCCGCCGGCAAGGCTCTGACCTCGGCCGTGGTGCACGTGCTCGTGGAGCGGGGCGTTTTCGGCTACGACACTCCCATCGCGGAGGTGTGGCCGGAGTTCGCCGCCAAGGGCAAGGACAAGGCGACCATCCGGCACGCGCTGACCCACACCCTCGGCACCCCCGGCGTCCCCGCGGACACCACCCCGGACGACCTGATCGACTGGGACAAGATGGTCACGGCCCTCGCCGACGCCGAGCCGTGGTGGGAGCCGGGCACCAAGACCGGCTACCACGCCCAGACCTTCGGCTGGCTGCTCGGCGAGACCGTGCGCCGCGCGACCGGCAAGCCGATCTCCCAGGTGCTCAAGGAGGAGGTGGCCACCCCGCTGGGCGTGGCCGACGAGCTGTTCCTCGGCGTGCCGGCCTCCCACCTGGACAAGGTGGCCCCGCTCGTCCAGGTGGGCGACCCGGTCGACCTCGACCAGCTGGAGCAGTGGATGCCCACCTACTTCAAGGCCGTCCCCAAGGCGGTGCAGCTCAGCGTCGAGATGTGCAACCGGCGCGACTACCTCGCCGCCGACATCCCGGCCGGCGGCACGTTCAGCGCCCGGGCGCTCGCGAAGCTGTACGCCGCGCTGCTCGGCGAGGTGGACGGCGTCCGCCTGATCTCGCCCGAGCGTCTGCGTGAGGTCTCGGCGGTCGCCGTCGACGGCGTCGACGAGATCTTCGGCCACCCCACGCAGTACGCGCTGGGCTTCGGCCTGGGCCGCCCGGTGGAGAACGGCCCGGACCCGTCGAGCGTGCTCGGCTGGCCCGGCGCGGGCGGCACCCACGCCGACATGGACCTGTCCAGCGGGACCACGTTCGCGCTGACCAAGACCCGGTTCAGCCCCGGCGACTACTCCGCCGTCGCCGCGGTCTCCGACGTCATCACCAAGGCCGACGCCAACGTGTGACAGACGCCGTGTGACCGACGCCGGGGTCCTTCCGTCACGGGCTCCCTCTCCGCCGTACCGCGCCTGGTGCGGCGGAGAGGGAGCCCTTGCCGTTACGGGACAGCGCACGGAGCACTGCGGGAGATGCGGCACGGCGGGCCACCGGCCGACGATGGCGGGGTGAGGACAGGTCCTCACGCGGCCCGCCGACTCCGCCGGCGCCCGAGATCGCATCGCATCAGGCAGCGCTACTACCGAATCAGGTGCACACATGCGTTCATTCCGTGTCGAAATCCCGCAAGCCGACCTGGACGATCTGAAGCGGCGGCTCGCCGCCACCCGGTGGCCGGACGAGCTGCCGGGCGTCGGCTGGGACCGGGGCGTCCCCCTGGCGTACCTCAAGGAACTCGCCGAGTACTGGCGGACGAGCTACGACTGGCGCGCCGCCGAGCGGCGGCTCAACCAGTACCCCCAGTTCGTGACCGAGATCGACGGCACGGATGTGCACTTCATCCACGTCCGGTCGCCGGAGCCCGACGCCACTCCCCTGATCCTCACGCACGGCTGGCCCGGCTCGGTCGCCGAGTTCCTCGACGTCATCGGCCCGCTGACCGACCCGGCGGCCCACGGGGGCGACCCGGCCGACGCCTTTCACGTGGTGATCCCGTCCATCCCCGGCTACGGCTTCTCCGGTCCCACCGGCGAGACCGGCTGGGACGTGACCAGGGTCGCGCGCGCGTGGGCGGAGCTCATGAAGCGCCTCGGGTACGACCGGTACATCGCGCAGGGCGGCGACTGGGGCAAGGTGATCTCGCTGCAGCTCGGTCTCGTCGACCCCGAGCACGTGGCCGGCGTGCACATCAACATGCTGGTGACGTTCCCGCCCGGCGACCCCTCCACGATGGACCTGGACGCGGACGAGCTGGCCCGGCTGGAGCACGGCGGCCGGTTCCAGCAGGACGGGGTGGGCTGGCAGAAGATCCAGTCCACGCGTCCGCAGACCCTCGCCTACGCGCTCACCGACTCCCCGGTCGGCCAGCTCGCCTGGATCACCGAGAAGTTCAAGGAGTGGAGCGGCGCCGAGAACTCCCCCGAGGAAGCGGTGAACCGCGACGACCTGCTGACCAACGTGTCCATCTACTGGTTCACCGCCACCGCGGGCTCGTCCGCGCAGCTCTACTACGAGTCCAGCTACGGCGACGCGGCCTTCGCACGGACGTGGGGCGGGCCGTGGCCGCTCACCGTGCCCGTCGCGGTCGCGGTCTTCCCCAATGACGCCACCCGGCCGATCCGCCGCTTCGCCGAGCAGACGCTGCCGACGATCACGCGCTGGACGGAGTTCGACCGCGGCGGGCACTTCGCCGCGCTGGAGCAGCCCGGCCTGTTGGTCGGCGACGTGCGGGCCTTCGCGCGCTCGCTGCGGCCGGCGCCGGTGAACGTCTGACGCCGTAACCGCACCGGACGTCACGGCCGGGCGGACGGGACCGGAGCCGGTCCCGGCCGCCCGGCCCTTCGGCGTGCCCGCGAACAGCCCGCCGGGCACCGGAACACCGGAGCACTGCGGAAGATGCGCCGCTTCCCGAGGGCGTCTGACGATGACGGGGTGCGAAACGGCGGATCGCCGCACTTTCCGCGCGATCCGGTACACAGGGAGGTAACCCGATGAGCAGTCTCGTGGGAAACCGCGCGGTGGTGCTCGGCGGCAGCATGGCGGGCCTGCTCGCGGCGCGGGTGCTCGCGGACGGCTACGCCGAGGTGGTGGTGGTCGACCGGGACCGGCTGAGCGGCGTGACGACCGCGCGCCGCGGCGTCCCCCAGGGCCGGCACGTGCACGGGCTGCTCGCCCGCGGCCAGCAGATCCTGGAGGAGCTGTTCCCCGGGTTCACCGAGGGGGCGGTGGCCGCCGGCGTGCCCACCGGCGACCTCGGCGAGCTGCGCTGGTTCTTCAACGGGGCCCGGCTGGAGCCGGCCCGCACCGGGCTGATCTGCGTCTCCGCCGCCCGTCCCGTGCTGGAGAGTCACGTACGCGCCCGGGTGACCGCGCTCCCCAACGTCACGTTCCTGGAGGAGCACGACATCGCCGGGCTGGTCGCCACGCCCGACCGCGGCCGGGTGACCGGGGCGCGCGTACGGCCCCAGGCCGGCGACGGCGACGAGGTGACCATCGAGGCCGACCTCGTGGTGGACACGACCGGCCGGGGGTCGCGGACCCCGGTGTGGCTGGAGGAGTTCGGCTACGAGCGGCCGGCCGAGGAGAAGGTCAAGATCAACCTGACCTACACCACCCGGCACTTCCGGCTGCCCGACGAGAGCATCCTCCACGGGGACCTGTCCATCAACCCCGTCTCCTCGCCCTCGCACCCGCGCGGCGCCTTCTTCTCCAGGATCGAGGGCGGCCGGTGCGTGGTGTCCCTCACCGGCGTGCTGGGCGACAGCGCCCCCGCGACCCCCGAGGGCTTCATGGACTTCGTCCGGTCCCTGCCGGTCCCCGACATCCACGACGTCATCAAGGACGCCGAGCCGCTGGACGACCCGGTCTCCTTCCGCTACCCGGCCAGCGTCCGCCGGCACTACGAGCGGCTCACCCGCTTCCCCGACGGCCTGCTCGTCATGGGCGACGCCGCGTGCAGCTTCAACCCGGTGTACGGCCAGGGCATGACCGTGGCCGCCCTGGAGGCGCTCACCCTGCGCACGCACCTGCGCAAGGGGACCGAGCCCAGGCCGCTCGACTTCCTGCGCGACATCGCCGCCGTCATCGACGTGCCCTGGAACATCTCGGCCGGCGGCGACCTGAGCTTCCCGGAGGTCGAGGGCGAGCGCCCGCTCATGGTCCGGGTGATGAACGCCTACATGGGCAGGCTGCAGAACGCCATGTCCAGGGACGGCGTCGTCACCAGGACGTTCATGCGCGTCGCTGGGCTCGTCGACCCCCCGCAGGCGCTCATGAGCCCCGGCATGATCCTGCGCGTCCTGCTGAAGGGCGGCCGTCCGCGGGCGAGCGCGCCGCGGCGGGCGGAAAACCGCGCCGAATCCAGCATTTCAGGAGATGTGCGCATTTCCGGCTGAACCTGATGATAACGACGCAAGGGGGGTCGATTGGCATCGCCAAACGATTGCGAACGGATTCACTCCTGATAGGAGCAGGAAAATGGTGGCCACATCCAGCGCGCACGGCGCGAGAGCCGACAGCGGTGAAAAAATTCCGCGACTAGAGGGCGTGCGCGGCGTCCTCGCATTGGGAGTGCTCGTCTTCCACGCCGCGTGGCTGGCGGGCGTCACCAGCTTCATGGACCAGCCCGGCAACGGCATCTGGGGATACCTGGCGGACGGCCTGGCGGTCTGCCTGCCGCCCTTCTTCGTGCTGTCGGGCCTGTTCCTCTACCGGCCCTTCGCCCGCGCGGTCCTGGCCGGCACCCGCAGGCCGAACGTGCCGGCGTTCCTCACCCGGCGCGCGTTCCGCATCCTGCCTGCCTACTGGCTGATGCTGGCCGTCGCGCTGCTGTTCATCAACCTCAACGGGATCCACGGCATCCGCGACGTGATCCGGCCGTTCCTGGCGATCCACTTCTTCTGGCAGGAAGGCCAGCCGCTGACCGGCCTGCTGCACACCTGGACCGTCCCGACCGAGCTCACGTTCTACCTGGCCATCCCGCTGCTCGCGCTGGCCTCCAACCGGCTCGCGCGCCGCAGCGCCGACCCGGCCCGGCGGATGCGGCTCATGATGATCACGCCCGCCCTCGTGCTGGCCGGCGGGTTCGCGTGGATCGTCTACACGAACCTGCCCTCGTTCAAGGGCCCGTACGAGTTCTGGTTCTGGCCCTTCTACTACATGACGGCCTTCGCCTGCGGCATGGCGCTGGGCATCCTGCACGCCTACTCCGAGGTGACCGGCCGGGTGCCCGGGCTCTACCGGCTGGCGGCCCGGCGGCCGAACCTGTTCTGGCTCGCCGCGCTGGTCGTCTACCTGGCGTACGCCCCGCAGCCCTTCGGCACCCCGGGCATGGGCGACTGGCCCGCCCTGATCCAGGAGCTGGTCGGCCACACCCTCGTGCTCGTCTTCGGCGTGCTGTTCATCGTGCCGCTGACGCTGCCGGAGGCGAAGTCGCGGTTCATGGACGCGGTCCTGGCCAACCCGGTGATGCGCTACCTCGGGCGCATCTCCTACGGCATCTACCTCTGGCACGTGCTGGTCCAGGAGTTCTACCTGAAGAACGGCAACATCTTCGGGGTGGACCCGCTCGACGCCACCCAGTTCCGGGGCACCGTCGGCTTCTGGGAGACGACGGCCTTCGTGCTCGCGGTGAGCGTGGTCCTGTCGACCGTGAGCTACTACGCCCTGGAGCGCCCGGTGATGAAGCTGTGGAACGTCTGGTTCAGGAAGGACACCAGGGCACGCGTGACGGCCACCGACCCGGCCCAGCCGGGCGTGCCGGTGGGCGCGTCCACCGACCGCGCCTGACTGACCATGTCCGACCGCGTCTGACCATGGGCGACGCACGATCACGACCGCAACGCCGGAGAGCGCCGGACCCCGACGGATCGCCAGCCGCGAACGTCACCGGCCTCTCCGGCATTGCGGTCGAAACGCATCTTCACTCCCCCGCGCGGCCGGATCCGGCCACGCGCCACATCCAGCCGGCGCCGCCGCTCGACCCCCTCCGCGTGGGAGGGTGCGGGGGCACGGCCGCGAACACGAAGGAGGTCAGCGGATGAGGAAGCTCATCGCATCGGTCATGACGTCGCTCGACGGGGCCATCGAACACCCCGAGGTCTGGTCGATGGACTACTGGAGCGACGAGGCGGAGGCCCAGGCCTGCGAGCTGCTGTTCGCCAGCGACGCCCTGCTGCTCGGGCGGGTCACGTACGAGGGCTTCGCCGAGGCGTGGCCCGAGATGACCGACGAGAGCGGGTACGCCGAGCGGATGAACAGCCTGCCCAAGTACGTCGTCTCCTCGACGCTGGAGAAGGCCGACTGGAACAACTCCACCGTCATCGGGTCCGACGTCGCCGGCGAGGTGGCCAAGCTCAAGCAGCAGCCGGGGCAGAACATCCTGACCTTCGGCTGGGGACGGCTCACCGAGTCGCTGCTGAGCCACGGTCTGCTCGACGAGATCAACGTCTGGCTCCACCCCGTTCTGGTGGGCAGCGAGGAGGGGCAGCTCCACCGCAAGGGCGTCGCCTCGCCGCTGGAGCTCGTGGACAGCAGGACTCTCGCCTCGGGCATCGTCATCCTCAACTACCGGCCCACCGCACCGAAGGCTTCGGAGGACTAGGAGACAACCCGGTCGCCCGCGACGGCCCCCGCGCCGGTCGCGGGCGGCCGTCGCGCCATTTCGGATGCGCGCCTGACCAGGCGCGTCGTCGTCTACGGAAGGGATCAGCGGCCGTGGAAAGAGACGCAAGAAGGGTGAATCCGCTGTCACCGCCGCACGGGACGGGACACCGTCCCTCCCGCGTGGTGGTGACGGGCGGCTCCGGCTTCATCGGCAGCCATCTGGTGGACCGCCTCATCGCCCGGGGGGACGAGGTGACCGTCTTCGACAGCGGCCCGCTGCCGGAGCACCAGCGGCTCGCCCGTGAGCACGCCCGGCTCGTGCAGGGCGACGTACGGGATCCGGACCGGCTCGCGAGGGCGATCACCGCCGGGGTGGACGTGGTCTACCACCTGGCCGCCGTGGTCGGCGTGGACCAGTACCTGGCCCGGCCCCTCGACGTCATCGACATCAACTTCCAGGGCACCCGCAACGTGCTGGAGCAGGCCGTCCGCGCCGGCGCCCGGGTCGTCGTGGCCAGCACGAGCGAGGTGTTCGGCAAGAACCCCGCGGTGCCGTGGACGGAGGAGGCCGACCGCGTGCTCGGCTCCACCTCCGCCGACCGCTGGACCTACTCCACGGCCAAGGCGCTGACCGAGCACCTGACCTTCGCCTTCGCCCGCCAGCACGGCCTGCCGGCGACGGTCGTGCGTTACTTCAACGCCTACGGCCCGCGCCAGCGCCCCGCGTTCGTGCTGAGCCGCAGCATCCACCGCGCGCTGAACGGCCGGCCCATCGTGATGTACGACCGGGGCGGGCAGACCAGGTGCTTCACCTACGTGGACGACGCCGTCGACGGCACGCTGCTGGCCGCGGGCCACCCGGCCGCCGTCGGCGAGTCGTTCAACCTGGGCAGCATGGTCGAGACGACGGTCCGCGAGGCCGGCGCGCTGGTCGCCAGGCTGACCGGGGCCGACGCGGCGCAGGACCCGGTGGACGCCGTGGACACCCGCCACGCGCTCGGTTCGGCCTACGAGGACGTCCCCCGGCGCATCCCCGACAGCACGAAGGCGCGCCGCGTGCTCGGCTGGCGGTGCGCCACCTCGCTGGAGGAGGGCGTCGCCCGGACCATCGCCTGGGCCCGCGCCAACCCCTGGTGGCTGGCCCTGCCCGACACCGGCGCGGTCGGCGTGCGCGAGCCCGCCGTGCTGGACAGCGCCGCGTGACGGGAGGCCGGACCAGCCGACGAACAGGAGGGCCGGGCGCCGCCCGGCCCTCCTGCCGTGTGTGCCGGATGCCCGCCGTGACCGGGTGCCAGAGTGACCGAGTGCCAGAGTGACAGGGTGCCAGGGTGACCGAGTGCCAGGGTGACCGAGTGCCAGGGTGACCGAGTGCCAGGGTGACCGGGTGCCCGGTCACGGCAGAGCCCCCCGCACCGGGGTCACCGGGTGCGGGGGGCTCTGTCGTGGAGCCGCGGGGGCCGCCGCGATCAGCGGACGCCGGCGGGCACCGGGGCGGTCAGCCGCACCGGCAGGGCCCGGTGGCCGTTCATGATGAACGTCGGCAGCGGCTGCAGGTCGTCCTTCGAGACGGCGAGGGTCAGCTCGGGGAAGCGCTCGAAGAGGCTGGACAGGCCGATGGTCGCGACCGCCCGGGCGATGCCCGCACCGAGGCAGTAGTGCGGCCCGTGGCCGAACGACAGGTGCTCCTTGTCCGGCCGGGTGATGTCGAAGCGGCCGGCGTCGTCGCCGTGCAGGGCCGGGTCGCGCCCCACCGCGCTGTAGTTGACGAGGATCGGGTCGCCCTTCGGGATCGTGACCCCGTCGAGGTGGATGTCGGTGACGGCGTACCGCAGCGGCAGGTGCACCAGCGGCGACTCGACCCGCAGCGTCTCGTCGATCACGTCGTCCCAGCTCGCGCGGCCCGAGGTGACCAGTTCGAGCTGCTCGGGGTGGGACAGCAGGGCCGTGATGGCGTTGTCGAAGAAGTTGATCGTGGTCTCCGAGCCCGCGCCGAGGATCGCGAAGATCGTGTCGGCCAGCTCCTGCTCGGACAGGCGCGAGCCGTCCTCGTCGCGCGCGGCCACCAGGTCGCTGGTGATGTCCTCGCCGGGGTTGCGGCGCTTCTCCGCGATGAGCTCCTCCATCGCGCCCCGCCAGCCACGCAGGATGGCCTGGGCCTGCTCGGGGGTGACCGTGGTGTCCACCATCATGTCGATGACCTTGGCGGTCTCGACCCGGGCGGCCTCGGACATCCCGATCAGGTCGGCGACCAGCATCGCCGGCAGCGGGTAGGCGAACCGCTGCCGGAGGTCGACCACCTCGCCCGGCGGGGTGGCCGCCAGCCCGTCGAGGAGCATGGTGGTCAGCTCGACGATCCGCGGCTTGATCGCCTCGGTGCGGCGCGGCGTGAAGGCCTTGCCGACCAGCCGGCGCAGCCGGACGTGGTCCTTGCCGTACGCCGTGACCATGTTGTCCATGGCGATCCAGCTGATCATCTCCCAGTCCGGGGGGATCTCGCCGTTGATGAACGCGGGCCAGTGGTTCCTGGCGCTCTTGGTGACGTTCGGGTCGGTCAGCAGCTTGCGGATCGCGGCATGGGTGTTGACCGACCACGCGATCACCCCGCCGGGAAGCTCGACCCGGGTGGCGTGACCCTGTGCGCGCAGGCGGTCGGTCTCCGCGTGGATGTCCCGGCCGGTGGTGTCGAGGACTGGGCAGCGTCTTTCCACGGATGTCTCCAGGGTTGCTTCGGTGCGTTGGACGAGGAATCGCTCAGTCGGACGAGCCGGCGGAGGCCGCCTGCAGGCGCGGCCCTTCGGTACCGGTCTTGCGGGACCGGCTCCACCGCCGCATGGCGGGCTGCTCGACGAACCGGTAGAGCAGCCATCCCGCGAACACGTTCACGCCGATCAGCGCGAGGACGAGCAGGGTGCCGCCCACGACGCCGTACTCGGCGCGGCCCAGCACGGCGGGACGCAGCCAGAAGAGCACCACGGCCTGGGTCATGTAGAAGCCGAAGGACACGTTGCCCAGCCACACCATCGGCCTGCTGCCCATCACGGTGCGCCGTCCGCGCAGGTTGGCCGCGGCGAACGTGCCGATCGCCAGGCCGAACGGGACCGCCGTCACCAGGACGAGGCTGTACGGCGAGGGCACCCACAGCGTGGCGGCGTACGCGGCCGCGAGCAGGACGGCCACAGGGGTGATGCCGATCCGGGGCCACCGGCCGCTGATCACGATCCGGGCGAGGATCATGCCGAGCACGAACTCGAACAGGCGGGCCGGGGGGAACATGTAGACGAACCAGAACTGCGGCAGCGACAGCGGGTCACCCGGGTAGCGCGGCTCGTCGGGCAGCAGCGTGAACGTGACGAGGCAGACCGCGGCCATGGCGACGACGGTGACGCCGGCCCACGCCCACAGACGGCTCTCCCTGATCTTCCCGATCGGGATCATCAGCAGCGGGAACAGCAGGTAGAACAGCATCTCCGAGCTGAGCGACCACGCCGGCATGTTGGCCCCGCCCCAGTAGTTGGAGTCGGGCGAGAACGAGTTGACGAGCAGCAGGTTCGGCAGCCCCCACAGCGGCGTGTAGGCGGCGGCGAACAGGAGCATCGCGAGCGCCCAGGTCACCACGTGGTTGGGCAGGATCTTCACCGAGCGGCGCCGCAGGTAGGCGCGGACCGAGTCGCCGGGCCGGTACGACCAGGTGATCACGAAGCCGCTCAGGATGAAGAAGAACGACACCCCGATGGAGCCACCCGGGGAGAAGAACCACATGAGGTTCTGGGTGATGGCGTCGTCCTGGTACGGCGTCGCCGGATCGAGGTCGCCCGCGGTCATCGGGTAGATGACGTGGCTCATGAAGACCAGCAGCGCGGCGATGATCCGCATGCCGGTCAGTGCTGGCAGATCGGGGCGGCGCTCCTCCTGGAGGGCGCCGCGGTGAACGGACGACGTCGCCACGGACACGGTGGGTATTCCTTTCCACTCGGACTGCCCCTGCCGGCGAACGGGAGAACGCTGGGCAATCACGGAATGACGCTTTCCGGCGACTCCATCATTCGCATCCGCCGCGCGTCGCCGCATCTCCCCCCGTGCTTATTCCGAATAGCACTCAGACAACGTGGACGTCGGGCACGTAGAGAATCCACCGGCCGCCGCGCTCGGCGAATTCCCGCTCTTTGCGCATGATTTCCCCGGCGTGGTTCCAGGCGAACAGGATCGCGTAGTCCGGCGGGTTCGCCGCGAAAACCTCGGGCGACACGACGGGAATGTGCGAACCGGCCACCAGGCGGCCCTGCTTCGACGGTGTGGAGTCGCAGACGAACGGCACCGTGTCGGTTCCGATCCCGCAGTAGTTGGTCACCGTGGTGATCTTCGCGGGGGCGCCGTACCCGGCGATCGTCTTCCCCTCCGCGCGCAGGCTCCGCAGCAGCGCGGTGAGGTCGTCGCGGACGCGCGCGGCCCGCCGGGCGAACTCCTCCAGCGTGGCGTGCTCGCCGAGCCGCTGGGCGGCCTCCCGGGCGAGCCACTCGCCGACCGCGGGGCGGACCTCGCGCGCGCCGGGCTGGGACAGCGTGTAGCGCATCGACCCGCCGTGCAGCTCGACGTGCTCGGCGTCCACGAGCTCGAGCCCGTAGCGCTCGGCCGCGGCCTTGATCGCGCGCACCGAGAACACGAAGGAGTGCTCGTCGTAGAGGATGTCGAACGCCGTCTGCTCGACGACGCTGCCCAGGTAGGGCTCCTCGAAGACGAACACGCCGCGCGGGCCGAGCAGCAGCTTGGCGCCCTTGAGCACCGAGGCGAGGTGGGCGATGTGCGCGATCACGTTGGCGCCGAAGATGACGTCGGCCGGGCCGTGCTCGGCGCGGATCGGACCCGCCGCCGCCTCGTCGAAGAACCGGGACAGGACCCGGACGCCGCGCGCCCGGGACATCTCGGCCACCTGCCGCGAGGGCTCGATGCCGAGGTGCCGCACCCCGGCCCTGGCGATCCGGGCGAGCATGACGCCGTCGTTGCTGCCGATCTCCACGATGAACGGGTCGGGACCGGTCAGCTCCGTCTCCAGGAACCGCTCGGCGATGCCCTCGAAGTGCCGGCTGTGCACCACCGAATTCGAGGCGTGGTACGGATATTCGTCGTGATATCTGACCTCCTGCGGGATGTCAGCCATGAGCTGAACCATCGTGCACGAGTCACACATTCCGACGATGAGCGGGAAGAAGAACTCGTCCGCGATATCCCCGGGCTTGGGGAACGCGTTTCCACGGGGGTGCGACCCCAGGTCGACCGACGCCTTGACCGGGCCGCCGCAAATCCGGCAGGAAATATCCATGACTGGACGTTAACACCGCCGTCCGCGGCATTTCTTATCGGCGGTTGCGGTGCATTCCGCCAATGGCGCGGCGATCACCAGCCGGACCTCACCGTCGCCACGATGTGCTCGCGCTCCTCGTCCGACAGCCACCAGCCGACGGGGATGTTGACCACGCGCTCGTGCACCGCGTCGAGGCCGGGCAGGGCCGTACGCGCCGCGGTCACGCAGCCGTGCGCGTCGTTGCGCCGGCACACCACGCTCACGGTGATCCCCGCGGCGGTCATCTTCCGCATGAAGGCGGCGCGGTCCTCGACCTTGACCGGGTACAGCCAGAACGACGACTCCAGTCCCGGTGTGCGCGCCGTCGGCTCCAGGCCGGGCACGTCCGCGAGCTCGCGGTCGTAGAAGGCCGCGTTGCGCCGGTGCCGCTCGACCCGGGCGTCCACGTCCGCGAGGTTCGCCAGCCCGATCGCCGCGCCGATCTCGTTCAGGTAGAAGTTGTAGCCCCACTCGGGCACGTCGTAGTCGGCGTTCACCCGGTCGGCGTCGCGGTCGATGCCGAAGAAGCGCAGGCGCCGGGCGCGCTCCAGCGACCGCTCGTCGGGCAGGACGAGCATGCCCCCGGTGCCGCAGCTCAGGTGCTTGGTCGCGTGGAAGCTGTAGGCGCAGTGGTTGCCGTGGTTGCCCAGCGGCCGTCCGTGGCAGACGGCCCCCCACGCCTGGGCGCAGTCCTCGATCACCGCCGGGCGGACGCCGTACGCCGCCTCGGCGTCGTCGAGGATGCGCCGCAGCCGGTCGAGGTCCACCGGGCAGCCGCCCCAGTGCACCACCATGACGGCCCGGGTGGCCGGCGAGATCTTCTTCGCCAGGTCGTCGAGGTCCATGTTGAGCGTGGCCGGGTCCACGTCCACCCAGGTGATCCGCAGCCCGTTGGCGAGGATGCTCCAGTTGGTGGCCTCGAAGGTGAACGGGGTGGTCAGCACCTCGCCCGGCGGCCCGTCCGGCTCGGGCGCGCCCGCCGGCCGCAGCGCCAGATGGAGCGCGAGGTGGAGCGCCGACGTGCCGTTGTTCAGCGCGACCAGGCGGGGATGGCCGACGCGCGCCGCGAGGGCGCGCTCGAACTCCTCCACCCGCGGCCCGTGGCCGAACCGGCCGCTGTGCAGCACGTCGGCGACCAGGTCGGCGGCGCCGGGCGCGACCGCGGACCGGAACAGGGGGATCACCGCCCGCCCCTCCCCCTCACCGGCGCACGCCGAGGAACAGCGAGCGCCCGGCGAGCATGTCGCCCGTCTCCTCCAGGCAGGTCACGTCGAGGCCGGCCCGCCGGAACGCGGCGGCGTACTCCTCCCGGGAGAACAGGCTCATGACCTGCACGTGCTCGAAGTGGCGCACCCCGTCGCCGTCGCCCACCAGGTAGTGGGCCCGCACCTCGACGGTGTCGCCGACGCGCACGGACCGCGCGACCCGCGCCACCACCCGGTGCTCGTCGCGGACGACGTCGTGCCCGATGTGGCCGTCGGTGAAGCCGTCCCTGAAGTACCACGGCTCGACGATGAGCACGCCGCCCGGGGCCACGTGCCCGGCCATGCTGCCGATCGCGGCGTCGAGCTCTTCGGTGCCCGCCATGTAGCCGACCGTGCCGTACAGGCTGCAGACGGCGTCGAAGGACCGGCCGAGGTCGAAGTCGCGGATGTCCCCCGGGTGGACGGCGACGCCGGGCAGCTTGGCCCGGGCCCGCTCCCGCATGGCGTCGGACAGCTCGACGCCCTCGACGTGCTCGAACATCGCCCGCAGCGACTTGAGGTGCTCCCCGGTGCCGCAGGCCACGTCGAGGAGCGTCGCCGCGTGCGGGGCGCGGTCGCGGATCAGGCCGGCCACCACGGCGGCCTCCTTCGCGTAGTCCTTGCCGCGCCGCTTGTAGAGGAGGTCGTAGATCTCGCTGACGTCCTCTCCGTAGACGTTGTCGTCCCGCGTTCGGCTGTCGACTGTGGTCACCGCAACTCCCAACCGCCAGGGCGCCCGCCGCGCGGACGCCGGGCGCGTCCGGCGTCGCGGGGGCGCCTCGTCCGCTACTTGACCGTCTCCGGGACGGGGAACCGCACTCGGATTCTCTCCGGGGCACCGGCGCGCTGTCTTATCCCGGAATGCCATGACCGCACGTCCCGCGATATGGCAGGGCATTTCGGGAGATGCACCGGGCCGGTGGGGGGTGTGACGCTGACCGCGTATCCGTACGCCCACGAGACCGTGAGGAACCGCGCAGCATGGGAGTCATCACCGATCTTCCCGAGCACCGCCTCCCGTCCCCTCCCGAGCCCGGCCTCACGCCCGAGCAGGTGGTCGCGAGGGCCGAGGCCATGGTGCCCCTCCTGGTCGAACGCCAGGCGGAGACCGAGCAGCGCACGTACTACGGCGAGGACGTCCACGAGGAGTTCCGCAAGGCCGGGTTCTACCGGATCCTGGTGCCCCGCCGGTACGGCGGCTACGAGTTCGGCATCGACACGTTCATGCGGGTCGCCATCGCGCTGACCCGGGGCTGTCCCTCGACCGGCTGGATGTTCTGCCTCGGCGCCGCGCACGCGCTCCCGGCCGCCACCGTGTTCCCCCGGGAGGTTCAGGACGAGATCTTCGCCTCCGGTGAGTTCATCTGCCCGGCCACGGTCGTGCCCGGCGGCACGGCCGAGCGCACCGCGGACGGTGACTGGCTGATCGACGGCACCTGGGGCTACTGCTCCGGCTCGCCGTACGCCACGCACTTCATGGGCCACGCGATGGTCACCCCGGAGGACGGCGGCGAGCCGGAGCCCATGATGTTCATCGCGCCGCGCGACCAGTGGACCCGCCTGGACGACTGGGGTCACGCGCTGGGCCTCAAGGGGAGCGGTTCCCACAGCATCCGCATCACCGGCGGCCGCGTCCCCGACCGCTACACCATCAAGACCCACATGAGCCAGATCGACGTCAGGGAGGGCTCGCCGGGGCGCGCCCTGCACGGCAACCCCGAGTACGGCGGCGGCCAGCTCAGCTTCATGGTCATGGAGGACGCGGTGCTCGCCGTCGGTATGGCCAAGGGCGCGCTCGACGCGTACGAGGACCTGATGCGCACCCGCACCACCCCGTTCCCGCCCATCGTGGTGCGCTCGCAGGACCCGGACTTCCAGCTCAGGTACGGCAAGGCCGCAGGCCTGATCGCCACGGCCGAGGCCGCGACCATGGACGCGATCCGGCAGTGGCGCGAGGCCTGCGCCCAGGGCCCGGCGGCGGTCACCCACGAGCACGAGCTGCGCCTGGCCGCGATCTGCGCCGAGGTGGTGTCGCTGTGCTGGCGCGCGGTCGAGCGCTACCTGTTCCCCACGGCCGGGTCGAGCGCCGTGCGGCGGGGCGAGCGGATCGAACGCGTGTGGCGCGACATGTCGATGTTCGTCACGCACGCCGGCGTCTCGACCTTCCTCGCCACCATCGCCAAGCGCGACCTGGCCCGGGCCCGGTTCGGCGTCGCGGACCACGGGTGAGCCCCGGACGACCGAGAAGGAAGGGACATCTCGCGATGACAGACCTCCACGACGCGCCGCTCGCGGCGGAGCACGCTCCGCCGCCGCGCACGCGTCCCCTGACCGGCGCCGAGTACGTCGAGAGCCTGCGCGACGACCGCGAGATCTACCTGTACGGCGAGCGGGTCAGGGACGTCACCACGCATCCGGCGTTCCACAACCCCATCCGGATGACGGCCCGGCTGTACGACGCCCTGCACGACCCGGACCGGCGGGACGCCCTCGTCGTGCCGACCGACACCGGCAGCGACGGCTACACCCACAGCTTCTTCACCACCCCGCGCAGCGCCGACGACCTGGTGGCCGACCAGCGGGCGATCGCGGCCTGGGCCCGGATGAGCTACGGGTGGATGGGGCGCAGCCCCGACTACAAGGGCGCGTTCCTCGGCACGCTCGGCGCGAACGCGGAGTTCTACGAGCCCTTCTCCGACAACGCCCGCCGGTGGTACCGCGAGTCGCAGGAGAAGGTCCTGTTCTGGAACCACGCGATCGTGCACCCGCCGGTCGACCGCAACCGGCCGCCGGACGAGGTCGCCGACGTCTTCGTGCACGTCGAGAAGGAGACCGACGCGGGCCTGGTCGTGAGCGGCGCCAAGGTCGTGGCGACCGGTTCGGCGCTGACCCACTACAACTTCATCGCCCACTACGGCCTGCCGATCAAGGACAAGAAGTTCGCCCTGGTCGCGACCGTGCCGATGGGCGCGCCCGGGCTGAAGCTGATCTGCCGTCCGTCCTACTCGGCCATGGCCGCCGTGATGGGCAGCCCGTTCGACTACCCGCTGTCGTCCCGGCTGGACGAGAACGACACGATCCTCGTGCTGGACAAGGTGCTCATCCCCTGGGAGAACGTCTTCATCTACGGGCACCTGGGGAAGGTCCAGCTCTTCACCGGCCGGTCCGGCTTCCCCGAGCGCTTCACCTTCCACGGGTGCACCCGGCTGGCGGTGAAGCTGGAGTTCATCGCCGGCCTGCTGGCCAAGGCGGTGGAGATCACCGGGACCAAGGACTTCCGGGGCGTGCAGAGCCGCATCGGCGAGGTGCTGGCCTGGCGCAACCTGTTCTGGGGCCTGTCGGACGCCGCCGCGCGCAACCCCGTCCCGTGGGTGAACGGCGCTGTCCTGCCCAACCCGGCGTACGGCCTGGCCTACCGGTGGTTCATGCAGATCGGCTACCCCCGGGTCAAGGAGATCGTCGAGCAGGACATCGCCAGCGGCCTCATCTACGTCAACTCCGGCGCCGAGGACTTCCGCAACCCCGACGTCCGGCCGTACCTGGACAAGTACCTGCGCGGCTCGGACGGCATCGACTCGGTCGAGCGGATCAAGGTGATGAAGCTCCTGTGGGACGCCGTCGGCACCGAGTTCGGCGGCCGGCACGAGCTGTACGAGCGCAACTACGCCGGCAACCACGAGAACACGCGGGTGGAGCTGCTGTCGGCGCAGATCGCCAACGGCCAGGTCGACGGCTACAAGGCGTTCGTCGACGAGTGCCTGAGCGAGTACGACCTGGACGGCTGGACGGTCCCCGACCTGTCCTCGTTCGAGGAGCTGCGGCAGGCGAAGAAGAGCCTGTTCGACCTGTGAGCCCCGCCGGGGCGGCCACCGCCGCCCCGGCCGCGGCCCGTGTCGCGACCACGACCACCGGCGCGCCGGATCTCCCCCGAGGTCCGGCGCGTTCGCCGTTCCCGGCACCGGTCTCGCGCCGCCGGGCCTCTCGCTGCAGGCCCGCGGCACCAACCCTTCGCCGGGCCCCCCGCGCGCCCCGGCCGCGGACCTCGGTGGTCACCCGACGCACCAGCGCCTCGTCCTTGGCGCACCAGGTGCCGGGAGGGGTCCTCCCCCGCCACGCCCGCGGGCGTGCCCCGCACGCGGAACGCCCGGGGCGGGAGTCCCGCCCCGGGCGTTTCCCGGGCTTTCCTGTCCCGGCCGTTCCGGCCGGTCGCTCAGCGCAGCTCGAGGTCGGCGCGGGCGACCGCGTTGACGAGCTCGCCCCGGGACAGTGCGGCGGCGACCAGCTCGATGTCGTCTGCCATGTACCGGTCCCTGTCGAGGGTCGGCACCAGCGAGCGCACCATCTCGTACGCCGCCTTGCCGGCCGGGCTGAGCCCGTCGTACCTGCCGGACAGGTCCACGGCCTGGGCGGCGGCGAGGTACTCCACCGCGAGGATCTTGTGGTTGTTCTCCAGCACCCTGCGGGCGTTGCGCGTGGCGATGAGGCCCATGCTGACGACGTCCTGGTTGTCGCCGTTCGACGGGACGCTCTGGATGCTGGCCGGGCCGATCGTCCGGTTCTCGGCGACCAGCGCGGTGGCGGGGTACTGCGCGCCGGCGAACCCGCTGTTGAGGCCGGGGTCCCCCGCGACGAGGAACTCGGGAAGGCCGTTGCTCAGATGCCGGTTGAGCAGCCGGTTGGTGCGGCGTTCGGAGAAGACGCCGAGCTGGGTGAGGGCGATGGTGAGGTAGTCCATCACGAAGGCGACCGGCTGGCCGTGGAAGTTCGCCCCGTGGAAGACCTCCTTGCCCTCGAAGACCAGCGGGTTGTCGTTGGAGGAGTTGAGCTCGATCTCCAGCGTGCTCAACGCGTGGTAGACGGCGTCCCTGACGGCGCCGACGACCTGCGGGATCGCCCGCAGCGTGTACGCCTTCTGCAGGTAGACCTCGGTGCGGTGGACGCCCTCGGTGCCGGGCGACGCCTCCGCGCCGTCCTTGAGCGCCCGCCGCAGGTCGCCGTGCTCCACGGCGAGGCGGCTGCCCCGCAGCAGGGCCCGCATGTTGGCGGCGGCGTCGATCTGCCCCCGGTGCGGGCGGGCCACGTCGTGCCCGTCGGCGACGAAGGGGCTGGTGGAGCTCTGCAGGACCTCGCAGATCAGCGCGGTGACGATCTCGGCCTGCCGCACCTGGTCCAGCGCCCTGCTGACGAGCAGGGAGCCGACCCCGGTCATCGCCGAGGTGCCGTTGATCAGGGCGAGCCCCTCCTTGAAACGCAGCCGCAGCGGCTCGATGCCGAGCTCGCGCAGGATCGGGCCGGTCTCGACCCGGCGGCCGTCGCGCAGGACGTACCCCTCACCGATGATCGTGGACGCGAGGTGCGCCAGGGGGGCGAGGTCGCCGCTGGCGCCCAGCGAGCCGATCTCGGGGATGGCCGGGGTGATCCCCAGGTTCAGGTACAGCGCGAGCCGCTCCAGCAGCTCGGGCCGGACCGCGGAGTAGCCCTTGGCGAGGGCGTTGAGCCGGGCCGCGACGATCGCCCGCGCCTCGTCCTCGGCGAAGGTCGGTCCGACCCCCGCGCTGTGGCTGCGGACCAGGTTGGTCTGCAGCTCCACCTCCTTGGAGGTGTCCACGAGCATGTAGATCATCTCGCCGTACCCGGTGGTCACCCCGTACACGGGGATGCCCTGCCGGATGATGTCCTCGAACTGCCGCCTGTTGGCCGCGGCCTTGGCCAGCGCGGAGGGCGCCACACCGCACGGCACCTGGTTCTCCGCGACGCGCCGTACGGTCGCGACGTCCAGGGTCTCGCCGTCGAAATCGACTGACGTCTCGGTCTCGACCAGAGTCATCTCTCACCCCGCCATAGGTTGGGTACGGAAGCGGCCGCTACCGGCACCACGGCGGCGGCTCCGGTCGGGTCGCGGCCGGTGGACCCGTGCAGCGGGAGGCAGCGCGACCGTCACCCCGTCATCGTCACGTCCGGGCTGTGACCCGCGCATCTTCCGGGATGCTCGCCGGATCTTCCCCGGCGGCGCACGCGTCTCGTCAGGGCGCGCACGCGTTCCCCGGGCGGCCCGGGCCGCACGCGGACACGGCGAGGCGCCCCGCGACGTGGCGGCCACGTCCCGGGGCGCTCCTCGTCCGGTGCGGGCGGCTCCTCCGGGCGGGCGGCGGGGCGCCGGTCAGTACGCCCGGCGCTGGCGCATGGCGGAGCGCTCGATGCGCTCGCGGGCCTCCAGCAGGCAGGAGGCGATCTCCTTCTCCCGCTCCGGGGTCAGGCGCGGGATCGGCACCGAGCAGCTGATGGCGTCCCGCGGCGGGTCGCTGATGTGCAGCGCGACGCCGAAGCACCGCAGCCCCTCGGTGTTCTCCTCGCGGTCCACCGCGTAGCCCTGCTTGCGCACCCGGCGCAGGTCGACCAGCAGTTCCTCGGCGTCCACGATCGTGTGGGCCGTCAGCGAGGGCAGCTCGGCGGGCAGCATCGCGCGCACCTCGTCCTCGTCCCTGCTCGCCAGGATCGCCTTGCCGAGCGACGTGGTGCTCGCCGGCAGGCGGCGGCCCACCCGCGAGAACGGCCGCAGGTAGTGCCGCGAGGCGCGCGTGGCGAGATACACGATGTCGAAGTGGTCGAGCCGGGCGAGGTGCACCGTCTCGCCCGTCACCTCGGCCAGCCAGTCCAGGGCGTCGTGCGCGAGCTGGACCACCGGGTCCCCGTCGATGTACGTCGCCCCGACCAGCAGAGCCCGCATGCCGATCCGGTAGAGCGTGCCGGTGACGTCGGTCTCGATCCAGCCGAGGTCGACCAGCGTACGCAGCAGTGCGTGCAGGCTGCTCTTGGGATAGCCCAGCTTGCCCTGAAGGTCGGTGAGGCTGTGCAGTCCGGGATACTGCGCGAAGAAGTCGAGCAGCTCGACCGTCCGGAGTGCCGACTTCACGTGCGGCACGGGTTCCGCCATGTGTACCTCCCTGACCCGCCTGTCCGCCTCCTATTGTGAGCCGGTTCCCCAGCTGGCGACCGTGCGGGAGGCGATGTAGTCCATATCCAGATCATCCCCCAGTCCGGGAGCGTCCGGCATCCGCACCCTGCCGTCGACGAGCGGGTCGACGATCGACCGCAGGTGCGGGGCGGGGGTGTCGTAGTCCGAGTGCGGGTGCAGCAGCCCCCGCTCGTACCACTGCCCGCACAGCGTGGCGCCGATCACGGCCAGCGCGCCGGAGCCGTTGCCGTGGATCTCGCAGTCCATGCCGAACGACTCGGCCAGGTGGACGGCCTTGATCGCCGGGATGATCCCGCCGGAACCGACCACCCCCACCCTGAGGATGTCACAGGCGCCCGCCGCGACCCACTCGGCCCGCGCCATGTGCTTGCCCCAGGACGTCTCCGGCCCGAGGATCGGCGTCTTCAGCTGGTCGGCGAGCCACCGGTACGACTGTACCGACGCCTCCTCCATGGGCTCCTCGTACCAGGTGAAGTTCAGCTCGTCGAGGGCCCGGCCGAGGGTCAAGGCCTCGGAGCGGGAGTACCAGTGGTTGCTGTCGAGCATGAGCGCGACGTCCGGGCCGACCGCCTCGCGGACCGCGGCGCACGCCTCGATGTCGCGGTCCACGCCGTACGGCATGGGCGGCATCCAGGTGTGCAGCTTGATCCCACGGTAGCCGCGGGACACCAGTTCCTTGGCGAACGCGGCGTAGTCCTCGGGGGTGGCCAGGCCTCCGGGGATGTCGTCGCCGCACATGGTGCTCGCGTAGGCGGGCACCTCGGATCGGGCGCCGCCGAGGAGCTTCCAGACCGGCAGGCCGAGCTTGCGCCCCGCGAGGTCCCACATGGCCTGGTCGGCGGCGCTCAGCGCGCGGTCGGACAGGTTGCCCTGCGCGCCCCGCTGCCGGCGGGCGACGCGGTGCCACAGCCGCTCCCGGTCGAGGCTGTCCTGGCCGATCAGCGCCGGGCCGATGTGGCCGGTGATCACCGCCTCCCTGACGGTGTCCGGCGCGGCCAGGCAGTACCCGGTCGCGCCGTCGCTGTCGGTGACGGCCAGCAGCGCCTCCCGCACCTCCCTGGGCGGCCCGGGATGCCGGTGGCCGTGCCCGTCCACCACGGATTCGGTGACCGTGGTGAAGACCGTGACGATGACGCGTTCGACGACCGCCATGGACTTTTCCCTCCTGAGTGAGTTCGGGGAGGGCCGGTGCGCGGTCAGGGACGCACCGGCCCGGTCCCGGATGCCGGCGGGCTGATCAGCCGCCGGTCGCCTTCTTCCATTCGGCCTGGGCGTCGGTCAGCTTCTGCGCCAGGGTGTCGAGGAACTCCTGGGGCTTCATCTGGCCGAGCAGGACCTTCTGGAAGAGGGGCTCGGTGTCGGCCTTGGTGATGGAGGAGAACTGCGGCAGGTAGTAGGGCGGGGACACGACCTGGGTGTTCGGGTCGTTCAGCGTGTCGACGGCCGTCTTCACGTGCTGGAGGTCCTGCAGCCAGGAGTCGCCCTGCGCCTCGGTGTTGGCCGGGATCTGGCCGGTCTGCTGGTTCCAGTAGCTGTTGCTGTCGTGGGAGACCAGGAACTCCACGAACTTCCAGGCGGCGTCCTTGTGCTCGCTGTTCTTGAACACCGCGAACCCGTCCACGGGGTTGGCCACGATGGTCCGCTTGCCGCCGGGGCCGGTCGGCAGCGCGAAGGCGGCGATCTTGTCCTTGCCGTGCGCCTTGACGTGGTCGTTGTAGGAGCCCAGGTTGTGGTGCATCATCGCGATCTTCCCGGTGCCGAACGCGGCGACCATCTTCGGGAAGTCGTTGGTGACGTCGGCCTCGGGGGTGTCCTTCTTGTACAGCCCGGCCATCCTGCCGAGGAACTCGGCGTTCTTCGGGTCGTTGACCGTGCTCTTGCCCGAGGCGTCGAAGAACTCGCCCACGCCCGAGTAGGAGTACATCTCGGCGAGGATCTGGAAGATCGAGCCGGCGCCGCCGCGGATGGTGTAGCCGTACTCGTCGGGCTTCTTGGTCAGCCCGTCGGCGCTGGTGAAGAACTCGTCCCAGGTGTTCGGCGCCTGCTGGAGCTTGTCCTTCAGGTACCACACCACGTCCATGTTGGAGGTGTTGGGCACGAGGTAGAGCTTGCCGTCGGGCACGGTCTTGCGGACCGAGTCGAGCATCGGCGTGGCGAGCTTGCCGTTCACCGCGCTCTTGGCGAGCCAGTCGTCGGCCGGCTCCAGCGCCTGCTGGCCGGTCAGGTTGGCCAGGTACGACGTGGTGACGCCGCCGACGTCGGGGGTGTCCCCGCCCGCGATGGCGGTGTCGTACTTCTGCTGGACGGACGCGATCGGGACGCCGACGTACTCGACGTGGATCGTGGGGTTGGCCGCCTCGAACCGCTTGATCAGCTCCTGGTAGATCGGGGTGCGGGTGCCCCCGTTGTTGTCCCAGAACGTGATGGTCGTCTTGCCGGACCCGTCGCCGGAACCCGAGCCCGAGTCCGACCCGCATCCCGTGGCGGTGACGGCGAGAACGGCGAGCGCCGCCCAGGCCACTTTCATTCTCATCTGTGTTCCTCCTGCTCTCGACAGGCTGGTCTCTCGAATGGTGGGGGGTGCTATCCCTTGACCGCGCCGGCGCTGATGCCGTGCACGAGATAGCGCTGGACCACAGCGAACACGCAGACCACCGGCAGGGCGGCGACGACGCCCCCGGCCGCTAGAGCCCCGAAGTCGGCGCTGTACTCCCCGATCGTGTAGCTGAGACCGACGGGGATCGTGAAGCTGTCCTGCTTGCTGACGAACATCAGCGCGAACAGGAAGTTGTTCCACGTGTGGATGAACGCGAACGACCCCACGGCGATCAGGCCGGGCCGCAGCTGCGGCAGCACGATCGCGAGGAAGCCGCGGAACCGCGTGCAGCCGTCGACCATCGCGGCCTCCTCCACCGTGAACGGCACGGCCGAGATGAAACCGCTCATGAGGATGATCGACAGAGGCAGGTTGAACACGGTGTCGGCGAGGACGAGGCTCCCCAGGCTGTTGATCAGGCCGAGGGACTTGAAGATCGAGAACAGCGGGATCAGCATCATCGCGCCGGGGATGAACTGGGTGCACAGCAGCACGACCATGAACAGGCTCCGGCCCCGGAACCGGTAGCGCGCCAGCGCGTACCCGCCCATCACCGCGATGACCGTGGTGAACAGCAGCGACCAGACCCCGACGATCACGCTGTTCTTGAAGAACACCGCGTAGCCGATGTCGTTCCAGACGGTCTCGAAGTGCTCGAACGTGATCGGCCACGGGACGGGGTCGGTCGAGCCCGCCGGCCGCAGGGCGAACACGAGCATCCAGTAGAACGGCACGAGGGTGAAGACCAGGTACAGCCCGAGGGGGATGTAGAGCCGCAGCACGCGGCCGGGGTCCTTCCTCTTCGAACGACGGCGGCGTGCCCCCGCGGGCACCGCCGCCCGGCTGCGGGGGCGGGTCATGACGTCGGCGCTCATTGCGAAAACCCTCGCCTCTTCATCGGTCTCGGTCCTCCCCGAACCGGTTCAGCCGGAGGTAGAGGATGGAGCAGAACAGCAGGATCACGAAGCCCGCCATCGTCAGCGCCGAGCCGTACCCGAAGTCCTTGGAGTCGACGGCGCGCTGGGCCACGTACAGCGGCAGCGTGGTCGTCGCCTGCGCGGGACCGCCGCCGGTGAGCGTGTAGAGCAGGTCGACGTTGTTGAACTCCCAGACCCCGCGCAGCAGCGTGGCCAGCACGATCGCGTCCCGCAGGTGCGGCAGCGTGACGTGGAAGAAGCGCCTCGTCCGGCCCGCCCCGTCCACCGCCGCGGCCTCGTACAGCTCGCCCGGGATGCCCTGCAGGCCGGCGAGCAGGAGGATCGCGAAGAACGGCACGCCGCGCCACAACTCGGTCACCACGACGGCCGGGAAGACCGTGTCGGGGTTGCCGAGGACCGCCGCCTCCGGCTGCCCGAGAAACCGCAGCACCCCGGTGCTGGGGGTGTAGAGCAGGATCCAGATGCCCGTCGTCAGCACCCCGGAGACGGCCCACGGGGAGAAGACCAGCGACCGGGCGAGCCCCCGGCCGATGAAACTTTCATTGACGATGAGGGCGAGCGCGAGTCCAAGGAGCAGCTGCAGGCCGACCTCGACGATCACCCACTTGGCGGTGAAACCGAGGCTCTGCCAGAACAGCTCGTCCTCGAACAGCATCCGCCGGAAGTTGTCCAGCCCGGCGAACCCGTTGGCCCATGGCCTGGTGAGGTTCTGGTGCTGCAGGCTGTAGTACGCGACGCTGCCGATGGGATAGACGAGGAACGCCGCGATGAGCGCGACCGTCGGTGAGATCAGCAGGTACGGCACGGCCCTGCGGCGCATCGTCGTCACCGGCGCATCTCCTCTGTGACTTTCCGGAACACGGACTTTTCGTAACACGGACTTTTCGGAACGCGGTCAGGACATATTCCTGAACTTCGTTCACAAGCGTGGACGGATCAACGGTGATGTTCGGGCCTCGGTCCTGTCAAGGACCCGTGTCCTTTTCGAAACATTCACCCTTCTGCGGCGGGCGTCTTGACCACGCGCCGCCGCGCGCCGTACGGTCCCGGTGTTCACGAATATGAATCAGGTTCAGATGGATGACGCAGGAGGATGACGGAGGATGCCGGTGACGTTCGACGGCCTGCTGTTCTTCCCGGTCACGCCGTGCGACGAGGAGGAGCGGCTCGACCTCGAGGTGTTCCGCCGGCATGTACGGCAGGGCGTCGAGGCGGGGTGCGGCGCGGTGTTCGCCTGCTGCGGCACCGGCGAGTTCCCCTCGCTCAGCCTGCGGGACTACGCCGCCTGCGTGGCCGCGGCCGTCGAGGAGGCCGCCGGGCGCGTCCCGGTGGTCGCCGGGACCGGCTACGGCACCGCGATGGCCCTGGAGTTCGCCAGAGCCGCCGAGGACGGCGGGGCCTCGGCCCTGCTCGCGCTGCCGCCGTACCTCGTCCAGGCGGGCCAGCACGGCCTGCGCCGCCACTACGAGGCGATCGCGGACGGCACCCGGCTGCCGGTCATCCTCTACCAGCGCGACAACGCCGTCTTCGAGCCGGAGACGGTCGCGGCGCTCGCGGAGCACCCGGGCGTCATCGGGCTCAAGGACGGCTACGGCGACCTCGGCCTCATGCGCCGGATCATCGAGGCCGCCCCGCCCTCCCTGCTGTATTTCAACGGCCTGCCGACGGCGGAGCTGTCCCAGGCCGGTTATCGGGACCTCGGCGTGGTCCGCTACTCCTCCGCCGTCTTCTGCTTCCTCCCCGATCTCGCGCTCGCCTGCTACGAGGCGCTGCGGGACGGTCGCGACGACGTCGCGAACCGCCTGATCGAGGGCTTCTACCGGCCCCTGGTCGACCTGCGCGGCGAGGGCCCGGGATACGCCGTCTCGCTCATCAAGGCGGGTGTGCGCCTGCGTGGTCTGGACGTGGGACCCGTCCGCCGGCCGCTGTCCGATCCCAGCCCCGAGCACATCGACAGGCTCGCCGCGCTGATCGACCGCGGTCTCGCCCTTCTCGACGAACTGGAGCGGTCGCCCGATCCGGCCTGAGCGCCGGGCGACGAGTTTCGGGGGAGCGATCGCAGAACGGAGACAGTCATGCCCGGAAGATCCCTACTCCTGTCGGCCGCCCTCGCGGTCACGGCCGCCGTCCCCCTGCTCGGGTCGGGCCCCGCCGCGGCCGCCCCGCGGCCCGACCTCGGCAGGCAGACGCTGCCCGCGGGCGACGGCTGGGCCTCGGCCGGCACCGGCACCACCGGCGGCGCCGCGGCCCCCGCCGCGAACGTCCGCGTGGTCACCGACCGCGCGGGCCTGGCCGCGGCCCTCGCCTCCCCCGGCCCGCGCATCATCTACGTCAAGGGCGTCGTAGAGGTCGACAAGACCTGCGCGGACTTCGCCACCGGCGGCTACACGCTGGCCGGCTATCTCGCGGCGTACGACCCGGCGGTGTGGGGCCGCGACACCGAGCCGTCCGGGCCGATGGAGGACGCGCGGGCCGCCTCCGCCGCGGCGCAGACGAAGTACATCAAGCTCAAGGTGCCGTCCGACACCACCATCGTGGGCCTGCCGGGAGCGACCATCCGGGGCGTCAACCTGCACGTGGACAAGGCCGACAACGTCATCATCCGCAACATCCGGTTCGAGGACGCCGCCGACTGCTTCCCCCAGTGGGATCCCACCGACGGCGCCGAGGGCAACTGGAACTCCCTCTACGACAACATCTCGGTCACCGGCTCGACCCACGTCTGGATCGACCACAACACGTTCAGCGACGGGGACAACCCCGACTCGGCGCAGCCGGTCTACTTCGGCCGGCCCTACCAGGTGCACGACGGCCAGGCGGACATCACGGCCGGGTCCGACTTCGTGACCGTGTCGTGGAACAAGTTCACCGACCACGACAAGACCATGCTGATCGGCTCGACCAACAACCCCGCGACCGACCGGGGCAAGCTCAGCGTCACCGTGCACCACAACGAGTTCGACAACAACCTCCAGCGGCTGCCGCGCGTCCGCTTCGGCAAGGTGCACGTCTACAACAACTACTACCAGGTGCCCGACGCCGGGCCCTTCGAGTACGCGCTGGGCGTGGGGGTGGAGTCCCAGATCTACGCGGAGAACAACTACTTCCGGCTGAGCCGGAGCGTCGACCCCGCCGACCTGCTCTACAACTGGGGCGGCACGACGCTGACGGCCAAGGGCAACCTGCTGCGGGTCGGCGGCAAGGAGACGCCGATCGACCTGATCGCCGCCTACAACGCCAAGAACGACCCCGACCTCGGCGCCGACGCGGGCTGGACCCCGACCCTCCACACGACCGTCGACCCCGCCGCGACCGTGCGCAGGGAGGTCTCCCGGCACGCCGGGGCCGGCGAGATCCACTGACGGCCGGCGGCGTTCGGCCCCTCCGCCCGGAGGGGCCGCGCGTCCCCCGGCGTCACATGGCGAGGCGGGCCAGCGGCAACCCGAGCTGGAGATACAGCTCAAGCTGGTCGTAGAAGACCTGCTGGTCGGCGATCAGGCCGCCCTCGGTGCCGAAGAACCAGCAGCACCGTACGCTGACGTACCGCCCGGTGGCCGCGAGCACCTCGCCCGTGGTGATCGCGAACGGCCCGGTGTGCCTGCCGGTCCCCACCGCGGCGACCGCCGTGGTCGCGCCGTCCGCGACCTTCTGCAGGACCGTGGCGTGGACGTCGGGAAAGGCCTGCCATATGCCGGTGTGGTAGGACGCCACCTCCGAGCGGCCCTCCGCCGGCCCGCCCGGGCCGACCGCGACGGGCTTGGCGCAATAGCACCGCATCACCGCGTCCAGGTCGTGGGCGTTGTACGCGCTGAAATACCGGTCCACCACGTCGGCCACGGCGAGACCCCCGATCCTCGCACCTGGTAGTCCAGGTTATCGGGGCGGCGGCGGGCCGGGCCAGGCCGGGAGGACCGGCCGGTCGGGCGGCGCGCCGTCCAGGCAGAGCAGCCGCGTCAGCGCGTCCCGCAACAGGCGCCCGGGGCGCGGGCGACTCGCGTGCGCGGGCAGCTCGCGTGCGCGCCAGGCGACGAAGCCGTCGGGCCGGACGAGGGCCGCGCCGGTCCCCGTGATGCCGTAGGCGCGGAGGAACCGGTCCTCGGGGTCGCGCAGGCCCACGCCGATCCGATGAACGTGCAGCCCGGCCTCCCCCGCGGCCGCGGCGGCCCACTCCCCGCCGTCCGGGCCGGTCAGCAGGGTGAAGGCGCCGGTGAACAGGTCGAGCGTGGACAGCCTGGTCCCCGCCCGCTCCAGCCACACGTGCGGCGCGCGCAGACCCGGGCGCCCGCTGGGGACGCGGGGGTCCTCGGCCGTCGCCACGAGAGCCGGCGTCCCGAAGGCCTTCGTCCCGAAGGCGGGTGTCCCGAAGGCCGGTGTCCCGAAGGCCGGTGTCCCGAAGGCCGGTGTCTCGAAGGCCGACGTCTCCGGCACGATCGCCGCGGAGTCGTACCGGTAGCCGAAGATCATCGTCACGTCGTCGATCCCGGTGACGTCCCCTCCCGAGTGGCGGCCGGCCAGGTGCCGCGTCGCGGTCTCCAGCGTCAGCCACGCGACCGGCCGGCGTTCCCGCTCGTAGGTGTCCAGCAGCGCCTCCCCCGCCCGGTCCGCGAGCACGGCGGCGAGTTTCCACGCCAGGTTGTGCGCGTCGGCGATGCCGGTGTTCGCGCCGTACGAACCCGCGGGCGGCACGACGTGAGCCGTGTCGCCCGCGAAGAACACCCGCCCGGACCGGAACCGGTGCGCGACCCAGCCGCCGATCGTGCTGCGGGACACCATCCCCGGCCGCCCGGGCACCGGGGGCACGAGGGTGACGTCGAGGTCCGCCACTCCGGTCGCGAGGCGGGCCAGCTCGGCGCAGCGCTCCTCGGAGAGGTCGCCGTGGGGCTCGCCCTGGCCCGGCTGCGCGGGCACCCCGAGCATCCACCGTCCGTACGTGCGCAGCGGCACCAGGACCGTGCCCGGCGCCGGCCGGTCGAGGTAGGCCAGCAGGAAGCGCCGCCCCCGCAGCACGGCGGACAGATCGGCGTCGAAGACGAAATACGACACGTCGGTCGTGGGCCCGGGCCGGTCCGCGCCGATGCCGAGCCGGTCGCGGATGCCCGCGCGGTGGCCGTCGGCGGCGACCAGGTAGTCGGCGCGGACGCGGCGCGTGTCCCCGGTGCCGAGGTCGCGGACGACGGCCGTCACGCCGTCGTCGTCGGCGTCGAAGGAGACCAGCTCGGTGCCGAAGCACACCTCCGCACCGCCGTCTTCCGCATGGGCGCGCACGACGCGTTCCAGCTCGTCCTGGTCGATCATCGCCCAGTCGGCGGGGCTCACCGCGGCGGGCGGCCGGACGTGCGCCAGCAGGTCGACGCGGAAGCGCTCCCGGCCGGCCAGCGTCTCCGCGCCGATCATCTCCGGAAGGCCGGCCAGGATCGACTGACGCCCGCGGATCTCCTCCTCCAGGCCCGCGGCACGGTAGATCTCCATCGAGCGCGGATTGAACGCCCGCGCCTGCGGCGTGATCGCCGTGGAGGGATGCCGTTCGACCAGCATCGGACGGACCCCCAGACGGGTGAGGAAGAGCGCGGCGGACAGGCCGGTGACGCCTCCTCCCACGATGAGGACGGCGGTCCTGCGGTCGTACGGTCCGGTCATCGCTACGGCTCCCGTCTGTGCCCGGCGGGGTCGCCCGGGACGCCGGCCCGCCTCTCCGATAATCAACCTAACCTAAAATTGTGTCAATCATCCGATTGATTACGGCCGTCGGCTATACGATCGGAGGGTGCCCACGAAGCCACGCCGGTCTCCCCAGCCCCAGGAACGGCAGCGCGACCCGGACCGCACCCGCCGGCTCATCCTGGACGCCGCGACGGTGGAGTTCGCCGCGCACGGGTACGCGGGGGCCCGGCTCAGCGCGATCGCCGCCAGGGCCGGCGTCAACCAGCAGCTGATCTCGTACTACTTCGACGGCAAGGAAGGCCTCTACCGGGCCCTCGGGGAACGCTGGCGGGAGCGCCAGAGCGAGCTGGTGACGCCCGGCACTCCGCTGCCCGAGCAGCTCCGCCGGTACGCGCTGGAGGTGCTGCACGACCCGGACGGTGTCCGGCTGCTGGCGTGGAGCGGCCTGGAGTACGAAGGGCCGCGGACCGACCCCGACCAGGCGCCGCGCTCGGAGCGGCTGCGGGGCTACGTGGAGGAGGTCCGCGCCCGGCAGGCGGCCGGCCGGCTGCCGGACGAGGTGGACCCGGCCTGCCTCACCGTCATGCTGATGGCCGCCGCGATGGCGACCACGACGCTGCCGCACGTCGTGGAAGGCGTCTGCGGGGTCGATCCCCGCTCCCCCGATTTCGTCCGGCACTACGCCGACCAGGTCGCCCTCCTCGCCCGGATCCTCGGGCTCGATCCCGGATAGGCGTCCGCGCCGCCCCCAAGCGGGAGCGGCGGAAACACGTGCGGGGGCGGCGGAGACGCGTGCGGGGGCGGCACGGAGACGCGTGCGTCGGCGTCAGACGCGCAGGCGGCCGTCCACGCGCTGCGGCACGCCGAGGGGGTTGTCGTCGCGCAGCTCCGGGGGCAGCAGATCCCCCGGCCAGTCCTGGTACGCCACGGGGGTCGTCCAGCGCCTGATCGAGGCCGCGCCGACGGAGGTGTGCGCCGGGGTGGTGGAGGCGGGCCAGGGACCGCCGTGGTGCATCGCCCAGCAGACGGCGACGCCCGTGGGCCAGCCGTTCCAGATGAGCCGCCCCGCCAGCCGGTTCAGGACCGGGACGAGGTCGCGGGCCTCCTCGTGCGCGGCCGCGTGGACGGTCGCGGTCAGCGACCCGGGCAGCCGGCGCAGCACGGCGGGCAGGTCGCCGGGGTCGCGGTAGCGGACGACGATCGCCGCCGGGCCGAAGCACTCCTCCGCCAGCTCGGGCAGCCCGTCCGCGAACGCCTCCAGGTCGGCGGCGAAGACCTGCGGGGTGATGCCGTCCACCGTGCCTCCGCCGGCCAGCACGGTGAGCCGCTCGGCCAGCCGGCCGGACGCCCGGAGGTAGCCCTCGCGGATCTTGTCGGTCAGCATCGGCCCGCCGCTGGTCGCGCCGACCGCCTCGGCGACGGCCTGCTCGAAGCCTCCCTCCGCGGGGACGAACACCAGGCCGGGGTTGGTGCAGAACTGCCCCACCCCCAGCGTCAGCGACGCCGCGAACCCCGAGGCCACCTCGGCGGGATCGGCCGAGGGCAGCACGACGACCGGGTTGACGCTGCCCAGCTCGCCGTAGAACGGGATGGGGTCGGGGCGCTCGTCGATCAGCTTCTGGATGGCCGTCCCGCCCGCGACCGAGCCGGTGAAGCCGACCGCCGTGACGAGCGGGTGCCGCACCAGCGGAGCTCCCGTCTCGAACCCGTGCACGAGTCCGAGCAGGCCGGGGTCGGGCAGGGCCTGCCGTACGACGGAGGCGGTCAGGTCGGAGGTGCGGGGGTGCCCCTCGTGGGCCTTCACCACGACCGGGCAGCCGGCCGCCAGCGCCGACACCGTGTCGCCACCCGCCACCGAGAACGCGAAGGGGAAGTTGCTGGCCGCGAAGACGGCCACGACGCCGAGCGGGTGGTTCATCCGGCGCACGTCGGGGCGCGGCGGGGTGGCGCCGGGGTCGGGGTGGTCGATCACCGCATCCACCCATCCGCCGTCCCGCAGGACCTCGGCGAACAGCCGGAACTGCGCGGCCGTACGGGCGATCTCGCCGCGCAGCCGCGCCTCCGGCAGCCGGGTCTCCTCCGCCGCGGCCGGCCACAGCTCCTCGGTGTGCTTCAGCAGGGCGTCGGCGACGCCCTCGAGCACGGCGGCGCGTTCGGCCGGGGGCGTCGCCCGCCACGCCTCGCCCGCCGCGGCGGCCCGCTCCACCGCCGACTGGACGGCGTCGTTCACCTGGTCAGTGTTCAGGTCAGTCACCTCAGCCCCCCGCCGTGAGATTCTCGACGTCGTAGCGGGGGCCGCAGAAGGCTCCCCCGACCAGCGAGTGCGGCAGCTCCCCGAGATCGGGCTCGCCGTGCTCGGCGATGAGCTTATCGGCGTATGTTTCCGCGTCGTCCTTGGGCTCGTAGCCGATGGCCCGGCCCTCCTCCAGGGACCACCAGCGGCGCGTGTTGGCCGACACCCCCCACACCACGTGGAAGCCCTCCGCCGCGAGCGACGCCTCGGCCAGCCGCGCGCAGTCGTCCGGCGACAACCAGGTCGACAGCATGCGCACGTCCCTGGGCCGCTCGAAGCACGAGCCGATCCGCAGGCAGGTCACGTGCATGCCGTACCGGTCGTGGTAGAGCGAGCCGAGCGCCTCCTTGGTCACCTTGCTCACGCCGTAGAAGGTGTCCGGGCGCGGGAACAGGTAGTCGGGGGCCTCGCCCGCCTCGCGCGGGTGGAACCCGACCGCGTGGTTGCTGCTGGCCAGCACGACGTGGCGCACCGCGGCCCGCCTCGCGGCCTCCAGCACCACGTAGGTGCCGTTGATGTTGACCTGCAGGATGTCCGCCCACGGCTGTTCGAGGCTGTGGCCTCCCAGGTGCAGCACCGCGTCCACGCCGTCCATCGCCGCGTCCATCGCCTCGGGGTCGGTGATGTCGGCGGTCACCGCCTCCTCACCCGGCCCCGCCTCCAGCGGGACGACGTCGAGCAGGCGCAGCACGCGCCCCTCCCCGGCCAGCCGGGGTCGCAGCAGAGTGCCGACGCCGCCCGCCGCGCCGGTCATGAGAATTCGCATGTGCCTCCTGTCGAAGCGGCCCTGCGGCATGCGCGGCCCGGGCGCCCGCGCCGTGGGCGGCGCCCCGTGATCGTCCGCGCGGCGTACGGACCGTGTCAATGGCGAACGGCGTCAGTCTCGCAGCAATTCCCAGCTGTTCACAAGTACGGGCATGATTCACATATCTGACCCGAGATCGTTCCTTGACGCAACTGTTGCCAATTCTTATCGTCTTGCTGACATGCATCCGCAATTGCGGAGCCCGTTCGAGTACACGAACCAGGACGGGGCCGACGTGACGACGAGCCGTCGCGAGATGACCTCGGTTGACTTTCGCGAGATCGCACAGCTAGCGTCGTGGACATATTTAAGAACTTTGTCCATGTATATGGACACCCAAGGGAGTGGGCGGATGCAGCTCGACGGCGTTCTCTTCTTTCCGGTCACACCGTTCGGCGCGGACGGTGAGCTGGCCGAGGACGTGCTGGCCACGCACGTGACGCGCGGTGTCGCCGAGGGTGCGGGCGGGGTGTTCGCCGCCTGCGGCACGGGCGAGTTCAACGCGCTGGGCATCGACGAGTACGCGCGGGTGGTGCGGATCGCCGTCGAGTCGGCGGCCGGACGGGTTCCGGTCCTGTCCGGCGCCGGCGGCTCGCTCCCGTTCGCCCGCGAGTGCGCGCGCAGGGCCGCGGAGGCGGGCGCGGACGGCCTGCTGCTGCTGCCGCCGTACCTGGTCAGCGCGCCCGCGGAAGGGCTGGTGCGTTACGTCCGCGAGATCGCGGCCGCCACCGACCTGCCGATCATCGTCTACCAGCGGGCCAACGCCCGCTTCACGGCCGCCGCCGCGGCGGCGCTGACCGAGATCCCCAACGTCGCCGGGTTCAAGGACGGCCTCGGCGACATCGACGCCATGCAGCGGATCGTCCTCGCCGTCCGGGAGGCGACCGACCGCGACTTCACGTTCTTCAACGGGCTGCCGACGGCCGAGATGACCGTGCCCGCCTACCGGGGCATCGGCGTCAGCCTGTACTCCTCCGCCGTGTTCTGCTTCCTGCCCGAGGTGGCCTTGGCCTTCCACAAGGCCGTGACCGCCGGGGACGACGACCTGGTGCGGCGCCTGCTCGGCGGCTTCTACCGGCCCCTGGTCGAGCTGCGCGACCTCGTGCCCGGCTACGCCGTCTCCCTCGTCAAGGCGGGCGTCGCCCTGCGCGGCCTCGACGTGGGCCGGGTCCGGCCACCGCTCGTCGACCCCGCCCCCGAGCACGTCGCCCGGCTGGACAAGCTCATCGCGACCGGACTGGAGCTGGTGGGATGAGGATCCGCGAGATCCATGTCACGCCGGTCGCCTTCCGCGACCCGCCGCTGCTCAACGCCGCCGGCGTCCACGAGCCGTGGGCGCTGCGCACGATCGTCGAGGTCGTCACCGACGAGGGGCTGACCGGACTCGGGGAGACCTACGGCGACCTCGACCACCTCGTCCGGGTGCGGGCCGCCGCCGAGGCGCTGATCGGCCACGACGTCTACGGCGGCAACGCGATGTACGCCACCGTGGCCGGCCTCGTCGGGGCCGACGTCGTCACCGACCTGCACGGCCTGACCGGCACCTCCTCACGGGCCAAGACCGTCGACCGGATCTACTCCCCCTTCGAGGTCGCCTGCCTCGACATCCAGGGGAAGGCGGCGGGCCGGCCCGTCGTCGACCTGCTCGGCGGCCGGGTGCGCGACGCCGTGCCGTACAGCGCCTACCTGTTCTACAAGTGGGCCGGGCACCCGGGCGCGCCGGACGACGGCTTCGGCGCCGCCCTCGACCCCGAGGGCGTGGTCGAGCAGGCCCGCCTGCTGATCGGCAGGTACGGCTTCCGCTCCATCAAGCTCAAGGGCGGCGTGTTCCCGCCCGAGCAGGAGGTCGAGGCGGTCCGCGCGCTGCGGGAGGCCTTCCCCGAGCATCCGCTGCGCCTCGATCCCAACGCCGTCTGGAGCGTGGAGACCTCCATCCGGGTCGGCCGCGAGCTCGACGGCGTGCTCGAATACCTGGAGGACCCCACCGAGGGCATCGAGGGAATGGCTCGGGTCGCCGCCGAGGTGCCGATGCCGCTCGCCACGAACATGTGCGTCGTCACCCCCGAGCACATCCCGCCCGCCGTACGCCAGGGCGCCATCGGGGTGCTGCTGACCGACCACCACTACTGGGGCGGTCTGGTGCGCTCGGCGCACATCGCCACGCTGTGCGAGACCTTCGGCATCGAGCTGTCCATGCACAGCAACTCCCACCTCGGGATCAGCCTCGCCGCGATGACCCACCTGGCCGCCGCCACCCCGTCGGTCACCCACGCCTGCGACACCCACACCCCCTGGCAGGACGGCCAGGACGTGGTGGCTCCCGGCGCGCTGCGCTTCGTGGACGGCGCGGTCCCGGTGCCGGACGGCCCGGGGCTCGGAGTGGAACTCGACCGCGACGCCCTCGCAATCATGAACGAGCAGTATGAGAAGTGCGGGGTCCGCTCCCGCGACGACACGACGTACATGCGGTCCGTCGACCCGTCCTTCTCCGCACGGAGGCCACGCTGGTGAACGTCATCTACGCCTACCCCTGGGACATCGTCGGCGACCCCGGCGCCGCCGCGCGCCTCAAGGCGCTCGGCGTCGACGCGGTGGCGCTCGCCGCGTCCTACCACACCACCCGCGCCGCGACTCCCCTGCATCCGGCGCACCGGCTGGTCGACGCCCGGCACGCGGCCTGCTACGTCCCCGTACGCGAGGAGGCGTGGAAGGACAACCGGCTCGTTCCCGGCACGCCGTCGTGGGTGGACGCGGACGATCCGTTCGGGGAGGCCAGGGACGCGTTGCGCGCCGTGGGCCTGCCGGTCCAGGCGTGGACCGTGCTGACCCACAACACGCTGCTCGGCTCGGCCAACCCCGACCTCGTCGTCACCAACGCCTTCGGCGAGACCTACCCGTACGCGCTGTGCCCGGCGGCGGCCGACGTGCGCGACTACTGCCGCACGCTGGTCCACGAGATCGTCGAGGTCGGCGACCCCGACGCGCTGATCCTGGAGGCGTGCGGCGCCCTCGGGTTCCGCCACGGCGGGCACCACGAGAAGACCGACGGCGCCGACTGGTCGCCCGCCCAGCTCGCGCTGCTGTCGCTGTGCTTCTGCGCGGCCTGCCTGCGCCGCTACGAGGCGGCCGGGCTGGACGTCGCCGAGGTCCGCGCGCGGGTGCGGGCCGGCGTCGACAGCGCGCCCGGCTCGGTCGAGGACGCGCTCGGCGACCTCGCGGACCCGGTGCGCGACCTGCGCACCGGTCTGGCGGGCGAGCTGCGCGACCTGCTGCTGGCGGAGGCCCGGGAGATCCGGCCGGACCTGAGAATCGCCCTGCACGCCAACGCCGATCCGTGGGCCACCGGACCGTTCGCGACCGTCCCGCAGGGGGTGGACGCCGACCTGCTCGTCGGCAACTGCTGGAACGCGCCCGAGGTGGACGAGGCGGGGCTGCGCGCCCTGGGCCGGCTCGGCCCCCGCGTGGGCGCGTACGTGCTGGCTCTTCCCCCACGCCCGGCGGACGGCGAAGCATTGTCGTTCCTGGCCGAGGCCTACACGGCGGCCGGCGCCGCCGAGATCCACTGGTACCACGGCGGCCTCGCCTCCACGGCCCGGCTGAAGGCGATCGCGGAGGCGATCCGCCGCTGAGCCGCACCGCTCCCCACCGCGCCCGGCCGGCGATGCGGGACAATCATGGTCATGCGGTTCGGCATCCTCGGCCCGACAGAGGCACGGCTCGACGGCGACCGCCCGGTGCCGGTCGGCGGGCCCGGGCTGCGCGCGCTGCTCGGCCTGCTGCTCCTCAATGCCGGGAAGGTCGTCACCACCGACCGCCTGATCGACGGTCTCTACGGCGCCGAGCCGCCGTCCGGGGCGACGAACGCGCTGCAGGCCCAGGTGTCGCGGCTCCGCCAGCACCTCGGCGACCTGGTCGTACGAGAGCCGGCGGGCTACCGGCTGGCGGTGGACCCGGACGACGTGGACGCGTCCCGCTTCGAACGGCTGGCGGCCGAAGGGCGGCGGGCGCTCGACGCCGGCGACCCGGCCCGCGCCGCCGGCCTGCTCGACCAGGCGCTCGCCCTCTGGCGCGGGCCGGCGCTGGCCGACGTGCCCGACGCGCCGTTCGCGCCCGCCCAGGCGGCCCGGCTGGAGGAGCTGCGCCTGTCGGCGGCCGAGGACCTCGCCGAGGCGGGCCTGGCCCTCGGGCGGCACCGCGACCTGCTGCCCGAGCTGCAGGAACGGGTCGCCGCGCATCCGTTGCGGGAGCGTTCGCGCGGGCAGCTCATGCGCGCGTTGTACGCCGCGGGCCGCCCGGCGGAGGCGCTGGCCGTCTTCGAGGACGCCCGGCGGGTGCTCGCCGGCGAGCTGGGCGCCGATCCGTCGGCGGAGCTGGCGGCGATCCACCTCGCGGTGCTGCGCTCCGACCCGGCGCTCGCTCCCCCACCCGCCGCGACCGGCGCGCGGCCGGTGCCGCTCACCTCGCTCGTGGGCCGCGACACCGAGCTCGAACGCATCGGCGCGCTGCTCGCCGAGGCCCGGCTCGTGACGCTCACCGGCCCGGGCGGCACCGGGAAGACCCGGCTGGCGATCGAGGCGGCCGCCCGGTGGCCGGGCGAGGTGTGCGTCGTGGAACTCGCCCCGCTCACCGACGGCGCCGACGTGCCGCAGGCCGTGCTCGGCGCGCTCGGGCTGCGGGAGAGCGCCGTGCCCATCCCCGTGCCCATCCCCGGCCCCGGGACTCGGCCGAGCACCGCCGATCCCGTCGCCCGCCTGGTGGCGGCCCTGACCCTGCGGCCGGTGCTGCTCGTGCTCGACAACTGCGAGCACGTCGTGGACGAGGCGGCCCGGCTCGCCGACCGGCTGCTCGCGGCGTGCCCCGCCCTGCGCGTGCTGGCCACCGGCCGCGAGGCGCTCGGCATCACCGGCGAGCGCCTGTGTCCCGTCCCCCCGCTGCGGGTCCCGCCGCCCGGCGGCGAGGATGATGCCGAGGACGCGCTCGCCTATCCGGCCGTACGGTTATTCGCCGAGCGGGCGGCCGCCGTACGGCCCGGCATCGCCTTCGGGCCCGGCGACGTCGGGCACGTGCTGCGCATCTGCCGGGCGCTGGACGGGCTGCCGCTGGCGCTCGAACTGGCCGCCGCCCGGCTGCGCTCGCTGCCCCTGGCCCAGATCGCCGCCCGTCTCGGCACCGGCGATCCCGGGCCGGAGGGCGACGCCCCCCGCTTCGCGCTGCTGTCGCGCGGCAGCCGTACGGCGCAGCCGCGCCACCGGACGCTGCGCGCGGTCGTCGAGTGGAGCTGGGACCTGCTCGACGAGCCGGAACGCGCGCTCGCGCGGCGGCTGACCGTCTTCGCGGGCGGCGCGACGCTGGAGGCGGCCGAGCGGGTGTGCGGTCTGCCCGACACCGACGGCGTGCTCGCCTCCTTGGTGGACAAGTCCCTCGTCGAGGTGGTGGACGACCGCTACCGGATGCTGGAGACGATCCGCGCGTTCTGCGCCGAACGGCTGGCCGAGGCCGGCGAGAGCGAGTCCACGCGGCAGGCCCACCTCGCGTACTTCCTGGACCTGGCCGCCGCGGCGGACCCGCACCTGCGCGGACCGGACCAGGTCGAGTGGCTGCGCAGGCTCGACGGCGAGCGCGACAACCTGCAGGCCGCGCTGCGCCGCGCCGTACGCGCCGGTGACGTGGCGCCCGCGCTGCGGCTGCTGTCGGCGGCGACCGGCTACTGGCTGCTGCGCGGGCTGCGTGGCGAGGCCGCCAGGCCGGCCGCCGAACTGCTGGGCCGGATCGGCGCCACACCACCGGAGGGGCTGGAGGAGGAGCACGTCGTGTGCGCCTGCCTCGTGGCCTGGGGCGGGACGGGCGGCCCCGCCGTGGACGGGCTCGTGGCCGAGACCGTCCGGCGGACCTACGTCCTGCCCATGCCGCCCCGGCAGCCGTTCCTGCTGGTGCTGCAGGCGATGATCAGCGGTCCCCCCGCGCGCGAGCAGCTCCACACCATGGAGGACCTGTTCCGCGTGTTCGACCGCGACCCGTGGACGCGGACGCTCAGCCGCTTCAGCCTCTCCTATCTCAAGGTGTTCGACGGCCGGCTCACCGAGGCCGAACACGAGCTCACCGGCGCGCTCCGGGAGGCCCGCTCCGTGGGGGACATCTGGCTCCGGGTGCTGGTGCTGTCCGCCATGGCGGACGTCGCCGACCAGCGGGGGGACCACGAGCGGGTCGAGGCGCTGACCAACGAGGCGCTCGACCTGGCCGAGCGGCTGGGCGCCGCGTCGGACGTCGCGGAGACCCTCTGCCGGCGCGCCTGGGCGCGGATGCGCTCCGGACTCGCGGACGCCGCGAGATCCGACTTCGAGCGCGCCGCCGAGCTGTCGCGGCGGACCGGCGGCCCGGAGACCCTCGCGGCGGCGCTCCTCGGGCTCGGCGAGCTCGCCCGGCTCGCGGGCGACGTGACCGGGGCCCGGCGCCACTACGAGGCGGCCCTGGCGGAGTGCACGAGCGCGTGGTTCAGCGCGGAGGAGACCCGCTCGCGCGTCTACCTGGCGCTCGGCTGGGCCGCGCAACTGTCGGGCGACGCCTCCGAGTCGCTGGCGTGGCACCGGCGCGCCCTCACCACCCTGCCCGGCACCCGCAGCCTCGGCATGACCGCCGGGGTCGCGGAGGGGGTCGCCGGCGTCGCGCTGCTGGAAGGAGACCTCGGGCGGGCGGCCTGGCTGCTGGGCGTGGCCGCCGCCCTGCGCGGCGCACCCGCCGCGGGCGACCCGGACGTCGCCCGGATCGAGGCGGGCTGCCGGACCGTCCTCGGCGCTGACGCATTCGACCGGGCGTACGCCCAGGGCCGCGCCTACGCACAGGAGCGGGTGCCGGTCGCGGGGGGCATCACGGGCAGCACGGACACCGCGGCGCTGACCATCGTCGAAGGGCACCTGTCAGCGCTCGGTGGATGAACGGTCAGCGCCGGCGCGCACGCTGGCGGCCATGAACGACACCTCCCGCAAGTGGGGCACGCTGGTCATCGCCTGCCTGGCCATGCTCCTGTTGTCCGTCGACCTCACCGTGCTGCACCTCGCCCTGCCGAAGCTCGGCGAGGACCTCGCGCCCTCTGCCACCCAGCTGCTGTGGATCGCCGACATCTACGGCTTCGCGCTGGCCGCGCTGCTCGTCACCATGGGGAACCTCGGCGACCGGATCGGGCGCAGGCGGCTGCTGCTCGCCGGACTGGCCGCCTTCGGCGCGGCCTCGGTGCTGACGGCGTACGCGCCGAACGCCCCGCTGCTGATCGCGGCCCGCGCGCTGCTCGGCGTGGCCGGCGCGACGGTCATGCCCTCGACACTGTCGCTGATCCGCAACGTGTTCCCCGACCCCAAAGAGCGGACCACCGCGGTCGGCGTCTGGAGCAGCGTCGGGGCGGTCGGGTTCGCCCTCGGGCCCATCGTCGGCGGCCTGCTGCTCGACCACTTCTGGTGGGGCTCGGTCTTCCTGATCAACGTGCCCGTCGTCGCGGTCGTCCTGGCCGCCGGGCTCGTCGTGCTGCCCGAGTCGCGCAACCCCCGCCCCGGCAGGCTCGACCTCGTCAGCGTCCCGCTGTCCGCCGTAGGCGTGCTCGGCCTGATCTACGCGATGAAGGAGGCCACGACCGGAGGCGTCGCGCGGCCCTCCGTGATCGCCGCCGCGGTGATCGCGGTCGCCGCGCTGCTCGTGTTCGTCCGCCGGCAGACCCGGCTGGCCGAGCCACTCATCGACATCGCGCTGTTCCGGAGGCGCGCGTTCGCGGCCACGGTCGGCGCCGAACTGGTCGCGGTCTTCGCGATGCTCGCCATGTCGGTGGTCTTCGCGCAGTACTTCCAGCTGGTCATGGGCTGGTCACCGCTGACCGCCGGGCTCGCCGGCATGCCGGGCGGCCTGGCCGGGGGCGTCGGCGGCGCGCTGTCCGGGGTGCTCGTGCACCGGTGGGGACGCGGGCCGGTCGTCGGCCTCGGGCTCGTGCTGACCGCGATCGGGTTCATCCTGTTCAGCCGGATCGGCATGGAGACGCCCTATCTCTACATGCTCGCCGCCATGCTCATCCAGGGCGTCGGGATGGGCTTCACGTTCGCGGTGACCGGCGACACGGTGCTCGCCTCGGTGCCCAAGGAGCGGGCCGGCGCGGCGAGCGCGATCTCCGAGACCGCCCACGAGATGGGCGGCGCGCTCGGCATCGCCGTGCTCGGCACCGTGCTGACCAGCGCCTACCGGAACGGCCTCGTGCTTCCGCCCGGGCTGCCCGACGGCGCGGCGGCCGAGGCCCGCGACACGCTCGCGGGCGCCCTGAAGGCCGCCGCCACGCTGCCGGGCGACGCCGCGGGGGCCGTCGCGCAGGCCGCGCGGCAGGCGTTCGTCGAGGGAATCCACGTCACGGTGCTGACCGGCGCGGCGATCCTGCTCGTCCTCGCGGTCGCCGTGCCGTTCGCGTTGCGCGGCGTGCCCAAGGTGATCCCGGAGACAGAGGAGGAGTCCGTGGACGAGCCGGTCTCCGTCAAGTGATCCCGGCTCGAGTGACTTGCGACAGCCAGCGGTCGTGGGCGCCGCCGAAGGGGCCGGTGCGCGCGCCCACGGCCTCCATCAGCCAGGCGGCCGACCGCTCCGCCTGGCGGACGATCTCCTCCGGGTATCCGTACCGCACCTGGTGCTCGGCGAACTCGTCCTCGTCGTCCAGGATCAGCCGGCCGTCCCGCATCCGGAGCACGTCGAGGTCGAGGTCGGCCATGGTGATCCGGCCGTCGCCGCGGACGGGCACTGTGGTGACGTCGCAGTAGATCGCGCACCTGTTCGGCCGGGCGTTGAACGTGGCCGTCCACCACGAGTGGCGGGGGAACAGCATCACGAAGGGGTCCGCCCAGACCACCGGCGGCTCGCTCCCCCGCCGGCCGGCGGTGCCCGCGGGACAGCCGGCCCAGACGCCGTGCTCGTCCTCGCCCAGCACCCGCGCGGGGTGGTGCCAGTGCAGCGAACCGCCGTACTTGCGGTAAATGATCCTCACCTCGGACACGGGCGGGACGCTACGCCACGCCCGTCTCCGAGTACAACGGGATTGTCCGTCAGACCTCGACGACCACCGGAATGATCATCGGGCGGCGGCGGTAGGTGTCGCTGACCCAGCGCCCCACCGTACGCCGGATGGTCCGGCGGATCTGCATCTCGTCGGCCACCCCCGCCGCCGCGACCTCCTGCAGCGCGGCCTCGAGCTGCGGGATGACCGCGTCGAACGCGTCGGGATCGATGCCCGAGCCCCGGGCGGTGATCTGCGGCCCGCCGGTGAGCTTCCCGGTGGTGGAGTCCACGACGACGACGATGGAGATGAACCCCTCGTCGCCCAGGATGCGCCGGTCCTTGAGGGCCACGTCGGTGATGTCGCCCACGGAGGTGCCGTCCACGAAGACGTACCCGCACGGGACCGCGCCGGTGATCCTCGCCTGGCCGTCGACGAGGTCGACGACCACGCCGTCCTCGGCGATCACGATGTTCTCCCGGGGGACGCCGGTCAGCTCGGCCAGCGCGGCGTGCGCCCGCAGGTGCCGCCACTCCCCGTGCACCGGCATGAAGTTGGACGGCTTGGTGAGATTGAGCACGTACAGCAGCTCGCCCGCGGCGGCGTGGCCCGACACGTGCACCCGCGCGTTGCCCTTGTGGACCACCCGCGCGCCCCAGCGGTTGAGGCCGTTGATGACCTTGCTGACCGCCGTCTCGTTGCCCGGCACCAGCGACGAGGCGAGCAGGACCGTGTCGCCCTCGGCGATCCTGATCGGGTGGTCGCGGTTGGCCATGCGCGACAGCGCCGCCATCGGCTCGCCCTGGGAGCCGGTGCAGATCAGCACCACGTCCTCCGGCGGCCACTCCTCGATCTCCCGGGAGTCGACGAGCAGGCCCCCGGGTACCTTCAGGTAGCCGAGTTCGCGTGCCACGCCCATGTTGCGGACCATCGACCTGCCGATGAGCGCGACCTTCCGGCCGTGCTTCTCGGCCGCGTCCATGATCTGCTGGACGCGGTGGATGTGCGACGCGAAGCTCGCGACGATGATCCGCTTGGACGCGCTGCGGAAGACGTCGTCGATGACCGGCGCGATCTCCCGCTCGCTGGTGACGAAGCCCGGCACCTCCGAGTTGGTGGAGTCGGACATCAGCAGGTCGACGCCCTCGGCCCCGAGCCGCGCGAACGCCCCGAGGTCGGTCAGCCGCCCGTCCAGCGGGAGCTGGTCCATCTTGAAGTCGCCGGTGTGGAGCACGAGACCCGCAGGGGTGCGGATCGCCACGGCCAGCGCGTCCGGGATCGAGTGGTTCACCGAGACGAACTCGCACTCGAACGGCCCGAACGAGCGCCGCTCGCCCTCGATCACCTCGACCTTGACCGGCTGTATCCGGTGCTCGATCAGCTTGCTCTCGATCAGCCCGAGCGTCAGCCGCGAGCCGACGATCGGGATGTCGCGCCGCTCCCGCAGCAGGTACGGCACCGCGCCGATGTGGTCCTCGTGGGCGTGCGTGAGCACCAGTGCCTCGATGTCGTCGAGGCGCCCCCGTATGTAGTCGAAGTCGGGCAGGATGAGATCCACGCCCGGCTGGTCCGGCTCGGGGAACAGCACGCCGCAGTCCACCACGAGCAGACGGCCGTCGTACTCGAAGACCGCCATGTTGCGGCCGATCTCGCCGAGACCGCCCAGCGCGACGACGCGCAGGCCGTTTTCCGGCAGCGGCGGAGGCGGCCCGAGCTCGGGATGCGGATGACTCATGCCGCCCCCTTCGCCCCGCGTCGTTCCCTATGTTCGTTTTCTCTGTACACGTCGCTCATTCGACTCCATCTGCTGATCTAATCCACAAGCTTGAGACCCCCCGTTATGAGGTCCTCGCGAAGCGCCGCGATCTGTTCCTGGGTGGCGTCCACGAGCGGCGGCCGGACGTACCCGGCGTCCTGGCCCACCAGCGTGAGCGCCGCCTTGACCATGATCGCGCCCTGGGTGCGCGTCATGATCGCCGAGACCACCGGAAGGAGCTGACGGTGGACGGCAAGTGCGTTCTCGACATCGCCGGACCGGTAGGAGTCGACCATCGAGGCCAGCTCCGCGCCCGCCACGTGGCCCACGACGCTGACGTACCCGACCGCGCCGACGGAGAGCCACGGCAGGTTCAGCACGTCGTCGCCGGAGTAGAAGACGAGGTCGGTGGAGGACATCACCTGCGAGGCCGCGAACAGGTCGCCCTTGGCGTCCTTGACGGCGGCGATGCGCGGGTGCTCGGCCAGCCGGAACAGGGTCTCGGTCGTGATGGGCACCCCGGCGCGGCCGGGGATGTCGTACAGCATCACCGGCAGGCCGGTCGCGTCCGCGACGGTCGAGAAGTGCCGGAGCAGGCCCTCCTGCGGCGGTTTGTTGTAGTACGGGGTCACCACCAGGAGACCGTGCGCACCGGCGCGCTCCGCGGCCCGGGCCAGCTCGACGCTGTGCCGGGTGTCGTTGGTGCCGACGCCGGCCACGACCGTGGCCCGGTCGCCCACGGCCTCGACGACCGCGCGGAGGATGCGGTCCTTCTCCTCGTCGGAGGTGGTGGGGGACTCCCCGGTGGTACCGCTGACGACCAGCCCGTCGTTGCACTGCTCGTCCACGAGATAGGCGGCGAGCCGCTGGACGCCCTCGTAGTCGACGGCGCCGTTCGAGGTGAACGGTGTGACCATCGCGGTCAGCGTGCGACCGAAGGGGGCGTCGGAAGTTCCAGTAGGCGATGCCATAGACCGAACGGTACCCGGATCCGCTGGGGTGATGGACCTCGCCACCCCGTTATGTCCAGTACCGCCCGCGATGCCGCCGACAGCGGAAGAGGCCGCCGATATGTGCTCGGGGGTACACACATCAGCGACCTCTAACCGGGAATCGCCGCGCCTTACGCGGACGTTACACGCCGCTGACGAAATTTTTCCGGAAGGTCGTAATACGACCGGTCGTACACCCTACGGGCGGAAGATACCCAGGCCGTCAGGCGGCGAATCGGTGAACCGCGGGCGGATCGGCAGGCATGGGGCCGCAGCCGGATCAGTGGGCCTCCCCCGCGAGCAGCCGCACCCACAGCTCCTGCATCCGCGCGGAGACGAGCCGTTCGCTCTCGCGGATCTCCATCTTCACGCCCCGTTTCGTCCGCCGGATGAACATCAGTCCGCCGGCCGAGCACAGCTCGTAGATCGTCGCCTTGCACTCACACGTGTGCCTGTGCACCCGCACCCGATCGCTGCGATTGGTGGGTTTCGACCACGCGATCTTCCGGTGCCTGTCCCTCGGAGGGCTGGCATGGATGCCGTGATAGGGCGGCGGGAGGGGAATATCAGCACCTGGCCGCTTAGCGGCAATATCACCCATTAGCAGCCCTTTCACCAGGCAAAGTTGGAGTCACAGGCCGTTCCCGTCACTCTCGGTGGCCCGGCGAATACGCCAAGATTTGGAAGACCCGTCACCCCCTCAGGGATGGATTGATGGCAAACTCTGATCCGGTCTACCTGCGCGTAGTCGAGGACATTCGCCGCCAGATCGTCGACGGCACGCTCCCCCCGGGCGCACCGATCCCCTCGCGGCACCAGATAACCCGGAAATACAGCGTCGGAGAGACGGCCGCCCGCCACGCGCTGCGCGTGCTCGCGCAGGAAGGCCTCATCATCGGCCGCGTGGGCTCCGGGCACCGGGTGCGGGAGAAACCGATCCTGCTCCCGCTCAACCGCAGCCGCCTCCCCGAACCGCACGCCGCCTTCGTCGGCGACATGCAGGCGGGCGGGCGGCAACCCAGCTGGAGCTGGCGCAGCGAGCTCGCCGACGCCCCTCCCGACATCGCCCATCGACTGCGTATCGGCGAGTGCAGCCCGGTGATCCGGACCCGATACGTCTTTCGCGGCGACGGTCGTCCGGTGCAGCTGCTCACGACGTACGAACCGGTCGAGCCGGGGCAGAGTCAGGCGCCCGAGGAGGGCACGTACGAACGCAGGAGCGCGGCCTTCCGTCTCGCGGCGAGCGGCATGCCGCTCACCGAGATCAGCGAGACCGTGCACGTCCGCGTTCCCCAGCCGACCGAGAGCGACCTGCTGGAGCTGCCTTCCGGCGTCCAGGTGCTCCAGATCGAGCGCACGTACTGGGCCGGCGAGCGGCCGGTGGAGACCAGCGACGCCGTGGTGCCCGGCGACAGGTTCCGGCTGGTCTACGGCATTCCCAGCCCCCTCTGACTGTCGGTGCCCACTGGTACAACCGATCCGGATCCCCCATCCGGAGGTGCCGATGCGCGTCAAGGACATGCCCCTGGCCGACCAGCCGCGTGAGCGGCTGATGGCCTCCGGAGCCGCGGCTCTCGCCGACAGGGAGTTGCTCGCCCTGCTGCTCGGCTCGGGCAGCAGGGGCGTGAGCGCCGTCGAACTCGCCTCCCAGCTCATCGCCCACTGCGGCGACCTCGGCGAGCTGGCCCGATCCGAGGCCCATCGGCTGCTCGCCGTCCCCGGCGTGGGTCCCGCCAAGGCCGCCCGTGTGGCGGCCGCGTTCCATCTCGTCCGGCGGGCCCAGGCGGAGCCGGAGCGAAGCCGGATCACCTGCTCGGCCGACATCGCTTCGGCTGCCGCTCCCCTGCTCCACGGACAGCCGCGCGAGCGGCTCGTCGTGGTGGTGTGCGACGGCCGCGGCGCCGTGCTGCGCCGGACCGTGGTCACCGAGGGCGGCAGCGACCACACCCCCGCGCCCGTCCGCGACATCGTCACCACCGTTCTCCTCTCCGGCGGGGCCGCCTTCGGCCTCGCCCACAACCACCCGAGCGGATCGCTCGACGCCAGCCCCGCCGACGTCGAGGTCACGGCCCGCCTCCACGAGGCCGCCGACACCGTCGGCCTCCGTTTCCTCGACCACGTGATCGTCACCGACACCGCCTGGCGCCGCGTCCCTTGGCCCCCTCTCGGGAATGCATAGTTGCATAGTACGTCTAGTTGTATTGTCTTGCCCAGGGCAAAACACAACGCCTGATCAGACATAGCCATACAGACGCCCTCGTAATGGGCCGTCTAGGCTGCGGGCGTGCTCGACCACGACGGTGACACGCATCTGTACGTGCAGATCGCCGAGATCATCCGGCAACAGATCCAGCGAGGCGACCTCCCGCCTGGACACCCCATTCCCAGCGAGGCCGCCATACAGAGTGAGTTCGGCGTGGCCCGGACCACGGCACGGCGCGCCTTCCACATGCTGCGGGAAGAAGGCCTGATCTACACGGTGCAGGGCGAGGGCACGTTCGTGACCTCACCGGGCACCGCGCCACGAGAGCCGCGGAAGATTCCGATGTACCGGAAGATCGCAGACGACATCGTCGAAGGAATTCGCAACGGCGACCTGCTGCCGCGTCGTCCCATACCGAGCGAGACGGCGCTGGTTGAGAAGTACGAGGTGGCACGCGAGACGGTACGCAGGGCGATCGGCCGTCTCCGCGAACAGGGCTGGGTCTACACCGTCCCGCAACGAGGGAGCTTCGTGTCACCTGAGGACAAGTGGCCGGCAGATTAGCGGTTTCCGTCGTCTAGTCGTCCCGGTCGGTCTACGGTCGATCCATGCTTGACCGTGACGGACCGGTACCCGTTTACAAGCAGATCGCCGACCTGATCCAGGAACAGATCCGCCGGGGCGAGTTGATCGACGGTGATGCCATCCCCAGCGAGGCGGAGATGGAGGCCGAATACGGGGTGGCTCGCCCCACGGCGCGGCGAGTCGCCCGAGAACTGAGGGAGCTCGGTCTCGTTCGTACCGTGCAGGGAATGGGGACCTTCGTCGGAGACGGCACCGTCTACCGTCCCCGACGCAAGCCACCGCTGTACGAACTGATCGCGAGAGAGGTCGCGGAGCGCATCGAGCGCCGGGAGCTGAAACCGAACCGGCCGATCCCGAGCGAGAAGTCACTCATGCAGCAGTACGGCGTGGCCAAGGTGACCGTGCGACTGGCCGTCGGCTTCCTCCGGGACCAGGGCTACGTCTTCACCGTCCCCCATCGCGGCACCTATGTGTCATCTCCGGATAACTGGCCGCAGGACTGACCACGCGACTTGAGAAGACGCGTCACATCGGGGCGTCCGGCTCCTGACGGAGTGGCGCTTGACCACGACGGCCTTCGATTTGTTCTTGCTGCGGGCCGCTGACAGTCGGCCTCCCAAGGTGATCTCGAAGGCGTTCAGGGCGGCCTTCCATCGGTTCGTCCAGCGTTTGCGGCCCGTGCCGGTCGGGTCCATGCTGGCGCGCGGCGCCGCGCGAAATGCGATTCGTCCAGGCGGATAGCGGCGGGGTGGGTATCACGCCTCAGGTGTGCTAGGCTGAACGTAGTTGCAGTTGTGGTACCCATAATAAACTTGTGTGCGCCTGACGGTATGTAGCCTCAGGTGCATTTTTTGTTTGCCGGTCTTCTCCGGGTGTGGGCCTCTATCGCGGCAACGCGGGATTCGTGACAGTGCGGATTTCGGCTACACCCATCAAGAGGAGATCAATATGGCTTCTGGCACCGTGAAGTGGTTCAACGCGGAAAAGGGCTTCGGCTTCATCGAGCAGGACGGCGGCGGCGCCGACGTCTTCGCGCACTACTCCAACATCGTCGCGAACGGCGGCTACCGCGAGCTGCGCGAGGGCCAGAAGGTGGCCTTCGATGTCACCCAGGGCCAGAAGGGCCCGCAGGCCGAGAACATCGTTCCCGCCTGACACCGACGCATCACGCAGCTGGGGCCCGCGCCGTGAGGTGTGGGCCCCAGCGCGTTGCTTCTTGTGGTACCCGCTGTGCCGTGACGACCTCACGAACATGTCCGTTCTTCCGCCGCACACCGGATAGACCACTGATGGTGCCGGTTCGGGCCTGATCCGATCCAGCTCTCTGATCGGCATCCCAGTCGCCGTTCTTCTCGGCCGGATGCCGACCATTTCGACACACGAGGCCAGGCTGTTCTCCGCGGGCTCGGCTCGTCTTTCTTCGGCCCGTGCTCGCCATTCTTGTGCCGCTCGTCGCGCCGGGAATCACTTGACACGTGCCGCATCGAGGAAGGTTCTGCATGAACCATGCAACTCGCAAGCACGACCGCTACTCCTCCACTCGTACGGGCGGCTCTGCCAACCCCGGCAGGGGTGACCGAGCCGGCTCGCCGGCTCTGGGCCGTTCAGGCACCCCCAGGCGTTCTGGCGGTCACGGGCGGCGTCCCACCGCGCTTCAGGGGGAGTTCGCACTGCCGGTCACCGTTACCCCGGCCCTGCCGGCAGCCGCGACTTTCGCTGAACTGGACATGCCGCCCGCGCTGATGAAGGTGCTCACCAGCCTGGGTATGAACGAGCCGTTCCCGATCCAGGCGGCGACGCTGCCGAACTCCCTGGCGGGCCGGGATGTCCTCGGGCGGGGGCGCACCGGGTCGGGCAAGACTCTCGCCTTCGGCCTGGCCCTGCTCGTCCGCACCTCCGGACAGCGCGCCGAGTCGCGGCGGCCGCTGGCCCTGATCCTCGTTCCCACTCGGGAACTGGCCCAACAGGTCACCGACGCGCTCACCCCGTACGCCCGGTCATTGAAGCTGCGGCTGGCCACCGTCGTCGGCGGAATGTCGATCGGCCGGCAGGCCAGCGCTCTGCGCGGTGGTGCCGAGGTCGTCGTCGCGACCCCCGGACGGCTCAGGGATCTCATCGAGCGCGGCGACTGCCGCCTGGACCAGGTCGGCATCACCGTGCTGGACGAGGCCGACCAGATGGCCGACATGGGCTTCATGCCTCAGATCACCTACCTGCTCGACCAGGTGCGCCCCGAGGGCCAGCGCATGCTGTTCTCCGCCACGCTGGACCGCAACGTCGACCTGCTGGTACGCCGCTACCTGACCGACCCGGTGGTCCATTCGGTCGACCCCTCGGCGGGCGCGGTCACCACCATGGAGCACCACGTGCTGCACGTCCAAGGCGCCGACAAGCAGGCCACCACTGTGGAGATCGCTGCTCGCGACGGCAGAGTGATCATGTTCCTGGACACCAAGCACGCCGTGGATCGGCTCACCGAGAACCTCCTGAACAGCGGCGTACGCGCCGCGGCGCTACACGGGGGCAAGTCCCAGCCCCAGCGCACCCGCACCCTCGCCCAGTTCAAGACCGGCCACGTCACGGTGCTGGTGGCGACCAACGTCGCGGCCCGCGGCATCCACGTCGACAACCTCGACCTCGTCGTCAATGTCGACCCGCCGAGCGACCCCAAGGACTACCTGCACCGCGGCGGCCGCACCGCCCGCGCAGGCGAGTCCGGCAGCGTCGTCACCCTCGTCCTGCCCAACCAGCGCCGTGCCGTGACCCGCCTGATGGCCGACGCCGGTATCGTCCCGCAGACCAGTCAGGTCTGTTCGGGTGAGGCCGAACTGCGACGTATCACGGGCGCCCAGGCTCCCTCAGGGATCCCCGTGACCATCACCACACCGGTTGCAGATCGCCGAACGGGGCGGGGACGGAACAGCCGACGATTCGGGTAGCAGTCGGATGACCGCCCGGCGGAACAGTAGTTCCGGGCGGAGCCATCCGGTGGAGGAGACCATCCAGGTGGTGCAGGCGCCGTCCCTGCCGGGAACATCGAACGAGGAGATCGACTCCTCAGGAATCATGGCGTAAGTTGGCCTGGCTCCTTGCGGCAGCCAGGCACAGCTCCCACCGCGCGAGGATCCCTTCCAGGCGCCCATCCTCCTGCGTGACGTCCTGGACGCCGGACCCCTGCGGATCGCCCGTATGTTCCAGATCTCCCTGCGTTATCCAATCGAACGCAAGCTGCCCGCCGTCGGCGTGCCCGCGCTGGTGACGAGAGGCGAGCGTGAGCCGCTGGTGTCACAACGGTGGGCGTGGGAGGTGGCCGCGTCGCTGCCGCGCGGAGACTCGCCGTCGTGCCCGGAAGCCCGCGCAACGCCAACTACAGCGCCGCCGGTCGCCTCGCCGCTCTCGTGATCCCCTTCCTCGACAGGCTCCCCCGCTGACCCGCCGCGGCCCCACCTGAGCGCCCCAGCAGGGCGAACCTCCTCCCGGCGCTCGCGTGGACGGACAGCGGCGCTCAGTCGATGAGGGCGAGCGCCCGGTCACGCAGGCCCGCCGGGGCGGTCTTCGGGCTGCCGGCGTCGAAGGGCGGCCGCGGGGCGTACTCGATGGCGAGCTGAACGGTCTGCGCCGTCTCCTCGTCGCGCATCGCGGCCAGCAGGGTCAGGGCCATGTCGATGCCCGACGAGACGCCCGCCGCCGTCACTACCTTGCCGTCGATGACCACGCGCTCGCTGACCGGCTCGGCGCCGAATCCGGCGAGCTGGTCCAGCCATCCCCAGTGGGTCGTCGCCCTACGGCCCTTCAGCAGCCCCGCCGCGCCCAGCAGGAACGCGCCGCTGCACACCGAGGTCGTCCACCGGGTCCGCTCGTGCGCCCGCGCGATCCAGCCCAGCAACTCCGAGTCGGACAACGCCTCGATCGTCCCGGGTCCTCCGGGCACGACGACGACGTCCGGCGCGGGCAGGTCGCCGTACGACGCGGTCGCCGCGAGGCTCAGGCTGCCCCGGTCGTCGAGCACCGGCCCCGGCTCGGCCGCGACGAACGTGACCGTGCAGCCCGGCGCGAAGGCCAGCACCGTGTACGGCCCGACGGCGTCGAGCGCGGTGAATCGGGGATAGAGGGGGATCGCGATGTTCATGCTCTGCTGCTCTCCTTCGATCGGAACCGGCGACGGTAGTCGCCGGGTGAGACGCGCCAATGGCGGCGGAAGACCCGGTAGAGGGTCTCGGGAACGCCGAGTCCCGACTCCCTGGCCACCCTGTCCAGGGGATGAGCGGTGGTCTCCAGCAGCCGCCGCGCCGCGTCGGCCCTGCTGCGTTCGACGTACCTGCCGGGTGAGACCCCCGTCTGCTCGGTGAAGACCCGGGAGAAGTGCCGCTCGCTCATCCCCGCCCGCCGGGCGAGCGCCGGAACGCTCAGGTCCTCGGCGGGGTTGGCGTCGATGAACGCCTGGATCTCGCGCAGCGGCTCGGCACGTGGGACGGCGGCCCGCATGGGGGCGCTGAACTGGCTCTGCCCGCCCGGGCGGTGCAGGTACACCACGAGCCCGCGGGCGACGTCGCGGGCGAGCGCATGACCGTGGTCGTCGGCGACGAGCGCCAGTGCGAGGTCCACTCCCGAGCTGACCCCCGCCGAGGTCCAGACGTTCCCGTCGCGGATGTAGATGGGATCCGCGTCCACCTCGACGTCCGGATAGCGATCCGCCATCTCGCCCGCGACCAGCCAGTGGGTGGTCGCGCGCCTGCCGCCCAGCAGTCCTGCCTCCGCTAGGAGGAAGCCGCCGTTGCATACCGAGGCGACCCGCCGGGCCCCGGCCGCCAGCCGGGCGACGCCCGCGAGCAGCTCCCGATCGCGCAGGTGCTCCGGCACCGACAGCCCGCCCACGACCATCAGCGTGTCGATCGGCGCCGCGACCTCGTCCAGCGACGTCTCCGCGAGTGTCGCGATCCCGTTCTGGGCGGGTACGGCCCCGGCACGCACGGCCGTCACCTCGACCCGGTAGCCGGGCTCGGGCACGAGCAGGTTCGCCGTGGTGAAGACGTCGGCCGGCCCGGCGAGATCGAACATCTGGAAGCCATCGAAGATCACGATGACCACGCGTCGCTGCATGCCTCAATGCTCGCGACCATGGCCTCATGGCGTCAACGACACAGAGATTGCACATTACGCCATGACCGTCGGCCCGTCTGGAAAGAATCGGGGGCGCTGTCGATATCGTCGCCTCTCGTTCGTCGTCATCATGTGCGGCGCCTCGCCGCGTGAGGGAACGACAGGACATGACAGGAGTTCGGGCTGTGAAGTACATGCTGCTGATCAACGCCAGTGCGGCCGACGCGAACGGCGCGGGCGCCGAGGGCGACTTCCAGGAATGGGTGAACTACGACAAGGCCGTACGGGACGCGGGGATCTGGGTCTCGGGTGAGTCGCTGGCGGACCTGGTTACCGCCACGACGGTCCGGGTCGGCCCGGACGGGCAGCGGTCCGTCGTCGACGGCCCGTTCGCGGAGACCCGCGAGGTCCTCGGTGGTTTCTACGTCATCGACGTCCCGAACCTGGATGTCGCGCTGGACTGGGCGGCCCGCTGCCCGGGGGCACGCGGCAGCGGTTCTGTCGTGGTGCGGCCGGTCGCCGACTTCGGGGCCTGAGCGCGGTGCGGGAGCAGGCGTCCGGCACCGGCAGGGCGGTGGAGTCGGTGTTCCGGGAGGAACACGGGCGCCTGCTGGCCTCTCTCGTGCAGAGGTTCGGCGACCTGGACCTGGCCGAGGAGGTCGCCTCCGAGGCGATCGAGGCGGCGCTGGTGCACTGGCCGGTGCAGGGCGTCCCCGCCAAACCCGGCGCCTGGCTCCTGACGACGGCCCGGCGCAAGGCTGTCGACCGGTTGCGCCGGGACCAGACCTATGCCGCCCGGCTCGCCGTGCTGCAGGTGGAGGCGGACCGGGCCGATCCCGCTCCGCCCGCGGACGCCGGCGCCGATCTTCCCGACGAACGGCTGCAGCTCTTCTTCACCTGCGCTCACCCGGCCCTGCCGGATGAGGCGCGCGGGGCTCTGATGCTGCGCTGCCTGGCCGGGTTGACCACCCCGGAGGTCGCGCGGGCGTATCTCGTCCCGCCGGCCACGATGGCGCAGCGAATCGTACGAGCCAAGAAGAAGATCCGTGAGGCCCGGATCCCGTTCCGGGTGCCCGGGGCCGACGAGCTGCCGGGGCGCCTGCCGGGCGTGCTCCAGGTCCTGTATTCGGTCTTCACTGAGGGGTACGCGGCCAGTTCGGGCCCTGATCTGCAGCGGCCGGGCCTCGCCGAGGAGGCGATCCGGCTGGCGCGGATCCTACGGCGGCTGTTGCCCGCCGAGCGCGAGGTCACCGGGCTGCTGGCGCTGATGCTGCTGGTCCACGCGCGGCGCGCGGCCCGCACCGGCCCGGACGGGGAGCTCGTGCTGCTCGGGGAGCAGGACCGCGGCCGCTGGGACCGGGCCATGATCGAGGAGGGCCTCGCGCTGGTGCCCGTCGCGCTGACCGGCGGTCCGCCCGGGCCGTACGGGGTGCAGGCCGCGATCGCGGCCTTACATAACGAGGCGACCGATCTGGCGACCACCGATTGGCCCCAGATCGTGGCCCTTTACGAAGTAATGCTCGTGCTGGACCCGTCCCCCGTCATCGCGCTCAACCGGGCGGCGGCCGTGGCGATGCGCGACGGCCCGCAAGCGGGCCTGGCTTTGCTCGACGAGCTGGCCGGCGAGGAGCGGCTGCGCGGCTACCACCCTTACCACGCCGCCCGGGCGGACCTGCTGCAGCGACTCGGACGGCTCGCCGAGGCCGCGGCGGCCTACCGTCGAGCCCTCGATCTGGCCGGCACCGAACCCGAACGGGCCCACCTGCGGCGCAGGCTCGGCACAACCGAGTCGCCCGCCCAGAACGGCCCGGACTGCGCGGACTGCGCGGACTGCGCGGGCTGCCCGGGCTGCGCGATGGACCCCTGACGCTCAGCGGACACCTGACGTCCGGCGTCCCTGCGCGTCTCCAGCGATCGAGCTCGGCTCACCTTGCCGGCCCGACGCCGGTGGCCACCCGGGCGCGGCCTCCGCCTCAGGCGGCAAGCAGCTGGGCCACGACGATGACGTTGCCGTACAGGTCGGCGAAGTGCAGGGAGCGGCTGTCGGGGTCCTCACGCTCGTCCCAGACCCGTACGCCGTGCTCGCGCAGCCGCTTGGCGACCACGCCGAGGTCGGCGGTGTAGAGGACGAACAGCGGCTGCCCGCCGGTCTGCCCGCCGACGAGCTCACGCTGCCGCTCGGAGGTGATCGGCATCAGCCACAGCCCCACCCCCTCCTGTCCCGGCAGGCCGACGTGCAGGAAGCGATAGCCGCCCGCCACATAGTCGTGCAGCACGGCGAAGCCGAGCACGTCGCGGTAGAAGGCCAGCGCCTCGTCGGCGTCGTCGACGAGCACCACCATCCGGCCGATCGCCGAGAAGAGAGCGTCATCCGTGGTCATGGGCCGCACCCTAGTCAGCGCCTCCGACATTCCGGCGGTCGGCCGGGAGCCGGTCACACGCCGGCGTCTCCGAAAGGATCCACGATGGGCCCCACGAGCATCGGGCGGGCGAGCATGTCCTCCGTGAACGGCACCCCGGTGATCTTCGCTGCCAGGGCGAACCCCCTCGCCAGGGCGGTGTCGTAGTTGTCCTCCCAGGCGGCGTCCCACGCGGCCTCGTCCTCCGGCGTGTCCAGTCCCATCCCCAGCTCGCGCATGTAGCCGTTGAGCCGGTCGGGGTCGGACCCGTAACGCTCGTACGGGTGCCGCGGCCGATACCCGGTGACGATCGTGCCGTCGATCGCGTACTCGAAGCCGTGGTCGGCGGCGTAGTCGTGCCGGGTGACCGCCACCACCTCGCAGCCGTGGGACAGCCTGGGCAGCACCTCGTGGAGCGTGACCATCCAGCCGAAGGGCTCGATGGCCACGCACCACTCGCCGGCCTGGAAAACGCCCACATGACCGCCGCCGTCTCCGCCGTCCGTCTCCTCGACGAACTCGTACACCTTGTCGTCGAGCTCGGCGAAGCCGGACTCCTGGCCGGAGTCCTCACCCCGGCTGAAGCGGCGCACGACCTCGGCCGGGTCGAGCCCGCGGAAGAAGGCCACACTGAAGATCACGCCCAACGGGCCGCCGCCCTCGCTCTCGGGCACGTTGAGCCATCGGAACGGGGCCAAGGGATCGGTCGTCGTCATGCGGGCCAGGGTGGCAGTCCGTACTGACAAATTCGCCTGAGCGAGCCTCACTCCTCGCCGGAGAACCGCTCCCAGGCGGACTGGCGGGTCATGCCGAGCGCCGCGCCGATCCTGGCCCAGGTCACCCCCCGGTCGCGCGCCCGCTGCACCCAGACCCGCAGGTTGTCCTCGACCTGCGCGCTCACCTCGGCGATCCGCGGCAGGAACTCCAGGATCTGCTCGTCGGTCATGCTCTCGGTGTACGGAATCTCCGGGGCCTCGACGGACTGGGCCGCCAGGATCTCACTGCAGAGCCCGACGCACTCGTTGCAGATGTAGACGCCGGCACCGGCGATCATCTTGGCCACGGCGGTCTTCGGCTTGGAGCAGAACGAGCAGCGGATGTCCTGTTCCGCCAGAGAAGGAGCCGGCATGTCGCCTCCACGGGATGACTTGTCAGGCTGTTCCTGACGATCGGCACCGAGGCTAGTCCCGTCAGGAGCAGCCTGACAATGGATCATCCGGAAAGCGATGTTTCCCGCGCGCTCGTTTCCGGGTCAGCTCTTGGGGCCGAAGGCGTGCGGGACCTCTCCCTTGCGTCCGCAGCGCGGGCAGGGGCGGTATCGCCCGGACCACCAGGTGGCCTTGAGTGTGCCGCTGCCCTTGCACTTGGGACATTTGGACAGGTAGTTGCGGATGTAGTCGGAGACGAGCCAGATGCCGAAGAAGGCTGCGACGAGAATGAGAACGGTCTGCGAATCCACCATGGCTCCGTAGTTCGGGGGATGACCGGCGACGAATACGCCGCCGTAGTACGGAAGCCGGTCGCGCGGGGGACGCGGTCACCGACACTCACCGGCCGGGCGACGCAGTGCGGGAGGCGGCGACGGGTCCCCGCCCGCATTGGGGAGGGAACTCGCATCGCCGCCTCCCGTCAGCACTGGTCGCACCGGAGAGGACGCCGCACGGCCTTCCGCCGGTGACAACCGGGCCCCGCTTCATTGGAGTCACAGGTCATAGGAGTCACAGGTCATCGGAGCCACAGGGCTCCGGGCCGCGGCCCTCAGACCCGCTCGGGCTGAAGCGCCGCCGCCTGCCGCACGTCATCCGCCCGGGGCCGCCGCAGGACGACGAGCGCGACCGCGAAGGCGGAGATCAGCAGGGCGAGGGACACCGTGAAGGCCAGGCGGTAACCGCCGGTCAGCGCGACCGCCTCGCCCGCCCCGCCCGCCAGCAGCCCCTGCGTACGGGTGGCGGCAAGCGTGGACAACAACGCGACACCGACGGCCATCCCGACCTGCTGAGTCGTGTTGAAGAACCCCGAGACCAGGCCGGCGTCGTCGGAACGGGCGCCCGACATGCCGAGCGTGGTCAGCGCCGGAAGCACCAGGCCCCCGCCCATGATGAGCACCATCACGGGGAGCAGGTCGGTCACGTAGCGGGCGTCGACGGGGACGCGGGTGAGCCAGGCCATCGCGCCGATCAGGAGCGCCAGACCGCCCAGCAGCACGGCGCGCGCGCCGAAGCGGGTGCTCAGCCGCGGGGACACGAACAGCGACACCCCCGCGATGGCCAGCGCAGCGGGGAGCATGGCCAGGCCGGTGCCGAGCGCCCCATAGCCGAGCACCTGCTGCATGAACAGCGCCACCATGATCTGGAAGGCGAACATCGCGCCCAGCGTCAGGACCTGCACCAGGTTGGCCCCGGCGACGGCGCGCGAGCGGAGGATCCGCAGCGGCATGAGCGGGGTCCGGGCGGTCGCCTGGCGGACGAGGAACGCGGCCAGCAGCGCGAGCGACACCGCGCCGAACCACAGGGAGCGCGGGCCGAACCGCTCGATCTGGACCACGGCGTAGATGCCCAGCATCAGACCGGCCGTGACCAGCAGGGCGCCCAAGGCGTCCGCGCCCGCCGACAGGCCGAGCCCTCGATCGGCCGGCAGCGCCCGGACCGCCAGCGCGATCGTGACCACGCCGATCGGCACGTTGACGAGGAAGATGTAGTTCCAGCCCAGCGCGTCGGTGAGGACCCCGCCGAGCACCTGGCCCAGCGACGCCCCCGCGGCGCCGGTGAAGCTGAAGACGCCGATGGCCTTCGCCCGCTCCCCCGCGTCGGTGAAGGTCGTCACCAGGATGCCGAGCACGACCGCCGAGGCCATGGCGCTGCCGACGCCCTGCAGGAACCGGGCGCCGATCAGCATCCCCGGCCCGGTGGCGGCTCCGGCCAGCAGGGACGCCGCCGCGAAGACGGCGTTGCCCGCCAGGAACATGGCCCGGCGGCCGACCAGGTCGCCCAGCCGGCCCGCCAGCAGGAGCAGGCCGCCGTACGCGATGAGGTAGGCGTTGACGGTCCAGCTCAGCTCGGCGGGCGCGAAGCCGAGGTCCCGCTGGATGGCGGGCATGGCCACGGTCACGATGCTGCCGTCGAGGACCGTCATCAGCATCGTGGCGGACAGCACGCCCAGCACGAGCCGACGGGATCGGGATATGCGCGACAAGGGGTCGCCTCCTGTTCATGGGGAACAGGATCGACCGTAGCAGATAGTTTTGTTGTAGACGATCCCCTACGGACCGATCAGGCGCGCTGGCGTGCCCGCCGGACCGGCCGCGGCGCCTCCACCGGAATGTCCAGATGCCCGGTGACCAGGCGGTTCAGCGCACGGACGAGCACCTCCGCCTCCTCCTCCGGCAGCGACTCGAGAGCGGCCCGGTGGACCCCGTCGACGATCTCCTGGCTCCGCTTCGCCATCTCCGCGCCCTTCTCGGTGACCGCGACGATGCGGGCGCGCCGGTCCGTGCTGGACGGGCGCCGCTCGGCGAGGCCGGCCTCCTCCAGGGCGTCGAGGGTGACCACCATCGTGGTCTTGTCCATGTCACCGAGCTCGGCGAGCTGGATCTGCGTACGCTCCTCCTCCATCGCGTGGACGAGCACGCAGTGCATGCGCGCCGTCAGTCCGATCTCGGCGAGGGCCGCCGCCATCCGCGTACGCAGCACGTGGCTGGTGTGATCGAGCAGGAAGGACAGGTCGGGCTCGTTACGCGAGGGCGCCATGGCTGTCATACGCCCAGGCTACCAATTCGTCCCTTTGCGGATTATCTCCAAAGGTCACAGCGTCCGCAGGGCGGCCTCGATCGACGCCTGACCCGCCGGCACGAGCGGGAGCCGTACGGCGGCGGTGGGAATCCGGCCCTGGGCGTGCAGGACACCCTTCAGGACGGTCGGGTTGGGCTCGGCGAACATGGCCGCCGACATGAGCGACAGCCGGTGACCGAGAGAGCGGGCATGCTCGGTCTCCCCGGCCTGCCAGGCCCGGACGAGCTCCGCGAAATCACCGGTACGCAGGTGGGCGGAGGCGAGGATGCCACCGGATGCGCCCAGCGCGAGCAGCGCGGACAGGAACGGGTCGTCCCCGGCGAGCACCGCGAAATCGGCCGGCGGGTCGGCGAGCAGGGCGATCGTGTCGAGGTCGACGCCGCCGACCGCGTGCTTGACCCCGGCCACCATGGGCAGCTCCCCCAGCCGGCGCAGCGTGCCCGCGCCCACGGACTGCCCGGTCCGATACGGGATGTTGTAGACGACCAGCGGCACCGGGGTCTGCTCGGCCAGCGCGGTGAAGTGGGCGAGCACGCCCGCCTCGGACGGCCGGACGAACGCCGGGACCGTCACCAGCGCCGCGTCCGCCTCCCCCTTGAGGGCACGCAGCGCCTCGGCCGTGCTCCGCGTGTCGGCCGACCCCGCGCCGACCGTGAGCGTGGCGCCCCGTTCGCGGCAGACCCGGCCGCAGATCTCGATCACCGCGCGCCGTTCCTCCTCGGTCAGCGTGGCGACCTCCGCCGTGGTACCGAGCGCGACGAGCCCGGACGCGCCGTCGTCGAGCACGCCGTGCGCCAGGGCTTCGAGCGCGTCGACAGCGATCTCGCCGTCCTCCGCGAACGGAGTGATCAAAGGGACGTGAACACCGGAAAGAGTCATGGCACGATCCTTCCGGCGAGCAACCGTGTAGGTCCAGTTCGCGTTTCTATCGAAACCGTTAAGCTGAACTGATGCTCGATTGCCACCGACCCCGCCCGCGCTGATGCTCGACGTCCGCAGGCTCCGCCTGCTTCGTGAACTCGCTCACCGGGGCACGATCGCGGCGGTGGCCGAGGCGCTGACGTTCACCCCCTCGGCCGTCTCCCAGCAGCTCGCCGCGCTGGAACGCGAAGCGGGGGTCGCCCTGCTGGAGCGCACCGGACGGCGGGTCGCCCTCACCCCCGCCGGGCTGGCGCTGGTGCGGCACGCGGAGGCCGTGCTCGAACGGCTGGAGCAGGCGGCGGCGGAACTCGCCGCGGCCAGGAGCGATCCGTCCGGAACCGATCTGGCCGGGATCCTGCGGATCGGCGCCTTTCCCACCGCGACCCGGGCGATCCTCCCCGCGGCCCTGGCGGCGCTCGCGCGGAGCCACCCCGGCCTGGATCCGATGGTGGACGAGGTCGATCCCGCCGAGGTCGCGCCCCGGCTGCGCGCCGGCGAGCTCGACGTCGCCCTGGTCCACGAGTACGACTTCGTCCCGGCCGAGCCCGACCTCGCCCTGGACGCCGTCCCCCTCCTCGACGAGTTCATGTACCTGGCCACCCCGCACGCCGTCGGCGGCGAGGGCGACGCGGCCACGCTCCTCGCCTGCCGCGACGCGCCCTGGATCGCCTCCACTCCCGGCACCCTGTGCCACGCGATGACCGTGCGGGCCTGCCAGGCGGCCGGGTTCTCCCCCCGCGTACGTCACCACATCGACGACTTCGCCACCGTCCTGGCCATGGTCGCCGTCGGGCAGGGCGTGGCGCTCGTGCCGGAGCTGGGAGCCGCCGACCCGCCCCGAGGCGTCACGCTGACCGCGCTGTCCATGCGCCGCCGCACCCGCGTCGCCTTCCGCAGGGGCGCCGGCGGTCACCCCGCCGTCGTCGCCCTGATCGCGGCCCTGCGTTCCGCCGTCCGATAGCAGCCAGAAGACCGGCCGTCCGATAGGAGTCAGAAGACCGGGATGATGTCCTCCGGGTCGATGACGTCGACCTCCACGCCGTCGATGTCGAGCTCGGGGATCGCGGGGAACTCGATGCCCCACCGCTCGACGATCGCGCGTACCCGGGCCATGGCCAGCCGCCAGTTGTCGGCCTGCTCCTCGTACGACAGCACGCCGAGGCCGCCCTCGCGCGCGTGGTCCATGAGCACCCGGTGGTTGTGCAGGAAGTACGGCGGGAGCTCCCAGAAGCCCTCCGGCGGCTCCCAAAGGATCATCGACAGGAAGACGAACCCGGCGCGCAACTGGCGCGTGATCAGGCCGCGCACGTCGTCGGTGAGCCCCGGCCACTCGTTCTCCAGGATCGTCATGCAGATCTGGAGGTGGCGCGACTCGTCCCGGCCGATCTTGTGGAACATGTCCGAGAACAGGGGGTGCTCGGTGCCCGAGGCCATCCCGCGAAACAGCGTCGAGGCCGCCATCTCCCCCATCATGAAGCTCGTGAACAGCACGGCGAGCGAATACTTGCCCACGGCCGCGTTGTAGCCGTTCCAGTAGCGCCCGCCGTTGTGGTAGAGCCAGCCGATGTTGTTGTGCGCCGCCCGCTCCAGGTCGGTGGAGGGCTGCCAGTCCAGCGGGCCGCCAGGCCACAGCCGCGCGATCACCCGCTGGCAGCACTCCTCGTGGTTCATCTCGTCACGGGTGATCGAGAAGAAGCACTTGCGTACCGGATCCTCCTCGTGCTTCTCGAACGCCTGGATCGTGGCGCGGGCGAAGACGGCGGGGCCGGAGGCGTCGAAGTTGGCCAGCACCGAGAACCAGTACATGATTCCCAGCCGCTGCTCGGCCGTGAACTCCCCGGGGTCGAGCAGGTTCCACGGCAGGTCGGCGGGGTTCCAGACCATGCGCTTGGACTTCTCGTAGATCGCCGCCAGCTTCCCGGTCTCCACCCGCCACTCCATCGGGTAGATGTTGGGCTGCGGGATCTCGGGAGCCGGCCAGAAACCGCCCTCGGGAACCACGACGTCCGACATCGTCTCACCATCCCCGCACCTGTGACTCACATCACCATGTAACAGCGTCAGCCTCATCCTGCGCCGCGCCGTCATACCAATCAAGTGCCCACACCGCTCAAGCGCCCACACCTCGCCGTCCGCGGCTGCCCTGCGTGACCGCGACGCACACCAGCACGGCGGCGGCCGCCACGATCGTCGCGACGCCGATCTCCTCGTCCAGCAGCAGCCAGGCCCACACCAGGGTGAGCAGCGGCTGCGCGAGCTGGATCTGCCCGGCCCGCGCGATCCCGCCCATCGCGAGCCCGGCGTACCACGGGATGAACCCGAGGAACATCGACACCAGCGCGACGTACGCGAACCCGGCGAGCGACACGGCCGAAGGCTCCACGGGTGTGGTGACCGCCAGCACCACCGTCACGGGCACGGTGAGCGGGGCCGCCAGCACCAGCGCGTACGAGATGACCCGCCAGCCGGGCGTCTCCCGCGCCAGGCGCCCGCCCTCGGTGTAGCCGACGGCGGCCGACAGCAGGGCGAGCACGAGGAGCACGTCCGCCCCGGCGAAACGGCCGGTCCCCCGGGTCAGGGTGAACACGGTGATCGACAACGCGCCCGCCGCGCAGGCCGCCCAGAACAGGGGCCGCGGCCGCTCCCCCGCCCGCAGCACCGCGAACGCGGCCGTGGCGGCCGGGAGCAGGCCGATGACGACGGCGGAGTGGGCCGTGCTCGCGCCGCCGTCGAGGGCCAGGCCGCTGAACAGCGGGAAGCCGACGACCACGCCCAGCACGATCATCGCGTACGACCGCAGGTGGGCGCGGGGCGGCAGGAGCGGCGCACCTGCCGCCTTGAGGCAGATCACGGCGGCGAGCGCCGCGATGGCCGCGCGCCCGATCGCGACGAGGTACGGATCGAACCCCCGCATCGCGAACACGGTCGCGGGAAACGACCCCGAGAACGACAGCACGCCCACGCCGGCCAGGAGGCTGCCCCGCCACGCGGAACGGCGAGGGGAGTCCGCTATCGGAAGGACAGCGATAGCGCTATTGTCAATCTTCATGAATGACGATAGCAGTATCGCCCGTCTCGCCGCGATCCTGAGGGAGGAGACGGAACGGGCGCGGCCGGGCGAGCGGCTGGCGCCGAGCAGGGAGATCATGCGCCGCCACGGCGTGGGCCCGGTGACGGTCTCGCGGGCGATCGCGCAGCTCGCGGCGGAGGGGCGGGTCGTCACCCGGCCCGGCGCGGGGGTGTTCGTGGCCCCGGCCCGGCGGCCGGTCGCCGATGCGCCCGACCTGTCGTGGCAGACCGTCGCCCTGGGCGACCGGGTGGTGGACGACTCGGCGACCGCGAGCCTGCTGGCCCAGCCCGCCGACGGCGTCGTGCCGCTCACCGGCGGCTATCTCAACCCCGAGCTGCGCCCCGTGCGGGCGCTCGCCGCGGCGGCCGCGCGAGCCGTACGCCGTCCGGAGGCGTGGAGCATGCCCCCGCTGAACGGCCTGCCGGAGCTGCGCCGCTGGTTCGCCACGGAGGTCGGCGGCGCGGTGACGCAGGACGACGTGCTCGTCGTGAGCGGCGGTCAGTCGGCGCTCACCCTCGCGTTCCGCGCACTGGCGGCCCCCGGCTCGCCGATCCTCGTCGAGACCCCCACCTACCCGGGAGCGCTCGCGGCGGCCAAGGCCGCAGGACTGCGGGCGAGCGCGGTGCCCCTCGACCGGGACGGCGTACGGCCCGACCTGCTGGCGGAGGCGTTCGCGATGACGGGGGCGCGGGTGTTCTACTGCCAGCCGACGCTGCACAACCCCACCGGGGCGACGCTGACCCGGGAGCGCAGGGAACAGGTGCTGGCCGTGGCCCGGGCCGCGGGGGCGTTCGTGATCGAGGACGACTACGCGCGATACCTGGCCACCGGCCCGGTCCCGCCGCCCATGGTGAGCGTGGACGCCCACGGCACGGTGGTCCACGTCCTGTCGCTGAGCAAGATCACCTCACCGAGCCTGCGGGTGGCGGGCCTGATCGCGCGGGGCCCGGCCGCGCACCGGCTGCGGGCCTGCCAGGTGGTGGAGTCGTTCTTCGTCGCCCGGCCCCTGCAGGAGACGGCCGTCGAGTTCGTCGGCTCCCCCGCCTGGCGGCGCCACCTCGGCACCGTCCGCCAGGAGATCGGCGTACGGCAGGCCGCGCTGCTGGCCGGGCTCGCCCGTCACGCGCCCGCCGCCGAGGTGCATCTGGTGCCCGCCGGCGGCCTGCACGTCTGGGTACGGCTCCCGCCCGGCACGGACGAGGCGGAGGTGGTCGAGGCGGCACAGGCACAGGGCGTGCTGGTGAGCCCGGGGCGCATCTACTACCCCTCCGAGCCGCCGGGCCCGCGGCTCCGGCTGACCCACACGGCCGCGACGGGCCTGCCCGAGCTCGACGAGGGCGTCCGCCGTCTCGGCCCGATTCTCGCCTCACCCGCCCGGACGCCCGGTTAGTCACACCAGTCCCGGGAGACAACCTGCGCCCCGCCTGAGCCGTCTCTTCTCTGTCGCCCTATCGCCCCCCTTCACAGAGGAGACACCGTGCGCGTCCGCTTCATGTCGATCGCGTCATGCGCCGTGCTCGCGTCGGCCGGCCCGCTCGCCGCTCCGATCGCCGCCGAGGCCGCCGAGGCCGCCTCCGCCCGGACACCGGCCTCGACCGGCTGCTACCGCCAGGCCGGGGACCACTGGGAATGCGTCACGCCCGGCGCGTTCTGCCCGGCGGCGGCCCACGGCAGGGACGGGTACTCGGAGGACGGGGACCACTACCGGTGCGCGCAGGACGGCTCGGCCTGGCGGTGGAAGCCGGCCGGCTCCTCGGGAGGCCCCACCCAACAGCCCACTCAGAAGCCCACACCCAAGCCGACGCCGAAGGCCACCCCGACCGCCAGGCCGACGGGGCCGAAGTGCTCCCAGAAGTACCTGCCGCTGCCGGACCCGAAGTGCCAGCCGGGGGCGCGCAACCCCGCCGTCACCCAAAAGTCGATCAAATCGACGATCTGCACGGCCGGTTATGGCAGGAAGGTCGCGCCCCCGGCGAGCTACACGCAGGCCCTGCGTGTGACGCAGATCGCTCAGTACGGCTACGCGGACAGGAAGCCCTCGCACTACAAGGAGGACCACCTCATCCCGCTGTCCCTCGGCGGATCGCCGAAGAGCGCGAAGAACCTGTGGCCGCAGCCGATGCTGGCCGGCACGGGGAAGACCCCGGCCGCCAAGGACGCGGTCGAGCTCACCCTGTGGCGGGCGGTCTGCCGGGGCGAGGTGCCGCTCGCGAAGGCGCAGCAGGCGATCGCCAGGAACTGGCGAACCGCCGTGCGACGGCTGGGCCTTTGAGCTCAGTGACGCTCGCGGCCGGACCGGGGCTCTTCTCCGCGCTCTCCACGCTCTCCGCGGCGATCGGCCCGCGACAGACGCTCGCGGCGCTCGCTGTTCCGCAGGGCCAGATAGGCCAGGTAGCTGACACGCATGAGATCCTCCTCGGAATGACCGACACCAGTGAAACGCTTACGTAGGTGTTGTTATTCCGCGACCTCCGACTGTCGTACAGTGGTCACGAGGGGTGATCGATCATGACGGGCCCGGCGGAGCTGCTCCGCGACTTCGTGAACACCTACGACGTCGAGGGAGACGCCGACGAGCTGGCCTCGCCGGCCGAGCTGTCCGTCTGGCTGCGCGAACGGAAGCTGATCGGCGACGACGACCGTGCCGCCGACGAGGATCTCGCCGTGGCGACCCAGCTGCGCGAAGGGCTGCGGACCGCGCTGCGCGGCAACCACGACGGGGGTTCGTACGAGGTGCCGGAAGGGCTGGACGCCGCACTGGCGGGGCTGCCGGTGCGGGTGACGCTCTCGGCGGGCACGCCGGTCCTGGAGCCGACGGTGCCCGGAGTGGCGGGCGGGCTCGCGCGGCTCGCGGCGCTGATCCCGGCCGCCCACGCCGACGGCACCTGGCCGCGGCTGAAGGTGTGCGCCGAGAGCACCTGTCAATGGGCGTTCATCGACTCCTCGAAAAACCGGTCTCGCTCCTGGTGCTCCATGCGCGTCTGCGGAAACCGCACAAAAACCCGGGCATATCGGGCACGACGCCAGGCGGAAGGTACGCCGAGGCCCTCCTGACCAGTACGGTGTTACAGGCTAAGAAAGGAGCCCGCCGAATGGGTGTTAGAGCTGCCCGCCTCGAGGACGTCGACGCGGTGACCAGCACCCAGATCCGGGCGTGGAAGGCTGTCTATCGCGACTTCCTGCCACCGATCCCGCTGGAGCAGATGACCGGGCCGGCGGCGGAGAAGATGTGGCGCCGCCAGTGGGAGGAGGCGATCCTCTCCCCGCCCTCGCCGCGTCACCGCCTGCTCGTCGCCGTCGAGCGAGTGGTGCCCGACACCGACGCGTTCACCGCGCTCGGGCCCGGAGGCATCCTGGCGACCGCGGCGCAGCGCGCCTCCGACCGGGTCGTGGGGCTGGCCTCGCACGGACCCGCCGAGGACCCGGATCTCCATCCCGCCACGACGGCCGAGCTGATGACGTTGCTCGTCGATCCCAACCACATCAGGCGCGGACACGGCAGCAGACTGCTCAACGCCACGGTGGACCACCTGCGTGAGGACGGCTACAGCACGGTGGTCACCTGGGTCTTCGCCGACAACCACCCGATGCTGGGCTTCCTCGAGTCGGCCGGATGGGGCGAGGACGAGGCCGAGCGCGTCCTCGACATGGGCCGCCCGATCAGGATGATCCGCCTCACCACCGACATCAGCTGAGAGCTCGACGCGGAGACGGTCGTCCTGACCACGGCCATCCGCCGAGCGCGCCCGCGCCGCACTGCGAACCCGCACCGGACCACGGTTCACCCTTCCCCTCCTGCCCGTCCGCAGGGCGTTCCGCCCCCGGCGGCGTCGCGTCCGCCAACCCCGCCGTCAAGGGATGACGGGGGATTGGCCAGACTAGGTACGCCTTCACCGGCTACGCACAGGTAGGAAAAGGGAGTCACGTGGCCACCCCAGCTCAATGGTTAGCGGGCGCACGCCCCCGTACGCTGCCCGCCGCCGTCGTCCCGGTCGCCGTCGGCACCGGAGCCGCCGTCGCGGAGGGCGGCGCGGTCTGGTGGCGAGCGGCGCTCGCGCTGTTCGTCGCCCTGGCGCTGCAGGTCGGGGTCAACTACGCCAACGACTACAGCGACGGCGTGAAGGGCACCGACAAGGACCGGGTGGGACCGCTGCGGCTGGTCGGCTCGGGCGTCGCTCCCCCGAAGCAGGTGCTCGCCGCCGCTCTCGGCTGCTTCCTCGCCGCCGCGGTTGCCGGTCTCGTCCTGGTGGTGGCCACCCGCGCCTGGTGGCTGCTGCTCGTCGGCCTCGCCTCCATCCTGGCCGCGTGGTTCTACACCGGGGGCTCCCGCCCGTACGGCTACCGCGCGCTCGGGGAGATCTCGGTCTTCGTGTTCTTCGGCCTCGTGGCCGTCGCGGGGACGACGTACGTCCAGGTGGAGCGGCTGACCTGGCTCTCGCTGGCCGCGGCCGTGCCCGTGGGGCTGCTCGCCTGCGCGCTCCTCGTGGTCAACAACCTGCGCGACATCGTGACCGACGGCCCCTCCGGCAAGCGCACGCTGGCCGTGGTGCTGGGTGACGCCCGCACACGCCTGGCCTACTCGGCGACCCTGGTGCTGCCCTTCGTGTGCGCGCTCGCCCTGGTGCCGGTCAGGCCCTTCGCCGCGCTGACCGTGCTGGCGCTCCCCCTCGTGGTGGCCCCGATCAGGACGGTCCGCTCCGGCGCCACCGGCCCCGCGCTCATCGCGACGCTCCAGCAGACCGGCCGCCTGCAGCTCGTCTTCGGCGCCCTGTTCACCCTCGGTCTCGCCCTGTTCTGAGCAAGTCCCAGCAGCGGGGGATCGCCCCTGCGATGGCTGCCGGCCGACGAGTACGGCCGTCGTCACCGGATCGGGCGCTGCGCGGCTGGGCGCCCGGATGCTGGACATCGCACACCGGCTGCGCGAGCCCTTCGCCGCCGGCTCTGGCCGCGCTCCAGGACCTCCGGATGCGGCACGCCGTGGCCGCCAGCCGGGCCGCATCGTGGAGGTCCCTGCTCAGGAGCGCGTCATCCTTTAGGCGGTTAGCCCTGGCCCACGAGCCGGTCCTTGATGAGCGCGATCACCTCGTCGAACCTCGCATCCATCTTGTCGAACCGCGCGTCCATCTGGTCGAGTCGCTCGCCCACGGCGTCGAACCGGGCGTCCACGGCGTCGAACCGGGCGTCCATGCCGTCCAGCCGCCGGTCGATGCCGTCGAGACGGGTCTCGACGCGATCGATCCGCGCGTCCAGACCGTCGAGGCGGCGGCCGACGACTTCGAGCCGGGCCTCGACGCCGATGAAGCGGTCCTCCATCGCCGTGAACCGTTCGTCGGCGATGTCGAACCTGGCCCTCATCTCGGCGAAACGCGAGTCCACACGCGCGCGGAACTCCGTCGCGTCGTCGCGCGCCGCCTGGAACAGGCGGACGTTCGCACCCTGTGCCTGCTGAATGTCCAGGCGCGCACGCTCGACCTTGTCGTCGACGGCACGGATGAGGATCTTGATGGACTGCACGTCCGTCTCGAGTCCCGTAACGCGCTCTTCGAGGTCCATGTCGGCCATGGTAGTCATGCCTTTCTCCGGGGGGTCGTCGTTCGGGACGGGCCGCCGGGCGGCGGTCCGGGGGACAACCATGCCGTAGGGCGGAAGCGGCTTCGAACCGCTTCGGACCACCGAAAACCGTTCTGGAGAAGGACCTGAACCGCATGGATGATTTTTGCCGCCCCGAGTAGACGACGGGACTCCCTGAGCAGCCTCTTGTCGCGTGAACTGGGCAGATACCGCCGAAACGTTAAAGGCGCCCGCTCATGCCCGCCATGCGTAAATTGTTTGCCCGGAGCGCTGGGCGTCGCTTGCATGTCTCCCATGCCCACCCTGCGGATCGACTCCGTGACCGACGCCACCCTCGAGGACTGGCGGCACGCCCACAACGTGATCATTCCCGATGACCCGCTGACCCTCGACGAGGTACGCGAACGCGCAGGACGCAACCACCTGGAGGTGGCCTACGCCGGCGGCGAGCTGGTCGGCTGCTCCACGGTGCGTCCGCCCAGGAACGGCTCGCCGGTCGCGACCGTGATCGTGCGTGTGCTTCCCGCCTACCGGCGGCGGGGTTACGGCGAGGAGATGTACGCGCGGTCGGTGGCTCACGCGCGCTCACTGGACGCGAGCGTGATCGAGACGGTCGTGCTGGCGTCCAACACCGACGGTCTGCGCTTCGCCGAAGCACACGGCTTCACCGAGGTGGACCGCTATCACCCGCCCGAGGGCGGCGGCCCGTTCATCACCCTGAGCAGATCGTGAAGGGGCGCCGCCCGGGCCCGTCCCCACGACGACGGGCCGGGCGGCGCGGCCACTGTGACCGCTCTACAGGTCGAGAAGGCGCTCCAGGCCCATGGTGAGGCCGTCGAGCTCCGGCACGCGGCGTACGCCCAGCAGGACGCCCGGTGTGAACGACGCCCGGCTCATCGTGTCGTGCCGGATCGTGAGGGTCTCCCCCTCGCCGCCGAGAATGACCTCCTGGTGGGCGATCAGCCCGGCGAGCCGTACGGCGTGCACGTGGACGTCGCCCACCGTCGCGCCCCGGGCGCCGTCGAGGGCGGTGGTCGTCGCGTCGGGAGAGGGACCGAGCCCCGCCTCGTGCCGCGCCTGCGCCACCAGCTCCGCCGTACGGCGGGCGGTGCCGGAGGGGGCGTCGGCCTTGTGCGGGTGGTGCAGCTCGACGATCTCGACCGACTCGAAGTGCTTGGCCGCCTGCGCGGCGAAGTGCATCATCAGCACGGCGGCGATGCCGAAGTTGGGGGCGATCAGCGCGTTGGTCCCCGGGTTGGCGGCCAGCCAGCCCCGCACGGTCTCCAGCCGTCCGGCGTCGAAGCCCGTCGTGCCCACGACCGTGTGGATCCCGTGGGAGATGCACCACTCGAGGTTGCCCATGACGACGTCGGGGTGGGTGAAATCCACCACCACCTCGGCGCCGGTCAGGGCGTCGAGCGGGTCGTCCTTGTCGACCTCCGCCACGAGCTCCAGGTCGTCGGCCGCCTCGACGGCCTTGCACACTTCCACACCCACGCGCCCTCGGGCGCCAAGAACACCGACCTTAATCACGCGCCCAAGGCTATACGTGACGGCCGGAGCCGGGACGGCGAGGAGCGGCCCGGCGCGCCCGTGCCCGCGACGGCGGGGAGGCGCCGCCGCGGCGAGAGCCGTGACGGGCGTACGCGTGGCCGGGCCGCGACGAGCGGGCGGCCCGCATGCCGCGGGGACGCGAGAGGCCGCGCGACGCACGACGGCGCCGGCGCGGCCTCCAGTGGCACGGTCAGGCGATGGCGAAGCCGAAGTCCTTGTCGGAGTAGGGCCCGATCACCGCGAGCGTCAGCGGCCGGTTGAGGATGTCCTCGGCGATCGCGGTGATCTCTTCGGGGGTGACCCCCTCGATCCGCGCGAGCACCTCGTCGACCGTCATGAGGCGCTCGTACACGAGCTCGCTCTTGCCGATCCTGGACATGCGCGATCCGGTGTCCTCCAGGCCGAGAACCAGTCCGCCGCGCATCTGGCCCTTGCCGCGGGCGATCTCCTCGGAGGAGATGCCCTCGGCCACGACCCTGGCCACCTCGTCGCGGCAGATCTTGAGCACGTCGTCCACCTTCGAGGGCAGGCAGCCCACGTAGATGCCGAACTGCCCGGTGTCGGCGTACTGGGAGGTGTAGCTGTAGGCGCTGTAGGCCAGGCCACGCTTCTCCCGGATCTCCTGGAACAGACGCGACGACATGCCGCCGCCGAGCGCCGCGTTCAGGACGCCGAGGGCGAAGCGCCGGTCGTCGTTGCGGTCCACGGCGGTCATGCCCAGCACCAGGTTGGCCTGCTCGGTGGGCCGATCGAGCACCCGGACACCGCTGCGGACGTCCACGCCGGGACCGCCTAGACGTGGGGGCGCGGGCGCGGCGGAGCCGCCCAGGGCGCCCGCCCGCTCGTACGCCGCCGCGACCAGCGCGACCACCCGCTCGTGGTCGATGTTGCCCGCCACCGACACGACCGTGCGAGGCGGGACGTAGAACCGCTGGTAGTACTCGTGGATGCGGTCACGGGTGAGCGCGTTGATCGACTCCTCGTTGCCGAGGATCGGGCGGCCCACCGGCGTGTCGCCGTACAGCTCGGCGGAGAACTGCTCGTGCACCACGTCCGAGGGATCGTCGTCGTGCATGGCGATCTCCTCCAGGATCACGCCGCGCTCCGACTCCACGTCCTCCTCGGTGATCAGCGAGGAGGTCACCACGTCGGCGAGCACGTCGATCGCCAGCGGCAGGTCCTCGTCGAGCACCCGGGCGTAGTAGCAGGTGTACTCCTTGGCGGTGAACGCGTTGATCTCACCGCCGATGCCCTCGATGGACGCCGAGATCTCCATGGCGTCGCGCGTGGGCGTGCCCTTGAAGAGCAGGTGCTCCAGGAAGTGGGTGGCCCCCATGTGCTCGGGGGCCTCGTCACGCGAACCGATGCCCACCCACAGGCCGACCGCCACGCTTCGCACGGTCGGCATCGTCTCGGTCACGACCCGGAGGCCGCCGGGAAGGACGGTGCGGCGGATGACCCCCGCACCGTCCTTGCCCGGGAACAGCGTCTCGGTCGTCACGAGTTGCGCTCGTCACGTCCGCCACGGGTGCGGCTGCGGCTGCGGCGCGGCGTCCGCGGCTGCTCCTCCTCCGCCGGAGCGTCGGCGGCCTCGGCCGGCGCGGGCGGGGCCTCGCCGTTCTCGGCCGCGGCCTCCTTCTCGGCGGCCTCCTTCTCGACCACCTCGACCGGCACCAGCGAGAGCTTGCCGCGCGAGTCGATCTCGGCGATCTCCACCTGGATCTTCTCGCCGACGTTCATGACGTCCTCGACGTTCTCGATCCGCCGGCCGCCGTGCAGCTTGCGGATCTGCGAGACGTGCAGCAGGCCGTCCTTGCCCGGCAGCAGCGAGACGAACGCGCCGAAGGCGGCGATCTTGACGACCGTGCCCAGGTAACGCTCGCCGACCTCCGGCATGTGCGGGTTCGCGATGCCGTTGATCAGCGTACGGGCGGCCTCGGCGGACGGGCCGTCGGTGGCGCCGATGTAGATCGTGCCGTCGTCCTCGATGGTGATCTCGGCACCCGTGTCGTCCTGGATCTGGTTGATCATCTTGCCCTTGGGGCCGATGACCTCGCCGATCTTGTCGACCGGCACCTTGATCGTGATGATGCGCGGCGCGGTCGGGTTCATCTCCGCCGGAGAGTCGATGGCCTCCTGCATCACGTCGAGGATCGCCAGCCGGGCGCCGCGCGCCTGCTTCAGCGCGGCGGCGAGCACGTGGGCCGGGATGCCGTCCAGCTTGGTGTCGAGCTGGAGTGCGGTGATCAGGTCCTTGGTGCCGGCGACCTTGAAGTCCATGTCGCCCATGGCGTCCTCGGCGCCGAGGATGTCGGTCAGCGTGACGTAGGTGTCACCCTCGCCGATGAGGCCCATCGCGATGCCGGCGACCATCTCCTTGAGCGGCACGCCCGCGTCGAGCAGGGCCATCGTGGAGGCGCAGACCGACCCCATGGAGGTCGAGCCGTTCGACCCGAGCGCCTCCGACACCTGCCGGATGGCGTACGGGAACTCCTCGCGCGACGGCAGCACCGGGATCAGCGCCCGCTCGGCCAGCGCGCCGTGGCCGATCTCGCGGCGCTTCGGCGAGCCCACGCGGCCCGTCTCGCCGGTGGAGTACGGCGGGAAGTTGTAGTTGTGCATGTAGCGCTTGGTCCGCTCAGGGTTGAGCGTGTCGATCATCTGCTCCATGCGCAGCATGTTCAGCGTCGTGATGCCGAGGATCTGCGTCTCACCCCGCTCGAACAGGGCCGACCCGTGCACCCGCGGCACCACGTGGACCTCGGCGTTGAGCTGCCGGATGTCCTTCGGGCCACGGCCGTCGATGCGGACGCCCTCGCTGATGACGCGCTCGCGCATCAGCTTCTTGGTGAGCGACCGGAACGCGGCGCCGATCTCCTTCTCGCGGCCCTCGAAGTCCGGCAGCAGCTTCTCGGCCGCCAGCAGCTTGACGCGGTCGATCTCCAGCTCGCGCTCCTGCTTGCCGGCGATCGTCAGCGCGGAGGCGAGCTCGCTCTTGACCGCGGCGGTGACGGCCTCCAGGGCGTCGTCCTGGTAGTCGAGGAAGATCGGGTACTCGGCGGTCGGCTTGGCCGCGACCTCGGCCAGCTTCGACTGCGCCTCGCAGAGCACCTTGATGAACGGCTTGGCGGCCTCCAGGCCCTGGGCCACGGCCTCCTCGGTCGGGGCCACCGCGCCCTCGGCGACCAGCTTGAGCGTGTCGCGGGTCGACTCGGCCTCGACCATCATGATCGCGACGTCGCCGTCGGCCAGGACGCGCCCGGCGACGACCATGTCGAACGTGGCGCGCTCGAGCTCGGTGTGGGTCGGGAACGCCACCCACTGGCCGTCGATCAGCGCGACGCGGACGCCGCCGATCGGGCCGGAGAACGGCAGCCCGGCGAGCTGCGTGGACATGCTCGCGGCGTTGATCGCGATCACGTCGTACAGGTGCTCGGGGTGCAGGGCCATGACCGTCGCGACGATCTGGATCTCGTTGCGCAGGCCCTTCACGAACGACGGGCGCAGCGGCCGGTCGATGAGGCGGCAGGTGAGGATCGCGTCCTCGGACGGCCTGCCCTCCCGGCGGAAGAACGAGCCGGGAATGCGCCCGGCCGCGTACATCCGCTCCTCGACGTCGACCGTGAGCGGGAAGAAGTCCAGGTTCTCCTTGGGATGCTTCGACGCGGTGGTCGCGGACAGGATCATCGTCTCGTCGTCCAGGTACGCGACGGCGCTTCCCGCCGCCTGCCGGGCGAGCCGCCCGGTCTCGAACCTGATCGTGCGCGTGCCGAAGGGACCGTTGTCGATGACGGCCTCTGTGCTGTGGACACCCTCCACGGGGGACCTCCTCTTTCGGGTCGGTCTCCCGCGTCCTCGGTTGCCGGGCTCCCCGTTCAGGTGCAGTGCCGGTCTTCGATCGAAGCGCCCGGTCCGTACAAACGGCTGTCGCCGTGCCGACCGGGGGCCACTACCGAGGACCGGCCCTCTCACGCCGCGGGATCGCGCTGCGGCTTGCTTGCGGACGCGGGGCAGTTGGTCTCGGCTATTCAGTTGTTCGCTCAGGCCATTGTGGCCCGTTATGGAAAAGGAGCGGCGAAGAATCGCCGCTCCTTCCTCACCTTATCGGCGAAGGCCCAGCCGCTCAATGAGGGAGCGGTAGCGGGTGATGTCCTTGGCCTGCAGGTACTTCAGCAGCCGGCGACGGCGGCCCACCAGCAGAAGCAGACCACGACGGCTGTGGTGGTCGTGCTTGTGCGTCTTCAGGTGCTCGGTGAGGTCGCTGATCCGCTTGCTCAGAAGCGCGATCTGGACCTCCGGCGACCCGGTGTCACCCTCGCTGGTGCCGTACTCGCCGATGATGGACTTGGTGGTAGCGGCGTCAAGCGACACTGCTTCTCCGTTCTGGTGAAGTGGCACGCGCAACGGTTCCCAGCCCGCGAACGACCGTGCGTGCCTACAGTCGCCGTGACAGGACAGCCGGGTGGCTAACGCCACCTGAACATGGCTGACATACAACCCTACCAGCCCGTAGGACACGCCGCGTCACGCCGGCCCTTCAGGACGTGAGCTCCCGGGCCCGGGCCACGTCGGCGTGCATCTGCTCGATCAGCGCCTCGATCGAGTCGAACCGCAGCGTGTCGCGCAGCCGCTCGCCGAAGTCCACCGCCACGTGCGCGCCGTACAGGTCCAGGTCGTCGCGGTCCAGCGCGTACGCCTCGACCGTGCGCTCCACTCCGTCGAACGTGGGGTTGGTCCCGATCGAAATCGCGGCCGGCCAGCGCTCCCCCTCGTACGGCGAGGGGCTCTGCACGCACTGCAGCCACCCGGCGTAGACGCCCTCGGCGGGGATGGCCGTGTGCTGCGGCGATTCGACGTTGGCGGTGGGGAAGCCGAGCGCCCGGCCGCGCTGGTGACCGCGGACCACCACGCCCTCCACTCGGTGCGGACGGTCCAGCAGGGCGGCCGCGCCCGCGACGTCGCCGGTGGCCAGCCGCTCCCGGATCAACGTGGAGGAGATGGCGTCGCCGTCGCTGACCAGAGGCACTCCCTCGGCCGTGAAGTCGTACTTCTCCCCCAGCGTCCGCAGCGTCTCCAGATCGCCCGACGCCTTGTGGCCGAAGCGGAAGTTCTCCCCCACCACGACCCCCGCCGCGTGCAGCCGGTCGACCAGAGCCGTCTGGACGAACTCGTCCGGCGACATCCGGGAGAACTCCAGCGTGAACGGCAGCACGCACACCGCGTCCACGCCGAGCGCGAAGAGCAGCTCGGCCCGGCGGGCGGTGGTGGTGAGCCGCGGCGGGTGGCTCCCCGGCCGTACGACTTCGTCGGGATGCGGGTCGAAGGTGACGGCCACGGCCGGCAGCCCCAGATCGCGGGCCATGTCCACCGCGCGGGCCACCATCCGCTGGTGACCGAGATGCACGCCGTCGAACACGCCGATCGTGACGACGGACCTGCCCCAGTCCTGGGGGACCTCGTCCAGCCCGTGCCAGCTCTGCACCTCGACCTCGCTTCTGTGTTCATCTGCCGCGCCTCCGGCACGGCGCCTGAGTCGCCTCGCGTGGGAAGCGCGCAGTAGACAAGACTGCCATGCCCCAGGGGGTGCCGGGGAACCAGGGTGCCGGGGAACCAGCCCCGGCGTCAGGAGGCGAAGACCACCAGGGGCCGGGCCGTCCCGCCGCGCTCCTCGGCGAGCGCGAGCAGCGCTCCGTCCGGCCCGAAGACGCCGATCGGGCCGGGCCCGAGGCCCGCCGCGCGCAGCCTGCCGCCGTGCGCGACCAGCCGCGCCTCGTCCTCGCCCACGTCCCTGCGGGGGAAGGCCGCCGCCACCGCGTCGGCCATGGGCATGATCACGCACTCCCGGGCGAGGTCCTCGATCGTGCGGGCCGCCTCGATGCCGTACGGCCCGACCCGGGTGCGGCGCAGCCGGGTGAGGTGGCCGCCGACGCCGAGCGACGCGCCGAGGTCGCGGGCCAGCGCCCGGATGTAGGTGCCGCTGGAGCAGGTGATCACGGCGTCCAGGTCCACCGTCTCCGGGGTCCGCCTGATCTCCCCGGCCTCGAACGCGTGGATCGTGACCGGCCGGGCGGCCAGCTCGACCTCCTCGCCGGCGCGGGCCCGCTTGTAGGCCCGCTGACCGTCCACCTTGATGGCGCTCACCTGCGGCGGGACCTGCATGATCTCACCGGTGAGCGCGGCGACGCCCTTGCGCACCTGCTCGTCGGTCACGTGCCCCGCCGGGGTGGTGGCGATCACCTCGCCCTCGGCGTCGTCGGTGTTCGTCGTCACGCCGAGGCGGATCGTCGCCTCGTAGACCTTCTCGGTCAGCGCGAGGTGCCCGAGGAGGCGGGTCGCCTTCTCCACCCCGATCACCAGCACGCCGGTGGCCATCGGGTCGAGCGTGCCCGCGTGGCCGACCTTGCGGGTGCCCGCGACGCCGCGCATCTTGCCCACCACGTCGTGCGACGTCCAGTCGGACGGCTTGTCCACGATGATCAGACCGCTCGGCGGAGGAGTTCTTCTGTTCTGTGTCCTTCTTGGCTGGGCCGGGCTCACGGCCGGCTCCCTTCCGGAGCGAGGTGGGGACGCAGGGCGGCCAGCGTGTCCGCCACCGACAGCGCCGAGGAGAATCCGGCGGCACGCGGGTGGCCGCCGCCGCCGAGCGCGGCGCAGGCCCGCGCCACGTCCACCGCGCCCTTCGATCGGGTCGAGACGTTCCAGCCGCCCTCGTCGTCCTCCTTGAGGACGACCGCGACCTCCGCCTCGTCGACGCGGCGCACGACGTCGATCACGCCTTCCACCTCGTCGTACGGCAGGCCCTCCGCGGCGCGGTCGGCGCGGCTCACGTAGGTCCACACCAGCCCAAGGCCGCCCGCGGCGTCCGGCTCCAGAGCGGCCCGCCCGAGCGCCGTGCCGAGCACCCGCAGGTACGCGAACGGGGAGCGGTCCCACAGCTCCCTGGCGATCTCCTCAGGGCGCAGTCCCGTGGCCAGCAACCGCCCGGCCATGGCGTGGGCGGCCGGAGTGGTGATGGAGTGCCGGAAGGAGCCGGTGTCGGTCACCAGGCCGGCGTACAGGCAGGTGGCGACCTCCCGGTCCACCGTGAGCCCGAGCCGGCGGATGAGCTCCTCGACGACCATCGTGGTCGAGGCCGCCGCGGGATCCACGAGGTGGACCGTCCCGAAGCGGGTGTTCGACACGTGGTGGTCGATCACGACGAGTTCGCCGGCCTTGCCCGCGTGGGGCGCGAGCAGGCCCAGCCGCTCCATCGTGGAGGCGTCGAAGGTGACCATCAGGTCGGGCTCGGCGGGGTAGGCCGACGGCTCCACCAGCAGCCGCTGCCCGGGCAGGAACCGCAGCAGCCGGGGCACCGCGAAGGCCCGGTCGCCGAAGGACGCCACGACCTTCTTCCCGGTGTGCGCGAGCGCCAGCCCCAGACCGAGCATCGAGCCGAGGGCGTCCCCGTCCGGGGACACGTGGCAGGCCAAGGCCAGGGAGCCGGCGGCGTCGATCAGATCGGCCGCCCGCCGCCAGTCCGTCTCGCCGATCGCCGTCTCGTCGATCGCGGTCACCGCGCGGGGCGTCCCGCCCGGTCGGAGGGCTCGTCCTCGCCCTCCTCCTCGGCCGCCTCGGCGTCGAGGTCCTCCTCGAAGCGGTAGGGGTCGGCGTCCCCGGCGAACTTCGCGCCCTCCGCCTGGCGGGCGACCTCGGCGTCCTTGGCCTTGGCGAGCGCGAACAGGTCGTCCATGTGACGCGCGTTGTCGGGGAGGGGGTCGTGCACGAACGTGAGACCGGGGGTGTGCCGCAGGCCGGTCTGCCGGCCGACCTCGGACCGGATGATGCCCTTCGCGCTCTCCAGGGCGGCGGCCGTGTCGGCCCGCTCCGCCTCGGAGCCGAACACCGTGTAGTAGACGGTCGCGTCGCTCAGGTCCGCGGTGACCTTCGCGTCGGTCACCGTCACGAACCCCAGCCGCGGATCCTTGATCCGCCGCTCCAGCATCTCCGCGACCACCTGCTGGATGCGGTCGGCCAGCTTTCTGGCACGCGCTGCGTCCATGCTCACGCTCCCTCGTATCTGTACGGCTGACGCGCGGGCCGGGCCGTCTATTCCTCGTGGTCGTTGAAGAGCCGCCGTCGCGCGGACAGCAACTCGATCTCGGGGTGGTAGGCGACCAGGCGTTCGCAGGCGTCCAGCACCTCGTCGCAGTTGGCCGCGGACGCCGACACGACGGCCACGCCGATCTCGGCGCGCCGGTGAAGGTCGAGATGCCCCGCCTCCGCGACGGCGATGGCGGGGTACTTGCGCTGGATCTCGGCGATGAGCGGCCGGACCAGCGAGCGCTTCTGCTTCAGCGAACGGACGTCGCCCAGCAGGATGTCCAGAGTAAGAGCACCGATGAACATGGGTTGTCACCACGTCCCGAACGCCGGGCCGCCGCCCCCGCACGTGGCGGAGGCGGCGGCACGATGCGTCAGACGCGCGGCTTCTCCTGCATCTCGAACGTCTCGATGACGTCGTCGATCTTGATGTCGCTGTAGCCGACACCGATACCGCACTCGAAGCCCTCGCGGACCTCGGTCGCGTCGTCCTTGAAGCGGCGCAGCGACGAGACGGTGAGGTTGTCGGCCACCACGACGCCGTCGCGGATGAGCCGGGCCTTGCTGTTGCGGGTGATCACGCCCGAGCGGACGATCGAACCGGCGACATTGCCGATCTTCGGAACCTTGAAGACCTCGCGGATCTCCGCGGTGCCGGTCCTGACCTCCTCGAACTCCGGCTTGAGCATGCCCTTGAGGGCCGCCTCGATCTCCTCGATCGCCTGGTAGATGACCGAGTAGTACCGGATGTCCACGCCCTCGCGCTCGGCCAGGTCCCGCGCCCGTACCTCGGGCCGGACGTTGAAGCCGATGATGACGGCGTTGTCGTCGCCCATCGCCAGGTTGACGTCGTGCTCGGTGATGGCGCCGACCGCGCGGTGGAGCACCCGCAGGCGCACCTCGTCGCCGACGTCGATCTTGAGCAGCGCGTCCTCCAGGGCCTCGACGGAACCGGAGACGTCACCCTTGATGATGAGCTTGAGCTCGTCGACCTGACCCTTCTCGAGGTCCTTGAACAGCTCCTCGAGAGTGCGGCGGCGGCCGGACTTCGCCATGTCGGCGATCCGCTGCCTGGCCGCCCGCTGCTGGGCGATCTGGCGGGCCATCCGGTCGTCGGTGACGACGATGAAGTTGTCACCGGCGCGCGGGACGGCCGTCAGACCGAGGACCAGGACCGGACGCGACGGGTCGGCCTCTTCGACCGTCTCGCCGTTGTCGTCCAGCATGGCGCGGACGCGGCCGAACGCCTCACCACAGACGATCGAGTCGCCCACCCGGAGCGTGCCGCGCTGCACGAGCACGGTCGCGACCGGGCCGCGGCCCTTGTCGAGGTGCGCCTCGATCGCGAGGCCCTGGGCGTCCATTTCCGGGTTGGCCCGCAGGTCCAGCTCGGCGTCGGCGGTCAGCAGGATGGCCTCGAGCAGGTTGTCGATGCCCAGGCTCTGCTTGGCGGAGATGTCGACGAAGAGGGTGGAGCCACCGAACTCCTCGGCCACCAGGCCGTACTCGGTGAGCTGGGCCCGCACCTTGGTCGGGTCCGCGCCCTCCTTGTCGATCTTGTTGACCGCCACCACGACCGGGACGTTCGCCGCCTGAGCGTGGTTGAGCGCCTCGATGGTCTGCGGCTTCACACCGTCGTCGGCCGCGACCACCAGCACCGCGATGTCGGTGGCCTGCGCACCGCGGGCACGCATGGCGGTGAACGCCTCGTGACCCGGGGTGTCGATGAAGGTGATCTTCCGCGGCTCGCCCTCGTGCGTCGTGCCCACCTGGTAGGCGCCGATGTGCTGGGTGATGCCGCCGGCCTCGCGGGCCACCACGTTGGTGTGGCGGATCGCGTCGAGCAGCTTCGTCTTACCGTGGTCGACGTGACCCATGACGGTCACGACCGGCGGACGCGGCGCGAGGTCGGCCTCGTCGCCCTCGTCCTCGCCGAACTCGATCTTGAAGGACTCGAGGAGCTCGCGGTCCTCCTCCTCCGGGCTGACGACCTGGACGTCGTAGTCCAGTTCGGCGCCGAGCAGCTGCAGGGTCTCCTCGTTGACCGACTGCGTCGCCGTCACCATCTCGCCGAGGTGCAGCATGATCTGCACCAGCGACGCGGGGTTGGCGCCGATCCGGTCGGCGAAGTCCGACAGGGACGCGCCCCGCGGAAGACGGATGGTCTGACCACCGCCGCGCGGAACCTGCACGCCACCGATCGCCGGGGCCTGCATGTTGTCGAACTCCTGGCGCCTCTGGCGCTTGGACTTGCGGCCACGGGTCGGACGGCCGCCAGGACGCCCGAACGCGCCCGCCGTGCCGCCACCGCGGCCACGGCCGCCGCCGCCACCCGGACGGCCGGCGAAGCCGCCGCCGCCACCACCCGGACCGCCGCCGGGACCACCGGGGCGACCGGCACCCGTGGCGCCACCGGGACGCGGACCGCCGAAGCCACCGGGACGACCGCCGCCGCCACCCGGACGGCCACCGCCGCCGGGACCACCGGGACGGCCACCGCCGCCGGGACCACCGGGACGGCCACCGCCGCCCGGCGCGGCCGGACGACCCTGCGGCATCATCATCGGGTTCGGACGCGGACCGCCTGGACGCGGGCCACCGGCGCCGGGGCCGGGGCGCGGACCGCCCATGCCCGGTCCGGGACGCGGGCCCGCGGGCCCGGGACGCGGACCGCCGGCGCCCGGAGCGCCGGAACGCGCGGCCGGCGGACGCGGCATGGCGCCGTCCCGGCCGCCGTCACGGCGCGGCTCGCGCGGACCGTCCGCACGCTCGGGACGGTCACCGCGGTCGGGACGACCGCCGTCACGACCGCCCGGACGCGCGGGGCGCTGGCCCATGCCGCTGGCGTTCGAGGAGAACGGGTTGTTGCCCGGACGCGGGCCGCGCGGGCCCGGCTTGGGCCCGCCGGGGCGCGGAGCGCCGCCGGTGGGTGCGCCGGGACCGGCGGGTGCGCCACCCGGGCGCGGGGCCGAGGCCGGCCTGGGACCGGGCTTCGGCGCGCCGGCGCCGGGAGCACCCGGCCTGGGGCCCGCGGCCGCCGGACGCGGGGCATCCGGACGCGGGGCATCCGGACGCTGGACCTCCGGACGCGGCGTCTGCGGACGGGCGGCCTCGGGGCGCGCCACGTCCGGCTGGGACACCGGCGGGTGAGGCATCGGGACCGGACGCGGAGCGGGCCGCGGGCCGGGCTTCGGGCCCGGCTTGGCCACCGCGCCGGTGGACTGGGAAACGGGCGCCTGCGGGGCGCCCCCGTTGGCCTGGCTCTCAGCCGGCCTCGGCGCAGGCTTCGGCTGCGCCGGACGGGCGGGCCTACCCCCGCCCTTGGAGGCGTCACCCTTGAACGCCTCAGTCAATTTGCGGACGACCGGCGCCTCTATCGTCGAGGATGCCGACCTCACGAACTCGCCCATTTCGGTGAGCTTGGCCATGACGACCTTGCTCTCGACCCCGAACTCCTTGGCGAGCTCGTATACGCGGACCTTCGCCACTGCACTCCCTAACTCGGCCCGGGAGGCTTGCAGTGCCGCCGGACCGTCGCTACCTGAACGTACTCATCGCCGCGTGCTCATCAGGCGCTCATAGCAATCTGACTCCGCCCATCAACTCGGCGTCCTACATGACAATTTCGTCGTGCCCTGGCTCCCGGAGCCGATACCGAGGGCCAGCGGTAACCATTCACCCGGACCGCCCCGGCGTCAACCCCTCCACGTGAGCCCGCAAGAGCGACGTGTCAAGCGGCCCCTCCACGCGGAACGCGCGAGGGAACGCCCGGCGACGCTCGGCGAGCTCCAGACAGCGCGGGGACGGGTGCAGCGACGCACCGCGTCCCGGAAGCCGTCCTGCCGTGTCGGGGACGATCACGCCCTCGGCCACGACCAGGCGGAGCAACTCGGACTTTACCGTGCGAACCCGGCAGCCCACACACGTTCTCAGCGGGGCTGCCTGGTAACCATATTCCAGCTTACCTTGCCGACGCATCAGCGGGATCAGCAGGTGCCTGCTCGGTGTCCGGCCGGATGTCGATCCGCCAGCCCGTCAGACGGTTGGCGAGGCGGGCGTTCTGCCCTTCCTTGCCGATCGCCAGGGACAACTGGTAGTCGGGCACGATCACCCGCGCGGTGCGGCTGTCGGCGTCGACCACCTCGACACGGGAAACACGCGCGGGCGACAGGGCATTCCCGACGAACTCCGCCGGATCCTCCGACCAGTCGATGATGTCGATCTTCTCGCCGTGCAGCTCCGTCATGACGTTGCGCACGCGCGAGCCCATCGGGCCGATGCAGGCGCCCTTGGCGTTGACGCCGGGCTTGCGCGACCTCACCGCGATCTTGGTGCGGTGGCCGGCCTCGCGCGCGATGGCCGCGATCTCCACCGTGCCGTCGGCGATCTCCGGGACCTCCAGCGCGAAGAGCTTCTTCACGAGGTTGGGATGAGTGCGCGACAGGGTGACCGACGGGCCCTTGGGCCCCTTCTTCACCTGCACGACGTAGCAGCGGATGCGCTCGCCGTGCGCGTACTCCTCGCCCGGGACCTGCTCGTTGTGCGGCAGGATCGCCTCGATCTTGCCGAGGTCGACCAGCACCACCCGCGGGTCCTTGCCCTGCTGGATGACGCCCGCGACGAGCTCGCCCTCGCGGCTGGCGAACTCGCCGAAGTTGATCTCGTCCTCGGCGTCGCGCAGCTGCTGCAGGATCACCTGCTTGGCCGTGGTGGCGGCGATCCGGCTGAAGTTGGACGGGGTGTCGTCGTACTCCCGCACGACGTCGCCGTTCTCGTCCAGCTCGGCCGCCCAGATGATCACGTGGCCCGTGTCGCGGTCCAGCTCGGCGCGCGCCTTCTGCGCCGCGCCCTCCGTCCGGAAGTACGCGATGAGCAACGCGTCCTCGATCGCCTTGACGACCAGGTCGAAGGAGATGTCCTTCTCCCGCTCCAGGCTGCGCAGGACGCTCATGTCAATGTCCACAAGGCTCCCCCTAGCCCTCGTCGTCGGCGTCGTCGATGTCTTCGTCGACATCGAGGTCCTCGTCAAGTTCGTCGTCGAGCCCGGCGTCGCGCCGGTTGAACTCGACCTGCACCCGGCCGCGCACCAGCTCGCCGTACGCGAGGCGGCGCGTGCCGTCCAGCTCCACGCCGGTCTCGTCGGCCTCGGTCACGCGGCCCTCCGCGGAGGTGCCGTCCCGCAGCTCCGCCTTCACCAGCCGCCCGCGCGCCCGGCGCCAGTGGCGCGGCTCGGTGAGCGGCCTGTCGACGCCGGGAGAGGTGACCTCGAGGACGTACGGGCTGCCGCCGAGCACGTCCACCTCGTCCAGCCGCTTGGAGACCGACTGACTCACGTCGGCCACGTCGTCCAGGCTCACGCCGCCGTCCCGGTCCACCACGACGCGCACCAGCCGCCGGCGGCCCGCCGGTGTGACCGTCACGTCCTCCAGGTCGAAGCCCTCGGCGGCGACCACCGGGCCGAGCAGCTCAACCAGGCGGCCGCGTCGAGCGTCGATGCCCATGCCGACCTCCCAATGACCGTGTGGCTGTGACCGTGTGCCTAGCCCGATGTGCCAACAGCCTATCGACACCGGGAGGTGGAAACAGCGCCACACCCGAGCGGCGCTCCGACACGTGCACGATCATCGTGGTCACCGGGCGATGACCACTGGGCGGCGCGCCGTACGATGCTGTGTCGTGAGACACAGCGGCGGGGCACGGGTGACGAGACGCGCGTTGCTGGGCTCCGCCGCAGCGGCCGGTCTGGCCGCGGCCGGCTGTTCCTCGAGCCCTCGGCGACCGGTCAAGCCGGCGTCGCCGGACCCGCAGGCCGTGCTGCTCGCCTCGCTGATCGCCGGCAAGGAGCAGCTGGTGTCGTTGTACGGGCGCGCGGCCGCCGCCCTGCCGGACCGGGCCGCGGCGCTGGAGCCGTTCCGTCAGCGTCACGTGGCCCATCTGCAGGCCCTGCGCGTGCTCCTGCCCGCCGCGAGCGGCACGGGAACGTTCCCCGCGAGCCCCGCGCCGCCGTCCCCGCCCGCGCCCTCGCCCTCGGGGTCGCCGTCGGACGGGCGGTCGGCGGTCTCGGTGCAAACGCTGAGGGACGCCGAGCGGCGCGCCTCGTCGGCGCGCCCGGCGCAGATGGCCGCGGCCTCCCCCGCTCTGTCCCAGCTCCTGGCGAGCATCGGGGCGTGCGAGGCCGTCCACGTCGTCGCCCTGGGGAGGGTGCGTGACTGAGAGCCCGACCGCGCCCACCGGGCCGCCGGCCGCTGGCGACGTGCTCGGCCGAGTCCTGACCGCCGAGCACGCCGCCGTGTTCGCGTACGGAGTGATCGGCGGGAAGACGAGCGGTGCGCTGCTCAGGCGCGCCATGGCGGGGTTCGACGCCCACCGGGCGCGGCGCGACCAGCTCCGCGCGCTCATCACCCAGCGGGGCGGCACCCCCGCCGAGCCGGTCCCGACCTACCGCCTGCCCTTCGAGGTGCGCGAACCGGCCGACGCGGTGCGCCTGGCCGTGCTGGTGGAGCAGCGGATGATCACCGCCTACCTGGAGCTGGCCGCCGACCCCGACCCCGGCCTGCGGCGGATCGCGGCGCTGACCGCGCAGGAGTGCGCGACCCGGGCGTACGGCTGGCAGCCGAAGATCGGTGACCCGTTCCCGGGCATGGGCCGGGACGGCACCGACTTCGACGTCGCCATCCCCACTCAGGACGCCGAATCCGCCGCGGCGGACAGCTCCGCGGAGACGTCCGGTCAGGAGGCCCGGCCGGAGCCGTCCGCGTCCGACGGCCAGTAGGCGGCGCGGGCCACGACCGGCGGCCGGCGAAAAGGCGGCGCCGCCGCCCCGTGTGCGTCGTGCGCGGGGGACGGCGGCGCCGTGTGTCCGGCGATCAGGCCCGGCAGGCGGCCAGGACCCGCTCGACGGCCTCGTCCAGCGGGATCTCCTCCTTGGTGCCGGTGACCCGGTCGCGCAGCTCGACCACGCCGTTGGCCAGGCCCCGGCCGACGATCAGCACGGTGGGCAGGCCGAGCAGCTCGGAGTCCTTGAACTTGACGCCGGGCGACACTCCGGGACGGTCGTCCACGAGCACCCGCAGCCCCCGCGCCTCGAGGGTCTCGGCGAGCGTGCTGGCGACCTCGATCTGGTTCTCCTTGCCGGTGCCGACGATGTGCACGTCGGCGGGCGCGACCTCCCTGGGCCACACCAGGCCGAGCTGGTCGTGGCGCTGCTCGGCGAGCACGGCCACCGCCCGGGACACGCCGACCCCGTACGAGCCCATGGTGATGCGGATGGGCTTGCCGTCGGGCCCGAGCGCGTCGAGCTGGGCGGCGTCGGCGTACTTGCGGCCGAGCTGGAAGATGTGGCCGATCTCGATGCCCCGGTCGATCGACAGCGGGTGCGCGCAGCGGGGGCAGGAGTCGCCGGCCCGCACCTCGGCGGCCTCGATCGTGCCGTCGGGCTGGAAGTCGCGGCCCGCGACCACGTGCGCGGCGTGCCTGCCCGGCTCGTTGGCGCCCGTCACCCAGGCCGAGCCCTCCACCACGCGCGGGTCGACCAGGTAGGTGATCCCCAGGTCCCTGAGCACCTGCGGGCCGATGTAGCCGCGCACCAGGCCGGGATGGCGGGCGAAGTCCTCGGCCTCGAAGATCTCCGGCACGCCGGGTGAGAGCGCCGCCTCCAGGCGCTTGAAGTCGACCTCGCGGTCGCCGGGCACCCCTACGATCACCGTCTTGACCTCGTCGGAGCCCGGCGTGCGGACCTTGACGACGAGGTTCTTCAACGTGTCCGCGGCGGTGATGCCGAGGCCGTGCTGCTCGTTGACGTACGTCACCAGCGACTCGATCGTCGGGGTGTCGGGCGTGTCGAGCACCCTCATGGGCGGCTGCTCGGCGGTGACGGCGGGCGGCGCGGGCGTGACGACGGCCTCGGCGTTGGCCGCGTAGCCGCAGTTGTGGCAGGCCACGAAGGTGTCCTCACCGGTCGGGCAGGGGGCGAGGAACTCCTCGGAGGCCGACCCGCCCATCGCGCCCGACATCGCGAAGCAGATCCTGTAGTCGATGCCGAGGCGCTCGAAGATGCGGATGTACGCCTCGCGGTGCATCTCGTAGGACCGCTTGAGACCGTCGTCGTCGAGGTCGAAGGAGTAGGAGTCCTTCATGACGAACTCGCGGCCCCGCAGGATGCCCGCCCGGGGCCGGGCCTCGTCGCGGTACTTCGTCTGGATCTGGTACAGAGTGACGGGATAGTCCTTGTACGAGGAGTACTCCCCCTTCACCATGTCGGTGAACATCTCCTCGTGGGTCGGCCCCAGGAGATAGTCGGCGCCCTTGCGGTCCTTCAGCCGGAACAGCGTGTCGCCGTACTCGGTCCAGCGGCCCGTGGGCTCGTAGAAGTCCCTGGGCAGCAGCGCGGGGAAGAGCACCTCCTGCGCGCCCATCCGGTCCATCTCCTCGCGCACGACCCGCGCGACGTTCTCCAGCACGATCTTGCCGAGCGGCAGCCAGGAGTAGATGCCGGGCGCGACCCGGCGGATGTAGCCGGCGCGGACGAGCAGCTTGTGGCTCGGCACTTCCGCGTCCGCCGGATCCTCACGCAGGGTGCGCAGGAACAGGGTCGACATACGCAGCAGCACGGCTACTCCTTGCTCGTGAGAGGTCTCGCCGGAGGGCGCCTCCTCGGGGCCCGCGACGCGGAACTCCTCGCGGATCCTCGGAGACGACCTGAGAGACGAGACGAAGACGATGTGCTCTCAAGGCTATCGACTCCGGGACCCTCACCGCCTCACGTAAACGACGGCGTGCCCGGCTCAGCCGCCGAGCAGTTCCTCCCAGTGCCGGCGCGACCGCCCTCCCGTGCCGACCGGGCCGCCGTCCAGCGCCGCCGACAGCCGCCACAGACCGGCCCTGCTCCGGTGCCGTTCCATGCCGGACGGGTCGATGGCCCGCAGCACGAAGGTCACGCCCAGCACGTTCAGCATCGCCGTCGAGGTGGTCGCCGGGCCCGCGGGGGCCGCCGGCACGCTCTCCGGCCCCGGCTCGCCGATCCGCTCCATGAGCAGCGCCGCCACCTCGGCGGCGTACGGGCCGTCGCGCCACTCGATGTGCCAGGACCGGCCGGTGCCCCGCCACCAGGTGAGGTCGCGGCACGCCTCGAGCGTCTCGGCCTCGCCGGACAGGGCGGCCATGACCCGTCCCAGCGCCTCGTACCTGAGCCCGTCCGGGCCGGAGCCGTGTGGCGGCGCGTCGCCGCCGCCGTCGTCATGACCGTTCTGCGGGCCGTAGGCCGTGGCCGGTGAGGCCCCGGGCTCGTCCCGCCCCCCGCGGAGTCCCCTCATGTCAGGGAGGGTGCCACCGCCCGGCCTTCTCGTCCGCGGGTTTCCCCGTCTTTTAGCCCCAGAGCCCACGCGCATCACTTTGATCGCGGACGCCGCTCCCCCGCAACCCCGTGAATCATCACAACACGGATCCGCACGGGGTGCACGGCATGGCGTACCACTGGCAGGGCGTGCTCGCGATGATAAAGAATCACAGGTAGAAGCTCCGCCTGTGCCTGGAGGCCATGGTGACACTGCGCGTCGCGATCGTCGGGTCGGGCCCGGCCGGCATCTACACCGCCGAGGCGCTGGTCAAGCAGTCGCACGGCCCCGTCGAGGTGGACGTCCTCGAACGCCTGCCCACGCCGTACGGGCTCGTCCGGTACGGCGTCGCGCCCGACCACGCGTCGATCAAGTCGATCGCCGGCTACCTGCGCAGGGTGCTGGAGACCCCGGGGGTCCGCTTCCTGGGCGGCGTCGAGCTGGGCGCGGACCTGACCGCGGACGACCTGCTGTCCTGCTACGACGCCGTCGTGTACTGCACGGGCGCGATGGTGGACAGGCACCTCGGCGTTCCCGGCGAGGACCTGCCGGGCAGCGTCGCCGCGACCGACTTCGTCAACTGGTACTGCGGCCACCCGGACGTACCGCCGGACGCCTTCTCCCTCGACGTGGAGGACGTCGTCGTCATCGGCGTCGGCAACGTCGCCGTGGACGTGGTGCGGATCATGGCCAAGAGCGCCGCCGAGCTGCGCGGCACCGACGTGCCCGAGGAGGTGCTCGACCGGCTGGCCGCCTCGCGGGTCAAGCGCATCCACATGGTCGGCCGGCGCGGCCCCGAGCACGCGAAGTTCACCCTGAAGGAGCTGCGCGAGCTCGGCGAGCTGCTGAACGCCGACGTCCTCACCTTCCCCGACGAGATCGCGGTCGCCGACCTGACCACGCTGTCGCGGCAGGTCAAGGGCAACGTGGACGTGCTGCGGTCGTGGTCGGAGCGCAAGCCGGCCGACCGGCCCCGCCGCCTCGAGGTGCGGTTCTGGCTGCGTCCGGTGGAGATCCTCGGCGTGTCCCGGGTCGAGGGCGTACGGCTGGAGCGGACCCGGCTGGAGGACGGACGGGTCGTCGGGACGGGCGAGTTCGAGACCATCCCCGCGGACATGGTGATGCGCTCGGTGGGCTACCAGAGCGTGGCGCTGCCCGGGGTGCCGTTCGACCCGGGGACGATGACGGTGCCGAACGTCGCCGGCAGGGTGACCGACCGGCAGTACGTCGCGGGCTGGCTCAAGCGGGGGCCGACGGGCGTGATCGGGACCAACAAGTCCGACGCCGCCGAGACCGTGCGCACGCTGCTCGCCGAGGCGGTGCCGGGCACCGCGACCGCCCGGCTGGACGACCTGCTGGCCGCGCGCGGGCTGAGCCCGGTGACGTACGAGGACTGGCTGGCGATCGAGGCCGCCGAGGCCTCGCTGGCCGGCAGCCTGCGGAGAGGCGAGCGGGTGAAGCTGGTGGGCAGGGACGCGATGCTGGGCGCGTGCGGCCGGCTCGCCCGGCCGGGTGGCGCGTCCTGACGGGTGTCCCGGTCAGGACCAGTGGGCCGGCCGGTGGTAGCGCGCGCCGTCGCGGCCGGGCACGAGCTCGGGGAGTTGCGACTGCCGGATGAGCGCCTCGCCGAGGGGGAACCAGGCGTCACTGGCGAGGCGCAGGCCGTCGGAGCGTCTGCCGGGCGGGAAGACGGCGACGACCCTGGTCTTGCCGCCGCGCCGGGCGTCCACCCGGCGCACCGCCTCGATGGCCGCGCACAGGTCGGAGTCCGCCGACAGCAGCAGCACCATGTCCACCCGGTCGAGGGCGACGTCGCCGACCATCGCGGCGGCCAGCGCGACGTCGGACTGTTTCTCCTCGTAGGTCTTCCAGGAGACGCCGCAGGCCCGGCAGGAGGCGCGCTGCTCCTGGAACCGCCCGAGCACCACCTCGACCCCAAGGGTCTCCAGGACCGCGAGGTAGGTCTTCTGCCGCAGCAGCGCGGCAGGTTCGCCGCGCACGTGCGCGCTGAAGTAGCGGACGGCGGTCAGCGTCTGCCCGGGCCTCAGCAGCCGACGCGCCAGCGCGTGGAGATCGAGCCAGAGATAACGGCGTCCCCGCAGGGAGCGCAGCCCGTAGTAGAGGTTGAACCCGTCCACGTAGACCCCGACACGCAGGACTTGGGGAACGGGGTTGTCGCGCACCGCCATCATCTCCTAACATGGAGTCACCGCGCCCGAGGTTACGTCCCCGGGCTCTACGGCCCCCGACAGGGGGCCGTTTCTTTTTCGCTCACCTGTTCGATCGGCTGTTCGAGGAAAAGAATAGCCAACCGAACGTGGTCGCGCAGCGACGTTGCGTGATGAGGTCGCCGTGGCGGGGGTGTCTGCGAGGATCGTCCCCATGGAGACGACGCTGACCGGCCCAGACGGTTCGCCCGCCGGACCGCTCGACGGGCTGCTCGACGACTTCGCGGGCACCTATGACGAGCAGCTCGCCCGGTTCCCCGTACGGGAACCCGCGTGGCAGCCGGTGCACACCGTGTACGTGCCCGCGGACCGGGTGACAGCGGAGATCGTCCAGCAGTGGCGGCACGCCGCGACCGACCTGCTCCACCGGCTCCTGTTCACCCCCGCCGAGCTGGCCGCGTTGTTCGGGCTCGACCCCGACCTGGCCCAGCCCGTGCACGACCGCGTACGCAGGAAGCTGCACGCCGAGCCCATCGAGGACCTGCGGATCGACTTCGAGGACGGGTACGGCCCGCGCTCCTCGGAGGAGGAGGACCGGCACACCGAGTCGGCGGCGGCGGCCGTGGCCGCGATGCACGCGGCGGGCACGCTGCCTCGCCGGTGGGGGCTGCGGGTGAAGTCGTTCGCCGACGGCGACCCCCGGCGCTCGGTGCGCACGCTCGACGGGTTCCTGACCGGGGTCGTGCGGCGCGCCGGCGAGCTGCCCGCCGGGTTCACGGTCACGTTCCCCAAGGTCCTCATGGAGGACTACCTTCGCCAGTTCGCCGGCTGCCTGGAGGCGCTGGAGCGGGCGTCGCGCCTGCCCACCGGCACGCTGCGCTTCGAGATGCAGGTGGAGGCTCCGCAGACCGTGCTCATGCTCCAGCGCTCGGCCGGCCTCGTGCCGTCACTGGGCGGCCGGCTGGCGGCCGCCCACTTCGGGGTGTTCGACTACACCGCCTCGCTGGGGCTGCCGCCGGACGAGCAGCGGCTCGACCATCCTGCCTGCGACCACGCGCGGCACGTCATGCAGACGGCGCTGTCGGGGACGGGCGTGGAGCTGTCGGACGGCTCCCTGGCCGCGGCCCCGGCCTCGAACGCGGCGGCCGACGTGCACGCCCTGCTGCGCAGGCACTCGGCGCTGGTGTCGCACTCGCTGGCGCACGGCTTCTACCAGGGCTGGGACATGCACCCCTCGCACCTCGTCAGCCGCTTCACGACCGTGTACGCGTTCCACCTCGCCTGCTACGAGAAGTACGCCGACCGGGTGCGCGCCTGGCAGGAACGGCGTACGGCCGCCGGAGGCGTGCTCGACGAGCCCGCGACGATCAAGACGCTGGTCGCCGCGCTGGCCCGGGCCGACCGGGCGCTCTGCTGAGATTTGCCGTACCGGCAACATTTCTTGCCGTGTTCACCGGCCGTGCCGCAGTGTTGCGCACAAGCCGAACACAGGAGGCACAGGTGAACGAGAAGTACGACGTCGTCGTGGTGGGCGGCGGCGCCGCCGGGCTCAGCGGCGCCCTGGCACTGGGCCGGGCGCGGCGGTCGGTGCTGGTGGTGGACGCCGGGGAGCCGCGCAACGCGCCTGCCGGGCACATGCACAACTACCTCGGCCGGGACGGCACGCCGCCCGCCGAGCTGCCGGCGGCCGGGCGGGAGGAGGTGATGCGGTACGGCGTCGAGGTCGTCGCGGGGCGAGCCGAGACCGCTACGCGGGAGGACGACGGATTCCTCGTGACGCTGGACGACGGCCGCGCCGTACGGGCCCGGCGGCTGCTGGTGGCGACCGGAGCCGTGGACGAGCTGCCCGGTGTGCCCGGCCTGGCCGAGCGGTGGGGCCGCGACGTGCTGCACTGCCCGTACTGCCACGGTTGGGAGGTCCGCGACCGGCGGATCGGGGTGCTGGCCACCGGGCCGCTCTCCGTCGAACAGGCGCTGCTGTGGCGGCAGTGGAGCCAGGACGTCGTGTTCCTGGCCCACGATCTCCCCGCGCTGTCCGACGAGGAGGCCGAGCGGCTCGCCGCGCGCCGGATTCCCGTCGCCGAGGGCCCGGTCACGGCGGTCGAGGTGACCGGCGACGCGCTCACCGGGGTGCGGCTGGCCTCGGGCGAGGCCGTCGCGCTCGACGCGCTCGTCGTCGCCGCGCCGCTCGCCGCTCGATCCGGGGTGCTGGAGTCGCTCGGGCTCAAGCCGGTCGAGGTGGAGATCGGCGGACACGTCGCCGGCACCCGGATCGCCGCGGACCCGAGCGGGGCGACCGCCGTGCCCGGTGTCTTCGTGGCGGGGAACGTGACGGACGTGCGCGCCGTGGTGATCGCGTCCGCCGCGGCGGGCCTGGCCGCCGGCGCGGCGATCAACATGGATCTCATCGCCGAGGAGACCCGGGAGGCCGTCGCCGCCTACCGGGACCAGATGAGCACGATGATGGAGGAGGCCGCCTGGGAGGAGCGCTACCGCTCCCGGCCGGCGGTCTGGAGCGGGCAGCCGAATCCCCAGCTCGTCGCCGAGGCCACCGGGCTGCCGCCGGGCCGGGCCCTCGACGTCGGCAGCGGCGAGGGCGCCGACGCGGTCTGGCTCGCCGCGAGGGGCTGGCGGGTGACGGGGGCCGACATCTCCGCCACCGCGCTGGAGCGGGCCGCCGCCCATGCCGCCGAGGCGGGTGCGGACGTGGCGGGCCGCGTCGAGTGGCTGCACGCGGACCTGCGCGACCACGCCCTTCCCGAGGGCGCGTACGACCTGGTCTCGGCGCAGTACATGCACCTGCCGGGCGAGGACAGGCGGGAGCTGTTCGCCCGGCTGGCCGCCGCGGTGGCTCCCGGCGGCACCCTGCTGATCGTCGGGCACCACCCGTCCGACCTGCTGACCACGGCGCGGCGGATGCACTTCCCGCAGATGATGTTCACCGCCGAGGAGGTCGCGGCCTCGCTCGACCCGGCCGAGTGGGAGGTCGCGGCGGCCGACGCCCGGCCGCGCACGGCCGTCGACCAGGAGGGACGTGAGGTCACGATCCGCGACGCCGTCCTCGTCGCCCGCCGCCGCGCGTAGAGCGCGTCAGAACCGGTCCACGATGCCGCGCCAGCGCCTGACCCGGTCCGGGTCGACCGGCTCCCGCCACGAGCCCCGTACGGCGCTGCCCACGTGGAAGGCCCGGACGCCGTAGTCGAGCAGCACCGGCACGTGCTCCTCGCGCAGGCCGCCGCCCGCGAGCATGAGCGAGGCGTCGCCCGCCTCGGCCCGCGCGCGTAACACCCCCAGGCCGCTGCCGACGCCCTCGGGCGAACCGGACGTGAGAACGGTCGCCAGGTTCGGCAGCAGCCGTACGGCACGCCAGGCGGCCCGTACGTCGGCGGCGTGGTCCACGGCTCGGTGGAAGGTCCAGGGCAGCGGCGAGACCGCGTGGATGAGCGCGTCCGTCGCCTCCCTGTCGACCGACCCGTCCTCGGACAGGAAACCGAAGACGAAGCCCGCCGCGCCGGCCTCGGCGAGCTCCTTGACGTGGCCGCGCAGCCGGTCGAGCTCGTCCGGCGTCACGGTGAACCCGGCGTTGCAGCGGAGCATGACCATCTGCGGCAGCCCGCACTCGCGCGCGATCGCCGCGACGAGGTCCGCCGAGGGGGTGAGACCGCCCGCGCCCATGTCGGACACGATCTCCAGGCGGTCCGCCCCACCCTCCTCGGCGGCCACGGCGTCACGCAGGTCGAGCGCGATCACTTCAAGGAGGGATCCCGTCATGGAGTGAACAGTATCCGGTCCCTTTGCGGCACCTCACGGCATCCGCCCTGTTCAGCACTCGATCAACTCGTTGTGGGCAGTGATGTCAAGAACTCTCCGGGCTTGTGCGGCATGTCCCGAGCGGGGGGCCGGCACCACCGGCACCGCCGGCGCGCGGCGATGGGACGGCTCGGCCCGGAGCGTTCCGGGGGCGTCCCGCTCGAACAGCGCGCCGGAGGCGCGGTGCGGCAGGTCGACGGTGCGGACGTGCCGGAAGCCCGCCCTCCGGTAGTACGACTGCAGGCGGGTGTTGTCCTTGGCGCAGTCCAGCCGGAGGTAGGGCCGGCCGTGGACGGCGGCCCGCAGGGCGGCCCAGTCGAGCAGCGCCTCCCCCAGGCCCTGTCCCGAGTAGGCCCGGCCCACGGCGAGCTTGTGGACGTAGAGCGCGTCGCCGGGCCGGTCCGCGGGGGTCCAGAACTCCGGGTCGGCGTGGCCGTCCACGGCGATCGTGGCCGCCGGCACCCGGATGCCGTCGCCGGCTTCGGCGTCCTCACCGGCGTCCAGGACGTACATGACCCCCTCGCCGATGAGCGGTTCGATGCGCCCGGCCGGGAAGCCCCCGGCGGGCCACTGCCGCACGCCGAGGCCGTTCAGCCACCCGGCGGTGCGCGCCAGCAGGGTGAGGACGCCCTGCAGATCGGCGGGGGCGGCGCGACGCAGCGTGAGTTCCGTAACAAGATCCAGGGTGTTCGCGGGCATGCCTGATTCCTTTCGTGCCGACGGCGGCGATTCGATCACTGTGAGTGACGGCGGGATGCCGTACAGCGTCCGTCCGGAGACGGCGGGCCGCGTCAGGGCGCGCGGGTCCGGCGCGGTCCCCTGCCGGGGTCAGGACGGGAATCGCGAGAGCGGCCCCCCGGAGGAGGGCCCGGCGGCCTGGGACGCCCGCTCAGCCGAGAGGGCGTCCGGGCCTCGTCAATGACGTTCCAGCTCGTATCGGATCAGATGCTTGTCTGCGGGCAGCACGGACACGGCGACGCGTACGGGCGTGTCGTCGGCGTCGTAGCCGACCCGGGTGTGGACGACGACCGGAGTGCCGGGCTCCAGCTGGAGCCGCGACGACTCGTCCGAGGTCGGCATGCGCGCCGAGATGTCGTCGATCACGCGGACCTGGAGATGGCCCAGCTCCTCCAGCACCCGGTTGGCCCCGCGCGTGATGTCGCCGGGCCGGGCGATCTCGGAGTCCCCCACGATCTCCAGGGGGAAGTAGGAGTCCAGCGTGTTGTACGGCTGGCCGTCCACGAAACGCAGCCGCCGGCGCACGACGGCCAGGGCGCCGTCGGCCAGCGCGAGGCGGGTGGCCACGTCCTCGGGCGGCTCGACGATCGAGACCTCGATCCTCTGGTCCGCCGTACGGCCCTCGGAGCGGACCGCGTGGACGAACGTGTCGAACCGCGGCTCCTCCTGGTCGTACGGGAGGAACTCGTCCTGGGGGCGCATGAGGAGGGGGCGGCGCTCGCGTACGAACGTTCCACGCCGGCGCATCCGCAGGATGAGACCCTCGTTCTCCAGCTCGCCCAGTGCCAGCCGTACGGTGTTGCGGCTGACGCCGTGCGCCTCCATGAGGTCGGCCTCGGTCGGGATCTGGTCGCCCGGCGCGAGTTCGCCCGCGTAGATGGCCCTGCGCACCTCAGCGGCCACCTGCTGGTAGAGCGACGATCGTGCCATCTTTCCTCAATCCACCCTTTTGTTCCAACAAATCTAGAGGATCTCGGTCTACCGGGAAACAACCCCTTGACCTGAGCCCACCCAGCCGCGCATTATCCAAACGTTGGTACAAATCCATCCAATGGAGGTGGGCCCGTGAGGGCGGCCGGTGCGAGAACGCCGAACTCGCTGTGCCGCGAGCCCCGGCTCAGACCAACAGAGCCCGGACCTGCCAGAGCCCAGACCTATCAGAGCGACGGGAACGACATGTCAGAGCTGTCGGTATCCACCGACATGACCGCCTTGCGCGGAAATGGCGTGACGTGCCCGAACACGCGGTACCACCGCACCCCCGAGCGGCCGGACGAGGACGGCCGCTCCCCACGGACTCCGTGCGAATGAACGAGGTCTCGACCCCAACCCTCGCCGGGGTCGAGGTCTCGCGCCGGGGCGGAGCGCGTCCTGGCGGGTCCCCCACGCCCGCCAGGACGCGCCACCGTTAACCGCACACAGGGAATGCATCGGCTCCGGCCCTCCTTGACTTCATGGGGAGGCGACCGAGGAGGCCCGTGCGCGATGAGCATCCCTGTGTCCCGGAGGGTCGGCCACGACGGCGCCAGGAGAATCCCGGCCGTCAATCCCCAGCACTTCAGGAACGTCCTCGGCAGGTACGCCACGGGAGTCGTGGCCGTGACGGCGATCGACCCGCGGACCGGGGAGCCGTGCGGCCTGGCCGTCAACTCCTTCACGTCCGTGAGCCTCGACCCGCCGCTGGTCGCGTTCTGCGTATCGGGCGACAGCACGAGCTGGCCGCGGCTGAAGGCCGCCGCGAGCCTGTGCGTCAACGTGCTCGCCGAACAGCAGCGGGAGGCGTGCGAGCGGCTCGCCGCCCCGGGCGGGGACAAGTTCGCGGGTCTGTCGTGGGCCCTGTCCCCCGGCGGCGCCCCCGTGCTGGACGGCGCGCTCGCCTGGATCGACTGCGTGGTGGACGTGGAGCACCCCGCCGGCGACCACGTGATCGTCGTCGCCCGGGTCACCGGGCTGGACCGGCACGACGACGGCGGCCCGCTGGTGTTCTTCCGCGGCGCCTACGGGGGGTTCCGCTCCTGACGCAGGAACCGACCGGTCGGTATGCTGCCCGCATGACTCTGTTCTCGGTGGAAGGCAAGACGGTCGTCGTCACGGGCGGGTCCCGGGGCATCGGGAAGATGATCGCGCGAGGGTTCCTCGACGCGGGCGCCACCGTCTACATCTCCTCACGGAAGAAGGACGAGCTGGAGGCGACGGCCGCCGAGCTGGGCTGCCACGCCGTACAGGCGGACCTGTCCACCCCCGACGGCGTCGAGGCGCTGGCGCAGGCCGTGTCGGAGCGGGAGAGCCGCCTCGACGTGCTCGTCAACAACGCGGGGGCGAGCTGGGGCGCGCCACTGGAGGAGTATCCCGAGCACGCCTTCGACAAGCTCTGGAACATCAACGTCAAGGGCGTCTTCTTCCTCACCCGCCGGTTCCTGCCGCTGCTGCGCGCCGCCGCGTCACCCGAGGACCCGGCACGGGTGATCAACATCGGCTCGATCGACGGGCTCCGCGTGCCGTTCATGGAGAACTACGCGTACTCGGCGGCCAAGGCGGCCGTCCACATGCTCACCCGGCACCTGGCCCACCAGCTCGCCCGGGAGTCGATCACGGTCAACGCGATCGCGCCCGGGCCGTTCGAGTCGAAGATGATGGCCTTCGCGCTCGACGACCCCCAGATGCGCGGCGCGATCGAGAGCGGCGTCCCGCTGGGCCGGATCGGCAGGCCCGACGACATGGCGGGCGCGGCCATCTTCCTCGCCTCACGCGCCGGGTCGTACCTGACCGGCGCGGTGATCCCGGTGGACGGCGGGATCTCCACCCACGGGTAGGGGACGGGCATGTGGCAGGTCGCGGTATGCGGGCCGGGCGAGTGCACCCCCCAGGAGGCCGAGGCGGCCCGCGCCGTGGGCCGTCTACTGGCCGAGCACGGCGCGGTCGTGCTGTGCGGCGGGTACGGCGGGGTGATGGCCGCCGCCGCGGCGGGCGCCCGGGAGGGCGGAGGCGTCGCGGTCGGCGTCCTGTCCGGGCGGGACCGGTCCGGGGCGAGCCCTGACCTCACCGTGGCCCTGCCCACCGGCCTCGGCGAGGCCCGCAACGCGCTGATCGTGCGGGCCGCCGACGCGGTCGTCGTCGTGGGCGGGTCCTGGGGCACGCTGTCCGAGCTGGCCCTCGCCCAGCGGGGCGGCACGCCCGTGATCACTCTCGGCGGCTGGCGGGTCCTCGACGCCGAGGGCCGCCCGGTGCCCGGCCCGGTGGCCGCGGCCGGGCCGGCCGAGGCCGTACGGCTGGCGCTGGCCGCCGCGGGACGGGCGGGCCCGCTCAGCCCTTGAGCATCTCGGCGAGGGTCTCGGCGAACAGGTCCGGCGCGGCCAGCTCGTCCCGCAGGAACAGGTAGGGCTCGGTGAGCTCCAGCTCGATCAGGACCGGCTCGCCGTCCGGCATCCGCACCAGGTCCACCCGGGCGTACAGCAGGTTCGGCGGCACCGCGGCCAGGACCCGCTCGGCGAGGGCGAACTGGTCGTCGTCCGGGTCGCGCAGTGTGGCGCGGTTCTCCCGGGTCTCCGCCACGCCCGCGAGCATGGGGTGCCGCCGTACGGCGTGGCTGAACTGCCCGCCGAAGTACAGCAGCGACAGCTCCCCCTCCTGCTCGACGGACGGGACGTACGGCTGGACCATGACCGTGCGGCCCTCGGCGAGCAGCTTCGCCGCGTGGCCGGCGGCGGCGTCCCGGTCCGCGGTCCGGACGGTGTCGCGGGCCCCCGCCGACACGGCCGGCTTGACCACGTACTCGTCCCAGCCGGGCAGGTCCGCGCCGGGGTCGCCGCCCTGCGTGGGCCAGTGCGTGGGGACGGTGGGCACGCCGAGCGTCCGCAGGTAGGTCTTGTCGGTGTTCCACTCGATCACCGGCGCCGGGTTGAACAGCCGGGTCGCCGACTCCACCCGGTGGGCCCACGCGACGAACTCGTCACGACGGTCGATGTAGTCCCACGGGGACCGCACCACCGCCGCGTCGAAGTCCGACCAGTCGACGCGGGGGTCGTGCCAGTTCACCGGCGCGCCCTCGATGCCGGCGCCGAGCCAGGCGGCGAGGGCGATCTCCCGCTCGTCGTCCAGCTCGGCCGCCGGGTGATCAGTGGTGACGTAGGCGACCTTCATGACGCTCCCATCCGCATGTCATCGGTGACCAATGCTATTGGGCACGTCAGGTGAGCCCGGCCAGCACCTCCGCCGCCGCCTGGCCGCAGACCCTGGCGGCGCCGTGCGTGGCGATGTGGACCGCCCCGAGGTCCGTGCGGCCCGGCAGCCCCATCTCGACCACGACGCCGTCCGGCCGGGCGGCCAGCAGGCGCTCCAGCAGGTCCGTCTGCCAGAGGTGGCGGTGGGCGTCCCGCACGACGATGACGAGGGGCCGGTCGGCCGCCTGGCTCAGCACCGTGCCGGCGACGCCGTTGTGGACGTCGCCCTGCCGCAGCCGGGCGACCGTGGTGCCGGGCAGCAGCTTGCCGAGCGGCTCCCCCGCGCCCCAGGGCATGCCCTTGTCGATCGCGAGGTTGGTCTCCGGCGCCAGCTCCACCACGTGCGGTGCGCCGGCCAGCGGCAGCACGCCGTCCGCCCCGCGCAGGGTCACCCGTACGGCCCGGCGGGCGGCGACGAGCCCGATCTCGTCCTCGCGGTCGTCCGGCGGCGGGGCCTGCGCCTGCCAGGCGGTCAGGGCGCGCACCCGCGCGGCGGCGTCGGCGAGTCGCTCCTCCGACAGCCTGCCCTCGGTCACCGCGTCCGCGACGGCGTCGCGGATGTGCTCGTGGGTCGCCTCGTCGGCGTTCTCCCCGCCCACGCAGACCGCGTCGGCTCCGGCCGCCACGGCCATCGCGCTCGCGCCGCCCAGGCCGTACCGGCCGGAGACGGCGGCCATCTCGATGCCGTCGGTCACGATCAGGCCCTCGAAGCCCAGCTCCTCTCGCAGCAGGCCGGTGAGGATGCGGCGGCTGAGCGTGGCCGGCAGCTCCTCGTCGTAAGCCGTGACCAGCAGGTGACCGGTCATGATCGAGCGCACGCCCTCGCCGATGGCCACCCGGAACGGCCACAGCTCGACCTCGGCCAGCTCCTCCCGGGAGGCCGGGACGCGCGGCACGCCGTGGTGGGAGTCGACCGAGGTGTCGCCGTGCCCGGGGAAGTGCTTGGCGCAGGCCGCCACGCCGGTGGACTGCAGGCCGCGGATCCAGGCGGCCGTGTGCCGCGCGACGAGCAGGGGATCGGCGCCGAACGCCCTTAGGCCGATGACCGGGTTGTCCGGGTTGGAGTTGACGTCGGCGGCCGGGGCGAAGTCGATGTTCACCCCCGCGGCCCGCAGGTCGCGGCCGATGTCGCGGGCCACCCGCTCGGTCAGCTCCACATCGTCCACGACGCCCAGGGCGTAGTTGCCCGGCCGCGAGCTGCCCGTGCGGGCCTCGAGCCTCGTCACCTCCCCGGCCTCCTCGTCGATGCCGATCAGGATTTCGGGGTTCTCCGCGCGCAGAGCCGAGGTCAGCGCGGCGAGCTGGGCCGGGGTGTCGACGTTCCGGGAGAACAGCACCACACCGGCGAGCCCGCCGGCGAGCCGCCGGCGCACCCAGTCGGGGGCGGTGGTTCCGGTGAAGCCGGGCAACAGGACCGTGTCGGCCAGACGGAGCAGGTCAGGGCTTCGCTTCATGCTGCGCCCACAAGGCATCGCTCAGGCATGCCCCGCAATCTAATAGGAAAGTTTCCTATTTGCTAGTGGGCAGGCCTGGGGATGTGCTCACAGATCGACGCGGTGGAGCCGGTTCTCCTTCACCTCGAAGCCGGCGATCGTGGTCGCCGGCGCGCCGGGACGGTCCACGAAGGCGACGGCCCGGTAGTCCGCGCGGAAGCCCTCCATGTCCGCCACGCAGGACACGTAGCCGTGGCGGCTGTCGAAGAACGCGATGTGCGGGTTGGCGTCGAGGATCGCGCTCGCGTCGGTGATGCCGGGCATGCTCGTCACCGACGGCCCGACGAACTCGACCCCGAGGGCGCGCGAGGCCGGATCCGCCCAGTCGGCCCGGATGTCGCAGGCGTACGCGCTGTGCACGTCGCCGCTCAGCACGACCAGCCCGTCGGGGGCGGCGGCGAGCACGCGGGCGCGCGAGTCGGGGTAGCCGTCCCAGGCGTCGGCGCTCACGGGTTCGAGCGGGAACCTCCGCTGCGAGAAGAACACGGCCTGCGCGAGCACCTTCCATCGGGCCGCCGAGCCGCGCAGCCGGTCGGTCAGCCACTTCTCCTGCTCGGCGCCGAGCATGTCGCGCCCCTCGCGGTACTGCCGCGTGTCGGTCAGCAGGAAGTCGGCCACCCGGCCGTACGGGCGCCAGCGGTGGTTCTGCAGGGCGGAACCGGACGGGCGCACGCGCAGCGGCTGGTGCTCGTAGTAGGCCTTGAACGCGGCGGCCCTGCGCTTGAGGAAGGCGGCGGGGCTGCCACCGTCGCCGGGCAGCGCGCCCGCCCAGTTGTCGCGCACCTCGTGGTCGTCGGGGATCGGGACCCACGGCGCGGCGGCGTGGGCGGCCTGCAGGTCCTTGTCCATCTTGTAGCGGGCGTAGCGGTTGCGGTAGGCGCCCAGCGTCGTGCACTCGGCCGCCGACTCGAGCGGGCGCACCCATCGGCCCGGCTTGGGGTTCTTCGGCTTGCCGTACTCGTAGATGTAGTCGCCGAGGTGGAGGACGATGTCGGGGCGTTCGGCGGCCATGTGACGCAGTGCGGTGAAGTGGCCGTGCTCGTAGCGCTGGCAGGAGACGAAGCAGAACCGGACGGGCGCGGTCGAATCGGGGGCGGGCGCGGTCCTGGTGCGGCCGACCGGGCTGACGTGGCCCTCCACGGAGAACCGGTAGAAGTAGTCGGCGGCGGGCCGCAGCCCGGCCACCCGCACGTGCACGCTGTGCGCCCAGTCCGGTTGCGCGGGCGCCGTGCCGGACTGCACGATCTTCGTGAACGCCTCGTCCTCGGCGAGCTCCCACCGTACGGTCAGCGCCCGATTGGGCATGCCGCCGGGCTGTGTCGGATGCAGCGGTTCGGGGGCCAGACGGGTCCACAGGATCACGCCGTCGGGTAACGGCTCCCCTGACGCCACCCCCAGGGTGAACGGATAGCCCATTTTCGCCATGCGTTCGATCCTGCCCTACGGGCACGGCCGGTGCGGGGAGGTCGGGCGAGGCGAGAATGTGAACAAGCTCTTGGTCGGCGGCCATAATGGGAGCCGTGAACCAGCGTAAGGACTCCGGCGGCACGGCCGCGCCGGTCAGGGCGAAGCGGGGGGCGGCCGGTTCGGCGTCCGAACGGCGCGACCACCTCGTCAAGCTCGCCGCCGAGTTGTTCGCGCGCAAGGGCTTCCAGGCCACCACCGTGCGGGAGATCGCACTGGAGGCCGGCATCCTCTCCGGCAGTCTCTACCACCACTTCGACTCCAAGGAGACGATCGTCGACGAGGTGCTGCGCACCTTCCTCGAGGATCTGATCGCCCGTTACCGCGCGGTCCTGGACACGCGGACCGACCCGCGCTCGGTCCTGGCGGAGATGGTCAGGATCGGCTTCGGCACGCTGGAAGACCACCGGGCGGCCATCACGGTCATGCAGAACGACTGGAACTACCTGCGCTCGCTGCCCGGCGACCGGTTCGACTACCTGGTGCGGGCCGAGGACGAGGTCGAGCGCATGTGGGTGGAGCAGATCAAGAGCGGCCAGGCCGCCGGGCAGTTCCGCCCCGACGTCGACCCCAAGCTGACCTACCGGATGATCCGCGACACGATCTGGGTGACCGTCCGCTGGTTCCGCCCCGACGGCAGGCTCGACACGGACGCGCTGGCCGACCACTTCGGCAAGCTGCTGTTCGACGGCCTGGCGACCGGCGAACGGGCGAGCCGCCCGTCATGACACTCGTCAAGGCCGTACGGCTCGCGCTGACCGAGGCCGCAGACCCGGCGCGCGCCCTCTCGATGCGGTCGTACATGAAGTCGGAGATGCCGTTCCTCGGGGTGACGGCCGTGCCCCGCCGGGCCGCGCTGCGCAAGGTCTTCGCCGAGCACCGGCTGGACAGCGCCCCCGAGTGGCGCAGGGCGGTGCTGGCCCTGTGGCGCGAGGCGGAGTACCGCGAGGAGCGCTACGCCGCCATCGAGCTGTCCGCGCACCGCTTCTACCGGCCCTGGCAGACGCTCTACACCATCCCCATGTACGAGGAGATGATCGTCACCGGGGCGTGGTGGGACCTGGTCGACGACATCGCCGTGCACCGGATCGGCACGCTGCTGCGGCTGTATCCCGAGAGCATGCGCCGCCTGGTGCTGGAGTGGGCGCACGACCCCGACCTGTGGAAGCGGCGCACGGCCATCCTGTGCCAGAACTCCTTCAAGGAGCGGACCGACGCCCATCTGCTCTACGCCTGCATCGAGCCGAGCCTGTCGGACACCGACTTCTTCGCCCGCAAGGCGATCGGGTGGGCGCTCCGGGAGTACGCGAAGACCAACCCGCAGGAGGTGCTCCGCTACGTGAAGCACCAGGGCATCAGCGGGCTGAGCCGCCGCGAGGCGCTGCGGAACCTCCCCGGCGCGTAGGAGTCAGTTCCCGAGGAGCCACCGCGCCGCCCGCCGCAGCAGCGTGCGGCGCACCGGGTTCTCGTACGACCGGGTGTCGTGGCCGAGCGCGTCGTACACGACCCTGCCGCCCGCCACGGTTCTCGCCCACAGCAGGGGCTGGTCCCCCGAGTACGCCAGCGGCTCCACGTCCGGCAGGACGTCGAGGTCGGTGTAGACCTCGTCGGTGACCTCGAAGCCGGTCAGGCCGTCGACGATCGGGTGACCGCCCGCGAGCCGGACCTCCGCCGGGCCGATCGGCGGGTGGTACGACTTGCCCCATCTCCAGGCGCCGCCCACGATCTCGGCCCACTCCGGCCAGTCGTCGAAGCAGAGCGAGGCGGTGTGCACGGCGAGCAGCCCGCCGCCCCGCGCGAGGTGGGCGAGCAGCGTGCGCCTGACGGAGTCCGGCGTCTCGAAGCGCCAGCGGTCGCGCTCCTCCGCGAAGTCGTCGCCGTCGATCCTCCAGCGGAGCGCGTTCACGGTGATCAGGCCGACCGGCGGGGGCTCGGCCAGTGCCCCCGCGATGTCCTCGGTGATCTCCGACTCGATGCCGATCTCGGCGAGCACGCCCGCGAGAGCGGCCGAGGTGGCCGGGAAGTCGTGGGCCACTCCCCCGGACAGGATGAGGTTGCGCGGCATGACAAGCACCTTATGTTCTGGGCTGGGCTCGGTCGCCCAGGGCGAGCAGGACGTCCCTGAGCAGGTCGGCCAGGGCGCGCGCGGCCGGCTCCGGCACGTCCGCCAGCAGCTCCCGGTGCGCCTCGGTCGTGGCCAGCGACAACTCCTCGGCTTTCGCCACGCCGAGCGGGGTGAGCCGCACCCACGAGCTGCGCCCGTCGGTCGGATCGGGCTCCCGTTCCACCAGCCCGGCGGCGACCAGCCGCTGCAGGATGTTGCTCGTCCCTCCGGTCGTGAGCATCAGGTGGGAGGCGAGCCTGCTCGGCTTGAGCCGGTATGGCCGGCCGGCCCGGCGGAGGGTGGCGAGCACGTCGAACTCCGCGTAGGTCAGGCCGTGGCGGCCGAGCACCGCCTGGGTGACCTCCTCGACGCGGGCCTTGAGCCGGCTGATGCGCTTGACGATCTCCAGTTGGACGGTGGCCGCCTCCGGCAGTTCGGCCCGCCACCCTTCGATCATCTCGTCGACCCGGTCCCGCTGTCGCATGAGGTTGAGCCTAGTCCTTCGCCCTGATAGCTTTCGTAAAAGCTTTTGTGAAAGCATTTGAGATAGGAGCCTCCATGAGAACGATCATCGTCGAGGGCATCGTCGTCGACACCGAGCCGCGCCCGCGCGTCGTGCCGGACGCGGCCGTCGTCATCGAGGACGGGGTCATCGTCTCGGTCGGGCCGCGCCCGGACGACAGACAGGAGAACGACCAGATCGTCGACGCGGGCGGCGGCATCGTGCTGCCGGGCTTCGTGGACACCCACCGCCACGTGTGGCAGAGCGTGCTGCGCGGCATCGCGGCCGACGCGACTCTCGGCGCGTACCTCGAGCTGGTCCTCGGCTCCCTCGCCCCGGCGTTCCGCGCGCAGGACGTGTACGCCGCCAACCTCTGGGGCGCGGCCGAGGCCCTCAACGCCGGCGTCACCACCGTCTACGACTGGTCGCACATCCAGCTCACTCCCGATCACACGGACGCCGCCGTCGGGGCGTTACGCGAGTCCGGCGTACGGGCGGTCTTCGGGTACGCGCACCGGGGTACGGGCGACGCCGACCGCGCCGAGCAGGAGGTGCGGCGGGTCCGCTCGGAGCTCCTGCCGTCCGACGACGGTCTCGTCACCCCCGCCTTCGCCGCCTGGGGCCCGGTCTACGGCTCGGTGGAGGCGGCGCGGGCCGACTGGGCGCTCGCGCGCGACCTCGGCCTGCGGGTCAGCCTGCACGCCACCGGCGAGGGCCCGGTCGAGCGGCTGCGCGACGCCGGCCTGCTCGGCCCGGACGTGCTGTTCGTGCACTGCAACGGCATCCCGGACGAGTCGCTGAAGCTGATCGCCGGCAGCGGCGGCACGGCCTCGGTGGCCCCGGCGGTGGAGTCGCTGATGGGACACGGCCACCCCGAGACCGGCAGGCTGCGCTCGTCCGGAATCACCACGGGTCTCGGCGTGGACACGGTCACCGACGTCCCCGGCGACATGTTCTCCGTGATGCGCGCGGCGTTCGCGGCCGGACGCGCCCGCCCCGCCGGGCCCGCACTCACCGCTGCGGACGTGCTGCGCATGGCCACGATCGAAGGCGCGGCCGCGCTGGGCATGGACCACAGGATCGGCTCGCTGCGCCCCGGCAAGCAGGCCGACATCGTGATCCTGGACGCCGGAGCCCCCGGCCTCGCGCCCGTGCACGACCCGGTGGCCGCGGTCGTCACGGCGGCCGACACCGCCGCCGTGGACACGGTGCTGGTCGGCGGGCGCGTCGTCAAGCGCGGTGGCCGCCTTATGGGCGTGGACGCCGACCGCGCCCGCGACCTCGCCGTACGCGCGGCCCGGCACGTCACCGCGCACGCCAGGACTACATCCGCAAGGTGACTTTTTTGCTCCGGTGACAACCGCCCTTTCGGGTGAGACCTTGAGTCGAAGCTATCCGAGGGGGCGGCGTCATGAACGCCTGGTCGGTACCCGGCTACCGGGAGGTGCGCGAACTCGGCGCCGGCGGCGCCGGACGGGTCGTGCTGGCGACCTACGTGACCACGGGCGCCTACGTGGCGATCAAGTACCTGCGCGAGGAACTGCGGCGGGACCAGCGCTTCCTCGCCGGGTTCCGGCACGAGGCCCGGATCATGGTCGAGCTCAACGATCCCAACGTCGTGCGCCTGTACGAGTACGTCGAGGCGCCCGACGGCGCGGCGATCGTCATGGAGCTCGTCGACGGGGTCTCGCTGCGCAGGATCCTCGCCGAGCACGGCTCGACCAGCCCGGAGGCGGCGCTGGTCGTGCTGAAGGGCTCGCTCGCGGGCCTGTCGGCGGCGCACGCCGCGGGCATCGTCCACCGTGACTACAAGCCGGAGAACGTGCTGATCCAGGCCGACGGGACCAGCAAACTGTCGGACTTCGGCATCGCGACGCCGAGCGGCTCGCCGGACGCGCCCGCGGGCACCCCGCCCTACATGGCACCGGAGCAGTGGTACGGCGGGCTCGCCGGCCCCGCCGCCGACGTGTACGCGGCCACCTGCGTGTTCTACGAGTGCCTCACCGGGCACCGGCCCTACCGGGCGAACGACCTGACGGCACTGCGCATGCTGCACCGCAGCGCTCCCATCCCGGCGGCGGACGTGCCGGGCTCGGTGCGGGGCCTGGTCGCGCGCGGCATGGCCAAGAACCCGGCGGACCGGCCGCCCACCGCGCGGGCGTTCATCACCGATCTGGAGACCGCCGCGACCACCGCGTACGGGCCCGACTGGGAGCAGCGCGGCCGCCGCCATCTGGCCGAGCTGGCGACCCTGCTGGCGCTGACGTTTCCCCTGGCCGCCCCGGCCGAGCCGGTCGAGGCGGCCAGCTCGCTCGCCCAGACCGTGCTGTCGGAGCGGCTCACGCGCTTCGCGCCCCGCTTCGCCATCGGCGCCGCCGTGCTGTCGGCCGCCGTGATCGCGGCGGTGGTCGCGGCCAACCGGCAGACCCCGGTGGCGCAGGACACCCTGCTCACCCCGCCGCCGCGGAGCGCTCCGGCGGCGCTACCCCCGGCCGCGGACTCCATGGAGACGGCCCCGCCGGCCGTGCCTGAGACGGCACCCGAGGAGACGGAGCCGGGCGGGACGACACCGGACGAGACGACACCCGGCGGCACCTCGGGGAGCGACGCGGGGCCGGACGAGAACGCCGGGGCGATGCCGCCCGACCTGTCCGAGACACCGGTGTCGTCCGTGTCCACCGGGCCGGCCGTGCCGCCGAACCCCTCCGCGCCGCCGAACCACTCCGTGCCGCCGGGCTCCGCGGGGCCGCCGGGCTCCGCGGGGCCGCCGGGCTCTTCGGGGCCGAGCGTCACCCCCTCGCACCTGGGCGCGACCGCGTCGCCGGCGCCGGCGCGGGTGACGGACCTCGGCATCGCGGCGTTCGACGGCCAGGCGGTCACGGTCGACGTACGGGCGAGCACGACGGCGCGGGTCCTGCTCACCGCGCGCTTCGCGTCCGGGCCGTCGCCGGACGCCCTCACCGCCGCGCCCGCGCAGACGGTCGGGCTGCGGGGCGCGAGGTCCTATCACATCGGGCTGCAGCAGGCGTTCCCCGCCCCCGCCTGCGGAACCACCGTGTATCGGCGGGTCGAGGTGTCCACGGCCCCGGCCGCCCGCGGAGGCACCCGCACAAACACGCGGAAACTCACCGGGGCGCCCTGCCCGGCGCCCACCGTCGAAGGCGTGGCGATCGACCGCTGGGACGGCAGGGCGGCGGCCGTGACGGTGCGGACCACGGGCAGAGGCCCGGTCAGGGTCTCCACCGTCTTCACCCGCGACGGTCGCCCGGCGGCGGCCGACACCCGTACGCTCTCGGGCCGCACGTCCTACTCCTTCACGGTGGCCTCCGGCCTCGGCCCCGTGGCATGCGGGAAGAGAGCCGTGTTCGGGGTGCGCGTCACGACCGATCCGGCCTATGCCGGCGGGCCGCGCCAGGCCGAGGCAGGGGTCGCCGGTCCCCGCTGCCCGCGTCCGCAGGAGTCGCCCTCGGGCCAGGGAAACGAGAGCCCCGCCCCGCCCAAGACACCCGATCCGCCCAAGACACCCGATCCGCCCAAGACACCCGATCCGCCCAAGACACCGGACCCGCCCAGGAGTCCCGATACGCCCGCGACTCCTGAGCCACCGCGGAGTCCGGTGCCGGAGGACCCCGGGCCGCGGGAGCCGGGGCGGCAGAGTCCCGATCCGCAGGACACCCCGCCTCCGCCGGTCATCGACTGACCCGCCTACCGCGGGCGGGTGGCGTGAAAAATTCACCGCCGTCCCGGCCGACAGTCTTTCGCATGCTTTTCGAAGCGCCTGTTCACCAGGGTTGCCCTCGTGCTGGGAGAACGGCGGACTCCCTCGTGCCGTTGACGCCTCTTTTGTGTGCCGGTTTGACTCCCGACAGCGACGGCACGATGTCCGCGGACATCGGCACCCGTGATTGTTAGCGCTAACGCGAATACTCGGGAGATTCGGGAGAAGCCCGTGCGAAATGACAGCTCCTTTCGCCGGCGGTTGACGTTGTCGGCCGCCACTGTGCTGCTGACTGCCGGCGCCGGGGTGGCCGCGACGCATGCCGCGTCGGCGGCCGCGGCCGGATGCCAGGTCAGCTACACGGTCACCAGCCAGTGGCAAGGCGGCTTCGGCGCGAGCGTCAGCGTCCGCAACCTCGGTGACCCGATCAACGGGTGGAAGCTGACCTGGTCGTTCCCGGCCGGGCAGACCATCACCCAGCTGTGGAACGGCACCCACACCCAGTCCGGCTCCCAGGTCACGGTGACCAACGTCTCCTACAACGGCAGCCTCCCCAGCGGGGGCAGCACGGAATTCGGGTTCAACGGCAGCTGGAACGGCTCCAACCCGGCGCCGTCCGGCTTCGCCCTGAACGGCGTGACCTGCACCGGCGGCGTCACCTCTCCCAGCCCCAGTCCCACATCCAGCCCCAGCGCCAGTCCCAGTGCCAGTCCCAGTGCCAGTCCCAGTGCCAGTCCCAGTGCCAGTCCCAGTGCCAGTCCCAGTGCCAGTCCCAGTGCCAGTCCCAGTGTCTCGCCGAGTGCCAGTCCCACCCCGCCGAGCAGGCCGGCCATCGAGAACGACTTCCCGGTCACCAGGGAGGGGGCGTACGGCACCAACCGCTACACCGTGTTCCGGCCGTCGAACCCCGCGGCCGTGGGGCGCCCCATGCCCGTGCTGGTCTTCGGCAACGGGGCCTGCGCGCACACCAACGGGAGCGAGGTCGTCCGGGCGCTGACGTTCATCGCCGCCCGCGGGTTCGTCGTGGTGGACACCGCGTCGGTCGACGGCTCGCCGAACGGCGTGCAGAGCGGGTCCCCGATCCCGTCGCTGCTGACCGACGCGATCAGCTGGGCCGAGCGCGAGAACGCCCGCGCCGGCTCGCCGCTCTACCAGCGCCTCGACCTGTCCAGGGTCGCCACGGCCGGGCACTCCTGCGGCGGGCTGGAGGCGCTGATCGCCGGCCAGGACCGGCGGGTCAAGGGCGTCGTCTCGCTGGACAGCGGGCTGTTCGCCGACGGTTCGTTCGGATACTCACGCGCGGAACTGTCCAAGCTGCACACCCCGGTGATGTTCCTGGACGGCGGGCCCTCCGACATCGCCTACGACAACACCAGGGCCAACTACGACCTCACCCAGGTGCCGGCGGTGCTGGCCGAGCATCCGCAGGCCGGTCACGTGGGGTTCATCACCGGCAGCCAGATGACCGACGGCATGACCGCGGTGGTCCAGTTCCTGGACATGACCCTCAACGGCAACGCCACGGCACGGGCGTACATCCTCGGCCCCTCGGGCCTGGCGGCCAGAGCCCCCTGGACCGTCCGGAACAAGAACTTCTGATCCGGACACCGGTGCCGTACCGATGAGCGCGTCAGGGACGAGCGTGCCGGCCCACGCCGACGAGTTCGGGCTCCGCCGGCCCGGCCGGCTCGCCGTCCTCCTCATGGCCCTCGATGGACAGGTTCGGCAGGATCCGGTCGAGCCACCGCGGGATCCACCAGTTGAGCCTGCCGAGCAGCACCATCGTGGCCGGCACGAGAAAGCCCCGGATCAGGGTCGCGTCGACGGTGATGGCCACGGCCAGCCCGACGCCGAACACCTTGACCAACGGGTCGGGGTAGGCGATGAAGGCGGTGAACACCGCCACCATGATCAGCGCGGCCGAGGTGATGACGCGGCCGGTCGACCCCAGTCCCTCGGCCACCGCGCTCCGGTTGTCCCCGCTGCGGGCGTAGGCCTGCCGTACGGAGGTGAGCAGGAAGACCTCGTAGTCCATCGACAGGCCGAACAGCACGGCGAACAGCATGAGCGGCACGTACGTGTCGATGGGCACCGAGAAGAACAGCGTGGCGAGATAGGACCCCTCGGCCGAGGGCGGCGGGTCCATGCCGACCAGACGGCTGCCCAGGCCGTGGGAGAACACCACGGCCAGGGCGCCGAAGGCGGCGCCGAGCGAGACGAGGTTCATCACCGCCGCCTTGACCGCGACCAGGGGCGCGCGGAAGGCCAGCAGCAGGAGCATGGCGCTGAGCAGCACGACGATGCCGACGACCAGCGGAGTCCGGCCCATGATGCGGTCGCCCATGTCCGCCAGCCCGGCCACCTCCCCGCCGACGTGGACGTGCGCCCCCGGCACCTCGATGGCACGCACCCGCTTCACGACGTCCAGGGCGCGCCGGTCGCTCGGCCCGTAGTCGGGAACGGCCTGGATGAGCACGGACCGGCCGTCCTCGTTGACCTGCGGCGGCGCGACGAACGCGACGCCCTCGGTGTGCTCCACCCGCTGGCGCAGCACCTGCACCACCGGGTCGGGTGGTGTCGAGTCGGCGATCTTCCGGTCGAGTTCGGCCACGACGACGAGCCCGCCGTTGGCGCCCGGGCCGAAGCCCGCCTCGACCAGCTCGTACGCGCGGCGGGCGGGGGTGCCCTTGTCGCCGTACCCGTCGTCGAGCGGGCCGAGTTTGATCGTGACGGCCGGGGCGGCGAGCGCCGCGAGCACGACCACGGTGACGGCGAGCACCCGCCAGGGGCGGCGCGCCACCCAGGTGCCCAGCCTGGCCCAGCCGGTCGCCGGGCCGTCCTGGCGGGCGGCGCGCCCGGAGAAGGGCAGCCGCAGCGCGTTGACCCGGTGGCCGAGGATGCCGAGCAGCGCGGGCACCAGCGTGATCGAGGTGAGCACGGCGCAGACGACCGAGACGCCGGTGATCCAGCCGAGCGTGCGCAGCAGCGGGACGCCGGCGAACATCAGCGCGCTCAGCGCGATCACGACCGTGCCGCCGGCGAACAGCACGGCCCCGCCGGAGGAGGCCGCGGTGCGCCGCACCGCCTCCGGCACCGGCACGCCGCCGGCCAGCAGCGACCGGTGCCGCGACAGCAGGAACAACGCGTAGTCGATGCCGACGCCGAGGCCGATCATCGTGGCCAGGATCGACGCCGTCGAAGGGACGTCCACGACATGCCCGAGCAGCGCGATGACGCCGAGCCCAACGCCGATGCTGATCAGCGCCGTGAAGATCGGCACGAGCGCGGCGACCAGCGTCCCGAAGGCGAACAGCAGCACCAGCAGCGCGACGACCACGCCCGCGACCTCGCTGGCGCCGGTCTTGATCTCCTTGTCGGCGGGGGTGGAGCTGTCGGACGGGACGACCTCGATGCCCGCCCGCGCGGCCGGCGCGGCGGCGGCGACGAGCTGCTCGGAGGTCTGCGCGATCTTGGTGGTGTCCTGCCCCTCCAACCGTACGGTGATCATGCCGATCCGCAGGTTGGACGACATGCCGCCGATCCGGTACGGCGTCTCCACCTGGGCGACGTGCGGCGCGCGCCGCAGGGCGTCCATCGACTGCTCGACGGCCTGTTTGCGGGACTTGTCGATCAGCGTGCCGTCCGCCGTGTAGAGAACGAGCTGCACCGTCCCGCCCGCGTCGAATCCCGGGCCGAAGCCCTCGCGCATGAGTTCGTGCGCCCGCTGCGCGTCCGTGCCGGGGATCGCGACGTCGTTGTTCACCGGCCGGCCCCATACCAGCGTGCCCGCGGTCAGCAGCCCCGCCGCCAGCACCCACAGCGTCAGCACGAGCCAGCCGTGGCGCGCGCACCATCCGCCGAGCCGCCCCAGAAGCCCGCTCATCGTCGTCCGTCCCGGCTAGCATGTCCTGACGGCCGTCCTGTACGGCCGTACAGAACGAGGGTAAACGGAACGCATCGGCGGGCGAGGGGCACGCCGGAAAATGAGACGATGACCACACTCGACCAGGGGAACGCGACCCGGTCCCGGATCCTGGCCGCGGCCCGCGACCTGTTCGCCGAGCGCGGGTACGCCGCCGTGTCGCTCGCCGACATCGCGGCGGCGGTCGGCCTGACCAAGACGGCGGTCGCCTACCACTTCCATCCCAAGGACCGGCTGGCGGCCGAGATCATCGCCCCGGCGGCCGACGACCTGCTCGCGCTGCTCGGCGCCCGGTTCCCCGGGCACCGGGAGTTCCTGCGGGCGTTCGCGGCGTTCGCCGTACGGCACCGCGCGGTGATCCGGTTGCTCACCGAGGACATCGGCGCCGCCGACAGCGCCCCTCCCGGATCGCCCGGCGAGGCGATCAGGGAGTTCGGCCGGGAGTTGTTCGCCCGCCTGGCCGGGCCGGACCCCTCCCCCGGCACGCGCGTACGTGCCTGGGCCGCCCTCGGCGCGGTGCAGTCCGGGGTGGTGAAGACCATGGACGTGCCCGAAGAGGTGGTCGAGGAGAGGCTGACCGCCGCCGCCGTCGCCGTGTTCGAATCTTGATACATCGATCCCCTTGCGATCACTTGCGGAGCACGTCACATTTCGTGTGAACGTTCAACCTTTCCGCCGCGTCCTAGGAGACACCAGCGGGACGGATGCGAAGGGAGTGACGGCCAGTCGTGGACGTATCGGCCGCCGGCGAGGGCCGCGCGGGCACACTCGGTCAGGTGGTGTCGGCCCTGTCGAAGACGCCGCGGACCGTCCTCGTCCTCGGCGAGCCCGGCATCGGGAAGACGCACCTGCTGAACGCGGTCGCGGCGCGGCTCAAGGGCTACCACGTGCTGCGCGGCCAGGCCCGCGAGCTGGACGGCGGGCGCGCCTACGCCCCCCTCGTCGAGGCGCTAGGGGCGCTGCGCGGTGAGGCGGCCGACGTGCTGTCCGACCTGCTCGACGCGATCGACCAGGCCGCGCTCGGACACCCCGCCGCCGCGCCCGGCGCGATGGCCGCCCGGCTGCTGGAGTCGCTGCCCGGTCCGACCCTCCTCGCCATCGACGACCTGCACCTGGCCGACGCCGACACGCTGAGCGTGCTGCGGGCCCTGCCACGCCGTCACGACGCCGTCGCGATCCTCGGCACCGCCCGCCACCCTCCCCCGCTCGACGTGGACCTGTCCGTCCGGCTCCAGCCGCTCACCATGGCCGAGATCGCGGACCTGGTCGGCACGCTGCTCGGCCGTACGCCGAGCGACACCGTCCTGCGGCGTATCCACGTCGCGAGCCGGGGCAACCCGTGGTTCGTGCAGGAGGCCGTGCTGGCCCTGGTGCAGGGCGGTGCGGTGCGCTCGGCCGATCCGGGGGCGCGGCGCGGCGCGATCCTGAGCCGGCTGTTCCAGCGGGACCGGGGCGGACGCGACCTCGCCCGCGTGCTGGCCGCGCTGTCGCGCACGAGGGAGACGGCCGGCCTCACGGCGCTCGCCGAACTCGCCGGGCTCGAGCCGCCCCGGGCGGAACGCGCTCTCGACGCGCTCGTCAGGGATGGCGTGGTCACGGAGAACGGCGACGGCTACGCGCTGGCCCACCCGCTCGTGGCCGAGGCGCTCTACGACGACCTCGGCGCGTCCGGCCGCCGTGAGGTGCACCGCCGCATCGCCGACATGCTCGAACGGGAGGGGCTGACCGGCACCAGGCGGGTCCTGGAGTGGGCCACCCACAAGGCCGAGGCTGGCCCGGCCGTCGAGGCCCTGCCCGCGGTGCTGCGGGCCGCCGAACTGACCCGCTGGACCGCGCCGCTGTCGGCCGCGCACTGGTACGGCAAGGCCGCCGAGCTGTCCCCGCAGCCCGGTGAGCTGCTGGCCAGGCAGGCGCTCGCGTACTGGAAGGGATCGCGGCCCGCGCTGGCGCTGAACTCCGCGCAGCGGGCGCTCGCCGTGCTGCCCCCCGGTCGCCGCCACACCCGTGCGGCGTACACCGCGGTCGGCGCGGCCCACGTGATGGGCTGGTACGAGGTGGCCCTCGACGTGGCCCGCCGCCAGATCCCGAAGGCCGACGACGCCTCGGCGCTGCTCGCGCAGCAGGCGGTGATCAGCGCGGAGATGGGCCGTCCCAGCCGGGAGTCCGCCCGGCGGGCCTGGGAGGGCCTGGCCGACTGCCCGCCGCAGGACCGCGCGATCACGGTCGGCTATCTGGCCATCCACGCACTCGTCCAGGGCGACTGGACCGAGACGCGGCGAGCGGTCGACGACCTGCTCACCTTCGCCGCCGCGCTGCCGCCGGGCGCCCGGCTCGCGTCGCTGGAGTCGGCGGCGCACGTGCTGGCGATCGCCGGGCTGCGCTCGCGCGCCGTCGAGGTGCTCGACCAGGCCGAGCAGATCCACCGCGGCCTCGGCTGGCACGACATCGCCGGGCAGCACGTGCGGACCATGGCCGTGATCCGGCGGATGAGCGGCGAATGGGCCCGGGCGCTGGAGGAGATCGCGGTCGCGGGCCGGGCCCTGGCCGAGGCGGGCCTGCTGGAGAACCTGGCCCTCCTGCGCAACATGGAACTGGACATCCTGCTCGACCAGGGCAGGCTCGACGAGGCCGCCCGGGTCCTCGCCGAGCCGCCGCCCGGCTCGGCCCTGCAGCAGGGCATGCGGTGCGTGTTCCACGCCCGCCTGGCGGCCGCCCGCGGCGACATCGCCGCCGCGCGGCGCGAGCTCGACGACGCCCTCGCGTGCGACGTGCCCGAGGTGGTGCACCGGGCTCTGGCGATCAAGGTGCTGGTGGCGGGCGGAGCGGGCGACGACGCGGGCTGCCGGGCGGCGGCCTCCCGGCTGGAGGAGCGGTCGGCCAACGGCACGCCCCGGGCCCGGCTCTCCGCCGACCTGGCGGTGGGCTGGGCGTTCCGCGACCGCGCGCGGGCGGGCGCGGCGCTGGAGCAGTCCCGCGCGGACGGCCTGCCGTTCGAGGAGGCCCGGGCCCGGCTGGTCCTCGGCGCGCTCGGCGACACCGCGCAGCTCCCCCGCGCACATGCGATCTTCACCCGGCTCGGCGCCGCGCCCTGGGCGGCCCTGTCGGAGCGCCGCCTGCGTGCGGCCGGGCTGGTCCCCGAACCGGCGGGCCACCTCACCCCCGGCGAGCGCCGCGTCATCGAACTGGTCGCCGACGGGCTGAGCAACCCCCAGATCGCCGAGGAGCTGCACTACAGCCGCAAGACCGTGGAGGTCTATCTCACCCGCGTGTACGCGAAGACCGGCCTGCGGTCGCGTGTCGAGCTCGCCCTGGCCGTCGAACGCGGCGAGCTGTGACGAGTCCCCCTGTCCACCTGCGTGTCCCCGGGGCGATTACGGGCGTCAGGCGGCGGGGAAGTCGGTGGCCGGGGCGCTGAGGGCGGCGGCCTCGACGTTCGCCCGCAGGGCCTCGACCTTGGCCACGGCGTAGGAGTGGGCGTCCGAACCGAGCAGCTGCCGCAGCGGGCCTTCCCCGGCCAGGACCCGGTCGATGATCGCGCGGGCGCCCTTGACCGGGTCGCCGAGCTGGCTGCCCTGCAACTTGAGGTGGTCGAGGGTCATCTCACGGATGGCCGGGTAGTGCGCGGTCGTCTCGGCGGGCAGGGCGATGGAGTCCGGGGTGAGGAACTCGGTGCGGAAGTACCCGGGCTCGACGATGGTGACCTGGACGCCGAAGTCCGCCACCTCGGCGGCGAGCGCCTCGCTCAGCCCCTCCAGCGCGAACTTCCCGGCGCAGTACAGAGCCCAGCCCGCGACAGCGGTCAGGCCCAGGATCGAGGACACGTTGACGATGTGACCGCCGCGTTGCTCGCGGAGGATCGGCAGGGCGGCGCGCAGTACGTTCCACACGCCCACGACCTGGACGTCGAGCATGTCGCGGACCTCGCGGTCGCTGGTCTCCTCCACCGCGGCCAGGAAACCGTAGCCCGCGTTGTTGACGACGACGTCCAGGCCGCCGAAGCGCCCGGTGGTCTCCCGGACCGCACGCCTGACCGCCGCCTCGTCACGCAGGTCGACGGTGAGCGGAAGAAGGCGCGAGGTCCCGGTCCCGTCACCGAGGGCGGCGAGCAGCCGCTCCGGCGACCGCGTCGTGGCGGCGACCTGGTCGCCGCGCTCCAGTAGCCGCCTGACCAGTTCGAGGCCGAGGCCGCGGGAGGTGCCGGTCACGAACCACGTAGCGGGTCGATCCGCCGGGAAGCTCATGGTGATCCTTTCGAAGGTCGCAAGTGGCGCCGGCCGGGAAGCCCCCGGGACCGGCACGGCTCCAGCTTCATCCACGGCGATCCGCCGCGGACGTCCATATCGCGCCCTGCGCGACCGCGCACCGGGAAACCTAGGACGCACAGGACCAGTCAGGAACGCGCGGCGGACGAGAGACTGGATTCGTGGCCGGAACCAACCGTGAACTCGCCGATTTCCTGAGACGTGCCCGCAGCCAGGTCGACCCGGCACGGGCCGGCCTGCCCTCCGACGGCCGCGTGCGACGGGTCCCGGGCCTGCGCCGCGAGGAGGTCGCCTTCCTGGCCGGAGTCTCGACCGACTACTACGCACGCCTGGAACAGGGCCGGCGCATCACCCCCTCGCCGTCCGTCGTCGAGGCCGTCGGACGCGCCCTCGGGCTCGACGACGCCGGACGCGCGCATCTGCACGACCTCATCGGGATGACCGCGGCCCCCGTCCGGCACCGGGCCCGCGGCGTCCAGCGTGTGCGCCCCGGGCTCTACCAGCTCCTCGACGCGCTCGACGGCGAGCCCGCCCTCGTCCTCGGCCGCCGCACCGACGTGCTCGCCGCCAACGCGATGGCGAAAGCGCTGTTCACGGACTTCGACCGGCTGCCGCCCCGGCAGCGCAACTACGCGCGATGGATGTTCCTCGACGACGACGCCCGGTCGCTGTTCGTGGACTGGGACGTCCAGGCGCGCGCCGCGGTCGAGAGCCTTCGGCTCGACGCGGGCCGCGACCCGGACGACCAGGCCACCGTCGCACTCATCGCCGACCTGCGCGAGCACAGCCGTGAGTTCGCCCACTGGTGGGAGCAGCACCGCGTCCACCAGCGCACCCACGGCTCCAAGCGTCTGCGGCACCCTCTCGTCGGCGAGCTGACCGTCGAGTACGAGACCCTCTCCCTGCCCGGAGATCCGGACACGACGCTCTTCGTCTACACCGCCGAACCCGGCTCGTCCTCGAAACGCGCCCTGGACCTTCTCGCGAGCTGGAACGCGAAGACCCCGGCGGGCCGGCGCGGACATTAGGGATCTCCCTACTGGGCACCGTCCGCCCGGAGGATCAGGCTCTTGACCATGGAATCACCGATCCTCTCGTACGCCGACGAGGTCTGGCGTGGTTCGGTGCGCCCGGAGGACGTGCCCTATGCCGAGCTGCGCCGAGACGGGGTGCAGGAGATCGCCTACGGCGTGGCGATGTGGCCGGCGTGCGGCAACGTGTACGTGGTCCGCGGCGAGGAAGGGCTGGGCCTCTTCGACACCGGCGACGCCCATGAGGCCCCGCAGTCGTACCGCGCGATCAGGAAGTGGTCGGTCGAGCCGCTCAAATACGCGATCTTCTCGCGCAGCCGTGCCGAGAGGCTGAGCGGCATCGAGGAGTTCGACGCCGAACCGGGCACCCGCCCGCTGGTCGTGGCGCAGGAGGGGCTGGCCCACAGGCTCACCCGGCAGGCCAGGACGGCCGGCTACAACGCGGTCGTCGACCTGCGCGAGCGGGGCTTCCCCCGGCTGGTCTGGCCGCCGCCGCAGCGGCTGCCCGACCTGACCTACCGCGACCGGTTGTCGCTTTCGCTGGGAGACGTCTCCTTCGAGCTCACGCACGCCCGGGGTGACACCGAGGACGCCACCTGGGCGTTCCTGCCCGAGCGTGGCGTGCTGCTGACCGGCGATCTGTTCGCCTGGACGGTTCCCGGGGCGGGCGACCCGCAGCGGGTGCAGCGTTACCCGGACGACTGGGCGGTGGCGCTGCGCACCATGGCGACGCTCGACGCCGACCTGCTGCTCCCCGGGCGTGGGCTGCCCGTGCGCGGGTCCGCCCGGGTGCGCCGGGCGCTCACCGACACCGCCGACTATCTCGACAGCCTGGTGGAGCAGACGCTCGACCTGATGAACGCGGGCGCCCGCCTGGACGAGATCCTGCACACGGTCAAGCCGCCCGCCGCGCTCGCCGGACGGCCCTACCTGCGCGAACGTCACGACGAACCCGAGTTCATCGTGCGCAACATCTGGCGGCTGCACGGCGGCTGGCATGACGGCAACCCCGCCAACCTCAAGCCGGCCCCGGACGCCGTGTTCGCCCGCGCGGTCGCCGAGCTGTCCGCGGGAGCGGCGTCGGTCGCGGGGCGGGCCGTCGCCGCGGCGGCCGACGGCGACCTGCGCCTGGCCTGTCAGCTCGCCGAGCTCGCCGCCCAGGCGGAGCCGGAGGACCGGCGGGTGCACGAGATCAGGGCCCTCGTCTACGCGATGCGGGTCCAGCAGGAGCCCGGCGCGATAGCCCGGGGGGTGTACGCGTGGGCCGCGGCCGAGTCGCGCAGCAAGACCACCGGCATGGACCTGCTCGACGTCTACCACGACGTCGCCGAGGGCCGCATGTGGTGGCTGCCGAGCAAGGCCAACTGAGGAGCTTGACCGTCACGACGGCCGGCGGGCGCGGGGAGGGGAGCGACCGCCGGCCCTGACGGTAACCTTCCTCTCGTGCTCGAACAGATCACGGCGACGCGGTACGTCGCGCCCCTGCGCGAGGGCGGGTCGCTGCCCGGTGTCGTCGAAGCCGACGACCTCGGCACGTACGTCGTGAAGTTCCGCGGCGCCGGACAGGGCAGGCGGGTGCTCGTCGCCGAGATCGTCTGCGCCGAACTCGCCAGGCGGCTCGGCTTCGCCACCCCGGATCTCAAGGTCATCGACCTCGACCCGCAGCTCGGCCTCCGCGAGCCCGACGAGGAGATCCAGGACCTGCTCACGGCGAGCGCCGGGCACAACCTCGCGATCGACTTCCTGCCCGGAGCGCTCGGCTTCGACCCGCTCGCCTGGGAGCCCGACGCCGAGTTCGCCTCCCGGGTGCTGTGGTTCGACGCGCTCGTCCACAACGTCGACCGGAGCTGGCGCAACCCGAACCTGCTCGTCTGGCACGGCGGAGTGTGGCTCATCGACCACGGCGCGGCTCTGTGGTTCCACCACAACTGGCCGACGGCCGACCCGCGGCGCCGGTTCGACGGCCGCGACCACGTGCTCGCGCCGTTCGCGACGAAGCTGGAGCAGGCCGACGCGGACCTGGCCGGGCTCGTCACCCGTCCGCTGCTCGACGAGGTGACCGCGCTCGTGCCGGACGAGTGGCTGGAGGACGAGCCGGGCTTCGCGGACGCGCGGGCCGTACGGCAGGCCTACACCGAGCATCTGCTCGCCCGGGTCGCGGGGCCGCGCGACTGGCTGCCGGACCCCGCTGCCGGCACCGCCACCGCCTCGCAGCGCCGCGGCGAGCGGGGCGCGACGATCGGCGGCTTCTGGCGCGCCACCCGGGAGGGCGGCCGATGAGCGACCTGGACGTCTACGAGTACGCGGTGATCCGCGTGGTGCCCAGCGTGGAGCGGGGCGAGCTGGTCAACGCCGGGGTCATCCTCTACTGCCAGCCGCGCGGCTACCTGTGCGCGCGGGTCGAGCTGGACGAGGCCCGGCTGCTGGCGCTGGGCGCGGCGGTGGACCTGCCCGGCGTACGGCTTGCCCTGGCCGCCTACGAGCGGGCGTGCGGCGAGGAGGCGGGGCCGCTGGGCGGGGAGCCGCTGGGCGCCCGGTTCCGCTGGCTCACCGCGCCGCGCAGCACGGTCGTCCAGACCGGGCCGGTGCACGCCGGGCTGACCGGCGACCCCGCGGCCGAGCTGGATCACCTGCTGACCCGACTGGTGCGACCCGCACAGGCCGGCCTCGGCGCCGGATAGGACAGCCGGCTAGAACAGCCGGCTAGAACAGCACGGACATGAACGTGTCGACCTCCTGGAAGCCCACCTTGCGGTAGACCGCCCTGGCCGGGAGGTTGAAGTCGTTCACGTAGAGGGTGACGACCGGGGCGAAGTACTTGAGCGCCTGCTCGACCACGGCGGCCATCCCGGCGGCAGCGTGGCCGCGTCCGCGCAGGTCGGGATGGACCCACACGCCCTGGATCTGGCACGCCTGCGGCGTCACCGCGCCGATCTCGGCCTTGAAGACCACCTGGCCGTCGTCGATCCGCGCGTAGGACCGCCCGATGCGGATGAGTTCGGCGACCCTGGACCGGTAGAGCGCGCCGCCGTCCCCGTTGTCCGGCGAGACGCCAACCTCCTCGGTGAACATGGCCACGCAGGCGGGCAGCAGGATGCCGAACTCCTCGGGCCGGACCCTGCGTACGAGCGGGTCCGGTTCGACGGCGGGCGCGGAGCTCGTGGCCATGACCGGCTGGGCCCACCGGATCGCGCGGGCGCCACCCCAGTGCGGCTCCAGCCGCTCCCAGAGCTGCTCCACGGCGCCGGCCGGACCGACGATGGACGAGCAGCGGCGGCCCTGCTTGCGCGCCCGGTCGGCGAAGGCGTGTACCGCCTCGCGGGTGGCGTTCACGGGCACCAGGTTGGCGCCCGCGTAGCACACGGCCACGAGCCCGCCACGCGGGCCGTAGCCCCACATCTGACCGCCGAGCCGTGAAGGGCTGAGGCCGACGGCCCTGACCCGGGCCGCTACGAACACATTGGCGACCGGATCGGTGTCGAGGAGCGCCAGCACCTCGTCACGATCGCTGTCGTCGAGCACGCGCGACGCCGATGTTCGCAGCATCACGGGGCCAGCCTACGCGAACGATTCCCGTTTGGGAGGTATCGGCCCGGCTGCGCTCACCGCCGTACGGCCGAGACGTGGGCGGGCGTCCCCTGCGCGCCCTCCGCGACCTTCATCAGCGCGGCCCGCGGCTCCGGCCCGGCCGGGCAGGCCGCGTCGGCGCCCCGCTTGCCCTTGCGCTGCGGCAGCAGCGCCGCGTCGCGCAGGTAGGCCGCCAGGTGCCGGTCCACGCACGCGTTCCCCGCGAGCGACACGCCGTGGTTGCCGCCGCCCGCGGTCAGCAGGCGCGCGGTCGGGAACAGGCGGCGCATGCGCAGCGCGCCCTCGTACGGCGTGGCGGCGTCGCGCTCGGCCTGGATCAGCAGGACGGGCGGCAGGTGCGGTGTGCCCACCTTGACCGGCGTGCCGCCCTTCTCCGGCCAGAAGGCGCAGGGCGCGTTGTAGACGGCGTTGGGCCAGGCCATGAACGGCGCCTCGGCGTGCGCCCGGCGCGTGTCGGCGCGCCAGCGCTCCCACGACCGGGGCCAGGCGGCGTCCCGGCATTCGACCCCCAGGTAGACCGCGTAGGCGTTCTCCTCCTCGGCGTCGATCTCGGCCTCCAGGCGGAACAGTTTCACCAGGACCGAGGAATCGCCGTCGCGGACGTAGGCCGAGAAGGCGGCGCCCAGGTACGGCCAGAGGCGGTCGCTGTAGGCGCCGTTGGAGAAGACGTCGTCCAGTTCGCTCGGGCCCACGATCCCGCCCGCGGGCCTGTCGCGCAGCCGTGAGCGCATGGAGTACCACGCGAAGGACACCGCCGCCTGCGTCGCGCCCAGCTTGTAGACGTCGCTGTGCTCGGCCACCCAGGCGAGGAAGTCGCGGTGCCGCCGGTCGAAGCTGTGGTCCTGGGCGATGTTGGCCTCGTACCAGACCCCGTCGGGGTCGACCACGCTGTCGAGCACGAGCCGGCGCACCCGCTGCGGGAACAGGGTGGCGTAGACCGCCCCCAGGTAGGTGCCGTAGGAGTAGCCGAGATAGCTGATCTTCTCCTCGCCCAGCGCCGCGCGCACGGCGTCCATGTCCCGCGCGCTGTTCTCCGTGGTCAGGTACGGCAGGAACCAGGCCCCGCGGTTGCCGCAGCCCTCGGCGTACTGCTTGGCCCGGCCGATCAGCACCTGCTCCTCGGCGTCGTTCCTCGGCACGTTGTCCGGCCGGGGCGGCGCGTAGAAGCGGGCCACGTCGACACACGACAGCGCGGGCTTGCTGGGGGCGACGCCGCGCGGCGCGAAGCCGATGACGTCGAACCGCGCGGCGACGTCCCGGGGCAGCCGGGCCGCGACGAACCGGGCCAGGCTGAGCCCCTCGCCGCCCGGCCCGCCGGGGTTCACCAGCAGCGCGCCGAGGTGGTTGCCGTCACGCGAGGCGGTGCCCTTGATCCGGTTGAGCGCCAGCGAGATCTGCTGGCCGTACGGCTCGCGGTAGTCGAGCGGGACACGCAGCTCCGCGCACTCCTGCGCCGGCTCCCGGCGGGCGGACCGGGTCGGGGCGAGGGCGCCGCCGGAGGCCGGCCCGGGCTCCGGCGGACATGGCTTCCACTCCAGCGGACGCTGCGGCGGCCCCCAGTGCCCGGCATGGTCGGATCCAGCCGCCGCCTCAGGTCCGACCAGCCCGGCGACCAGCACCGCCACGCCCATGACCACACCAACGACCCGCTTCACCGGCACGCTCCTCTGCTCCCTTTACGGCAGAGGACAGCTTCGCCGCGTGATCGGCGGAGCACGGACCGTACTACCCGATCATTGCCATTGTGTAGTCAGAGCATTGCTTGGTGTAACCCGCCCGAGGTCAGCGGACGACGACCTCCGGGCCGACGGCCTCGTCCTCGTCGAGGTCCACCTCGACGCCCATCTCCTCGGCCAGGCGCAGGGCCTCCTCGATGAGGGTCTCGACGATCTGCGACTCGGGGACCGTCTTGATGACCTCGCCCTTCACGAAGATCTGGCCCTTGCCGTTGCCGGAGGCGACGCCGAGGTCGGCCTCCCGGGCCTCGCCGGGACCGTTGACGACACAGCCCATGACGGCCACGCGCAGCGGGACCTTGAGCCCGGTCAGCCCCGCCTGCACCTGCTCGGCCAGGGTGTACACATCCACCTGGGCACGGCCGCAGGAGGGGCAGGAGACGATCTCCAGGCCGCGCTCGCGCAGGCCCAGCGACTCGAGGATCTGGGTGCCGACCTTGACCTCCTCGACCGGAGGCGCCGACAGCGACACCCGGATGGTGTCGCCGATGCCCTCGGCCAGCAGCGCGCCGAACGCCACCGCGGACTTGATCGTGCCTTGGAACGCCGGCCCCGCCTCGGTCACGCCGAGGTGCAGGGGGTAGTCGCAGCGCTGGGCGAGCAGCCGGTAGGCCTGGATCATGACGACCGGGTCGTTGTGCTTGACCGAGATCTTGATGTCGCGGAAGCCGTGCTCCTCGAACAGGGAGCACTCCCACAGCGCCGACTCCACCAGCGCCTCGGGGGTGGCCTTGCCGTACTTCTGCAGCAGGCGCGGGTCGAGAGAGCCGGCGTTGACGCCGATCCTGATCGGCACACCGGCGTCGGAGGCGGCGCGCGCGATCTCGCCGACCTTGTCGTCGAACTTCTTGATGTTCCCCGGGTTCACCCGGACCGCGGCGCATCCGGCGTCGATCGCCGCGAACACGTATTTGGGCTGGAAATGGATGTCGGCGATGACGGGGATCTTGGATTTCCTCGCGATGGCCGGCAGCGCGTCGGCGTCGTCCTGCGACGGGACCGCGACACGCACGATCTGGCAGCCCGTCGCGGTGAGCTCGGCGATCTGCTGGAGGGTGGCGTTGACGTCGGCGGTCAGCGTGGTGGTCATGGACTGCACCGAGACCGGCGCGTCCCCGCCGACGGGGACCGAGCCGACCATGATCTGACGCGACACCCGCCGCTTGGCGATCGGCTGCGTCCGTACGGCGGGGATCCCGAGATCAACAGACATTTCTGCACCTTGTTGTGATAGGCGACGCCCGGTGGGGGGCCCTCCCAGTCTAAGGAGTGTCGTGAGGCCGGACGGCCCGAAACCTTTCACGAGGAATGAAGGTTTCATGACCCGTCGCGGAAGAAACCGGCACGACCTGCGCCAATCGCCATCGTCCCCGCATGCGGGGTGGGCAGACGGCGGGGGCCGACCTACAGTCCGAACAGCGTGAGCGCTCTCGCACCATCTGGCCGGTTTGTGTCAAAGGCTGTCCCCCGGGCCGACGTGCTCGCGCCGTCGGCGGTGCCGTGCTGCACCACGAGTGCGGCAGCCATGACCACGCGAAAGGGTAGCCCGTGGGTAGACCACGAAGAAGAGTAACGAAGACGACGATCGGGCTGATCGTCGCCGCACTGTCCGCCCTCGTGTCCGCCGTCGTGCTCGCCTCCCCGGCGTCCGCGCACGGCGCCCCGATGGTGCCCGGCAGCCGCACCTACCTGTGCTGGAAGGACGGCACGACTTCGAGCGGAGCCATCCAGCCGAAGAACCCCGCCTGCGCGGCCGCGGTCGCCAAGGGCGGGACCAACGCGCTGTACAACTGGTTCGCCGTGCTCCGCTCGGACGGCGCGGGCCGGATGTCCGGCTTCATCCCGGACGGGCAGCTGTGCAGCGGCGGCGCGGTCGTCTATGACTTCAGCGGTTTCGACCTCGCCCGCAACGACTGGCCGGTCACCCACCTGACGTCCGGGGCGACCATCCAGTTCAAGTACAACAAGTGGGCCGCGCACCCCGGCACGTTCCGCTCGTACGTCACCAAGGACTCCTGGAGCCCGACCCGCCCGCTGGCCTGGAGCGACCTGGAGTCGACGCCGTTCGACAGCGTCACCAACCCGCCGAGCCTCGGCTCTGTGGGCACCGAGGACGGCCACTACTACTGGAACGCCCGCCTGCCTTCCGGTAAGAGCGGCCGCCACATCATCTACACCGTGTGGCAGCGCTCGGACAGCAACGAGACGTTCTACAGCTGCTCCGACGTCGTCTTCGACGGCGGCAACGGCGAGGTGACCGGCGTCGGCATCCCGAACACCAGCCCGAGCCCCACCCCGCCCGTCTCCCCGTCCCCCGGCACCTCGCCGAACACCTCGCCGAGCCCGAGGGTCAGCCCCTCGGCGAGCCCGACCTCCGGCAACGGCGGCGCCTGCTCGGCCACCTACAAGGTCACCAACTCCTGGGGCGGCGGCTTCCAGGGTGAGGTGACGGTGAAGGCAGGGTCCTCGTCCATCGGCAGCTGGACGGTGAGCTGGACCCAGCCGAGCGGCGGCACGATCACGCAGGTCTGGAACGGCACGCTCAGCCAGTCCGGCAGCAACGTCAGCGTGCAGAACGTGAACTACAACGGCAGCCTGGGCGCCGGCGCCTCGACCACGTTCGGCTTCCTGGCCAACGGGTCGAGCAGCGGCACCCCCTCGCTGACCTGCTCGACGGCCTGACCCGCCCGCCCGTGGCGCGGCCCGCCTGACCCGGGTCGCGCCAGGGGTGATCTAGACCGTCAGCTCGGCCGCCCGCGCCCTCGCCCAGGCGTCCGCCGCGAGGACCTCCTCCACGGACGCCGCCGGCCCGGGGGTGTGGGCGGCCACCACGCGTTCCACCGTGTCCACGATGCCGAGGAACGGCAGGGCGCCCTTCAGGAACGCCTCCACGCACACCTCGTTCGCCGCGTTGTAGACCGCCGGCGCCGTGCCGCCCAGGGCGCCCACGTGACGGGCCAGCGCGACCGACGGGAACGCCTCGTCGTCGAGCGGTTCGAAGGTCCAGGTGTGGGCGGTGGTCCAGTCGACCGGCCGGGCCGCGCCGGGCACCCGCTCGGGATAGGCCAGGGCGAGCGAGATCGGCAGCCGCATGTCGGGCGGGCTCGCCTGCGCGACCGTCGAGCCGTCGGTGAACTCCACCATCGAGTGGATGATCGACTGCGGGTGGACCACCACCTCGATCCGGTCGAACCCGATGTCGAACAGCAGATGGGCCTCGATCACCTCCAGGCCCTTGTTCACGAGCGTCGCCGAGTTCACCGTGATGACCGGGCCCATGCTCCAGGTCGGGTGGTTCAGCGCCATCTCCGGCGTCACGTCCGTCAGCTCGGCCCGCTTCCTGCCCCGGAACGGGCCGCCGCTCGCCGTCACCACCAGCCGCCGTACGGCCGCGGGGTCGGCCCCCTCGGGCCCGGCCGCCCACAGGCACTGGGCGAGCGCGGAGTGCTCGGAGTCCACCGGGATCATCCGTCCCGGCCCGGCCAGGCGCTTGACCAGCGGGCCGCCCACGATCAGCGACTCCTTGTTGGCCAGTGCGAGCACCCGGCCCGCCTCCAGCGCCGCCAGCGTGGAGGTCAGCCCCAGCGCCCCGGTGATGCCGTTGAGCACGACGTCGCAGGGCGAGGCCGCGACCTCCGCCACCCCCTCCGGGCCCGCCAGCACCCTCGGCCGCGCCCCGGCCGCCGCGAGGGCCTCGCGCAGCGCCGGCACGGCCGACGGGTCGGCGACCGCCACCGCCTCGACCCCGAAGCCGGCCGCCTGCCTCGCCAGCAGGTCGACCCGGCCGCCGCCCGCGGCGAGCGCGGTCACGCGGAACCGTCCGGGAGCGTTGGCGACGACGTCGAGAGCCTGGGTGCCGATGGATCCGGTGGACCCCAGCACGACGACGGACCGGGGCTGCGGCAGTGATTCGGAGCTCATCTCTCCATTGTCCCCAAGCCGCACCGCGGGCTCGCATCAGCACGGGCCGCCGAAGCGTCCTGACGCGGGCCCGGTACGAGACGCCCGGTACCCAGGAGAAAACAGCACATATAAGACCGAATTTGCCCATAACCGTATAGACGAATTGCGGGAAATCCGGGTGAAGGCGTCGCTACTTTCCCGCGTCAGGACATCCCGACCCGGAGGTAGGCATGCACCCCACCGCACGACGTCTCGCGGTTCTCGCCGTCCCCGCCCTCGCGGCCGCGGGAGCGATGCTCCCCGCCGCGCACGGCGCCGCGGCGACCGTGACCCGGGCCGCCGCCGGCCCCCGGCCCGCCGTTCACGAGGCCGCCGACACGACGACGGAGCAGCGCACGGTCAAGAAGTTCTGGACCGCCGCGAGGATGGAGGCCGCCGAGCCGCTGGACGCGCCCGGCGCCGGCGACCGGCACTTCGCCGCGGCCGCCTCCGCCACCGCCTCCGCCGACGGCACCGGGACACGGCCCGTCGTCGTCTCCCCCACCGTGCCGCTCTCTCCCACCGTGCCCGTCTCCTCCACCCCGTCCGGCGCCACGGCGCCCACGGCGAGGACCATGGCGGTCGGCGCCGCCGCGTACGTCTCGTCGCGGACCTCAGGCTCGCCCTGGACGGCGGGCGGGACGGTCGCGAAGACGACGGGCAGGGTGTTCTTCACGGTCACGGCCGGGTCGGACGCCGGGCGGAACGCCTCCTGCTCGGGCACCGCCGTCACCAGCGCCAACAAGAGCGTGGTCATCACCGCGGGCCACTGCGTGAAGCTGAACGGCGCCTTCCACGCCAACTGGGTCTTCGTCCCCGGCTACGACCAGGGCGATCGGCCCGACGGCACCTGGCCGGCGACCACCCTGCTCACCACCTCGCAGTGGAACTCCGGCGAGAACATGAACTACGACCTCGCCGCCGCCGTCGTCGCGCCGCAGGGCGGCAAGAGCCTCACCGACGTCGTCGGCGGCCAGGGCGTCGCGTTCAACCAGCCGCGCGGGCGGCAGACGTACGCCTTCGGCTACCCCGCGGGCGCGCCGTACGACGGGTCGAAACTGGTCTACTGCGGGGGGCGCACGTTCGACGACTACCTCAGCTCCCAGGACCAGGGGCTGAGCTGCGGTATGACCGGCGGCTCGAGCGGCGGCCCGTGGTTCGTGCGGTTCGACCCGGACACCGGCAGCGGCCTGCTCAACTCGGTGAACAGCTTCAAGTACAACTTCGCGTCCTACTGGATGTTCGGGCCCTACTTCGGCCCCGAGGCCGAGGCGGTCTACAACGCGGCCCAGAAGACGGCCCTGACCTGATTCACGCAAAGTAGCGGCGAGATCACGAATTGTGGTCCACACTCGGGAGCCATGACTTCGAGCCTCCCCATGCTTGCCGTCACCGCCCTCGCCGCCGGACTCCTGGGAGCCCCCAGCCCGGAGGTCCCGCCCCTCGGAGACGTCGTGGAGCACGTCGCCGGGCACGCGTCCGGGATCTACTGGACGCCGCAGCGGATGGCGCGGGCGGTCCCGGTCAAGCTGCTGGGCGGCACCCAACCGGTCCTGCCGCCCGTGGTCGGGGCCGCTCTGACGCCGGCCGCCGGGTCGGCTCTCGTGCCCGGCCACGCGGTGCGGCCGGCCGCGAGGACCGGGACGACCCGGACCACCCAGACGACCCGGATGGGCAGGACGGACAGGACACGGCAGGCGGCGGCGATGCCCCCCGCCACCACCAGCGGCACGCGCTGGGCGGCGGGCGGTTCGGTGACGAGGACCACCGGCAGGGTGTTCCTGACGCTGAACGGCGTGGACTTCTCCTGCTCCGCCAGTGCCGTGCGCAGCGCGAACAGGGACCTGGTCGTCACCGCCGGGCACTGCGTCAAGGACGGCGCCGGGGCCTGGGCGGAGAACTGGACCTTCGTGCCCGGATACGACGAGGGGCGGCAGCCGTACGGCGGCTTCCCCGCGCGGCGCATGTTCGTCGCCGGGCCCTGGTCGCGCTCGGGCGACGACGACTACGACGTGGGCATGGTCGCCGTGGACGACCTGGACGGGCAGCACCTGACCGACGCCGTGGGCGGGCAGCCCATCGGCTTCTACCCGCCGCGGGGCCGCCGGACCTACGGCTTCGGGTTCCCCGCCGATCCTCCGTACGACGGGGAGCGGCTGCTGTACTGCGCGGGCGTCCCGCACGGCGACCCGCAGGGGCAGACCCGCGACCAGGGCCTGCGCTGCAACCTCACCGCGGGGGCCAGCGGCGGGCCCTGGCTCAGCGGCTTCGACCCCGCCTCGGGCCGGGGCACGCTCACGTCCGTCAGCAGCTTCAAGTACAGCAACGACCACCGCACGATGTACGGCCCCTACTTCGGCCAGGCCGTACGCGACCTGTACCGCACCGCCGAGCGGGCGTGAGGGGTCAGAACGGCGACAGCGGCTCGGCGTTGTCCTCGTCCACGATGTCGGCGGCGGACCGGACGATCAGGGGGTCGGGCTCGCCCACCACCGAGGCGTCCTTGTCGTCGTAGTCGTACAGGGACAGGACGTAGCGCATCGCCTCCAGCCTGCCGCGCTTCTTGTCGTTGCTCTTGATGATCGTCCAGGGGGCGTCCTCGGTGTCGGTGTTGAGGAACATGTCCTCCTTGGCCCGGGTGTACTCGTCCCACAGGTCGAGCGAGGCGATGTCCATCGGCGACAGCTTCCACTGCCGCACGGGGTCCACCTGGCGGATGACGAAGCGGGTGCGCTGCTCGGCCCGCGACACCGAGAACCACAGCTTGACCAGGCGGATGCCGTCGCGCACGAGCATCCGCTCGAACAGCGGCGTCTGGTACATGAACTCCATGTACTCCTCCGGAGTGCAGAAGCCCATGACCCGCTCGACCCCTGCCCGGTTGTACCAGGACCGGTCGAACAGCACGATCTCCCCCGCGGCCGGAAGATGCTCGACGTATCGCTGGAAGTACCACTGGCCACGCTCGCGCTCGCTGGGCTTCTCCAGCGCCACCACCGTCGCGCCGCGGGGGTTGAGGTGCTCCATGAAGCGCTTGATGGTGCCGCCCTTGCCGGCCGCGTCCCGTCCCTCGAACAGGATCACCAGGCGCCCGCCGGTGTCCTTCAGCCAGTACTGCAGCTTCAGCAGCTCGATCTGCAGCAGCCGCTTCTGCCGGTCGTACTCCTGCCGGGCGATGCGGTGGTCGTACGGGTAGTGCTCGCGCCAGGTGTCCACCGGGCCCCCGTCGGCGCGTACGAGGACGGGATCGTCGTCATCGTCGTCCAGCACCTTCAACCCCGGCGTACGGCGCAGCAACTCGACGCCGTCCGGGTGCTCCCGCGCACTCTGCGACGCTTGCGGCATCTCCATGGCCCCCTACTGCACCTGTCGGACGATTCCAATCCCCGTCGGCCACACTGTTCTCGGGGAATTCATCCGGCCGGGAACGTCACGGCGACTTCGAGGCCGCCGCCGGGGTTGGGACGCGCCCGTACGGTGGCCCCGTGCGCCGTCGCGATCGACGCGACGATGGACAGTCCGAGCCCCGCGCCCTGACGACGGCTGGTGTGCAGTCGCCTGAAGGGCGCGAAGATGTCGCCCAGGCGCTCGGCCGGCACCTCGGGACCGGTGTTGCGGACCGTCAGCACGCCCCCGGCGAGCGTCACCTCGACGGCGCCGCCGTGATGGTTGTACCGCACGGCGTTGTCGACGAGGTTGGTGACGAGCCGGTTCAGCAGGACCGGGTCGCCGGGGACGACGAACCAGTCCAGCCGCGCCGTGACCGTCACGTCGCCGCGGTCCACTTCCGCCAGGACCAGCCGTACGACCTCGTCCAGCGCCACCGGGCTCCGCCCCTCCAGCCCGTGCTCGGCCTGGGAGAGCACCAGCAGGGCGTCGATGAGACTCTCGATGCGGTGGTTGTGGAGCAGCAGGGTGTCGCGGATCTCCCCGACGTCCTCGGGCAGGCCGACCTCGATCGCCGTCCGCTGCACGGCGAGCGGGGTCCGCAGCTCGTGGGAGGCGTTGGCGATGAACCGCCGCTGGCCCACGACCGAGCGCTCCAGCCGGTCGAGCATGGCGTCGAAGGTGTCGGCCAGTTCCTTCAGCTCGTCCCGTGGCCCGGACAGGGCGATCCGCTCGTGCAGGGTGGACAGGGACAGCCGCTGCGCGGTGGCGGTGATCCGGTGGAGGGGCCGCAGGACACGCCCGGAGATCACCCATCCCACGACCACCGACACCACCGCCAGGACGCCGATCGCCAGCGCGCTCACGTCCCACTGATAGTGGATCACGTCCCGCACCAGCGCGGACAACGGCGACGGAGTGTCCGGCATCCTCTCCATGGGGGCGGCCGGGGCCGGCGGGGCCCCTCCCGGCAACGGCTCGGGAAGCCGCGCGATCCGCGTGTGCAGCGCCTGCCGCAACAGGGTGTTGACGATGACCAGCAGGACGACGGAGGTGAGCAGGAAGATCCCCGAGTAGATCAGCGTGAGACGTACCCGCACCGTCGTCACAGCAGGTAACCCGCGCCGGGAACGGTCCGGATGCACGGCGGATCGCCCAGTTTCGCGCGCAGGCGGCTGACCACGACCCGCACCACGGTGGTGAAGGGGTCGGCGTTCTCGTCCCAGGCCTCCTCGAGAAGCCGTTCGGCGCTCACCGCCGCGCCCTCCGCACGCATCAGCACCTCCAGGACGGCGAACTCCTTGAGCGACAGGTGCAGGTGACGGCCGTCCCTGGACGCCTGGAGCCGGTGCGTGTCGAGCACGATCCCGTGCCGGGCCAGCACCGGGGGCACCTGGTCCCGGCTGCGCCGGCCCAGCGCCCGGACCCGGGCGACGAGTTCGGTGAAGTCGAAGGGCTTGGGCAGGTAGTCGTCGGCTCCCATGCCGAGCCCGGCGACGCGCTCCGGCACCGACGACGCCGCCGTCATCATGAGGATCCGCGTACGGCTGCCGCGCGCCACCAGCTCGCGGCAGACCAGGTCGCCGTGCAGCTCCGGCAGATCGCGGTCGAGCACGAGGACGTCGTAGTCGCTCACCGCCAGCCGCTCGGCCGCGGCGGCCCCGTCGTACACCACGTCGACCGCCATGGCGTGGCGGCGCAGCCCCATCGCCACGAGATCGGCCAGATCGCGTTCGTCTTCGGCCACGAGAACCCGCATACCCGGGTTCCTAATCGACGGGAGGTAACAGCGGCGTTAACGATGTCGTTCACGGCCGCGCAACCCACCGGCGGACACGCTGACGGGCATGATCAGAACTGTCTGCTCCGCCGTCCTGATGACGGCCTGCGCGCTGACCGCCGCCGTTTCCGCTCCCACCGCGGCGACGACCTCCACGACGGCCGCCGCGACGCCTGCCGCGGCGTCCCCGGGCGGCGCGTGCGCCCGGCCGACCGGGCCGCCGCCCGAGTCCGCGCCGCCGACGACGGTGGACACGCTACGGCAGGCGTACGAGTGCGTGCTGGACAACTACTACAGCGGGCCCTCGCTGGATCCGAAGCTCCTGCTGCGGGACGCTCTCGCCGCGTACACGCAGGAACTGATGCGGCGCGGCGCCGACGTGGCCGGTCTCCGCCTGCCCGCGCTGACGGGGAACCGCGACGCCGACTGGGCCGCGTTCGCCGGCGTGATCGGCTCCGGCCACCCGGACGCGCTGCGCGCCGCGATCACCGGCATGGTCGCCGGGCTGCGCGACAACCACGCCCGGGCGGTCAGGCCGACTCCTCCGCCCGAGGGCGGGCCGACCGGAACGGGCATCGTGGGACTGTCGGCCGCGCAGGGACCACAGCTGGATCCGGCGGCCCGACCACCCCTGTTCATCACCCGCGTCCTGCCCCGCAGCCCGGCGGACCGCGCCGGCGTCCGGCCCGGCGACATCGTCGTCGAGGCGGACGGCATGCCGGCGTTCTTCGGGGACAAGGTGAATCAGAGCCTCGTCGAGGCGTTCACCTCCGACACCGTGCGGCTCACGCTGAAGCGGCCCACGACGGGACGCGTCACGACCGTCACACTCACGGCTGGGCCCGTCGGGGAGCAGGAACCGGCGGTGACGTCGAAGACGCTGCCCGGCGGCGTCACCCACGTCAAGGTGCCCGGGTTCTTCGAGGGCGCGGCCGACCAGGTGATCGCCGCGCTGAAGGGCGCCACGAAGGCCGCGGTCATCGACGTGCGCGGCAACGGCGGCGGGTCGCCGCGCGAAGTGAACCGGCTGCTCGGCGCGTTCGCGCACGGGAAGGTCACCGGCTACTTCTGCCCGCTGACCGGCGAGTGCACGGCCAACCGCACCGACGACTCCGTCCCGCTGCTCGGGCTGCGCCTGGTCGTGCTCACCGACCGCGCCTGCGCCTCGGCCTGCGAGCACTTCAGCTCGGCCGTGCAGGACAACGGCCTCGGCGTTCTCGTCGGGACCCGCACCGCGGGCGCGATCTCCGGCCCGGGCGAGCCGCACCTCCTCGACGACGGGAGCGTGCTGCTGCTGCCCAAGGTCCGGCACCTCGGTCCCGCCCGGGAGACCATCGACACCATCGGCGTCCCCGTCGACCACTACGCCCCCATGACGGCGCTCGACCTGGCCAAGGGCCGCGACCCCGGCCTCGCCAAGGCGCTCGGTCTCCTCTGACCGTGGACAGGACCCGTGGCCGTCTGTCACCATCGACGACATGATCGTTGGAAAGGACGACGCCACCCGCATCCGGTGAGCGTTCTCGCGCAGCGGGAAGCTGCCGCACTCCGCGAAAAATGGCTGGGCCGCGTGTTGTCGACGCGGCCCGCCGACCGTCCGGCCGCAGAGGCCGCCATCTCCGGGCTGTACGGCCTGATCGGGCTCGCTCCGCCCCGGTTCCACTGGGTCCCGTCACCGCTCACGGCCCTGACGACCCTCCCGCCCGGGGTGCGTCCACGTCCCGCCGAGGACGCGAGCCGGGTATCCGACTGGCCTCTCACCCGCCGGTTCCAGGCCGTGGTGACGGAGCTCTGCCTGGACCTCGACCTGCGGGTCCGCCCCAGGCACCGGACTCTGGACGGCTGGATCCGCCACGACGTGCGCGCGCCGCTCGAACGCTCCGCGGACGGCGCGTTCGTCAGGCCGGTCCTGGCCGCGCACGCACCACACCTCCCCCGGCCCGACTGGTACCGCGTTCAGAGCGCCTTCTGGGCCGCCCACTACGACGCCCTGCGGCAGGCGGGGGTGGTCTTCCCGGCCGGGCAGGCGCGACAGCTCGGCCTGTGGGCCACCGCGGCCGCCTCCTGCGGCCCGTGGTGGCCCCGGCAGGACGTCTGCGTCGTGTCCGAACGGCCCACCGTCCTCCGTACGGAGGTGTGGGGGGACGACGGCGAGGTTCGGCCGCACTGCGCGGACGGCCCGGCCGTGCGGTACGCCGACAGCTGGGAGGTGCACGCCTGGCACGGCACACTCGTGCCTCCCTGGGTGATCACCGATCCGTCCGTCGAACGCATCGAGCGGGAGGAGAACGTCGAGGTCAGGCGGTGCGCGATCGAGCGCGTCGGCTGGGACGCCTACATCGGCCGGGCCGGGCTGCGTCCGGTCGCCTCCGCCCCCGACCCCGGCAACCCCGGCCACTTCCTGCGGCTCTACGACCTGCGCGGGCAGACCAGGGTGCTCCTCGCGGTGAACGGCTCCGTCGAACGCGACGGCACCCGCCGCCGGTACGGGCTGACCGTGCCGGGCTACTTCCGTGACCCGGTCGCGGCCGCCGGCTGGACCTACGGGCTGTCCGCCGAGCAGTACTCCCTTCTCGTCCGCCGAACCTGAGGTGATCTCCATGACTGTGACTCTGGCTTCCGCGACTCTGGCATCCCTGTCCCACCGGACCGGACTCGCCGTGCTCGACCATCTCGAGCGGTCGGCGCGCATCCCCGTCGTCGACGGGCTCCACGCCCAGGGCGACCTCATCGTCGTCCCGCTCCCGCTCATCGCGTCGTCCGTGCAGGCCCGGCCGCGGGCCCGGTGGACCGACGTGCCGCCCGAGGGGGTCGAGCTGCTGCGCGGCGCCGCCGGCGGCAACCCGCACACGCTCGTCGCCGACGCGGGCACCTGCCGCTGGACGGCCGACGTCGCCGACACCGAGGGCCTGGCGCTGGGGATCTTCGAGGCCTCGTCCGTCGTCTACCTGCTGCATCCCGAGCACGGCGGGACGGGCTGCGCCCCCGGCGCCTACGTCGTACGGCGGCAGCGCGAGCAGCGGTCGCGCGGATCGGACCTCGTGGCACGGCTCGTGGCGGACTGACGCCTCACAGAGGAAACCGGGCTCGGGGACGTGGTCCCCGAGCCCGGTTCTCGCTGATTCGGCGCCTCAGAGGTACTCAGAGCGTGAGACCCGTGAGCACCATGACCTTCTCGTAGGTGAAGTCCTCCATCGCCGAGCGCAGCCCCTCGCGGCCCACGCCCGACTCCTTGACCCCGCCGTACGGCATCTGGTCGGCCCGGTAGGACGGCACGTCGCCGATGATGACGCCGCCGACCTCGAGCTCGCGGTTGGCCCGGAAGGCGACGTCCAGACTGCGGGTGAAGACCCCGGCCTGCAGGCCGTACCGGGAGTCGTTGACCGCGGCGAACGCCTCGTCGACCGAGGCGACCCGCTGCACGATCATGACGGGCCCGAAGACCTCCTCGCACGCCACCTTGGCGTCCGCGGGCACGTCGGCCAGCACGGTGGGGGTGACGGTCGCGCCCTCCCTGGTGCCGCCCGCCAGCAGGCGCGCCCCGGCGGCGACGGCCTCGTCGACCCAGCTCTCGACGCGGATCGCGGCGTCCTCGCTGACGAGGGGGCCGACCTGCGTCTTGTCGTCCGCGGGATCGCCGGTGACGAGCGCGCCGACGGCGGCGACGAGCTTGTCGGTGAACGCGTCGGCGACCGTGTCCTCCACGAGCACCCGCTGCACGGCGATGCAGCTCTGGCCCGCCTGGTAGTTGGAGAAGAGCGCCACCCGGCTCGCCGCCCAGTCGAGGTCGGCGTCGGCCAGCACGACCGCGGCGGCGTTGCCGCCGAGCTCGAGCGTGACGTGCTTGCGCGGCACGCTGTCCAGGATCGAGTAGCCGACCGGGCCGGAGCCGGTGAAGGAGATGACCGGCAGCCGCGGGTCCTCCACCAGCGCCGCCGCCCGGTCGTTGGGCACGGGCAGCACCGAGAACATGCCCTCGGGCAGATCGGTCTCGGCCAGGATCTCGCCGAGCACGAGCGCGGAAAGCGGAGTCGCGGGCGCGGGCTTGACGACGATCGGCGCGCCGACGGCGATGGCGGGAGCGACCTTGTGCGCCACCAGGTTGAGCGGGAAGTTGAACGGCGTGATCGCCAGCACCGGGCCGTGCGGCACGCGGGAGACGTAGGCGAGCCGTCCCTGCGCCGCGGGCTCGGTGTCGAGCCGCTGCACCTCGCCGCTGAACCGGCGGGCCTCCTCGGCGCCGAAGCGGAACGTCGAGATCGCGCGGCCCACCTCGCCGCGCGCCCAGAAGATCGGCTTGCCGTTCTCGGCGCTGATGAGCTGGGCGATCTCCTCGGCGCGCTCGGTCAGCCGCCGGGCCACATGGGCCAGCGCCTCGGCGCGTACGTGGATGGGCAGCGCGGCGGCCTGCTTGCGCACGGCGTCGGCTGCGGCCACCGCCTGCTCGACCTGCTCAGGGGTCGGCACCGAGTGGACGCCGACGACCCTGCCGTCGTGGGGGTTGGTCACGGCCTGCTCGGCGTCCCCGGTGACGGGGCGACCGGCGAGCCAGAAGGGGCGGGGATCGGAAGTGCGGCCTACGTCCATGTCTTCACGCTATGCCCATGGCGGGAGGCGGTCCCTACGCCGGACGGGCCAATCGCCGCCCTCCGTCACGCCATCGTGGACAACTCCCAGATGTCACAGATGCGCGGCAATTTCATGATGTTTTCTGTTTCACTGCGGTTTGAAGGCGGAGCGGCATGGTTAAGTCATCATCCGGGTCTGTCGCGGGACCCCCAATATGAGAAGGGCTCGTCGCTGATGGGTACGCCGGCGCCGCTCGGTCTTCAGGGTGCCTACGCACGTGGCCATCGCAGCAACTACGACGAGTTGCGCACCCGTCTCCTCGACGTCGCCAACGGACTGCTCGCCAAGGCCGGGCCGGAAAGCCTGACCGTACGCAGGATCGCCGCCGAGGCCGGCTGCTCGACCCAGGTCATCTACACGATGTTCGGCAGCAAGGAGGGCCTGGCCGAGGCGCTCTACCTGGAGGGCTTCGAGCGGTTCCGGCGCAGGCTGGAGGCGGTGCCGAAGCGCGACGACCCACTGGAGCACCTGAGCCTGCTCGGCCCCGCGTACCGGGAGGCGGCGCTGGCCGAGCCCGGTTACTACAGCCTGATGTTCGAGCGGGCCATCCCCGGCTTCGTGCCGAGCGAGCGCGCCCGCACGCTCGCGAGGGCCGCGCTCAACATCGTGGACCGGGTGATCGCCGACTGCATCTCCTCCGGTCACCTCGTGCCCACCCAGCCCCGGAAGATCGCCGATGCGCTGTGGGCCGCGGCTCAGGGTGCGCTCGGCCTGGAACGTGCCGGACACCTGCCGGACGGCAAGACGTACGAGATCGTCACGAACGCCACCATCCGCTCATTCCTCGCCCGCCGCCCCTCTGCCTGAACCCGTTTTGAGCTCGGCCTGAGCTAGAGGCACAGCGCGATCCACAGCTCGGCCCGGACGGCGGGATCGTCCAGATCACGGCCGAGCAGTTCGCTCACCCGCTTCATGCGGTAGCGGAGGGTGTGCCGATGCACGCCCAGACGCTGGGCCGCCGCGTCCCAGTGGCCGTTGCTGGCCAGGTAGGCGCGCAGCGACTCGACCAGATCGGCGCGCGAGCCGTAGTCGCGGAGCGGCGCGAGGATCGCCGCGGCGAACGACGCGGCGGCGGCCGGGTCGATCAGCGACAGCAGCCCGCGCCCGGCCAGTTCGCTGAAGCGCGCCACCGGCGAGGCCGAGACGAGCGCCCGTCTCGCCTGGTCGAGAGCACGGTCGAGAGCACGGTCCAGGGCGCGGTCCGGGGCGCGGTCGGGGGCACGGTCGAGAGCACGGTCCTCCCGGGCCTCCGCACGCGCCTCCTCCCGGGCCTCCGCAAGGGGGTCGGTCCGGCTCTCCGGGCGGCTCTCCACCCGGTTGTCCGTCCGCGCGGAGGCCGCGATCTCCACGCCGGGCGCGCTGACGCCCACCCGGCCGTGCCGCGCGGCCAGCGCGACGACCTCGTCGGCGCGGGAATCCGGGGCCAGCACGACGAGCAGCCCCTCCCAGTGCGCGGTGAAGCACGAGGGAATCGCCCGCGACGTCGTCCCGGAGGCCGGCCCACGCTTCGCCTCGTGAGCGGCCGCCGCGGCCGGCCGGCGCCCACCGGCGGAGTGCGGCGCCGCGCCGGTCAGGGCCTCCGTCAGCGCGTCGGGGTCGGGGGTGTCGCAGGCGAGGACCGTGACCGGCTCCCGGGGCAGCCGCATGCCCAGGGCCGCCAGGGTCTCCGCGGCGGCCCGCGTCTCACCGGCCAGCAGCAGGCGGAGCACCGCCGAGCGCACGTGCGCCGCCGCCGACCGCTGCTCCCTGCCCTGTTCCAGCGCGAGCGTGAGCAGGGATCCGGCCGCGTTGACGACCGTGTGCGCGATGGGCGCGAACGGCCGCGGCGAGCCCACCGCGAAGAATCCCCTGCGGCCGAGCGGCTGGACGACGACATGCTCGTCCGGGGTGGCCAGCGCGAGGCTCGACAGCGACGGCGCGTTCCGCAGCCGGGCGATCTCGGGCTCGAGCGACCGGGCCGTCTCTCCCGCCCAGTCCGCCGCCGCGCCGCGCGTGCCTGCCAAACCGGCGCGGCGGCCGGTCGCGTCGGCGGCGTGCCGTACGGCGCCCGAGGGGTCCAGGAGCAGCGCCCAGCCGCCGATCTCCCGCGCCAGCCGGTCCACCACGGCCAACGGCCCCTCGCGCTGCAGCGCGGCGCGGGTGAGCCTGCCCTGGGCCGCGAAGGCGCGGCTGATCTCCTCGTACTGCTCCCCGGCGAGCAGATCGCTGACGGCCTTGCCGATCGCGATGAAGGGGGTGTCCCTCGGCACCTCGACCAGCGGCAGCCCGGCGGCCTCGGCCGCCTCCGCGAACCCGGGCGGCACGGTCTCGTGGCTCAGCCCCACCCCGAACCCCAGCCCCGTGACGCCACGGGCAACGAGGCGGGAGACGTACGGCACGGCGTCGCCGGCGGACAGGCGCATGCCGGTCGTGAGCACCAGTTCGCCGCCCTCCAGGAACGGCGTCGGATCCTCCAGCTCGCTCACCGCGACCCAGCGGACCTGCCGGTCGAGGCCGCTCCGCCCCGCGAGGACCGCCAGCTGGAGCGGTACGATCGCGGTGATCCGGCGCAGCGTGGGTGCCACTGCTCTTCCCCCCGAACAACCGGCTTGTCCTTACCGGCCAAAAGTACGCCTACATTCTGACATAGCGGCATATCGGCAGGTGGCGGCGGCGGTCGTACGGTCTCAGATATGAGCACTGCCACCACGCACGGCGGCCCGCAGCTCCCCCAGGAGCGCCGCCTCGTCACCGAGATCCCCGGCCCGCGGTCCCGCGAGCTGTTCGCGCGCAAGCAGTCCGCCGTGCCCCCGGGCATCGGCACCACGCTGCCCGTCTTCGTGACCCACGCGGGCGGCGGTGTGATCGTCGACGCGGACGGCAACTCGCTGATCGACTTCGGCTCCGGCATCGCCGTGACCAACGTCGGCAACGCCGCCCCCCGGGTCGTCGAGCGCGTCCAGAAGCAGGTCGCCGACTTCACGCACACCTGCTTCATGGTCGCCCCGTACGAGTCGTACGTCGCGGTGTGCGAGAAGCTCAACGAGCTCACGCCCGGCGACCACGAGAAGCGGACGTTCCTGGTAAACAGCGGCGCGGAGGCCGTCGAGAACGCGGTCAAGGTCGCCCGGCACGCCACCGGGCGGCAGGCGGTCGTCGTCTTCGACCACGGCTACCACGGCCGCACGCTGCTGACGATGACGCTGACGGCCAAGAGCATGCCGTACAAGCACGGGTTCGGGCCGTTCGCGCCCGAGGTGTACCGGGTGCCGCTCGCCTACCCGTTCCGCTGGCCGACCGGCCCGGACAACTGCGCCGAGGAGGCCGCGGCGCAGGCGATCGACATGATCAACAAGCAGATCGGCGCGGAGAACGTCGCGGCGGTGGTCATCGAGCCGATCGCGGGCGAGGGCGGCTTCATCGAGCCGGCCCGCGGCTTCCTGCCGAAGATCGTGGAGTTCTGCCGCGCCAACGGCATCGTGTTCATCGCCGACGAGGTGCAGACGGGCTTCGCCCGCACCGGCCACATGTTCGCCTGCGAGGACGAGGGCATCGTCCCGGACATCATCACCACCGCCAAGGGCATCGCCGGCGGCCTTCCGCTGGCGGCGGTGACCGGCAGGGCCGACCTGCTCGACCACGTCCACAGCGGCGGCCTCGGAGGCACGTACGGCGGCAACCCGCTCGCCTGCGAGGCGGCCCTGGGCGTGCTGGAGACCATCGAGCAGGACAAGCTCGTCGAGCGGGCCCGGCACATCGGCGAGATCATGCTGCCCCGCCTGCGCGCCATCCAGGAGCGCAACCCGATCATCGGGGACGTGCGCGGGCGCGGCGCGATGATCGCCGTCGAGCTCGTGGTGCCCGGCACCAAGGAGCCCTACCCGGCCGCCGAGATCGCGCGCAGGTGCCACGAGCAGGGCCTGCTCGCGCTCACCGCCGGGACGTACGGCAACGTGCTGCGCTTCCTGCCGCCGCTCGTCATCCCGGACCACCTGCTCGAGGAGGGCCTCTCCATTCTGGAGAAGGCACTCAACGTGGAGTAGACCGTTTAAACAACACCAAAAGGGGCACCCGGTCTGTTCCAAGGTGTCCCTTTTGTTGTTGTACGGCTTGCGTTATGCCTCGATTTAACCATCGCTTGGCCCGACTCGCGCCGATCACGAAGGGTAACCGCGTTATAACGGTTCCGATAGGCGATCGAGGGGGGACTTTGATGGGCTGGAACCCGAACGGCGCCGAGCGGCTCATGCTGACGTTCGACCCTGCCGGCCTCACCATCACGCAGCGCGACGGCGACGCCTGCGTCGTCTGCCACAAGAAGTGGCCCCGTCCCCGGGTCAAGGTCGGGATGCTGCCCGACAACGCCCCCGTCCACGCGTGCGACGACTGCGCCGAGGCCCTGCTGCCCGCCCCGGAGGGCAAGGTGCCGCTGCCCCGCCGCTCCCGGGCGGCCATGTCCTGACCCCGTTCCGCGGGCGGAGGGCCGTGGCCGACGATTGCCGACGACGTACCGGGACTGATGGACGGGGCGGTCGAGAACGCGTACGACCCGGGAACCTACTCGTCGCGGTCACGGCGATCCTCCAGCAGGCGCGGCAGGATGCCCAGCACGCCGCCCCCCGCGGCGCCGCCGCCGAGCAGCGCGGTAGGCCAGGGGGCACCGGCGGCAAGGGCCAGCGCGCAGGCGATCGCCGCCACCAGGGCGGCACAGACGAGCAGGACCAGCAGTGGCAGAGGGATCATTTCTGTCGCTCCTGAAGCGGGTTCAGGGTGCCGGCGGTGTGGTCGTCGGCCCAGAACTCGATGAGTTCCGCGCTGGACAGCTCGCAGGGAGGCCGGTCGGGCGGGATCCGCCCAGTGGCCAGCGCCCAGGTCGACACCAGCAGGATGAGCAACTGCCGCTCATCACACCGACCCCGGTCAGGTCGAGCGCCGGGCCGTGCGCCGGCGCAGCGCGGGGATGCGTTCGGGGCGGCACGCGACATGGGCTCGACTTTCACTTGGGGGATTGGACGGGCCCTACATTGACCCCGACCGGACCGGGGCCGCCACCGCATCGGCACTGTCCGGACAACTCCGGATCATCTGGGCGCCACACGGCCGCCGCCCGCGCGCCGCCGCCGCCGATTCACCCTTCCCGTAGCCGAGCCCGTCCCACGCCGGTCGACATCATCCGCCCTCGTCCCGTCCCATCCGGAGCCGTCCGGAATCGTCCGGCGACGTTCGGAGCCGTCCGGGGTTGTCCGACGAGGCAGGCCCGACAGGATTTCCGGATGAGGTGGGATATGCCAATCATGCGAACATCAGTCCCGCCGTGATGCCACCATGACCATCAGCAAGCGCTTCCGTAATTTGTGGATCTCTCTTCTTGCGGCTGAGGCGATGACCGAAGAAGCTCTCGTCGCGGCGTGCCGCGCCTTCCTCGCGCAGCTGAAAACGCTGCACGACCAGGCAGGCTCTCCCACGATGTCCGAATTGAAGAAATTGTCGGGCGGTACTGGCGATAACGGACGCCAACCCCGACCTCTGGCCAGGAGCACCACGCACGACATATTGCGCGGAAGGCGGAAAAGGGTCCCCAGCTGGCCATGGGTGGCCTCGTTCGTGACCGCCTGTCGCGCCGCGGCGGAGCAGACCGGGCTGCCGACCGAGACGATGGGCACGCTGATGGACTGGCACGCCCGCTGGTGCGCCGCCCGGGCCGGCCAGACTGCCGCCGCCCTCGACGGCGAGCCGCCGGGAGAGCCGTCGACAGAACCGGTGAGGGAGCCGATGCCGCCCGCGCCCCCGTCGGCGCCCGCGGCCGGCGACGCGCCCCCGCCGCCCGCCGAGGACACGGGACAGCCGGGCGAACACGCCCAGCGCATGCTGGAGATATACGGCCGGACGGGAGTGCGGCTGATGAAGGACTACCCGTTCGACGTGAAGGTCGGAGTGAGCCTGGCAGTGACCGCGTTGCTGCGCGGACACGCCCAGGAGGGCGTCCAGCGTCTGATGGAGGCCGCCCAAGCCGGCCACCGCGACGCCTTGGAGTTGCTGTCACATCCACGCCGGCACCAGATGGCCGCCGACTACGCCTACCGCTGCGGCCGCAGCTATCAGCGTGACGACCGGATCGAGGTCGCGATGTTCTTCTACCGGATGGCCGCCGACCCGGGAGGCCATCCGGAAGCCGCCTACCAGCTGGCGCTCATCCACCAGGACAAGGGCGAGGGCTGGACGGCCGCCTACTGGTTCCGTATCGCGGCCGCCAGGGGCCATCACCTGGCGACCGCTGCCTTCGACGGCATATCCGAACAGCTCAGCCACGCCCCACCCGGTGAGAGCTGGATGCTGCCGGCCGACATGGTCGATTCGTCGCAGCCGCCGCCTCCGTTCCTGGCCGGCGATCCGCCCGCGTCGTTGATGTGACGCCTGGTTCGGCGGCCGTACCCGCCCGGCGCCGCCGTGTGGGGCGGACGGCGCGACCCCGGGGCCGCGCCGCCCTGGATCTCTTCTCTCACGTCATTTCTATCGGTAGCGATTAGATCACTTCTCGTGAATGGCGGATTTCGCGTTCGCCGTCATGGGATGCCCGGAGCGTCCTCAGGTCGCCAGATCCTCCAGGTGGGCGGCCAGCACGGCGCTGACGCGCTCGGGCGGCATCGACTCCGGCCGGGCCAGGACGTGCACGGTCAGGCCGTCGATGAGGGCGCGCAGCCGCGCCGCCTCGAACTCGGCGTCCCGATGCCCGGCGAGCTCCCCCTCCGCGGCGAGCGCGCCGATGGCCGAGGTCGCCGCCTCCACCAGACCGTCGTCCGCGTGGCGCAACCAGGCGGCCGCGACCGGGTCGCCCTGGGCCCGCGCGGTCAGCTGCAGCCAGACCTCGGCCTCCGCGCGCCGTTCCGCGTCCATGGGCAGCAGCTCCTCGAGCAGGCGGCGTACGGCGACGCGGACGGGTCCGTCGAAGACGGTGTTCGCGATGCGCGCGCGGACCCGCGCGATGACGTGCTCCATCGCGAAGGCGAGCAGCTCCGCCTGGGTCGAGAAGTAGTGCCGCAGCGCGCTCGGGGACCAACCGGCCTCCGCGGCGATGCTGCGGACGGTGGCGGCGCCGACGCCGTCCCGGCGCACGACCCGCCACAGCGCCTCGGCGATCTCCTCACGCCGCATCTGGCGATCCACGATCTTCGGCACAGATCCTCCAGCCACGCGAGTCGCGATTTTTTATAGCACAATGTGTGAGAAACCTTCGTAGCACACCGTGCGAAAAAAGGAGCCGGCATGCTGTTGGGTCTGATCGTCGCCTGCGAGGTCGCGTTCTGGGTACTCCTGGTCGCGGGCCTCGCGGTCCGCTACCTCCTGCGCCGGAAGCGGCTCGGCGGCCTGCTGCTGCTCGCCGTCCCCCTCGTCGACCTGGTCCTCCTCGTGGCGAGCGTCATCGACCTTCGCGGCGGCGGCCGGGCGGAGCTCACGCACGGGCTGGCCGCGGCCTACCTGGGGTTCAGCGTCGCCTTCGGGCACGACTTGGTGCGGTGGGCCGACGCCAGGTTCGCCCACCGCTTCGCCGGAGGGCCGCCGCCGGACCGGCGCAAGCGTTACGGCAGGGAGCGGGCCCGGTACGAATGGGTCGCCTGGGGCAAGGGCATGATCGGCTGGGCCGTCGCCTGCGGGCTGCTGCTGGCCGGCGTCGCTCTCATCGGCGACCTCGACCGCTCGGCCGCGCTGCTGGCATGGGCCGGCCGCCTGACGTTCGTCATGGTGGTCTGGCTGGTGTTCTGGCCGGTCGCCTGCACCGTCTTCCCCACGCGCCCGCCCCGGGACGCCGGGACGCACGAATCCCTCAGCGGCGGGACCGGGCGCTGACCGTCCTCGCGTGCGCCGCCCCGGCCGGGCGCCGTCCGTCAGGACACGACGCGCGACCAGCGCTCCACCCACTTGTCGTACGCCTCGGGCCGCACCGCGAAGTAGACGCCCCGGAACGCGCGGGAGGTGCCGACGCGGTAGTCCAGGCAGATCCGGCGGGCCGCGCCGGTGCACGCCGCGGGGTTGGCCGGGGCGAGGCCCGTCCAGGCGGACACCTTGCGCTGCACGTCCGCCGACATCGTGAAGTCGAGCCATTTGTACGCGCACGACGGATGCGCGGCCTGGGCCGACATCATCCACGCGTCGGCCCAGCCGGTCACCGGCCGGTCCGTCAGAGCCCTGACCGGCTTGTGCCCCCGCCTGAGCACGTCCAGGTGGTACGGCGTGCCCTGCGCGAGCCGCGCGGACCCGGTCGCGAAGGCCTGGACGACCTCGACGGGATCGCGCCAGAAGACGCGGCGGCCGTCCTCATCCGAGGTGACGAGCCCGGCGGCGGCGTCGAGCTGGTCGTCGGTTAGGTCGAACGGGTCCTTGATGTCGGCGCCGGCGTCCCCGCCTCGGGCCTTGAGCACCAGCGCGGCGTCGGCGAGCGCCAGCGGGCGGTCCCGCAGCAGCACCGGGCCCTTGTCCTCGAAGAGCGACTCCGGCCCGTCGGGACTGACCTTGCGGGCGTCGTAGAGGACCTCGTTGGTCGCCCAGACGTACGGCACGCCGTACACCCGCTCGTCCCGGGTCACCGACGGCAGCGTCCGCAGCCGCTTGGGGATCTTGTCGTAGCCCTGCAGCAGAGCGGTGTTGAGCGGAGCGGCCCTGCCCTCGTTCATCAGCCGGCCGCCCACCTCAGGCGTCGCCGAGATCACGTCGAACGACGACGGCGGGAAGTCGCCCGGCTTCTCCTCCTGGCGGGGGTCGTAGTAGCGCAGGCTGACCTTGCAGCCCGTCTCCTTCTCGAACGTGCCGACCCACCTGACCTTGGGGTCGACGCCGCCCCACTCGGCGTACCCGTCGATCGCGACCACGCTGAGCGTCCCCTCGCCCGGCCCGAGGGACGCGGCGGGGGTGGGCGTGGGGCCGGCGGAGGACGGACCGGGGCCGGTGCTGCGGGACGCGGTCGCCGCGGCCGCCGAGGTGCCCGGCGTCGCCACCTCCGTCTCGGGCGCGGGCCCGCCGCCGCAGGCGGCCGCGAGCAGACCCGCGGCCGCGACCGTCACGACCAGGTGTGTACGGCGCACGCACGACCCCCAAGACAGAAGACGGACGCCCCGAGCCTACTGGGCCGCACCGGCTCGGGGCGTCGCCCGCCGCGTCAGGCGTTGGTGGGGAAGCCCAGGTTCACGCCGCCGTGGGAGGGATCGAGCCACCGCGAGGTGACGACCTTGCCCCTGGTGTAGAAGTGGACCCCCTCGGTGCCGTGCACGTGCGTGTCGCCGAACAGCGAGGCCTTCCAGCCGCCGAAGCTGTAGAAGGCCATCGGCACCGGGATCGGCACGTTGACGCCGATCATGCCGACCTCGACCTCGTTCTGGAAGCGCCGGGCCGCGCCGCCGTCGTTGGTGAAGATGGCCGTGCCGTTGCCGTACTCGCCGGTGTTGATCAGCTCCAGGCCCTCCTCGTACGAGCGGACGCGCACGATCGACAGCACCGGGCCGAAGATCTCCTCGCGGTGCACGCGGGAGTTGGGCGGCACGTGGTCGAGGACGGTCGGGCCGAGCCAGAAGCCGTCCCCCCGGCCGCCGCGCACCGGGGTCTCCCGGCCGTCGACCACGAGCTTGGCCCCCTCCTCGACGCCGAGGTCGAGGTAGGACGCCACCTTGTCCCGGTGGGCGGCGGTGACGAGCGGGCCCATCTGCGACTCGGGGTCGTTTCCGGGCCCGATCTCGAGGTCCCGCACCCGCGACACGATCTTCTCGACCAGCTCGTCGCCGATCGGGTCGACCGCGAGCACCACGGAGATCGCCATGCACCGCTCCCCCGCCGAGCCGAAGCCCGCCGAGACGGCGGAGTCGGCGACCAGGTCGAGGTCCGCGTCGGGCAGCACGAGCATGTGGTTCTTGGCCCCGCCGAGCGCCTGCACCCGCTTGCCGTGGGCCGTGCCGGTCTCGTACACGTACCGCGCGATCGGGGTGGACCCGACGAACGACACGGCCCGTACGGCCGGGTGCTCCAGCAGCCGGTCCACCGCCACCTTGTCGCCCTGGACGACGTTGAACACGCCGTCCGGCAGACCGGCCCGCCGCCACAGCTCCGCGAGCAGCAGCGACGCGGAGGGGTCGCGCTCGGAGGGCTTGAGCACGAAGGTGTTCCCGCAGGCGATGGCCACGGGGAACATCCACATCGGGACCATCGCCGGGAAGTTGAACGGCGTGATGCCCGCCACCACGCCGAGCGGCTGGCGGATCGAGTAGGAGTCGACCCGGGTCGAGACGTTCTCCGAGTAGCCGCCCTTGAGCAGATGGGGGATGCCGCAGGCGAACTCCACGACCTCCAGTCCGCGGGCCACCTCGCCGAGCGCGTCGGAGTGCACCTTGCCGTGCTCGGCGCTGATCAGGGCGGCCAGGTCGTCGCGGTGCGCGTCGAGCAGCTCGCGAAACCGGAACAGGATCTGGGTGCGCTTGGTGAGCGAGGTGTCGCGCCACGCGGGGAAGGCCCGCGCGGCCGCCTCGACCGCCGCGTCGACCTCCTCGGCCGAGGCGAGCGACACCTGCCCGCTCACCCCGCCGGTGGCGGGGTCGAACACCTCCGCCGTACGGCCGGCGCCCTCGACGAGCGTGCCGTCGATCCAGTGGTTAACGCGCTTCATCGTTGACGACCTCCAGAGCGGTGACGAGGATGCCCAGACCCTCGCGGGCCTCGTCCTCGGTGAGGGTGAGCGGCGGCGCCATCCGCAGCGTGTTGCCGTACAACCCGCCCTTACCGACGAGCAGGCCGAGCTTCCTGGTCTCCTCCAGGAAGCGGGCGGCGAGCGCCGGAGCGGGCGCCTTGGTGGCGGGGTCGACCAGTTCGACGGCGAACATCAGCCCCTTGCCGCGTACGTCGCCGACGACGGGCAGCCGGGGCGCCGCCTCGCGCAGCCCGCCGATGATGATCTCGCCGGTCCTCGCGGCGTTGGCCTGCAGGTCGTGGTCGAGCACGTAGTCGAGGGTGGCGTTGGCCGCCGCCATCGAGATCGGGTTGCCGCCGAACGTGGCCACACCGGCGGCGTGCGGGCCGTCCATGAGGTCGCCGCGCGCCACGACGCCGCCGACCGCGAAGCCGTTGCCGAGCCCCTTGGCGAAGGTCATCATGTCCGGCGTCACGCCGTGGTTCTGGATCCCGAAGAACGCCGAGCCCGTACGGCCCCAGCCGGTCTGCACCTCGTCGGAGATGAACAGGATGCCCTCCTCGTCGAGGACCTCCTTGTACGCCGCGAACAGCCCGTCGGGGGCCATCGTGAACCCGCCGACGCCCTGGATCGGCTCGGCGATGAGCGCGGCGACGTCCTTGGTGACGGCCGTGGCGAGCACGTGACGCAGGTCGTCCACGCAGGCGGCGATGTAGTCGGCGTCCGACATGCCGCGGAACTGCGCCAGATGCTTGTCGGCGCCGTGCAGGAAGTGCACGTTGAGCGGCGACAGCGAGTTGTTCTTCCAGGACCGGTTGGAGGTCACGCTGACCGCGCCGAAGGACCGGCCGTGGTAGCTCTGCCGCATGGCGAGCACCTGGTCGGACCCGCGGGCGTAGGTGGCCAGCAGCAGGGCGGTCTCGTTGGCCTCGGTGCCGGAGTTGGTGAAGAAGACCTTGGCGTCCGGGATGCCGGACAGGCGGGCGATCTTCTCGGCCAGCTCGACCTGGCCGCGGATGAGGTACAGCGTCGAGGTGTGGACGACACCGGTGGCGAGCTGGCGCTCGACGGCCTCCCGCACCTCGGCCACGTCGTACCCGATCATGTTGGTGAGGATCCCGGCGAAGAAGTCGAGATAGCTCTTCCCGTTCGCGTCGACGACGCGGTTCCCCTTGCCGCCGACGATCTCGATGGGCTCGTTGTAGTACAGGGCCATCCAGTTCGGCATGACCGCGCGATGGCGTGCGAGAAGGTCCGACATGCTCTGAAGTATCCCGGCTGACGGGTGACCGGCTCACCCGTCAGCCTGTCTGGGATACCGCGAACTTCCCTTACACAGTGGTGGGCGCCCCGGTCTCCCGCGCGGGAGCCGTTCCCGCGGCCTTCCCGCGCAGGACCAGCAGCGCGACCAGGGCCGCCGCGAGCGAGCAGCCCGCGCCCACCCACGAGCCGACGGACATCGCCGACACGAACGCCTCGCGTCCGGCGGCGGCCACGGCGGCGTCGCCGAGGTTCACCGCGACGCCGATCGACTCGCGCGCCGCCGGCGGCGCCGACTCCGGCATGGCCGCGGTGTACGCGCCGGCGAGCACGCTGCCGAGGACGGCCACACTGAGCGCCATGCCCACCTGCTGCACCGTGTCGTTGAGCGCGGAGCCGACCCCGGCGCGCTCGGGCGGCACCGCCCCCATCAGCGTGGCGTACGACGCGGGACCGGCCAGGCCGCCGCCCACCCCCATGACCATCAGGCCGGCGATCAGCGTGCCGTACCCGCCGGTGAGCGTGGACAGCAGCACGAACCCGGCGGCCATGACGACCAGGCCGGTGACGATGAGCGTCCGGTTGCTCACCTTCTTGCCGAGCGCCGCGCCCAGGCCGTTGAACACCATGGCGGCCACCACGTACGGCAGCAGCGCGAAACCGGCCTTCAGCGGGTCGTAGCCGAGGACGAACTGCAGATACTGCGTGATGGCCAGCATCAGCGCGCCCGCGCCGAACGACAGCAGCACGATGGAGAAGCACGCGCCGCTGAACGAGCGGTCGCGGAACAGGCCGAGCGGCAGCATGGGATGGGCGGTGCGGCGCTCCCACAGCACGAACGCCAGCAGCGCGGCCGCCGAGAGCGCCACGGTCAGGGGGTTGAAGTGCCCGCCGGGCGCCGAGATGACGGCCCAGACCAGCCCGCCCATCCCGGCGGTGGACAGGATCACGCCGAGCGGGTCGGCCCGCCGCGTCTCGCCGTACGTCTCGGGCATGAGCGCGAAGGCCGCGACGATCGCCAGCACCGCGATCGGCACGTTGAGCAGGAAGACCGACCCCCAGTAGTAGTGCTGGAGCAGGAACCCGCCGATCGTCGGCCCGGCGATGACGCCGACCATGGCGACCGAGCTCCAGGCGGCGATCGCCTTGCGCCGCTCGCTCTCGTCGAACACCGTGATCAGGATCGACAGGGTCGACGGCATCACGCAGGAGCCGCCGACGCCCATCAGCGCGCGGGCGGCGATGAGCTGCCAGGGCTCGGTGGCGAGCGTGGCCGCCAGCGAGGCCCCGCCGAAGAACGCCAGGCCGATCACGAGCATCCGCCGCCTGCCGTACCGGTCGGACAGGCTGCCCGCGGTGAGCAGCAGGCCCGCGAACACCAGCACGTACGCGTCGATGATCCACTGCACGTCGGACGGCGTGGCGCCCAGGTCGCGCATGAGCGACGGGATCGCCAGGTTGAGGACGGTGTTGTCCACCACCAGGGTCAGCAGGCTCAGACAGAGGACGCCGAGGATCCACCAGCGTCGGGGATGAGACATGAAGGTCACCTCGAACAGTGTGCGAGTACTGTCGGACACTGTACGACTGAATCGAACACCGTGCGAGCGAATATTGTGAGGCCGTGTCAGCGAAGCCGTTCTCCTCGGTCTGGACCCGCGAGCGCAAGGGTGCGCGCGAGCAGGGCCTCAGTCGTGACCAGATCGTCCGCGCGGCCGTGGAGCTGCTCGACGCCGAGGGCCTCGACGCGCTCAGCATGCGCAAGCTCGGCGCCCGGCTCGGCGCGGGGGCGACCAGCCTCTACTGGCACGTGGCGAACAAGGACGAGCTGCTCGAACTCGCCATGGACGAGGTCTACGGCATGGTCAGCGTGCCGGACGACGCCGGATGGCGGCAGGCGGCCACCGCCTTCGCGTACGGCCTGCGCGGCGCGATCCTGGAGCATCCGTGGAGCGCGAGCCTGATCGGCGCGCTGCCCGCGCTGGGGCCCAACGCCCTCGCCGCGGCCGACAACCTGATGGCCGCCTTCGCCGAGGCGGGGTTCGGAGGCATGGACGGGGACTACGCGGTGGCCGCGGTCGTCGCCTTCACGCTCGGAGCCACCGTGCCCGAGGTGGCCTGGTCGAGGGCGGCGGTCGAGGCCGGCACCGACCACCTGGAGATGCAGCAGGCCATCGCGCCCGTGCTGGAGAAGCTGGCGTCGGAGCGCCCGCGACTGCGCGAGCGCTACCAGACATACGTGGGCAAGAGCTTCGATCCCGCGATCGCGCGGCGGCTCAGCTTCGACTTCGGGCTGACGGCCCTTCTGGACGGTCTCGGCACGCGCCTGCACTGAGAGCCGGCTCTCAGTGTGTCAGCTACTGGGGGGTCATCCTTACATAATGATCAGGTAGCCTCTGAGCATGCTCCCCACGGTCGCCGACGTGCTCGCGCTGGACACCGTCCGGCGTGGCAGCCCCCGGGTGGTGGCGGGCGGCGACCGGCTCGACACCAGGGTCCGATGGGTCCACGTGGGCGAGGTGCACGACATCGCCCACCTGTTACGCGGCGGCGAGCTGGTCCTCACGACCGGTGTGGCGCTGCCGAGCGAACCCGACAAGCTGGCCGACTACATCTGCGAGCTGGCCGCGGTCGGCGCCTCGGGCCTGATCGTGGAGCTCGGCCGCAGGTTCGTCCGCGAGCTGCCTAGGGCGGTGGTGAAGGCCGCGGAGGAGCACGGGCTGCCCCTGATCACGCTGGCCCGCGAGACGCCCTTCGTGCAGATCACCGAGTCGGTCCACGCACGGATCATCGACATCCAGCTCCAGGAGCTGCGGGCCTCCGAGCAACTGCACGAGGTGTTCACCGAGCTGTCGGTCGAGGGCGCGTCCCCGGCGGAGGTGCTCAACCAGGTCACCCGGTTCTCCGGCCGCCCGGCGCTGCTGGAGAACCTCGCCCACCAGGTCCTGGCGTGCGACGCCGCCGGCGGCGACACCGGAACCGTGCTGGCCAACTGGGAGACCAGGTCGCGTGGGGTGATGCCGGCCGAGCGGACCGCCTACGACGCCGCCGCGGGGTGGCTGGTGACCATGGTCGGCGCCCGCGGCCAGGACTGGGGGCGGCTCATCCTGCTCTGCGACGGCCCGCCCAGCCCTCGCGACATCGTGCTGGCCGAGCGCGCGGCGACGACGCTCGCGCTCAGCCGCCTGCTGGAGCGGCACCAGGAGTCCCTGGAGCGGCAGGCGCACGGGACCATACTGACCGGCATCCTCACCCACGCGTACGCCGACCCCGACGAGGCCGCCGCCCGCGCCCGCGCCGTCGGCGTCCCGCTCACCGGCCGCAGGCTCGTGAGCGCCGTCATCCGGCTGACCGCGCCCGCCGGCACCGCGCTGGGCGAGCAGGCCAGGCTGGGCGAGCTCGCCGAGGCCGGCGCCGCCGCCTGCCGCGAGGCCAAGCTGCCCGCACTCGTCGGGGCGCTGGACCAGAACCGCGTCGGAGTGCTGCTGCCGCTGCCGCCCCGCATGGCCGCGGAGACGGCGCTCGAATCGCTGGCCGAGCGCCTGCGGGCGAACTTCGCCACGCCGTTCGTGCTGGCCGCCGGTTCGGTCGTCGAGTCCATCAAGGACGTACGGCGGAGTTTCCTGGAGGCCGAGCAGGTGGCGGAGGTGGCCGTGCGCCAGCCCGACGGCCGGCCGTTCTACCGGCTGCCCGACCTGCGGCTGCGCGGCCTGCTGCACCTACTGCGCGACGACGCCCGGTTGCAGACCTTCGCCGAGCGCGAGCTGGGGGCCCTGCTGGCTCACGACGCTCAGCGGCACGGCGACCTGACGAGGATCCTGCGCGTCTATCTCGACGCGGGACGCAACAAGGCGGTGGCCGCGCAGAAGGCCCATCTGTCCCGCCCCGCCTTCTACGACCGCCTGCGGCGGCTCGAACGCGTCCTCGACACCGACCTCGACGACGTCGAGTCGTGCCTGTCGCTGCACGTCGCGCTGCTGGCTCTGGAGACCTTCCGCCGGGAGACCACCTGAGCGAGCTCCCCGCACGGCGTACTCGACGACCGGGGCAGACGATTTGACCCGTTAAGGCGTTCGCTGGGCAGCTCCTCGCGGACTTGCTGACACCCAGAAAGTACGTATGTCGTCCCGGGTGTAAGGTCTATCGCCCCTGACTACTTTTCGCATGCTCGCGCTCACGGGGTGAATCGTGCTTACCTCGAAACGTGCCCACGATGAGCGAACCCAAAATCAGCCCGACGGTCGTGGTACGGGCCCTGTCCGCGCGTTTCCCCAAATGGACCATCTGGTGGGGCGAGGCCACCACGCACTACTGGGGCATGTCCCGGCGGCGGGACGGACTGCTCGTCCACATCGAGGCCCGGTCCGCGCAGGAGTTCGTGCAGCGGGCACGGGAAATCGACGCCAACACCCCTTAGTGCGCTTATGTGCATGAATGTCCGATTCGACATGCGAGAATTACCGAAGTCGTCTGGGAATTTCATGCGCTTTAGCGCGTTTCCGTCGTCTCCGTACGCAATCGTCGCCACGATAGTCCCGCAAGGATCACCGAGCGGGAGCGATCGCATGAAACGCCGCCTGATCGTCGGGGCCGCCGCGCTGGCCCTGACGACGACCATCTCTTCGGCACCGGCCACCGCCGAGCCCGTCGCCGGACTGCCGACGACGAGCTTCCCCCTCGGTGAGCCCGGGATCCCGAAGTCGGCGGCCAAGAGCCTGGCCCCCGGCGTCAGCTACTTCACCCTCAGGCACGGCAAGCCGCAGGACGGATACACGGTCAGCGTCGTCATGGCGGGCAAGGACTTCATGTCCGAGGCCAAGGCGCAGGCCCAGGCGACGGCCGTGCAGGCGGCGGGCCTCGAACCCGTCATCGTCAAGTTCACCAGGCCCGCCGTCGCCGACCACCCCGCCGGCGACTACTTCATGGTGCGGGTGGGCAGCTGGCCGCTGGACCAGAAGGCCGCGGCCGCCGAGGTCGTCAAGCAGCTCAAGGAGGCCGGGGTGAGCGCGAAGGTCGACTTCCAGGGCGACGACGGCTTCGTCACCACCGGTCCCTGGGATGTGCGGGTCATCGTCGTCGACCCGCGCAAGTTCCGCGGCTCCTACGAGGCGTCGCTGGGCACGAGCGTCGCCAAGCGCGAGAAGGTCTCGGCCATGGCGTCCGCCGCCAAGGCCCTCGCCGCCGTGAACGGCGGCTTCTTCGACATCCACACGCTGCCCGCCTTCCGCGGCGACCCCACCGGCATCTCCGTCGTCCGCGGCAGGCTGCTCAGCGAGGCCGTCGCCGGCCGCGTGGGCCTGGTCCTGCGGGGCCGTACGGCGCGCGTCACCGAGTTGTCGTCCACGGTGGTCGCCCGGGCGGCCGACGGGACCACGGCCGAGGTGACCGGCGTCAACCGGGTGCCGAAGCCGGACGAACTGGTCATGTACACCGAGGAACTCGGGCGGGACACTCCCCAGGACGACGGCATCGAGGTGGTCCTCGACGCCTCCGGAAGGGTGACCGCCGTCCGCGCGTCCGGCGGTCCCGTGGCACCCGGCACCCGCGTGCTGCACGCCGTGGGAGCCGCCGCCGACTGGCTGTCGCAGCGCGCGGGCGAGGGCACGACCATCACGGTCACGACCCGGGTCACCGACCTGCGGACGAACAAGGCCGTCCCGCTGACCCCGGAGACCAACATCGTCGGCGGCGCGATCGGCCTGGTCCGGAACGGCAGGACCTCGATCACCGCGTCGCGGGACGGCATGGCCAACACCAACATGATCCTGCGGCGCCACCCGCGCACGCTCGCCGGCGTCACCCGCGACGGCAAGCTCGTCATCGCGGTCGTCGACGGCCGCCGGCCCGGCGGCACGATCGGCGCGTCGTTCTTCGAGGCGGCCGCGCTCATGCGCTGGCTCGGCGCGCGCGACGCGGTCAACCTGGACGGCGGCGGGTCGAGCACCATGGTCCTCGGCAAGAAGGTGGTCAACCATCCGTCCGACGGCGCCGAGCGGGGAGTCGGCGACGCCCTGTTGATCCTCGGCCCGCGCTAGCCCGCATAGGCAAGGGACGCATCGAACCGGGGTACGCGCCAGACCGGGGCACCCGCCTCGCCGAACCCGCTCAGGCGGGGGAACCCGCGAGGAGCCGGGCGATCGAGTCGTCGTCGCAGGTGTCCCAGAACGTCCCGACCGTGTCTTCGAGGTGGTCGAACGAGGCCGCCTCGAAGAGGACCTCCTGATACTTCGTGATGTCGTAGTGGGTGGTCCCCATCGCGGCGAGGTCGAGCGGGCGGATGTCCATCCCGCGGAACTCCTCGATCTCGCCGTACGAGCTGAGAATCCCCGCGCCGTACGCCCTGAGTTCGCCGTCCTCCCGCATGACGCCGAACTCCAGGGTGAACCAGAACACCTTGGACACGAACTCCAGCGCCTCGTCGGTCTCCATCCGGCGCGCCGCCCGGCCGGCGGCTCGGTACAGCGCGGCGAACCGGGGCGAGGCCAGCGTGTTGGCGTGCCCGATCACCTCGTGGATGACGTCCGGCTCAGGGGTGTAGAACGGCACGGAGTGGTGCCGGATGTACTGGGTGGAGTGGAACAGGCCGTCGGCCAGGACACCGTAGAACTCGCGGAGCGGGACCAGCCCGGCCGCGGGCAGATAGCGGAAACCCGTCAGCGGCTCCAGCAGGTCGCCGACCTCCTGCAGCTGCGGGATGCGGTCCTCCGGCAGGCCGAGCCGCGCCGCCGCGTCGAGGAACTCCCGCACCGCGTACTTCTGATGCTTGATCGCCAGTTCCTTGGTGACGAGTGCCCACACATGGTGCTCCTCGTCGGTGTACTCGGCCATCGGGATGGGGTCACCCGGCTTGTGCACCAGCGCCAGCGCCGCGATCGCGTTGCGGCGCTGACGGTAGACGGCGTCCGCGAAGCCGGGGTGGCTCGTGGCCAGCTCGACGACGACGGATCCGTCTTCCTTCGTCGCCACCGGAGCGAAATACTGCGCTTCTTCGAACATACTCCGATATGACAGCAAGTAAGCGGTTGGCTGGCAAGAGTGACCAGTTGAGGTGTGCGAAATGCTCAAATCAGCGTGTATTCGGGCGGGCACACTGGTCGATCCGCTCAGTCGGGGCGTACCCTCGGCGCATGCTCGACGCGCTCGACAGCCGCCTGCTGACCACCATGCGGGCCAACCCCCGGATCGGGCTCACCGAACTGGCCCGCCTGCTCGGCGTCGCCCGCGGCACCGTGCAGTCGCGGCTGGACAAGCTGACCGCCCGCGGCGTCATCGGCGACTTCGGCCCGACGATCACGACGGAGCAGATCGGCTACCCCATCCTGGCCTTCGCTTCCCTGCAGATCGCTCAGGGCAAGCTGACCGAGGCCGTGCGGTGGCTGGACGGCATCCCGGAGATCCTCGAGGTCTACGGCACCAGCGGCCAGGCCGACCTGCTGTGCCGCGTGGTCGCCCGCAGCACCCCGCATCTTCAGGAGATCATCGCCCGGATCCTCGCCTCCCCCGCCATCCAGCGCACCGACACGACGATCGCCCTGTCGACCCAGATCCCCTTCCGCATCGAGCCCTTGCTGGAGGCCGCGGTCGCACCGTCTGAACCACCGCGCACGCCGGCCTGAATCGCGCGGGCGCCGGCGTTTGGTCGCGGTCGCCGGCTCGGGCGCTCAGCAGCTCGGGCGATCCGCGGCTCAGACGAACCGCGGCTCAGACGAACCGCGGCTCAGACGGATCGCGCGACGCGGAAGCCGAGGTCGTCGATGCGCAAGGTCGGGTGGCTCTTGCGGCGGCACGAGGCCCGGCATGCCCGGGGCAGATCATGTGCTCCTCCACCGCGGAAAACCCGGTAGGGCCCGTAGACACTCGCGTCGTAGACGTCCCAGCACCATTCCCACACGTTGCCGATCATGTCGTACAGGCCCCACGCGTTCGGCTTCCTGGTCCCGACGTCGTGCACTCGCCCGGCGGAGTTCTCCCTGTACCAGGCGATCTCGTCGAGCTCTCCGTACCGAACCCCGGTCGTGCCGGCCCGGCAGGCGTACTCCCACTCCGCCTCGGACGGCAGGCGGTATCCGTCCGCGTCCCAGTCGCAGACCACGTCCTGCGCGTTGGGGTCGTCTCCGATGGCATAGCAGGGCGTCAGCCCCATGACTTCTGAGAGGCGATTGCAGAACCGGACGGCGTCGATCCAGGAGACCTCGGTGATCGGCGTATGCGGTCCCGCCGCGTCCACCGCGGCCTCACCGGTGACGGATCGATACAGCTCCCGGGTCACCGGAAAGGGCGCCAAAAGGAAATCCCCGACCACGCCCACCCAGCTCGTCCGCGTCCCCTCATCCCGGAGGAGAATCCTCCCTGCGGGGACGCGGATCATTTGCTCCATGGTCACCTCAGCCGGCGACGATTCACGACTCACCGTTGGGGTCCTGCCCTTCGCCGTCGCTGCAGCCGCCCGGGCAGCAGTGCTCGCCTGCTGCGACGTCCGGGGGCGGGGGCCTGCCACCAGGGCAGCCGGAGCATGAAAACAAAAAAGGGGCCACCCCATGCGGGGTGACCCCTTTTTCAAAGATTGTCCGGCGGTGTCCTACTCTCCCACACCGTCCCCGGTGCAGTACCATCGGCGCTGGCAGGCTTAACTTCCGGGTTCGGAAAGTAACCGGGTGTTTCCCTGCCGCTATGACCGCCGTAACCCCATGAAACACACAACCACAACTGGTTGCTGTCTCTGAGATCACATAGTGAACGCGAGCACCACACCCCGCACCAAGCAGGGCGGGTTTCATGGTCAAGTCCTCGGCCTATTAGTACCGGTCAGCTCCACACATTACTGCGCTTCCACTTCCGGCCTATCAACCCCATCATCTCTAGGGGGCC